>JAEWLQ010000098.1 GCA_023457495.1 Pseudomonadota bacterium
CGGCACATCCTGGTGAGCAGCGAAGACGTGGCGCAGAAGGTGATCCAGCAGCTCAAGAACGGCCAGGATTTCGCCGGCCTCGCCAAGCGGCTGTCGCTCGACAAGGACTCCGCGAAGAACGGCGGCGACCTCGGCTGGTTCGCGCCCAACCAGATGCTGAAGCCCGTCAGCGACGCGGTTGCGCTGCTCGCGAAGGGTGACTACACGAAGACCCCCGTGCAGACGCAGTACGGCTGGCACGTCATCCAGCTCACGAACACGCGCGACCGGACGCCGCCCGCCTTCGATGCCGTGAAGGATCAGCTCAACCAGATCGTGCTGGGCAAGAAGTTCAAGGCGCACTCGGACGAGATGCTGAAGACCGCGAAGATCGAGCCGCCGCTTGCGAGCGCACCGGCTCCGGAGGCGCCCGCCGCGGCTGCGCCAGCGCCACCGGCAAGCGCGCCGGCGACACCCGCCGCGAACTGACGATTCATCGGCCGCCGGAACCGGGTTACACCGGGTCCGGCGGCTTTTTCGTTTCCAGGATTTTTTCGAGCGCGGTTTCGTCGAGGATGCGCACGCCGAGCGCCTGCGCCTTGGCCAGCTTCGAACCCGCATCCGCGCCGACCACGAGGAAGCTCGTCTTCTTCGAAACGCTGCCGGAAATCTTCGCGCCAAGCTCGCGCAGCGTGTCCTCGGCCGCATCACGCTGCATGCCCGCGAGCGTGCCCGTGATCACGAACGTGAGTCCGGCGAGCGGCAGTCCCTCGGACTTGACCACCGTGATGGGATCCCAGCTCACCTTCTCGACGAGCTTGTCGACCACGGCGCGATACCCGGGGTCGGCGAAGAATTTCGCGATTTCCGCCGAAACGATGGGCCCGACGTCCGGCGTCTCCTCGATCGTCGCGGCATCCGCATGCATGAGAGGTGTGAGATCACCGAACTGTGTCGCCAGCGCGCGCGCGGTGGATTCGCCCACCTGCGGGATCCCGAGCGCGAACAGCAGTCGCGGCAGCGTGGTCTTGCGACTCTTCTCGATGGCCTTGAAGAGATTCGCGGCGTTCTTCTCACCGAAGCGACGCTCGGCGGGTTTGCCCTCTTCCGGATTGGCCGAGACGAACTTGAGCGCTCCGAGCTCGGCTTCGGTGAGCGAATAGAGATCGGCCGGCGTGCGCAGCCGCTCGTCGTCGACGAGCTGCTCGACGAGACGCTCGCCCAGCCCCTCGACGTCCATCGCGCGCCGACCCGCGAAGTGGAGAATCCACTCGGCGCGCTGCGCCTTGCACTTGAGATGGCCTCCCGTGCACTTGTAGACGGCCTGATCCTCGAGCCGCACGACCGGTGAGCCGCACACGGGGCAAACCGCCGGCATGACGATGGGCTTCGCATCCGCGGGACGCCGGTCCGGTAGATAGCGGACGACCTCCGGGATCACGTCGCCCGCGCGGCGCACGATGACGGTGTCGCCGATCTTGAAACCCTTGCGCTCCACCTCGTCCATGTTGTGCAGCGTCGCGTTGCTGACCGTGACGCCGCCGACGAATACCGGCTTGAGCTTCGCGGCGGGCGTCAGCGCGCCCGTGCGGCCGACGTTGAAGATGACGCCTTCGAGGATCGTCATTTCCTCGTCGGCCGGAAACTTGTGCGCGAGCGCCCAGCGCGGCGCGCGCGAGACGAAGCCGAGCTTCTCCTGGTCGGCGCGGCTGTCGACCTTGTAGACGACGCCGTCGATCTGGAACGGGAGTTTCGCGCGGCGGGCGCCGATGTCGCGGTAATACTCGAGGCAACCCTCGACACCGGAGACGAGTTTGAGCTCGACGCTGGTGCGCAGGCCCCATTCCCGGAGCCGCACCGCCAGCTCGCTGTTGCGCTCGGGAATGGCGCCGCCCTCCACCACGCCCACCGCGTAGAAGAACAGGTCGAGCGGTCGTGAAGCGGTGATGCGCGGATCGAGCTGGCGCAAACTACCCGAGGCGGCGTTGCGCGGATTGACGTAGGTCTTTTCCCCGCGCGCGGCGGCGTCGCGGTTCATCTTCTCGAAGCCCGCGAATGGCAGGAACACCTCGCCGCGCACTTCGAGCACCGCGGGCGGGTTGCCTCGCAGGCGCGTCGGCACGCCGCGAATGGTTCTCACGTTCGCAGTGACGTCCTCACCCGTGACGCCGTCGCCGCGTGTCGCCGCGCGTGCGAGCGCGCCGTCCCGGTACAACACGGAGATCGCGAGGCCATCGAACTTGGGCTCCGCGGTGTATTCGATGGGGCCCGTGACGCCCAGTCGTTCGCGCACCTTGCGGTCGAACGTGCGCACGTCGTCCTCGGTGAACCCGTTGTCGATCGACAGCATCGGGATCGTGTGGCGCGCCTCCGCGAATTGCGCCGCGGCCATGCCGGCGACGCGTTGCGTCGGCGAATCCGGCGTGACGAGCTCCGGGTGGGCGACTTCGAGCGCCTGCAGCTCCTTCATGAGCCGGTCGTATTCGGCGTCCGGCACCGCCGGCTCGTTCAGCACGTAGTAGCGGTAGTCGTGCTGCGTGATCTCCTCGCGCAGCCGTGCGGCGCGCGCGGCGGGACCGCCGCTCACGCGTCGCCGGCGACTCGTGCCTGCGGCGCCGCCTCGAGCGATTGGCGCAGACGCGCGATGCGCTGCGCCGTGAGTTCCTCGCCGTGCTGATCGGTGATCCGGCCTTCCAGTCGTTCGGCGAGTTGCCGCGCGGCATGCACGAGCTCATCGAATGCTTCGCTCTCGGGTATGGGACCCGGCAACACGGCGAACAGGTTGACGCCGGAGAAACGCTGCGAATCCATGATCGAAGGATCGAAAGTCCCGGGCTGGGCGAGCCCCGCGGCGGAGATCACCACGCGCCCGTTCTCGTCGGGCAGATGATAGATGTCGAGCGGACCGTGCCAGAAACCGGCCGCCGCGAACGTCTGTCGCAGCGCGCGACCCAGGAAGCGCGGCTCGGTCTGCGGTATCACGCGCAACGTGACGATGCGGCGCTCTTCTTCCTTCGGCCACGCCAGCACGAGCTGTGGTCCGCGCGACGGCGGCGGCTCCTCGTACACGCGTACTTCGGACACCTCGTCATCCTGACCGCGATACGGCCCGTCGTGCGCGCGCAGGATGGCCTGTGTCGACGTGGGCGATTCCGCCGCGGCATCGACAGCGACCTCTTTCGACACCGCGATGCCGGCGGAGAACGCCGGCGCCGGTTCCGTAGGCGATTGGCGCTGCAGCTCGATCACGGGCAGCGCGTCGTCGACCGAGATGCGCGACTCGCGGACGACATGGATTTCCGGGAGTGTCGCCGGCGCCGGCCGCACCGTCTCCCGCTCGCGCGAGGGCTCAGAAGCCGCCGCCGGGGCGGGACGGCTGCCGCGCGCACGCCACCATTCGTACCCCACGATCGCCGCGACGAAGATCACGCCGACTACGAGAAGAATGATGCGTAGTTCGGGCATGTCCTGCGCGCTCAGGCAGTGGCCATCCGTACCGCCTCGTCCACGTCGACGGACACGAGACGTGAACAGCCCGGTTCGGTCATGGTGACGCCCAGCAACTGCGACGCCAGCTCCATGGTCGCCTTGTTGTGGGTGATGAAAATGAACTGCACGCGCTCGGACATCTGCCGCACGATATCGCAGAAGCGGCCGACGTTGTGCTCATCGAGCGGCGCGTCGACTTCGTCCAGCAGGCAGAACGGCGCCGGGTTCAGATCGAAGATCGAGAACACGAGCGCCACCGCGGTGAGCGCCTTTTCGCCGCCCGAGAGCTGGTGAATGCTGCTGTTGCGCTTGCCGGGCGGGCGGGCCATGACGGCAACACCCGCGGCCAGCGGATCCTCGCCGACCAGTTCCAGGTAGGCGTGACCGCCGCCGAACAGCTTCGGGAATTTTTCCTGCAGGCCGTTGTTGATGCGGTTGAAGGTGTCCTCGAAGCGGGTGCGCGTTTCCTTGTCGATCTTGCGCATGGCTTCTTCGAGCGTCGCGAGCGCCGCGGACACGTCCGCGAACTGGCGATCGAGGTATTCCTTGCGCTCGCTCGACTCCTTGAGTTCGTCGATCGCCGCGAGGTTCACCTGCCCCAGCTTCTCGAGATCGGTGCGAGCCGAGGTCAGCGATTCTTCCCAGGCCGGGACGGCGGCATCGGCGGCAAGACCCGCGAGGATCTCCGGTAGTTCGAAGCGGGTCGCGGCGAACTGCTCGACGAGGCCTTCGCGCCGGACGCGCGATTCCTGCGCGACGAGGCGCGCCTGCTCGACACCCACGCGCGCCTCGTTGACGCGCGTTTCGGCATCGAGGCGTTTTTCGTCGAGGTCCCGCAGCGCACCGTCCGCCTCTTCGAGCGCACGGCGCTCGGTGGCGAGTTCGGTTTCGATCTCGAGGCGGCGCGCGAGGAAATCCTTGAGCTTGCCTTCGAGCTCGACGATCGGCAGATCGCCGTCGGCGAGCGCCGATTCGAGCTCGGTCGCGCGCGCCTGCGTCTGCGTGCATTGATCGGCCATGCGCTTGAGGCCCACGCCCATCGAGCTTTCGCTCGAGCGGCGGGACTCGATGCGGATCAGCAGGTCGCGACAGGCGAGCTGCGCGGCCTGCGCCCGGCCGCGCGCGCCCTGCACCGCTTCACGGCGCTCTTCGCGTTCGGTTTCGAGCTCGGCGCGGCGCGCGTCGAGCGCATCGAGCGCCACGAGGCCGCGGTCCAGCTCGGCGCGCGCGCGCGCCCGCGTGTCCTTGCCGATGTCGAGTTCGCGGGCGACCTCGGCGGCTTCCACTTCCAGGCGCTCACGGCGCACGGTGGATTCCTGCGAACGCGCGCGCTCGCCTTCGAGCTGGCCCAGGAGATCGGCGTGATCGCGGTGCGCGCCCTGGATGCGGCCCTGCGCGGCATCGCGCTCGCGCTCCGCCACCGCGAGCTGTTCGCGGCACGCGGCGAGCTCGGCTTCGCGCTCACGCACGGATTCTTCGCTCGCCTGGTGTTCGACGCGCACCTGCTTCAGGCGCTGCTCGCGCTCGAGCACGCCGGAATGCGGATCGCCGCCGCGATTCACGCGCAGCCAGTCGCGGCCTATCCACTCGCCCGTACGCGTGATGACGGATTCGTCGCCGGCGAGATCACGCCGCAGCGCCAGCGCCTCGCCCAGCGTTTCGGCCAGGCGCACGCGCGCGAGGAGCCGCACGATCGCCGACGGCCCGCTGACCACGCTCGACAACATGCCGACGTTGCCGTCGGCGTTCATGAATTCGCCACCCTGCAGCAGCGAGACGCGGCCAACCGACAGGCCCGGCAACACGTCTGCGACCTGGTCGAGCTCCTCGACGCACAGCGCCTCGAGGTAGTCACCGAGCGCGGTTTCGACGGCGCGTTCCCAGCCCGCGGCGACATTGAGCTGCGCGGCGAGGCGTGGCCTGGCCGCGAGGCCCGAAGACTTGAGCCATTCGCCGGTGCGCGAGTCCGCGCGATTGAGCGCCGCCTTCTGCAGCGCTTCGAGCGAAACGACTTCGGCGCGACGCTTTTCGCGCTCGCCGCGCGCGGTCTCGAGGCGGCCCTCGGCGTCGAACTGCGCGGCACGCAGCTTCTGCGAGCGGTCGAGCGCGACATTCAGCGCCTGCGACAACTCGTCCGCGGTGCTGCGCGCCAGGGATTCCTTCTCGGCGAGCTGCGACAGCAGAGCCGACGATTCCTGCGCGACCAGCGCCTCGCGCTCGACGGCCAGGCGATCCGCCTGTCCGGCGAGGCGGCGCAGCTGGTTCTCGAGCTGCTCGATGCGCGCGCGCTCCACCTGCGTCGTCTGGTGCGCCGCGCCCTGCTCGCGATTGAATCCTTCCCAGCGCTGCTGCCAGTCGGCGAGCGCCTGTTCGGTGGATACCAGCGCCTCATTCAGCGCGCTCTCGGATGCCTGCGCCTGCGCCAGGTCCGGCGTGAGTTTCTCGATCTCGGCCCGCAACGAGGCGATCTCGCGCTCGTCGCGTTCGATGTGCGAATTCAGCTCGGCCAGCGTGGCGCGGGCTTTCGCGAGTTCGTTGCGCTGCTGATCGCGCAGTTCGCGGGTGTGCGTGATGTTCGATTCAGTGCGGCTGATCTCGGCGCCCACTTCATAGTAGCGGCCCTGCACGGCGTTCACGCGCTCCGCCTGCTCGTGCTGGTAGACACGTTGCGTCTCGATGGCCGCTTCGGCCGCGCGCTGATCGGCGAGCGCGCCTTCCATGCACAGTTCCCACTCGCGCACCGCCGAGTCCTGCACTTCCGCGCCCGAATCGATTTCGCGCAGGCGCAGCGCGAGTAGTTCGGCGGTCAGTCGCCGCTCGGTTTCCTTGAGCGCCTGGTAACGGCGCGCGGTCGCGGCCTGGCGCTGCAGGTGACGGATCTGCTTGTCGACCTCGTCGCGCACGTCCTGCAGGCGCTCGAGGTTCTCGCGCGTATCGGAGATGCGCGCCTCGGTTTCCTTGCGGCGCTCCTTGTAACGCGAGATGCCGGCGGCTTCCTCGACGAACATGCGCATGTCGTCGGCCTTCGCCTCGATGACGCGCGAGATCATGCCCTGCTCGATGATCGCGTAGCTGCGCGAGCCCAGGCCCGTGCCCAGGAACAGCTGCGTGATGTCCTTGCGGCGGCAGCGCGCGCCGTTGAGGAAGTAGTTCGATGAGCCGTCGCGCGAGACCTGCCGCTTGAGCGACACCTCGTTGTACTCGGCGTAGGGACCCGACAACTTGCCGTCGCTGTTGTCGAACACCAGCTCGACGGAGGCCGTGCCGACGGGCTTGCGCGAAGCCGAGCCGTTGAAGATGACGTCCGTCATGTTGTCGCCGCGCAGATGTTTCGCGGACAGCTCACCCATGACCCAGCGCACGGCGTCGATGATGTTCGACTTGCCGCAGCCGTTGGGACCGACGACGCCGGTGAGGTTGCTCGGGAAGCCGACGGAAGTGGGATCGGCGAAAGATTTGAATCCAGCGACTTTGATCTTGGTCAGACGCATCTGGTTATTTTTCCGGAACTCGCCGTGCGGATGAACTGGCGGGGTAGTGTAAAGTAATCGAAATCTTTTTCAGGTCGCCGTCTCGAAATGATTCCGGCGACCACTATTCCCGGCGAGTTCAACATGTCGACGCAACCATCCACGCAGCTTGAGACTTTTCCAAATCCCGCACGCGACACCGACTACACCATCAGGATGTCTCTGCCGGAATTCACCTGTCTGTGCCCGAAGACCGGCCAGCCGGACTTCGCGACGTTCGAGCTTGCTTATGTTCCCGATGAACGCTGCGTGGAACTGAAGTCGCTCAAGCTGTACCTGTGGTCATTTCGCGACCGCGGGGCTTTTCACGAGGCAGTCACCAACCTGATCGCGGACGACCTCGCCCGGGCCTGCGCCCCGCGCTATCTGCGCCTCGAAGGCAAGTTCAACGTGCGTGGCGGCATCTACACATCGGTGATCGTCGAACGGCGCAAACCGGGCTGGAGCCACCCGCCGGCGGTCCAATTGCCTTGATTTTCCGGCAAAAAGCGGGCGCCGAAACCACAGAATTGTCGCCGCTTCCGTTTCGCTGTACAGGCAAAAACTCGCCGGTATAATCGCGCGTCCTGCAAACCGGCCCCCTTTTGGATTCGGGCCTGGAGCGACAAACAATGCCGACCAAGCGTGCGGTTTCAAAACCCGCCAAGGCGAAGAAAGTCGAGAAACCCAAGTTGTCCGCAAAGAAACCGGCGGCGAAATCCGCTGCAGCCAAGACCCCCGCGAAACCGGCATCCGTGAAGGCCGCCGCCACCGCGAAATCCCCGCCGACACCGGCCAAACCCGCGCCCGCCGCCAAGCCGGTCGCCGCCACCGCGGCTCCGGCCGCGTCCAGCGCAAATCCCGTGGCGCAGGCGATCCGCAAGTCCACTCCGTCCGAGCGCATCGTCGTCACCGCGACGGGCGTGCAGACGAATCCCGGCGCACTCGCCGCCCGCGCGGTCAACAATGACAACGAAGGCGACGACTCCCCCGAGGCCGGAAGCCTGCTTGCAGGTCCTCGCAATGTAACGCCCTACATCGCCAAGCGCGGTGAGGCGTACATGAACAAGGAGCAGCTGGAGCACTTCCGCAACATCCTCAACTCGTGGAAGCGGGACCTCATGGAAGAAGTCGACCGCACCGTCTCGCACATGAAGGACGAGGCGGCGAACTTCCCGGATCCGAACGACCGCGCCACGCAGGAAGAAGAGTTCAGTCTCGAACTGCGCACGCGCGATCGCGAGCGCAAGCTCATCCGCAAGATCGACGAGGCGCTCAAGCGCGTCGAAGATGGCTCGTACGGCTACTGCCTGGAGACCGGGGAGGAGATCGGCGTGAAGCGTCTCGAAGCCCGCCCCGTGGCGACGCTCACGATCGAAGCGCAGGAACGCCGCGAGCGCCGCGAACGGCAATACGGCGATCGGGACGATCGTTATCGCTGATAACGGCGGTTCGAAGTGTCTTCAAACTCAACGGACGCCGGCGCTTCGCCGGCGTTTTCCGTTGTGGGGCGTGAGCCCCTGAACAGGCAGCCCCTGGGAAGATTCGCGCCCTCCCCGACCGGCCCCCTCCACGCCGGCTCCCTGCTCGCCGCCGTCGGCAGCTATCTCGACGCGCGCGCGAACGGCGCAAGCTGGCTGGTCCGCATCGAGGACCTCGATACTCCACGCGTCGTACCCGGATGCGCCGACCAGATGCTGCGCACGCTCGAGGCATTCGGATTCGAGTGGGATGGCCCGGTCGTTTATCAAAGGACCCGCCGACAGGCTTACGAGGAAGCGCTCGCGCAACTCGCCGCGGCCGGTCGCACCTTCCGATGCAGCTGTTCTCGCAAGGATCTGTCCGGCAATGGCGCCGAGGAATCGCACGGCTACCCCGGCACGTGCCGGCTCGGCCCGACGCGCCCGGGACCCACGTCGCTGCGCTTCCGCGTGAGCGAGGGACGCGCCGAGTTCGCCGACCTCTACCTCGGCCTGCAATGCTTCGAACTGGGCAAATGCGGCGACTTCGTCGTGCAGCGACGCGACGGGATCGTGAGCTACCAGCTCGCGGTGGTCGTCGACGATGCCTGGCAGGGCGTGACGCGAGTAGTTCGAGGGGCGGATCTGCTCGCCAGCACCCCCTGGCAACTGGATCTCCAGGCTGCTCTCGGACTGACTCTACCTATCTACGGCCATCTACCGTTGGTCTTGGAAAGCGACGGGACCAAACTATCCAAGTCCCGGCACTCGGTCCCGCTCGACCCCGCCGCCGCCCCCCGGGCCCTGACTTCGACCCTTACGCTTTTGTCGCAAGCCCCACCCGCCGACCTGGCCGATTCTTCGATTAAAGACGTTTGGAAATGGGCAGTTGCGAACTGGAAGCCCGAAAGGCTGGCCGATAGAACTCAGTCCAGACTGTCACCGGCGGGCGACAGCTGAGCAGAAAACGCGGGGGAAATTGTGGGTTGCGGTGCAGTGTACTAAGGTAGGGTCCCACAGGGAGGGTGACGCATGAGCGAACCGCGCATCATCAAGAAGTACCCGAACCGCCGTCTGTACGACACGGTGCAGAGCAAGTACATCACGTTGAGCGACATCCGCTCTCTCGTGCTCGAACGCATCGAGTTCGTGGTCATCGACAAGAAGAGCCAGGAAGACATCACGCGCAGCATCCTGCTGCAGGTGATCGCCGAGCAGGAGCACGGCGCCGATCCGGTGATGAGCCGCGATTTCCTCGCGCAAGTCATCCGCTCGTACGGCGGCACTTTGCAGGGCGTCCTGTCTAGCTACCTCGAGCAGAGCATGAAGCTCTTCAGCTCGCAGCAGCGTGAGTTGCGCGAGAAGGTGAAAGCCGTGGTCGGCATGGACCCGGTGGAAACCGTCGCGGGCGTCGCCCAGCGCAACTACCAGCGCTGGCGTTCGGTGCAGGACGAAATCTTCCGCACGCTGATGAATGCCGCGGGACGCCCACGCGAAGACGGCGTCGACAAGCCCACCGACACGCCGAGCCACCAGTAGCTCTACGGCTTCCCTTGATCCCGCGCCCATTCGGGCGCGGGATCTAACCACTTACCCGGAACCCGCGCATGGCGAATTGCCCGCAATGTGAGAACTCGCCGCTCGTGCACACGCTGCTCGCCGAGGACCTGGCGGGTTACAGCTGCGGCAAATGTCTCGGCACACTCGTGAGCCTGGTCGCTTACCGCGCCTGGCGCGAGCGTGCCGCGCGCGGCGCGCTGAGCGATACCGGGCCGGCCGCGATGGACACCGAGCCTCCGGATTCCATAGGTGCGAAGAAGTGCCCGAAATGCCGCTCGGTCATGAGCAAGTACCGGATCAGCAGCGACAAACCCAACCGCCTCGACTACTGCCCGCATTGCGAGGAAGTGTGGCTCGATGACGGCGAGTGGCAGCTGGTCGAAAGCCTCGTGAACGCCGGTGAACTCACGCGTGTCTTCACGCAGGCGTGGCAGTACTCGATACGTACCGGCGTGAGCCAAGCCATGGAAGAACAGCGCCTGCGCGAGTTGCTGGGGAACGACTACGCGCGTGTCGGGGAATTCGCGGCCTGGCTGCAGTCGCAGCCGGCAAAGGCCGAGATCCTCGCGCGCCTCGGCCGCAAGTCGTCGCGTTGACGGACGGTGGCCGACTAGGCAAGCCAGTTTCCGTCAGTCACTCCGCGAACGCGACGATCGCGGGCCTGGCGCGCCGGGGAATTGGCGCGTCAACTCAGTTCGCTGAACAACCATGATCGCGCGTATTCCCAGTCGCGTTTGAGCGTCGAAATGGAAATGCCGAGCGCCTCGGCGGCCTCGCGCTCGTTCAACCCGGTGAAGAACCGCAGTTCCACCACGCGGGCGGCACGTGCGTCGACATGGCCGAGACGAGTCAATGCCTCGTCCAGGTTCACCAGGTCCTGGTCGGGAGTCGTGGCCAGCTCCATGATGTCGGCCAGCGAGATCGCGGCGCGCTTTCCCGGGCGCTTCTGCGCGTTCCGCGCGCGCGCGTAGTCGACCAGGATGCGGCGCATCTCGGTTGCGACCGCGGCAAAGAAATGCGCTCGGTTCTGCCATTCGGTGCGCTGCGAGCCGAACATCCGCGCCCAGGTCTCGTGCGCCAGCGCCGTGGGCTGCAGTGTGTGGCCGGCGCGTTCCGAGCGCAGGTAGTGTTCCGCGATTCGGTGCAGTTCCGGGTAGATAGCGGCCACGAGGCGTTCCGGAGCGTCCGCCTCGCCCGCGCGCAGCCGGCCGAGCATGGCACTGATGTCGTTCACTTCCTGATCAGGGCCGGCCAATTGAGCACCAGTGTCAGGGGTATCGAACCCGCGCTCGGCGGCTGAGTCAGCGCCAGAACCTTCCCGCCATCGGGCATCACGTCGTAGGTCATGCGCGGCCCGATCCAAGCTAGATCAAATAGCGGTTTGGGATCACCGGGCACGATGCTCCCGTCGGCAAACGACATTTCGACGGACATCAGCTTGTTGTCCTGCGCCTGTAGATAGAACAGTTCGCGGCCGTCGCCACGCCAGCGCGCATTGAAGCCGCCGTTGTTCGAAACCTGCGTTGCACGACCGGGGCCGGGAAATGGCGCGACATATATCTCGACCCGGCCGGACTGCGCCGAGTCGAAGGCCACCCAGCGGCCGTCCGGTGAGAAAGCGGAAAATCGTGCGCGCGACTGCGAGAAAGCGTGGGGCTTGCCGGCGCCGCCCAGCGGCAAAACCCAGGTTTCCGGCTTGCTGATCGAGGCGCGCCGCGCATAGAGCAGGTTGCGGCCATCGGCGGACCAGCTCAAGGGCTCCTTGTCGAACGGATCGTCGAAGACGATTTCTGCATCGCTCGCGCCGTTGACAGCCTTGCGCATGAGTACGATGCGGTCGTTGCGTTGCGTGGCGAATACGACCTGCGACCCATCTGACGACCATACCGGCGTGCGGATGGGGCGCATGTCGTCAAAGGTGAAGCGCGTTCGCAATCCGCGCGCCAGATCGAAAATCCACAGGTCGCGCGCCGCCGTGCTGTCGGGAGCCACGGAGACCAGTGCGCGCCTGCCGTCGGGGGAAATATCCACATCGGCATAATCGGCGGCGGTTCCGAGAGTGCCGCGCCTCGTGCCTTGGCGATCGAACCACGTGAGCTCAAAGCCCGGCGCGGGATCGCGTTGATAGACGAAGGCGCCGGTGTTCGACACGCTGAACATGCCGCTGCGGAACTGGGAATTGTCGATGCGCACCTGCTCGGCAATGGGCAACGCGGCCCCTGAAAGTTCACGGTTGCGCGCGTCGAATGGTTGCGCCATGAGCGTCCGGCCACGCATGAACCACAGATGCCCGCCGGCGTAGCGCACCAGCGACGCCTGGATCGGCAGTTTGCGCGCCGGCAGGCTGCCGTCGAGCGACGCAATGAACACATCGGCGTGCACCGATCCCAGGCCCAGCGAGACGTAACCATAGCCGTTGCCGTCCGGCAGGAAAAACGGCTGCAGGTTGAAGACCTCTCCCTTGTTAGGTGTGATGCCCGTCAAAGCGGCGGCGCTGCCGCCATCGGCGGACACGCGCGCGAGCACACCGGTGGACTGGGTGAACAGGATGACATCATCGGCGTTCCACGCGCCGCCCGCGATCGCGTCGTCCGCCAATGTGTAGATAGTGCCGCCCGTGGCCGCCACCTTCCGCAGCCTGCGATCCTGCACGAAAGCCAGCCAGCGCGAGTCCGAGGACCAGAAGACCGATTGAGCATCCTGCGTCCCGGCGATGGGTCGCGCCTCGACATCGTCGAGGGCACGTGTCCACAGTTGCGTGTGGCCATCGGAACCGCTGGCGATGAATGCGAGATGGTGACCGTCGGGCGACAGGGCGAAGGCGGGCGCCGCGGCACTGCGGGTTTCGCCAAGGGTGCCGGGCAGCACCACGGACGCTTTGATCACATTCGGCAAGGGCGGAGTTTCGTACCTGCGCGCAATCAGCAGCGCAAGCGCGACCAGCGCGGCCACGGCCATCGACCACGGTATCCAGCGGCGCGCCGGCGCCGCGCCTGCTTCGCCCGGCGTCGCCGTCCCGAGGGCATCGTCCAGCTCCAGGCGCGCATCAGAAATGTCAGCCAGGCGCCGAGCGCGGTCCTTCTCGAGGCAGCGTCGCAAGAGCCGGCGAATCGACTCAGGTGTCGAACGCGGCAGAAGTTGCCACCGCGGCGTGCGCGTGAGAATCGCGACCAGCGTGTCGGCATTCTCCGCCGCATCGAAGGCAGCCGCGCCAGTCAGCATTTCGAAGAGCACGCAACCGAACGCCCAGACATCGGTCCGCTTGTCGACGGGGCGGCCGCGCGCCTGCTCCGGGCTCATATAGCGCGCAGTGCCGACAATCATGCCGCTATGCGAGAGCGGCTGCGACGCGGGCGACGCCGCCTCATCCAACTCTGGTGCGGTCGCGAGCCCGAAATCGAGCACCTTGACGGTGCCGTCGACGCGCAGTTTCACATTCGAAGGCTTGAGGTCGCGGTGGACGATGCCGCAGGCGTGCGCGGCTTCGAGCGCGTCGATGAGCTGGCCTGCGATCGCGAGTGATTCGTCGAGTGACAACGCGCCCCGCGCGAGGCGATCGGCCAGGGTGGCTCCCTCGACCAGCTCCAGCACCAGCGCGAGGGTTCCCTGCGACTCGTCGATTCCATGGATCGCCGCAATGTTGCGATGATTCAGCGCCGCGAGTACCTGCGCCTCTCGCCGCAGGCGGGCCAGGCGTTCCGCACTCGCGATCAGCTCGAAGCGCGCGAACTTCAGCGCCACATCCCGGCCAAGCAAGGTATCGCGCGCGCGGTAAACCTCCCCCATGCCGCCGGCCCCCAGGATGCCGGTGATCTCGTATGGCCCGATGCGTTCTCCGATCTTGCGCGCGCCACTCGACAACGCGGCCGCCGCGCCATGTTCCAGGAATGAGCCCTGCTGCGCAGCCGCATCGAGCAGGCGGGCGACCTGCGCGCGCAAACCCGCATCGTCGGCGCACGCGCGGCTCAGCGCCGCGTCCTGCTCGGCGCGCGGCAGCGCGCGCAGTACTTCGAACAGCTGCCGGACGCGTTGGTGTCGTATGGGGTCGTCCACGAAAAGGAGTCTACCGTGAGCTGATTGGCGTGGCTTTCCCGCTTGTAGGCTGCAAGGAAGGAAAACCATGCAACCTCAGGCAGCTAACTATCGCCCGCTGTTCTATCCGCTCGTCGGTCTGCTGCTGACGCTGGCGGTCATTGCCGGATTCTGGCCACAGTACTACCAGCCGCTCATCACCGGGCGCGAACTGGCGCCGCGCAACAACAGCTGGGGAATTCATGTGCATTCGGCGCTGTTCCTGACGTGGGTCGCCGGATTCGCACTGCAGGCGCTGCTCGTACGGCAGGGACAGGTCCACTTGCACCGCCGCGTTGGCACCGTCATGGCGATCTTCGGCCTGGCGACGGCGGCGGTGGGAACATGGGCGGCGTTCGCCGCGAATCTCGAGCACGTACGAAACGGGCTGCCGCTCGACCGGGGCGCGACCATCCTGTTCTTCATCGTCAGCGATATGGCGATGTTCGCCGGATTCCTGGCAGCGGGTATTGCCTATCGCTATCGGCGTGAGATCCACAAGCGATTCATGCTGCTTGCGACCCTGTCACTGGCGTTCGTCGGCATGGGGCGGTTGATCGCGCATATCGCGCCGACGCTGTTTCCACAACACCGCTGGACCGCGATTCTCATCATGCTGACGCCGGTATTCGCCGCCGTCGGCCACGACCTGTATCGCCGCCGGGCGATTCATCCCGTGTACGTGATCGGCCTTGGCCTGTTCCTGCTGCGACTGCTACGCGTACCTTTCGCGATGTCAGAGACCTGGCGTGGGGTAGGCCGGGATCTTCTGCGCCCCTTTTTGTGATCCGACCGCGATCCGGCAGGTAATCGAGTGCCCGATCAGGTCAACGAGCGGGCCAGGTTCAGCGTGGAGCCGAAGCGCTGCAAGCGGACAGATACATGAAAACGAAAACGCCCGGCAAATGCCGGGCGTTTTCGTTTCAGTCGGGGACGCGAAGGTCGTCAACAAACAGATCTGTCCCCTCTCATCGTTGAACGCATTGATCACGATGAACTGACGCAGTTGCGCATTCTGTTGCTCCAGCGCGGCCGCCTTCTGTTCGACCGTGCCCTGCCGTTTACTGCAGATAGCCGGGCAACACCTGGCCGGATCCGTTGCTGGGATCGACTTGTACCCGGCTGAACAGCGTCGCCGGGTTCAAGGCGCCCATCTTTATGTTTGTTGGCGAAGGAAATTGCACTAATTGGGAATAGATCTCGATTTGCGAGTGGCCGTACATTTGTAGAGACGAGGAGGCTTCCGTTCGTACATATGTCCCCTTGATTTCCAGAAATCCCGATCCCGCCTGGATGAGGAGGTCCTGCGGGCTTTTTATCTGCAGCTTTTGTCCATTGATCACGATGAACTGACGCAGCTGCGTATTCTGCTGCTCCAGCGTGGACACCTTCTGTTCGAGCGTGGCAACGAGTCCGCTCTGCTGCTGCAGCATGTCCACCTTTTGTTCGAGCGCGCCCTTCTGCTGCTCAAGCGTGACCACCTTCTGTTCGAGCATGGTCATCTTCTGTTCAAGCGCCACGAGGCGTTCATCCCCCGGGGTCGCAGCCGGCGGCTCCGAACCGGCGGGCGTAGCCGCAGTCGTGCGAACGGGCGCAGCCGCCACGAACGTATACGACGAAGCGTACGGACCGAAACTCGCACTGGTCATGCCGTTTTGCGTCGAGCCCAGGTATTCCTTGGCGCCGCGACCAATCTCGATCGTGACGGCACCTGCCCGGCCACGCCTCAGCACGCCGGCATGGATGGCGGCCTGGCAGATCGGCGAATCAGCGGTATAGGTGTCCGTGCCATAAACGCGGTTCGTGGGCTGATCGATCGCGGGGCAATCGAACGTAAAACGTTCGCCGCTGCGCCCGCCCAGCGAGACCGCGGATTTCGTCGCGTCGAGCTTCGTGCTTTGCGAGAAGACCGGTTGCGCGCCGACGATCAGTGCCAGGCCCGCGAGTGTCAGGAATTTTCCACGCATTACTCGGTACCTCTTTTTTTGTGTGGCGGGCGGATAGTACTTTCAATCGCCTTTGCCTGCCGGGCCTGCTTCGCGTAACAGCCCTTGTGTTAGGACCCTGAAATGAAAACGCCCGGCGAATGCCGGGCGTTTCATTTCAGTCGGAGACTTGCAGATCGTCAATAAATAGATCTGTCCCCTTTTATCAGCGCCTAGTTAGTGGCGGGGACGTCGCGCATCGACAGGCGCACGCGGCCCTGGCGGTCGACTTCGAGCACCTTCACGCGCACGTTGTCGCCTTCCTTGAGCTTGTCCGACACCTTCTCGACGCGCTCCTCGCTGATCTGCGAGATGTGCACGAGACCGTCGCGGCCCGGGAGGATCGTGACGAACGCGCCGAAATCCATGAGACGGACGACCTTGCCTTCGTATATGCGGCCGACTTCGACGTCGGCCGTGATCAACTCGATGCGCGACAGGGCTTCGCGGCCCGCGGCGCCCGAGACGCTCGCGATCTTGACCGTGCCGTCGTTTTCGATGTCGATCGTCGTGCCGGTCTCTTCGGTGATCTGGCGGATGACCGCACCACCCTTGCCGATGACGTCGCGGATCTTCTCCGGGTCGATCTTGATCGTGATGATCGAGGGCGCCCACTCCGACATCTTGTCGCGGGTGGAGGCAATGACCTTGTTCATCTCGCCGAGGATGTGCAGTCGGCCGGTCTTCGCCTGCGCGAGCGCGACCTTCATGATCTCGGGCGAGATGCCCTCGACCTTGATGTCCATCTGCAACGCGGTGACGCCGTCCTTCGAACCGGCCACCTTGAAGTCCATGTCGCCCAGGTGATCTTCGTCACCCAGGATGTCGGTGATGACCTTGAAGCGCTCGCCTTCGAGCACGAGGCCCATGGCGACGCCCGCGACCGGCGCCTTGATCGGCACGCCCGCGTCCATCAGCGATAGCGAGGCGCCGCAGACCGAGGCCATCGACGAGGAACCGTTCGACTCGAGAATTTCCGAGACGATGCGGATGACGTACGGGAATTTCTCCATGTCCGGCATCATCGCGGCGATGCCGCGGCGGGCCAGGTTGCCGTGGCCGATTTCGCGGCGCTTCGGCGATCCCATCATTCCCGTCTCACCGACGGAGAACGGAGGGAAGTTGTAGTGGAACATGAACGGCTCGCGGCGTTCGCCTTCGAGCGCGTCGATGATCTGCGCGTCGCGGCCCGTGCCGAGCGTCGTGACGACGAGGGCCTGGGTTTCGCCACGCGTGAACAGCGCGGAGCCGTGCGTACGCGGCAGCACGCCGACCTTCACGGTGATCGGACGCACGGTGACCGCGTCGCGGCCGTCGATACGCGGCTCACCATTGAGGATGCGCTGGCGGACGATGTTGCTCTCGAGCTTGAACAGCGCGTTGTCCACGTCATCGGCCGTGAACTTCGGAGTCTCGCCACCGGCGAGCGCTTCCGTCGCGGCGGCCTTGATCTCGGCGATCTTCGCGTAGCGGTCCTGCTTCACCGTGATGAGGTAGGCATCCGACAGAGCTTTCTGCGCCTGCGCGGAGACGGCGGCGTCGAGCTCCGCGCTGGCGGCGTTCGGCTTCCAGTCCCACTTCGGCTTGCCGACCGCGGCGACCATCTCGTTGATGGTCTTGATCGCGACCTGCATCTGCTCATGGCCGAACACGACGGCGCCGAGCATTTGTTCTTCCGAGAGTCCAGCCGCTTCGGATTCGACCATGAGCACCGACTTGGCGGTGCCGGCGACCACGAGGTGCAGCTGTGATTCCGTGAGTTCCTTGCGAGTCGGGTTAAGGAGGTACTTGCCATCCTTGTAGCCCACGCGCGCGGCGCCGATGGGACCTGCGAACGGTACACCCGACAGCGACAGCGCAGCAGAGGCACCGATCAGCGCGGGGATATCCGCGTCGATGTCCGGGTCCATCGAGACCACCTGGGCCACGACCTGCACTTCGTTGAAGAAGCCATCGGGGAACAGCGGACGGATCGGGCGATCGATGAGGCGCGAGTTCAGCGTTTCCTTTTCGGTCGGCCGGCCCTCGCGCTTGAAGAAGCCGCCGGGGATGCGGCCCGCGGCGTAGGTCTTCTCGATGTAGTTGACGGTCAGCGGGAAGAAGTCCTTGCCGGGAACGGCCTTCTTCGCGGCGACGGCGGTGACGAGAACGACGGTGTCGCCCATGGAGACAACGACGGAAGCCGACGCCTGGCGCGCGACCTCACCGGTTTCGATGGAGACAGTGTGCTGACCGAATTGAAATGATTTCTTTAAAGCGCTCACGCTTCATTCCTTGCTGGGGCAAACACGCCCCCTGAGATTTACTTGGGAAATACGAAAAAGGCCGCGCAGGTGCGCGGCCTTGGATTCTGCGGTGTTAGCGCCGGAGACCCAGGCGCTCGACGACCTCCTGGTACTTCGCAGGCTTGGTCGCCTTCAGATAGTCGAGGAGTTTGCGGCGCTGGTTCACGAGCTTCACGAGCCCGCGGCGCGAGGCATGGTCGCGCTTGTGCGCGCCGAAGTGTTCGCCAAGTCCGTTGATGCGCTCGGAGAGCAATGCGATCTGGACTTCGGGCGAGCCGGTGTCATTGGCGGCGCGCTGGAATTGCGCGAGGACGCCGGTCTTTTTTTCAGTGGCAAGAGACATCAGGTTTGATTCCTTCAAGCGTTAAATTTAGCCTGTTTTTGCGGGCGCGGATTCTACCGAAAAGCTGCCGGGAAGCATAGGCTTACGCGCCGGTCATTCGCAGCAGTCGTCGCGGCTGGACTCGCCCGTCAGGGATAACCTCACCGAGGCCCAGGAACTCGCCCTGAGAATCGTAGAGCCGGGCCCGGCTGCCGATTTGCGACGAAGTGCCCACGCCTCGGGCGGGTTGACCATGGAACAGGCGCGCAACCCCTTCCGCGTCGAACGATACCGCCTCCAGGTGCCCCAGCGCGGCGTCCGGGCGCAGGAACCACCCCGGCCGCTGCCCTGAGCCGCTCCCGGCAAGCGCCTCCTCCAGCGCCACCATGGGCATGCCGCGAAACGGCTCGACCCAGGTGCGGCGCAGTCGCGTGAGATGTCCGCAGGTGCCGAGCCGCCGCGCCAGATCCTCACCGAGCACCCGGATGTAGGTGCCCTTGGCGCAGTCGCATACCAGGTCGAGCGCGTCGGTTCGAGCTGCGAGGAGTTCGAAACGCCGGATTTCGATCGTCCGCGCGGCGCGCTCCACTTCCTTGCCCTGCCGGGCCAGCTCGTAGAGCGGCCGACCCTCGCGCTTGAGGGCCGAATACATCGGCGGCACCTGCTGCTGGACGCCTCTGAAGCCGGCGAGCGCCGCCTCGATCTGCGCGGGAGTCAGCGTGGGGACGGGCTGAGTTTCGACCTCGCGTCCCTCGGCATCACCGGTGTCGGTTCGCCGCCCCAGCGCCACGGTGAACTCATAGGATTTCGCGCCGCCTTCGATCTCGGCGATGACCTTGGTCGCTTCATCGAGGCACAGCGGCAGCATGCCGGTGGCCATCGGATCGAGCGTGCCGACATGTCCGGCGCTCTCGGCGCCGAAGGCCTTGCGCACCCGCTGCAGCGCGCCGTTCGATGTCAGCCCCTGCGGCTTGTCGAGCAGGATGATGCCGTTCGGCACGGTCTAGGAGTTGTCTTTCTGGTCCGACTTCACCGCCCCGTCGATGAGGCGCGTGAGCTTGTCTGCGTGCTCGATCTGCGTGTCGTAGATGAATTCCAGTTTCGGCGCGTGCCGCAGCTGCAGCGCGCGACCGACCTCGCCGCGCAGGAATCCCGCGGCGCGATTCAGCCCTTCGCTCACTTCTTCCGGCGAATGCGCATTGCCGAAGGGGACGAACCAGATGCGCGCGCCGGACATGTCCGGCGTGACACTCACCGCGGTGAGCGTCACGTTGCCCACGCGCGGATCGCGCACTTCGCGAGATACCAGGGTCGAAAGGACACGCTGCATCTCGCCCTCGATCCGGGCGAGCCGCTGTGATTTGTCACTCATGGGACGCTCCTCGATGGTCGCTCAGCGTCACTGGATGCTGCGCGCCACCTCGACACGGGCGAAACACTCGATCTGATCGCCGACACGAACGTCCTGGTAGTTCTTCACGCCGATACCGCACTCGGTGCCCGCGCGCACTTCGTTGACGTCGTCCTTGAAGCGACGCAGCGACTCGAGCGCGCCTTCGAAGATCACCACGCTGTCGCGCAGCACACGAATCGGGTTATTGCGCTTGACCGAGCCTTCGGTGACGAGGCAACCCGCCACGACGCCGAACTTGCTCGAGCGGAACACCTCGCGCACCTGCGCCGTGCCGACGATCTGTTCCTTGATCTCGGGCGCGAGCAGGCCGCTCAGCAACTGCTTCACGTAGTCGATGGCTTCGTAAATGATGCTGAAGTACTGGACGTCGACTTCCCCGTCCTTCATGGCGTCACGCGCGGCCGCGTCGGCGCGCACGTTGAAGCCGATGATGCGCGCCTGCGATGCCGCGGCGAGCTGCACGTCGGAAATCGTGATGCCGCCGACGCCGCTGGCGACGATCTTGACCGCCACTTCGTCGGTGGAAAGCTTGTTCAACGCATCGCGCAACGCCTCTGCGCTGCCCTGCACGTCGGTCTTGAGCAGGATGGCGATGTTGCCGACCTTCTGCTCTTCCATCTGCGCGAACACGTCCTGCATCTTCGAGGCCTGCTTCGCGAGCTTCACGTCGCGGAACTTGCCCTGGCGATACAGGGCGACTTCGCGCGCCTTGCGTTCGTTTTCGACCGCGAGGATTTCGTCGCCCGCGTTCGGCGTGCCCTGCAGGCCCAGGACCTGCACCGGCATCGACGGCGCCGCGCTATCCACCGGCTTGCCGTTCTCGTCGAACATCGCGCGCACGCGGCCGAACTCGTGGCCGGCGATGATCGGATCGCCGAGCTTGAGCGTGCCCTTCTTCACGAGCACTGTGGCGACCGCGCCGCGGCCCTTCTCGATCGAGGCTTCGATGACGAATCCGGTGGCGAGGCCATCGGCCGCCGCCTTCAGTTCGAGCACTTCGGATTGCAGAAGAATCGCGTCGAGCAGCTGGTCGATGCCCTGGCCGGTCTTCGCCGACACGGACACGAACATGTTGTTGCCGCCCCATTCCTCGGCGATGACTTCGTGCTTCGAGAGCTCGGTGCGCACGCGATCCGGATCCGCGTCGCTTTTGTCGATCTTGTTCACGGCGACGACAATCGGAACGCCGGCCGCCTTCGCGTGCTGGATCGCTTCGATGGTCTGCGGCATGACGCCGTCGTCGGCCGCGACCACGAGCACGACCACGTCGGTCGCCTTCGCGCCGCGCGCGCGCATCGCGGTAAACGCCGCGTGGCCCGGGGTGTCGAGGAACGTGATGATGCCCTTCGGCGTCTCCACGTGGTACGCGCCGATGTGCTGGGTGATGCCGCCGGCCTCGCCCGCCGCAACCTTGGTGCGGCGGATGTAGTCGAGCAGCGAAGTCTTGCCGTGATCGACGTGGCCCATGATGGTGACCACGGGCGGACGCGGCGTCTCGGTCTCGGGCGCGGATTCGCCCTGCAGATCTTCTTCGACCTGGTCGGCCTTCAGCGCCTTCGCGACGTGGCCCATTTCTTCCACGATGAGGATCGCGGTGTCCTGGTCGATGGGCTGGTTGATCGTCGCCATCACGCCCATGTTGAGCATGGTCTTGATGACCTCGGTCGCCTTGACCGCCATCTTCTGCGCGATTTCCTGCGGCGTGATCGTTTCGCCGATGGTCACTTCACGCTTGATCGGCGCGGTCGGCATCTCGAAGGCGTGCCTCGTCTCCGAGCTCACGCCACCGGTGCCGGTACGCTCGCGGACGCGCTTCTTCTTCTTGTTGCGCGCGCTGGCGCCGCTGGCTACGTGCAGCTCCTGTCGACCATAACGCGTGTCCTTCGCGGGATCCGCGACTGGCGGCGTCGCCGCCTTTTCGGGCTTGTGACGCTGCTCGGTGCGCGGCGCCGTCGTGACGGCGGCGGCTTCGGCCGCGGCGCGTCGTTGCGCGTCCTGCTCCTGGCGCGCACGTGCTTCTTCCTGCTGGCGGCGTTGTTCTTCCGCCTGCTTCTTGCGCGTCGCTTCGTCTTCGATCCGGCGGCGGTTTTCCGCCTCCATGCGCTCGCTTTCCTTACGCGCGGCTTCCTGACGCTCGCGCTCGGCGGCTTCCGCCGCTTCCTGCTCCTTGCGCTTGAGATCGGCTTCGTCCTGATGCTGCTTGTTCTGCTCTTCGAGAACGTCGCGCTTGATGTAAGTCTTCTTGTGGCGAACCTCGACGTTCACCGTGCGCGCACGCCCCTGCGTGCTCGCCTGCCGCAGCTCACTCTGCGTCTTGCGCGCGAGCGTGATCTTGCGCGGCGCGGCCGCGCCGACCTGGCTCTTGCTGGTGGGCTCGGAGGCGCCATGGGCGCGTCGCAAGTGCGTCAGCAGTTCGAGCTTGGCTTCATCGCTGATGAGCGCCTGCGGTCCAGCCACCTGGATCCCTGCGGATTCGAGCTGCACGAGCAGCCGATCGACCGGGACCTTCAGGACTTCCGCGAATTGTGCAACCGTTACATCGCTCATTCAGTCTCCTCAGGCGCGCCCGGCTTCGAACCAGATTTCGCGGGCCTTCATGATGAGCTTGCCGGCTTCGTCGGCCGACAGCCCTTCGATATCGAGCAGATCGTCGACCGCCTGGTCGGCGAGATCCTCACGTGTGCGCACGCCGCGGCGTGCCAGCGCCAGCGCGAGATCGGGCTTCATGCCCTCGAGCAGCAGCAGGTCGTCCGCGGGCATGCCCGCCTCGAGCGTCTCCTCACTTGCGATCGCCTGCGTCAGCAGCACGTCGCGCGCGCGGTTGCGCAGCTCCTTGACCATCTCGTCGTCGAATTCCTCGATGTTCGCGAGCTCCGACTGCGGTAGATAGGCAACTTCCTCGACGGTGGAGAAACCTTCCTGCACGAGGATCGTCGCGACGTTCTCGTCGACGTCGAGCTGTTTCATGAACGCTTCGACCAGGCCCTTGGCCTCGGTCTCACTCTTCGCCTCGGCGTCGGATTCGGTCATGACGTTGAGATCCCAGCCCGTGAGCTGGCTGGCGAGACGGATGTTCTGGCCGCCGCGGCCGATGGCCTGCGAGAGTTTGTCCTCGGCCACCGCGATATCCATGCTGTGCGCGTCCTCGTCGACGACGATCGACAGCACTTCTGCCGGCGACATCGAGTTGATGACGAACTGCGCGGCATTGTCGTCGTGCGGGATGATGTCCACGCGCTCGCCCGCGATCTCGTTCGAGACTGCCTGCACACGCGAACCACGCATGCCGACGCAAGCGCCGACGGGATCGACGCGCGGCTCGAGGCTCTTGACCGCGATCTTGGCGCGCACGCCCGGATCGCGCGCGGCGCCCAGGATCTGGATCAGGCCCTGGCCGACTTCCGGCACTTCGAGCTTGAACAGCTCGATGAGGAAGTTGCGATCCGTGCGCGAAAGGAACAGCAGCGGGCCACGCTGCGTCTCGGTCGCGCTCTTTACTTCCTTGAGCAGCGCCTTGATGCGGTCCTGGCTCTTCACGATCTCGCGCGGAATCATGTCGGTGCGCGGCACGAATCCTTCGGCGTTGCCGCCGAGATCCACGTAGATGCCGTTACGGTCGACGCGCTTGACCACGCCCGAGACGAGCTGGCCCACGCGGTCCTGGTACGCCTCGACGACCTGCGAACGCTCGGCCTCGCGCACCTTCTGCACGATCACCTGCTTGGCCTGCTGGGCCGCGATGCGGCCGAACGCCACCGACTCCATCGGCTCCTCGACGTAGCCGCCGACTTCGGCGTCCTTGTTGAGGTCGAGCGCGTCCTCGAGGCGCAGCTCGCGCTGCGGCACTTCGATCTCGCGCGAGTCGTCGGCGAAAACCTTCCAGCGGCGGAACGTGTCGTAGTCACCCGTCTTGCGATTGATCTGGACGCGCACGTCCCACTCTTCGCCGTGTTTCTTGCGGGTAGCCGAAGCCAGCGCCGCCTCGAGTGCGCCGAAAATGATTTCCTTGTCGACGCTCTTCTCGTTCGAGACCGCGTCAACCACCAAGAGAATTTCTTTGTTCATGGTCTAGCTACCTGCTCACAAAGGCGCCAAGCGCGCCCTGCTGATCTCGGCGAGCTTTATGCTCACCGAAAAATTGTCCACATCCATCTCGATGCTCTCGCCGTCCGCACGGCGCAGCATCCCCGTGTACCGCTTGCGTCCCTCGCGGGCGACGGCAAGCTCGACCTTCACGCGGTTGTCCACGTAGCGCGCGAAGTGCTCCGGCGTACGCAGGATCCGATCGAGTCCCGGTGACGACACTTCCAGCGAATACCTGCCTGGAAACGGGTCGTCCGCGTCGAGCATCTCCGACACCACATGGCTGACGTCCGCGCAATCATCGACATCGATGCCCTGCTCCGTTTCCGGGGGCCTGTCGATGTAGATGCGCAACGTCCCGCCACCCGGACCCGGCACGAACTCCAGTTCGACGAGTTCGAATCCGAGCTCGGCCAAAACCGGCTCAAAACGGGCGATCAGACGGTCGTGTAATGCCGCGTCCACTCGCCCTCCAACAAAAAAGGCCCTGACGGGCCCCCAGACATCCGCCGCCTTCCTCGATTCGAGAAGGGCCGCGGTCCAAAAAATAAAAGCCCCAACGGGGCCTTCACATCGCACTGGGAGTCCTGCGGACCAGTCCGCCCCCACCCATCGAGGGCGCGGATTGTACGGCACGAAGCCCTTCGTTGACAGCCCCTCTTGACGGACCATGCTCGACTCAAGTACCTTGCCGCTCCAAGGTAGCTGTTCAAGACATGGACAACATCAGCGAAAAACTCGCCCCGATCCGCAAAGGCCTGCTCGAATTCGTGATCCTCAAGATCGTGGCGGGCGACAAGGTCTACGTGGCGGACATGCTCCGGTTGCTGGGCCCGACGGAGTTCGCGACGCAGGAAGGCACGCTGTACCCCCTGCTCTCGAAGCTGCGCCGTGAGGAACTGGTCGACTATGAGTGGCAGGAATCCGAGGCCGGCCCGCCCCGCAAGTACTACAAGCTCACGCCCAAGGGGCGCACGCAACTGACGACGCTCAACGAATACTGGAAAGACCTCAACCGCACTCTCGCCGAATTTGGGAATTAAGCCATGCAAAAAGTGGTCAGCATCAGC
The DNA here is from genome assembly GCA_023457495.1 of Pseudomonadota bacterium. Lineage (GTDB taxonomy): Bacteria > Pseudomonadota > Gammaproteobacteria > Steroidobacterales > Steroidobacteraceae > CADEED01. The sequence continues at coordinate 25,228 of JAEWLQ010000098.1, forward strand.
CTCAACGGAAACTCCTATCAACTCGAAGAACCGGGCTACGACCAGTTGCGCGCCTACCTGGACCGCGCCGAGTCGCGTCTCAAGGACAGCCCGGATCGCGGCGAGGTCATGGCCGATCTCGAACAGGCCATCGGCGAGAAATGCCGCGCCATGCTCGGGCCGCACAAGACCGTCGTGAACACGAACGAGGTGGAACGCATCATCGCCGAGATGGGGCCGGTGGAATCCGCCGATGAGAAGGCGGAGTCGGAAGCCGGCGGCGAAACCTCGGGCGCTGCTGGCGCCACCTCGTTCACGCCTCCCCCACGCAAGCGGCTGTTCCAGATCCGCGAAGGCGCCATGTGGATGGGCGTCTGCAACGGCATCGCGGCCTATCTGAACGTCGACGTGACCTGGGTGCGAATCGCCTTCGTCCTGCTGACCATCTTCAGCTCGGGCCTGTGGTTCGTCGCCTACCTCGTACTGATGTTCGTGGTGCCGGTAGCGAACACCGCGGAGGACCGCGCCGCGGCCTTCGGCATGCCCTTCAACACCGAAGAGCTCATCAGTCGCGCAAAAAAAAACTTTGAGGAATTCTCGAAGCAGCACCGGTGGCGACGCGAATGGCGGCGCCAGCAACGGCAGTTCAACCGGCAGTTTCGGCACGTGAACGATCAACTGCGTGAGGCAACGACGCACGCTGGACCGGCATTCAACCAGTCCGCACGCGTGGTGGGCGGCATCTTCGGCGGAATATTCGCCGTCATCGCCGCCCTCATCGGAGCCGCGCTCGCCGTTGCCGTGGTTCTCGTGGTGTTTTCACTGATCGCTCAGAGCAGTGTCTTCGGTTTCGCACTCCCCCATGGCATACCCGTGTGGGTGGCGATCCTGGCGCTGCTCTCGCTCTACATGATCATCTCGCTGCCACTGCGAATGATTCGGCAAAGCGCGTACGGCTCCGGCTATCACATGGGTTGGGGCGTCCTGCACAGCATCATCTGGATCGGATTCATGGTGCTGCTGTTCTGGGGCGCCTACTCCCTCTTTCCTGGCGTGCGCGAAGTCATGGACCAGCTCATGTGGGCCGCCAATCTCACCGTCACCACCCTCTCGGAAACGATCGCTTGAACGACTTCGCTTCAAAACCGCTCGACACAGTCATCGTCGAAACCGGGGCCAATCCCGCCTGGTCGGTCATCTGGATGCACGGCCTCGGCGCCGATGGCCACGACTTCGAACCCCTGGTGCCCGAACTCGTCGACGACGCCACGCCCGCGCTGCGTTTCATATTTCCGCACGCGCCCGTGCGGCCGGTGACCATCAACAACGGTTACCAGATGCGCGCGTGGTACGACATCATCGGCATCGACCGGCGCGCACGCGAGGATGGCGCGGGCATCGCGGCCTCCGCCGCGCAGATCGGCTCACTGATCCGCGCGGAAAACGCGCGCGGCATCGCGACGAACCGCATCGTGCTCGCCGGCTTCTCGCAGGGCGGCGCCATGGCGCTGCACATCGCGACGCGGCACCCGGAAAAGTTCGCCGGCATCATCGCCCTGTCCTGCTACCTGCCGCTGGCGCGCGAGTTCGCGACCGACCGCAGCGCGGCGAACTTCACGACGCCTATCTACATGGCGCACGGCGTCCAGGACCCGGTGGTTCCGCTTGCGCTCGGCGACGAGTCGCGGCGCATTCTCGAGGGCACGGGATACCGCGTCGAATGGCATTCCTATCCGATGCCGCACTCGTTGTGCGAACAGGAAGTCGCCGACCTGCGCGCCTACCTCGGGCGAGTTTTCAGCGGTTGAGCTCGTAGAGGCTGATGTTCACCGCCGCCGCCACGTTCAGCGATTCGATCGCGCCCGTACCCGGGATGGTGAAGGCCTGCGCGCGCATCGAGTTCATCTGCGCGCGCGGCAAGCCTCGCGCCTCGTTGCCGAAGACGTAGCAGTCGAAGTCGCGGAACGCCGGCGACGAAACCGGCTGACCGCCGAGATCCAGGCTGGCGATGCGCGCATAACGTTCCTGCAACGCTTCGATCGGAACGTCCACCTCCACGGGGACATGGAAGATCGCGCCCATGCTGGCGCGAACGACCTTGCCGTTGTGGACGTCCACGCTGTCGGGGCTCATCAGACAGCGGAAATTTCCGAACCAGGCGAGCGTGCGCAGTATGGTCCCGAGGTTGCCGGGATCCTGAATCTCATGAAGATAGACCGCGCGTTCCCCGGCGCGCGGCGCCGCGGCCTCGAGCAGCGGCACGACCGCGGCGATGCCCTGCGGCGAACGCGTCTCGCTGATCTGCGCCATCTGCTTCGACTGGATGACGTGGATGGGTAGTTTGCTCGACCAGTGCGCGTAGTCGCGCGTCACGTAGATCTCGCTCTGGCGCAGGCGGGCGTCATTCGCCGCGGCCCTCTCCAGTTCCTGCACGAGATGCTCGCCTTCGATGACGAAGTGGCCCAGTTCCTCGCGAAACTTCTTCTGGTGCAGTTTCTTGATGTCGTCGTGTTTCATGTCATCGCCCGCGCCAGCGCCTCGGCCACCTTGATGCCATCGACGCCCGCGGAAAGGATCCCGCCTGCGTAACCCGCCCCTTCACCGCAAGGGTACAGGCCCCGGGTGTTGAGGCTCTGCAGCGAGTCCGCGTCGCGCGTAATGCGCACTGGAGAAGAGGTGCGGCTTTCAATCCCGGTGAGCACCGCATCGTCGCGATCGAATCCCTGGATCTGCCGCCCGAACGCCGGCAACGCTTCGCGGATCGCATCGATGGCGTACGCCGGCAGCGCGGTCGCGAGGTCCACCAGTTTCACGCCCGGTTTGTACGAAGGCTCGACCTCTCCCAACTGCTGCGACGGCACGCCGCGCAGGAAGTCGCCGACCAGTTGACCGGGCGCGCAGTAATCACGACCGCCGAGCTCGAACGCCTGCGACTCGAGCGCTTCCTGCAGGCTCACGCCCGCGAGCGGGCCGCCCGGGAAATCCTTCGCCGGCTCGATGCCGACGACAATGCCGGCATTGGCATTGCGCTCGTTGCGCGAGTACTGGCTCATGCCGTTCGTGACCACGCGATCTGGTTCTGAGGTCGCCGCCACCACCGTGCCGCCCGGGCACATGCAAAAGCTGTAGACCGCGCGGCCATTGCTGGCGTGATGCACCAGCTTGTAGTCCGCGGCGCCGAGCTCGGGATGTCCCGCGAAGCGGCCGAAACGCGCCTTGTCGATCAGCGACTGCGGATGTTCGATGCGAAAACCGATCGCGAACGGCTTCGCTTCCAGGAAAACGCTGCGCCGCTCGAGCATGCGGAACGTGTCGCGCGAGCTGTGGCCCAGCGCGAGCACCACGTGCCGGCTGCTCACGGACTCGCCGTTCTCGAGCACGACGCCTTCGATCTGTCCCGCCTCGATGACGAGGTCGGTCACCTTGCTGTCGAACCGCACTTCGCCACCGAGCGCGATGATCTCCGCGCGCATCTTCTCGACGATGCCGGTCAGCCGGAACGTGCCGATGTGCGGCTTGCTGACGTACAGGATCTCGGGCGGCGCGCCCGCGCGCACGAACTCGTGCATCACCTTGCGGCCGTAGAACTTCGGATCCTTGATCTGGCTGTAGAGCTTGCCGTCGGAGAACAGGCCCGCCCCGCCCTCGCCGAACTGCACGTTGGATTCGGGGGTCAGGATCTTCTTGCGCCACAGACCCCAGGTGTCCTGCGTGCGCCGGCACACGTCACGGCCGCGCTCGAGCACGATCGGCCGGAAACCCATCTGGGCCAGCAGCAACGCGGCAAACAATCCACCCGGACCGAAGCCGATCACGACGGGGCGCTCGGCTGACTGCGCCGGGGCTTTCGCGACCGGGTGATAGCCCGTATCCGGCGCGACGCCGATCTGCCGGTCGCGCGCGAAGCGTTTGAGCACCGCGGCCTCGTCGGCGACCTTCACGTCGACGATGCAGATGAACAGGATGCCGGTGTTCTTCTTGCGCGCGTCGTAACTGCGCTTGAAAAGCGTGTATTCGAGCAGGTCCGCGTCGCGGATCCTGAGCCGCTGGACGATGGCGGCGCGCAGCGCCTCGGGCGTGTAATCGAGCGGCAGCGCCAGCTCAGTGATGCGAATCACCGCGGTTCCTGGCCGGTAAACCCGGCAGAGGTAGAATGCGCGCATTATGCCTCGTTCGAAGAGCAGTAATCAGTGGCTCCAGCGTCACGTCACGGATCCTTTCGTGAAAAAAGCGCAGGTCGACGGCTATCGCTCGCGCTCTGCGTACAAGCTCGTCGAGCTCAATGAGAAGGACCGGCTGATCCGGCCCGGCATGCGGATCATGGACCTCGGCTCGGCGCCGGGCGGCTGGTCGCAGGTGGCGGGAAAACTCGTCGGCGCCAAGGGCCGCGTGCTGGCGACCGACATCCTGCCCATGGCCTCGCTCGCCAACGTGGATTTCATCCAGGGTGATTTCACCGAAGACGCCACCGTCGAGAAGCTGCTCGAGTGGTTAGGCGGCGGCAAGTTCGATCTCATCGTGTCGGACATCGCGCCCAACATCACCGGCATCGATTCGGCCGACCAGGCATCGTCGATGTATTTCCTCGAGCTCGCGCTCGACACCGTGCGCAAGACGCTCAAACCTGGCGCGACCTTCGTGGCCAAGATGTTCCAGGGCGCGGGATCGGACCAGTACCTGAAGGACCTTCGCACCTCGTTCGAGAAGGTGCTCATCCGCAAGCCGGCCGCGTCACGCAAGGAGTCGCGCGAGGTCTACATCGTGGCGAAAGGGTTCAAGGGCTAGTATCGGGAGCCTCACAGGAGATCGACATGAAATATCTCGCATTGGCAGCGGCCGCATTGCTGAGCTTCAATGTCTTCGCGCACCACGGCTGGTCCTGGGCCGAGGAGGATCAGACCGAGCTCAGCGGGACGATCGAATCCATTTCGATGTCACCGCCCCACCCGACGCTCAAGGTGAAGGCCGCGGACGGCGTCTGGCAGGTGGACCTGGGCAACCCGAATCAGACCGCGCGCTCGGGCTTCACGGCCGAGTCCGCCAAGGTGGGCGATCCCATCGTCGTGCTCGGCAATCGCTCGCTCGAGAAGGACAAGAAACACATGAAGGCGGTGCGCATCACCGTGGGCGAGCGCAAGTTCGACATGTATCCCGAGCGCATCAAGGAGAACTGAGCGCGCACCGGTGCTCGAAGCCCTGGGCGCTTGGCCGGGCGCGGTCTGGCTGCAGCAGTCGGCGACCGCCTATCTGTTCGTCAATGCGGCGCACATCCTCGGGATCGGCATCCTGCTCGGCTCGATCCTGCCGCTGGATCTGCGGATGCTCGGGCTGTTCCGGCGATATCCGGTCGAAGTACTCGGCCCTTTTCTCACGCGGAGCGCCGCCGCTGGACTGGCGCTCGCTATCGCGACCGGCTTCTGGCTGTTTTCGGTGAAGCCCGACGAATATCTCGCGAACGATGCGTTCCGATGGAAGCTGGTCCTGCTGGCAATTGCGTTGATCAACGTGGTGTATCAGCACCGCGTGACGAACACCCGAGAATGGAAAGTCGCGCCCGCGACGCGCGTGGCCGCGTCGCTCTCCTTGTGCCTGTGGTTAGCCGTGCTGGTCGCGGGAAGGTGGATAGGCTTTCTCTGACCGCGGTTCCCATCAGCTGGGCGGTCGGCCTGGACCATGCCACAGGGCGAATGTGACCTTGTACTCGATGCAGGATTCCGGGAGCGCGACACCGTTTTCAGTGCCTGCCGCATATCGCGCGTCGCTCGCGACCCTGATCGCGGCCGCGTCGAGCTCAGGAAAACCGGATGACTTCGTGACCTCCGGCTTGCGCAACTTCTTTCCGGAGGAGTCGACACAGACACGCACGGTTGGCGCGCCCTGCTCGTTCCGGCGGATCGAAAGCGGCGGGTAGTAGTCGAATACTTTCGCGCTCCGCGTGATCCTCGCCTCGCTCTCGGGCGGTGGAGACCTGGATGCGTCCGAACTTGCGAGCTCGCCCGTGAAGTTACACGCCGCCTCGAGCATCTGCTCGTCGAGAGTTCCCTCTCCTGGTCGGTGGAAGGTCAGATTGTCCTGTTGGAAGTTGCCCCCCTCTTTGTCGTCGGAGCCGCGCCACGAATACCGCAAGACCGCGCCCGTTCGAGCCAGGCAGTTGAAAAACCGCTGCGACTTTTCAGAACGAAAAGTCCGGAAGTCGGCGGGCACCGCGCTCAGATACTCATCGGGAACAGGTTGGTCGCTCGAGTAGACGGACTTGAACCATGCCCCGCGATATCCCTTCACTTCCACGACACCCGCGGCATCGAAAAGCAGGACGCCGCCGTTCGAATCCAGTTTGGCGATTTGCTGCCAGTCCTCGGCGCTGGCAACCGAGGCCACGAGCCAAAGTACGATCGAAACGTAGCGCATGCCAGCCTCCTGAATCGCAGTACCGGGTACATGCTACGGGAGAGGCGATGACTGTGCGCGGAGGAAGTAGATCGGCGAAAGACCCGGAGCAACGGGCAGAAGAATTGGTAGCGGGGGCCGCTAACTCAGCGATTTCTCACCCGGCACCAACCTCCGCGCAACGTGTCAGCCGGTCTGTCGATGTTGCCGCGTGTCCGCCAGGGGGTCGCGTCGCTGCCTTAACGCGCCGATCAGACTCGTGGGAATATATGTCTTGACCAGCATGATGGCCGCACGCCTGCTGAAGTGAAAACGCATGGATCGCCTGAGCCAGCTTCGCGCCACTCTGCCGTTTCCGTTCACAGACCATTCCTGATATGCCACATCCTTGCAGCGCTGCGACGCACGGCGACAGGCATGAGCGCGTTGCGAATCGGTGAGCGTAGGGTCCGTCAGCAGCGCGGCGAGAACCGCCACGTCTGAAGATGACGTGGTGATCTGATTGCCGCTCACGTTGGCCCCGTGACGGCTCTTTCGGACGAGGGCTTTGTCGATATATGCCACAGCCGTTTTGCGACTGGCCCGCAGGCCGAAGCACCAGTCGAGGGAAATTCGCATCAATGGGTGCGACGCGCAGTAGCCATTGATCGACTCGAACAACGAACGACGCATCATCGTGACCGGCGGAAAGAGAACCTGGCCCTGCACCAGCAAATCGAAAAACGATCCGTGAGGAAACACGTGCACAGCTGAAGTGGCTGTCGCGGCGACGTTTCGATCGATCCAAGGTGTGACTGAAGACTTGCGAATGACCTTCTTTTCGACGACGAAATCTTCATCGAAGTCGCAGTAGACCAGACCGACCTCAGGATGCCGATCGAGTACGCCCGCCATCTCTTCCAAATAGGACGGACCCCACTCATCGTCGCAGTCATACGGAGCCAGAAACTCGCCAACGCTATTGGCGCATGCGAGGTCGCGCGCCTGTTCAGGCCCGCGGTTGTATTGCCGGATGACAGTGCCTGCCAGTCCATGAGTCTTCAGCAATCGCATGCCATCTTCGTACGAGCCATCGCGAGAACCATCGTCGACCATGACGACCTCGAAATCGCGCCGGGTCTGCTTCGCGAGATTTCTGAACGCTCGTTCCAGGAATTGGGTGCCGTTGTAAACCGGCATGCAAATGCTGATCTTGATGCTCATGGCACCAACCTTCGTGACATTCGCGAACCGCTGCCAGAGTCTTCCGGCGCGCTGGAAGTTGCAACGAGCAACAGTTCACAAACAACCTGAGAGGAAGATCGGGGCATCCCTGAGGCCGGCACGGGCCCGCGTGAATTGGTCGCGGGGGAGCGCTTACGTACGATCATTGACCCGGGGTGACCCCTAGATCGAAACCCTGTGATTGCAGTGAGGGCAATTCCAGTTGAACGGTTGAATCGCCATTTTGCATCGCCTCGATTCGTAGTTAGACGCTCACCGCTTGTCACTGCCGCGGGCGTTTCCTGGGTAGAGGCCGAGGACGGCCGAGGAGGAACTAGCTACCCTGAGAGGCATCGCCAATGCGCCCACGGAGGCACAGGAGAAAGCCTAGTCCAGAGCTACCGGATCAAAAGGATTCAGGAGGTCCGGGCGGCCGTGGTGGAGCTGGTAGGTGGCAGGATCCCGATTGGGCCCGACGCTCAAGGCCGCCCAGTGGCGGTGCTTGAGGCCGGTACACAAGAGTTGGTAGCGGGGGCAGGATTTGAACCTGCGACCTTCGGGTTATGAGCCCGACGAGCTGCCAGACTGCTCCACCCCGCAACCGGTCCCCTCGAACGAGGGGCGCGCATTCTGTTCGATGCGCGCGCGGTTTGCAAACTCCTTGTTGACCCTGCCTGCCTTTAACCAATAACCCGCGCGCAGAGCTGGATCAGCACGTCCGGCAGGATTCCAAGCGCCAGGACGGCGAGTCCGTTGAGCGCGAGCACCCCGCGAACCGCCACCCCGCTCGACCGGCCCACCGGCAGCTCGCCCGGCGGATCGAAGAACATGACCTTGACGATACGCAGGTAATAAAACGCGCCCACCACGGAAACGACCACGGCGATGAGGATCAGCCACAGGTGATTCGTGAACCACAGCGCCTGCAGGATGTTGAACTTCGCCCAGAAGCCGATGAACGGCGGAATGCCGGCGGTCGAGAACATCAGCGCCATCATCGTGTACGCCAGCAGCGGATCGCGCTTGGACAGGCCCTTGAAATGGTCGATCTCCTCGGCCTCGAATCCCGCACGACTCGCGAGCACCAGCACGCCGAATGAACCGAGGGTCATGATCACGTAGGCAATCGTGTAGTACAGCGACGCTTCGTAACCCTCCGCGGTGCCGGTGACGAAGCCGAGCAGGATGAAACCGACGTTGCCGATGGCGGAGTACGCGAGCAGTCGCTTGAGATTCGTCTGCGCGATCGCGATGACGTTGCCGAAGACCATCGACAACACCGCGAGCGGCGCCAGCATGTCCTGCCACGTGGCGCCGACGCTGCCCATGCCGTGCGCGAGCAGGCGGAACGCCAGCGCGAAATACGCGATCTTGGGCGCCGTCGAGACGAACAGCGTCACGCCGGTCGGCGCGCCCTGGTACACGTCGGGCACCCACATGTGAAACGGCACCGCGCCGAACTTGAACGCGACCGCCACGACCAGGAACACCAGTCCGAGGACCACGCCGACGCTTGGATCCCCGGCCGCCTTCACGACGAGTTCATCGAGCAGCAGTGTTCCGGTCAGGCCGTAGACCAGCGACATGCCGTACAACAACATGCCCGACGCGATCGCGCCGAGCACGAAGTACTTCATCGCGGACTCGGCCGCGATGCCGGAGGTGCGATCGAACGCGACCATGGCGTACAGCGACAGCGCCAGCAGCTCGACGCCGATGTACACGGTCAGCAGGCTGTTCGCCGACACCATGACGAAGATGCCGAGCAGCGCCGTCAGCGCGAGCACGTAGTACTCCCCGCGCATCATGCCGCGCCGCTCGAGGTACTCACGCGAATACAGCAATGCGACGGCAATGGTGGTGAAGCCGAATAGTTTGAGCACCACGGCGAGCGGATCCGCCACGTAGCTCCCGCTGAACAATGTCACACGGCCGGTGACGTTCGCGAACTGCGCCGTCAGGAACGCGCCGAGCACCAGGATCACCAGCGTCAGCGTGGGAGCGAGGCCGCGGCGCTTGTCGCCGAAGAACACGTCCGCGAGCAGCAGCACGCAGATCGCGGCCGTGAGATAGATCTCCGGCAGCGCGGGTTGCAGGCTCGCCCAGGTGAACGGAGCTTCCATTGGTTGAACTGGGGTCATAACGGCAACTTGCTCGCGGAAATCTGCTGGACGAGATTCTGGACGGTGGACTGCATGACTTCGAGCAATGGCGCGGGCCACACACCCACCACGAGCACGGCGACCGCCAGCATCCCGAGGATGATGAACTCACGCGCGTTGAGATCGGTGAGCTCGGCGACGTGATGATTGGTGACTTCGCCGAAGATCACGCGCTTCACCAGCCACAGCGTGTACGCGGCGCCGAGAATCAGCGTGAGGCCGGCGAGGAAGGCGTACCAGAAGTTAGCCTTGAACGCGGCGATGATCACGAGGAACTCGCCAACGAAGCCCGAGGTGCCCGGCAGGCCCGCGTTCGCGAGCGCGAACAGCACCATGAACGCGGCGAACTTCGGCATCGTGTTGATCACGCCGCCATAGGCGCTGATCTCGCGCGAATGCACGCGGTCGTACATCACGCCCACGCACAGGAACAATGCGCCGGAGATGAGACCGTGCGAGATCATCTGCACCATCGCGCCGTCGATGCCCATGCCGGCGCCCTGCACGTTGCCCGTATTCGCGACGATGTCGTACACCAGGAACGAACCCAGCGTGACGAAGCCCATGTGCGCGATGGACGAATACGCGATGAGCTTCTTCATGTCCGTCTGCACGAGTGCGACGAAGCCGATGTAAACCACGGCGATCAGGGACAGCGTGATCAGCAACACGTCGAGCTCGCGCGACGCGTCCGGGGTGATCGGCAGGCTGAAGCGCAGGAAGCCGTACCCGCCCATCTTCAGCATGATCGCGGCCAGCACGACGGAGCCGCCGGTGGGCGCCTCGACGTGCGCGTCCGGCAACCACGTGTGCACCGGCACCATCGGGATCTTCACCGCGAACGCGGCGAAGAACGCGAGGAAGATCCAGTGCTGCTCGATCATCGTCAGCGGCAGCTTGTGGAACGCGGCGATGCTGTAGTCACCGGTCTTGGTGTACATGTAGATCAGCGCGACCAGCATGAACACGCTGCCGAGGAACGTGTACAGGAAGAACTTGATGGTCGCGTACACGCGCCGCGGACCGCCCCACACGCCGATGATCAGGAACATCGGGATGAGCATCGCTTCCCAGAAGAAGTAGAACAGCAGCGCGTCGGCCGCGGCGAACACGCCGATCATGAGGCCTTCCATGATCAGGAACGCGGCGTAGTACTGCGCCGGGCGCGTGTCGATCACCGTCCACGCGGCAATCACCACCGGGATCGTGATGAACGTCGTGAGCAGGATCAGCGGCATCGAGATGCCGTCGACGCCGAGGTAGTAAGTCGAGTGGAACGCCGGGATCCAGGGGAGCTGCTCGACGAACTGGAGCGCGGCGGTGCCGGTGTCGAATTCGGTCCAGAGCGGAATCGACGCGCCGAATGCGACGACGGCCGTGACCAGCGCCACCCAGCGCGCGGCCTTGATGCCCCGATCGCCGAGGAACAGCACGATCAGTCCGCCCACGATGGGCAGCCAGGTCAGCAGCGATAACAAACCAAATCCCTTCATGTTTTCTCGTTCTTAATCGTCAGAATTTGGCCAGGTAGTAGCCGAGCATCACGGCCAGACCGATGACCATCCAGAACGCGTACGAATACAGGAACCCACTCTGGATGCGGCGCGCGACGCCGGCGAACCAGCCGATGAGGCCGGAGCCGCCGTCGATGATCGTCTTGTCGATGATCGCGGTATCGCCGCCCTTCCAGAAGATAGTCCCCAGCAGCCGGCTGCCGCGCGCGATGACGTTCTCGTTGAACCAGTCGAAGAAGTACTTGTTCTCGAGCACGACGATGAGCGGGCGCAGCTTCGCGGCGATGACGCCCGGCAGGTGCGGCCACTTGATGTAGAGGGCCCAGGCCGAGAGCACGCCGGCCATCATGATGTAGAACACCGGGTTGGCCAGGGCGTGTGCGCCGAATCCGGCCCAACTGCCGACGCTGTGGCCGATCTCCTGCAGCACCTCGCGATTGTGCTCGGTCAGGAAGATCGACTCGCCGAAACCGCCGCCGAACAGCAGCGGCTGGAACGTCATGGCGCCGATGATGATCGACGGGATCGCCAGCGCCACGAGCGGGCCGATGACGACCCACGGGCTTTCCTTCGGCGGGCCGCCGTGATGGCCGTGTCCGTGGTCGTCGTGAGAGTGGTCGTGCGCGCCGTGCGGCAACGGATGCGTATCCGCGTGCGGATCGTGCGCGCCATGACCGACCTCGGAATGCGTCTCGTGAGCGCCGTGATCGCCATGCGCGTGCGCATGCGCGCCCGACGTATCGAAGCGCGGCTCGCCATGGAAGGTCATGAATAGCAACCGCAGCGAATAGAACGCCGTGACGAACACGCCGATCATCACGCACCAGTACGCGTAGGTGACGATGCCATTGTCCGGCTGCAGGTCATGCTGGTGCTTCACCGCGTCGATGATCAGGTCCTTCGAGTAGTAACCCGCGAAGAACGGAAAGCCGATCAGGGCCAGCGTGCCGATCACACTGGTCCAGTACGTGACGGGCATGTATTTCCTGAGACCGCCCATCTTCCGCATGTCCTGCTCGTGGTGCATGCCGATGATCACGGAGCCCGCGGCGAGGAACAGCAGCGCCTTGAAGAACGCGTGCGTCATCAGGTGGAAGATGCCGAAGCCGTACGCCGACACGCCGAGCGCCACGGTCATGTAGCCGAGCTGCGAGAGCGTCGAGTACGCGACGACACGCTTGATGTCGTTGTTGATGATGCCGAGGAAGCCCATGAACAGCGCCGTGGTCGCGCCGATGAACAGCACGAAGTTGAGCGCGTACGTGGAGAACTCGAACAGCGGCGACATGCGCGCCACCATGAAGATGCCCGCGGTCACCATGGTCGCCGCGTGGATCAACGCGGAGATCGGTGTCGGGCCTTCCATCGAATCCGGCAGCCACACGTGCAGCGGCACTTGCGCCGACTTGCCCATCGCGCCGATGAACAGGCAGATGCAGATGAAGGTCATCGCATTCACGCCGTCGGTGCCGGGCAGTCCGAAGGTCTGCTGTGCAATGTGCGGCGCGGCCTCGAACGCTGCGTTGTAATCGAGCGACGCGCCGCCGAACTGGGCGGTGTAGTACACGACGCCCGCGATGCCGAGCACGAAGCCGAAGTCGCCCACGCGGTTGACGAGGAAGGCCTTCATGTTCGCGAAGATCGCGGTCGGCCGCTTGTACCAGAAGCCGATGAGCAGGTAGCTGACCACACCCACCGCTTCCCAGCCGAAGAACAGCTGCATGAAGTTGTTGCTCATGACGAGCATGAGCATCGAGAACGTGAACAGCGAGATGTAGCTGAAGAAGCGCTGGTAGCCATCGTCATCGGCCATGTAGCCGATGGTGTAGACGTGCACGCACAGCGACACGAAGGTCACGACGACCATCATGAGCGCGGTGAGCTCGTCGACCAGGAAGCCGACTTCCATGCCGACGCCATCGCTGATCAGCCACTGGTAGACAGATGCGTTGAATACCGGCGCATCGTTTGCGAACACCTGCCAGCCGACATAGGCCGACAGCGCGAACGAAATCGCGACACCGAGGATCGTGACCGAGTGCGAGGCGACGCGCCCGATGGTGCGGCCGAACAAGCCCGCGATGATCGCCGCGATCAGCGGCAGCAGCGGGATGGCGAGCAGCAGGTTGGGATTCAGACTCACTTGCTCAGCCCTTCAATGTGCTTACGTCTTCGACGTTGATGGTGCGCCGCTCGCGGAACAGCACGACGAGGATCGCGAGACCGATCGCCGATTCGGCCGCCGCGACGGTCAGCACGAAGAACACGAAGATCTGTCCGTTGATGTCGTCGAGGAAGCGCGAGAACGCGACGAAATTGAAGTTCACGGCGAGCAGCAGCAGCTCGACGCACATCAACAGCAGGATGAGGTTCTTGCGGTTGATGAACATGCCCGCGACCGAGATCGCGAACAGCACGCCGGAGAGGGTCAGCAGCCAGTTCAGTTCGATCACGGCGCTTTCTCCGGGTTCGGCGCGGCAGCGGGTGGCGCGGATGCCGCGGGCTTCTCCGCCGGCACCGACACGATGCGCACGCGGTCCTCGCGACGGACGGCAACCTGCTTGGCGATGTCCTGCTGCTTCAAGCCGGGACGCTTGCGCATCGTCAGCGAGATCGCGGCGACGATGGCGAGCAGCAGCAGCACGGCCGCGAGCTCGAACGCGTAGACGTACTGCGTGTAGAGCACCTTGCCGAGCTCGGCGGTGTTGCTGTGGTCGGCCGGCAGCGGCACGGGACCACGCGCCTCCACAACCAGGCTCTTGGCCCACACCACGCTCACGATCTGGAACACGACCACGCCCGCCACGACGCCGCCGAACAGCGCGTAACGCGTGACGCGCGCGCGCACTTCCTCGATGTTGATGTCGAGCATCATGACGACGAACAGGAACAGCACCATGACCGCGCCGACGTAGACGAGTATCAGCACGATGGCGAGGAACTCGGCTTCGATGAGCAGCCAGATGGACGCGCTCGTGAAGAAACACGACACCAGCAGCAACGCCGAGTGCACGGGGTTGCGCACCATGATCATGCCGAGCGCGGCGATCACGAGGATCGCGGCGAAGACCCAGAAGAGAATTTCTACCAGCAAGCCCAGGCTCCCTTGTTCTCTCTCAGCGGTACGAGGCGTCGGCGGCCTTGTCGGCGCTGATCAACGCGTCGTAGCGCTCGCCCACGGCGAGCAGTTTGTCCTTGGACATGATGTTCTCGCCGCGATGCTCCATGTGGTACTCGTGGATGCGCGTCTCGACGATGGCATCCACCGGGCACGCCTCTTCGCAGAAGCCGCAGTAGATGCACTTGAACAGGTCGATGTCGTAACGCGTCGTGCGGCGCGTACCGTCATTCGCCACGTCCGATTCGATGGTGATCGCGAGCGCCGGGCACACCGCCTCGCACAGCTTGCAGGCGATGCAGCGCTCTTCGCCGTTCGGATAACGGCGCAACGCGTGCAGGCCGCGGAAACGCGGTGACTGCGGGGTCTTCTCTTCCGGGTAGTTCACGGTGAACTTCGGCTGGAAGAATTTCCGGATCGTCACGCCCATGCCCTTGAGCAGTTCCCAGAGGGCGAATGTCTTGATGATGCTGCGCATGTTTAGCTCACTACCCTCCAGGGTCCGACCTTCAGGTACACCATCACGCCTTCAACCGCGATCCAGACGATGGTCACCGGAATCAGGATCTTCCAGCCGAGACGCATGATCTGGTCGTACCGGTAGCGCGGGAACGTGGCCCGGAGCCAGAGGAAACAGAAAAGGAAGAAGAACAACTTGGCGAACAGCCAGTGGAAGCCGTCGCCGACGAACTTCACCGCGAGCCAGCCGAGCACGGGGATGCTGCTCAACCACGCGGGCACCTGCTCGGGCTCGAACCAGCCATCCATCGGGCTGATCCAGCCGCCCATGAAGAAGATCGCGGTCAGCGCCGAGATCAGGATCATGTTGGCGTATTCCGCCAGGAAGAACAGCGCGAATGCGATGCCCGAATATTCGACGTGGAAGCCGGCGACGATTTCCGACTCGCCTTCCGCCACGTCGAAGGGCGCACGGTTCGTCTCCGCCACGCCCGAGATGAAATAGACCACGAACAGCGGGAACAGCCAGACGAAGTTCCAGTACCAGAAGCCGCCCTGCTGAACCCTGACGATGTCGCCGAGGTTCAAACTACCGGCGGCCATGACCACGCCCACCAGCGCGAAACCCATCGCGATTTCGTAGGCGACGATCTGCGCCGCTGAGCGCATGGCGCCGAGGAAGGCGTACTTGGAGTTCGACGCCCAGCCCGCGAGGATCACGCCGTACACGCCCACCGAGGTGAGCGCCAGCACGTACAGCAGGCCCGCATTGACGTCAGCGATGACGAGGTTCGGGTCGAGCGGGATCACCGCCCAGATCGCGAATGCCGGAACCAGCGTGATGACCGGCGCGAGACGGAACAGGACCTTGTTCGACTGCGCCGGGATGACGACTTCCTTGATCAGCAGCTTGATGACGTCCGCGAACGGCTGAAAGATGCCGGGCAGCCAGCCGAAGATGCTGCCGACGCGGTTCGGTCCCTTGCGCAGCTGCATCCAGCCAATGACCTTGCGTTCCCACAGCGTGGTGAAAGCCACCGAGAGAATCAGCGTGATCGTTACCGCGAGGATCCAGTACGTGGAAATCACGTACGACGGCGGATTGATGAACAGGAAATCGACGGCGGTATCGAGGAAGCTCATGAGCCCTGGCCTCCGTATACCAGCGCGGTGCCCTTGGCTTCCTTCGTCCGCTGCAGCGACGGCGCGCGGCGCAGGACCGCGTCGATCGAATACATCGGTACGTCGACGACTCGAACATCGCCCTTGAGCGCATCCGCCGCGCCCGCCTTCACTTCATGCGTGCCCTGGTACGAGCTCGCCGCGAGATCGCCGCAGCGCGCGCGCAGCTCCTCGCGCACTTCTTCGGAAGACTGGTAATCGAAGTTCGCGACGCCGGCGAGATTGCCGAGCACGCGCAGCACCTTCCAGCCGGGACGCGCCTCGCCCAGCGGCTTGGCGGCGCCCGCGAAGCTCTGCCAGAGACCTTCGAAATTCACGTACGTGCCCGAGGTTTCGACGAAGGTCGAGGTCGGCAACAAGACGTGCGCGATCGACTTCAAGTGTTCGTCGGCATACGGCGTGGCCGCGACGATGTAGCTCGCGCCGCCGAGCGCCTTGAGCGCATCCGCACTGAGGCCATCGGCCCACGGCTCCGTGCCACCGAACAGGAAGTACACCTTCTGCGACTGCGCGAGCATCTCGCGCGCGTCCTTGCCCGTGTTCGCGGCCTTGATGCCGGCCGGCTCGCGATGCGGCACGGCTCCGGCCAGATAGGCGCCGGCGGCATTGCCACCCTCCGCGAGCACGCCGAGCGACGCGCCCGTGGCGGCCGCGATGCCCGCGGCGACCGCGCGCAGATCCGCGTAGGCGGGATGGCGCAGCGCCAGCGCGCCCAGCCAGATTGCGCGTTTCTGCCCGGCCTTGAGCGCCGCGGCGATCGAGCGATGACCGACGTTCGGCTGCGCGCCGGCAACCAGGCCCGCGAGGTGCGCGGGCGCGGCCGCGCCGTCGAGGCAGGCGGAATAGATAGCCGCGAGATCCGCGAGCTGCTTCGCGGCCGACGACTCGAGATAGGCCGCGACGGGGAACAGGTACTCGAAGCGGGCCGGATTGACGAACGCGATCTTCGCGCCGCGCTTCGCGGCCTTGCGCACGCGATTCGCGAGCACCGGCACTTCGCGGCGCAGGTTGCTGCCGACCACCAGCAAGGCATCGAGCTGGTCGATGTCGGCGATGGCCAGGCCACCGAGGCCCGGCGCTGTGGGATCGGCCGCCTGGTCGCGGAAGTCCGCCTGGCGCAGGCGATGGTCGATGTTGTTAGAGCCCAGCGCGCGCGTGAGCTTGCTGAGAAGGTACAGCTCTTCGACGGTCGAGGAGCTGCTGGTGATGGTGGCAAGATCGGATCCGGCGGCTTTCAACGCCTTCGCGGCGGTCTCGAGCGCGACCTCCCAGGTCACCCGCTTCCACTCGTTGCCCTCGCGCACCATGGGCGCATCCAGACGATCGGCGCTGTAGATGCCTTCGTAGCTGAAGCGGTCGCGGTCCGCGATCCACGTTTCGTTGATCGCGTCGTTGGTGCGCGGCACGACGCGCATCAACTTGCCGCGCAGCACGTGGCCGAAGAGATTGGTGCCGGTGCCGTCGTGCGGCGAAACCAGCGCGGCCTGCGTCATCTCCCAAGAACGCGCGCGGTAGCGGAACGGCTTGGAATTCAGCGCGCCCACCGGGCACAGGTCGATGATGTTGCCGGAGAGTTCGTGGTCGACGGCACGCTCGACATACGTGCCGATCTCCATCTGCTCGCCACGTCCCGTGGTGCCGAGCTCCTGGATACCCGCGACGTCCTGACCGAAGCGCACGCAGCGCGTGCAGTGGATGCAGCGCGTCATGTCGGTGGAGACCAGCGGACCGATGTCCTTGTCCTTCACCACGCGTTTACGTTCGTTGAAGCGCGAGATGTCGCGCCCGAAGCCCATGGCGAGATCCTGCAGCTCGCACTCGCCGCCCTGATCGCAGATCGGGCAGTCGAGCGGATGGTTGATGAGCAGGAACTCCATCGTCGCCTTCTGCGCGCCGATGGCCTTCGGGCTCTTCGTGAAGATCTTCATGCCTTCGGCAATCGGCGTGGCGCAGGCCGGCAACGGCTTCGGCGCCTTCTCCACCTCGACGAGACACATGCGGCAGTTGGCCGCGATGGGTAGTTTGTCGTGGTAACAGAAGCGCGGCACGTACGCGTTCTGCGCGTCCGTGACGTGGATGATCATCTGGCCCTTCTTGCCCTTGGCGGGCAGGCCGTCGATCTCGACGTTGACGACGTCGGACGGCGGCGCCGCTGGCGGCGGAGGCGGCGCGGTCTTGTCGGCGGGCGTGCTCATGCGGCCCTCCGCGCCGGGTCGTCGACGATGCTGCGGCCACCATTGTCGATCATGTATTCGAACTCGTGGCGGAAGTGCTTGAGGAAGCTCTGCACAGGCCACGCGGCCGCATCGCCGAGCGCGCAGATCGTGTGGCCCTCGATGCGTCCCGCGACGTCGACCAGCAGCTGCAGGTCATTCTTCGTGCCCTGCCCGGCCATGATCCGGCGAATGACGCGGTTCATCCAGCCGGTGCCTTCACGGCACGGCGTGCACTGGCCGCAGGACTCGCTCTTGTAGAAGCGCGACAGACGCTCGAGCACCTTCACCATGCAGGTGGTCTCGTCCATCACGATGACCGCCGCCGAACCGACCGAAGAGCCCGCGGCCTTCAGCGAGTCGTAATCCATGTTCGCCGCCATGATCTTGTCGGCCGGCAACACATACACGGACGAACCACCGGGAATGACGGCCTTCAGCTTGCGACCGTCCTTCACGCCGCCCGAGATCTCGAGCAGCTCGGCGAACGGAATGCCCATCGGCAGCTCGTAGTTGCCGGGTTTGTTCACGTGACCCGAGACCGAGAAGATGGCCGTGCCGCCCGCGTTCGCGACGCCGAGCTTGGCGAACCACTCCGGTCCCTTGCGCAGGATCGTCGGCACCGACGCGTAGCTCTGCGTGTTGTTGATCGTGGTTGGCGCGCCGTACAGGCCGTACGCGGCCGGGAACGGCGGCTTGAAGCGCGGCTTGCCCTGCTTGCCCTCGAGCGAGTCGAGCAGAGCGGTTTCCTCGCCGCAGATGTACGCGCCAGCGCCCACCGCGGTGAAGAGATCGAAATCGATGCCGGAGCCGAGGATGTTCTTGCCTAACAACCCGGCTTCGTAGGCTTCCTTCACCGCCGCTTCGAAGCGCGGCACGGGTTCGCCCAGGAACTCGCCACGGATGTAGTTGTAGCCCACGGTGGCGTTCATGCAGTAGCCGCCGATGGCCATGCCTTCGATAAGCGAATGCGGGTTGTAGCGCAGGATGTCGCGGTCATGGCAGGTGCCGGGCTCGGATTCGTCCGAGTTGCACACGGCGTATTTCTGCATCGTGGCGTCGCGCGGCATGAAGCTCCACTTCGTGCCGGTGGGGAAGCCCGCGCCGCCGCGGCCGCGCAGGCCCGAGGCCTTGACCTGGTCGACGACGGAGATGCGCGTCGGCTTCTCCGCGAGGATCTTCTTCCACGCGTCGTAACCACCGATCTTGAGGTAGTTCTCGAGCTTCCAGGATTCCTTGAACTTCAACGGCTCGAACACCGTGAGGTTCATCTTGTCCTGCCACTTTTCGAGTGCGCCTGCCATGTAGCTTCTCTTTTCCTACTTCAGCTCGTCGAGCACCTTGTCCACCTTCTCGGGCGTCAGGTACTCGTGGAATTCGTGATCGACCATCATCATCGGCGCGCCGGTGCAGGCCGCGAGGCATTCCTCTTCCTTCTTGAGGAAGATGCGGCCGTCGGGCGTGCTCTCGCCGAGCTTGATGCCGAGTTTCTTCTCGCAATGCGCGACCAGGTCTTCGGCGCCATTCAGCATGCAGCTGATGTTCGTGCAGATGCTCACGTGATGCCGGCCGCAGGGATGCGTCTCGAACATCGAGTAGAAGGTCGCGACCTCGTACACCTGGATCGACGGCAGCCGCAGGTATTCCGCGACGCCATCCATGAGCTCGGGCGTCAGGAAGCCGTTGTTCTGCTCCTGCGTGAAACGCAGCGCCGACAGTACCGCCGAACGCTGGCGGCCCGTCGGGAAGCGCCCGATCCACTCGTCGATCTCGTGACGGGTGTGCTCGTTCAACAAGCGCGCCTTCTCGCCGAGCACCGGCTCGAACGTTCCGCCATCCGCAGTCTTCACGACGTGCGTCATCGATCCACCTCTCCGAACACGATGTCCTGCGTACCGATCACGGCGACCACGTCCGCGAGCATGTGTCCCTTGGTCATTTCCTCGAGCGCCGACAGATGCGCGAAGCCGGGCGCGCGGCACTTGAGGCGATAGGGCTTGTTGGCGCCGTCCGAAATCAGGTAGATGCCGAACTCACCCTTCGGCGCCTCGACCGCGGCGTAAGTCTCGCCCTCGGGCACCGAGTAACCTTCCGTGAACAGTTTGAAGTGGTGAATGAGCGATTCCATGTCGCCCTTCATCTCCTCGCGCCGCGGCGGACGGACCTTGCGATCGTCGATCATCACGGGTCCGGGATTGCGCTTCAGCCAGTCGATGCACTGCTTGATGATGCGATTGCTCTGGCGCATCTCTTCGATGCGCACCAGATAGCGGTCATAGCAGTCGCCGTTCACGCCGATCGGGATGTCGAAATCGAGATCCGCGTAGACCTCGTAGGGCTGCTTCTTGCGCAGATCCCACACGATGCCCGAACCGCGCAGCATCGCGCCCGTGAAACCCAGCGCCATCGCGCGCTCCGGCGTCACGACGCCGATGTTCACCGTGCGCTGCTTCCAGATGCGGTTGTCGGTGAGCAGCGTTTCGTATTCGTCGACGCACTTCGGGAAACGCGCGACGAACGCATCGAGGAAATCGAGCAGCGAACCCGCGCGCGCCTCGTTCATCTCGTCGGCGCGCTTCTGCGAGCGCCACTTGGAGGCCTGGTACTTCGGCATCGCGTCCGGCAGGTCGCGGTAGACGCCGCCCGGACGGTAATAAGTCGCGTGCATGCGCGTGCCCGAGACCGCCTCGTAGCAATCCATGAGGTCTTCGCGTTCCTTGAACGCGAGCAGGAACACGGTCATCGCGCCGATGTCGAGCGCGTGCGCGCCGAGCCACATCAGGTGGTTCAGGATGCGGGTGACTTCGTCGAACATCACGCGGATGTACTGCGCGCGGATCGGAACGGTGACGTCGAGCAGGCGTTCGATCGCCAACACGTACGCGTGCTCGTTGCACATCATCGACACGTAGTCGAGCCGGTCCATGTAGCCGATCGACTGGTTGAACGGCTTCGACTCGGCCAGCTTCTCCGTGCCCCGGTGCAACAGGCCGATGTGCGGGTCGGCTTTCTGGATGACCTCGCCGTCCATCTCGAGCACCAGGCGCAGCACGCCGTGCGCCGCAGGGTGCTGCGGGCCGAAGTTCATCGTGAAATTGCGGATCTCGTTCATTACTTCTGCGCCTTGAGCGCCGGGTCGTAACGGTTGTCGTCGCGGATGACTTTCGGCACCAGCGTGCGCGGCTCGATGCTCACGGGCTCGTACACCACGCGCTGCTTGTCGGCGTCGTAACGAACTTCGACGTTGCCGATGAGCGGGAAATCCTTGCGGAACGGATGGCCGATGAACCCGTAGTCCGTGAGGATGCGGCGCAGGTCCGGGTGTCCCGTGAACAGGATCCCGAACAGGTCGAACGCCTCGCGCTCGAACCAGTTCGCGCCCGGCCAGATTTCGACCACCGAATCGATGATCGGATCTTCCATGTCCTCACAACGCGCGCGCAGGCGCACGCGCTGATTGTTGCTCACCGACAGCAGGTGATACGCAACGGCGAAACGCGCGCCATCGTGCGGCTTGCGCGGGCCGCGATTCACGCCGCGGCTGAATCCCGACGTGGTGGCGGAATAGGTCTTCCACTCCGTCGAGCCGTAGTCCATGTAGTCGATGCCCGCGAGATCGATGAGGATCTCGAACTTGAGCTCGGGCGTATCGCGCAGCGCGAGACAGACTTCGCGCAATTGCGCGGGCTGCACTTCGTAACAGAGCTCATCGGGCAACGACGGTGCGCGTTCCACGAGCCCGGGAAGGCGCGCTTCGATTTTCGTGGCGAGTGCTGCGATTTTTTCGGTCATCAGGGTCTTATGCGATCGTGCTGGTGCGCTCGATCTTCTTCTGCAGCTGGATGATGCCGTAGAGCAGCGCTTCGGCGGTCGGCGGGCAACCGGGCACATACACGTCGACGGGCACGATGCGGTCGCAGCCGCGAACGACGGCGTACGAATAGTGGTAATAGCCACCGCCATTCGCGCACGAGCCCATCGAGATGACCCAGCGCGGCTCGGGCATCTGGTCGTAGACCTTGCGCAGCGCCGGCGCCATTTTGTTCACGAGTGTGCCGGCGACGATCATGACGTCGGACTGGCGCGGGCTCGGACGGAACACGACGCCGAAGCGGTCGAGGTCGTAGCGCGACGCACCCGCGTGCATCATTTCGACCGCGCAGCAGGCGAGGCCGAAGGTCATGGGCCACAACGAACCGGTACGCGCCCAGTTCATCACGCTGTCGACCGTGGTCGTCAGGAAACCGCGCTCGGCGAAGCCCTGCGGTTCGTTGTCCGGCGCATTGTCAGCTAATCCCATTCGAGCGCTCCCCTCTTCCACTCGTAGATGAATCCCACGACGAGGATGAACAGGAAAATGCCCATCGCGACGAGGCCGAAGACGCCGACGTGGTCCAGCACCACCGCCCACGGAAACAGGAATGCGATCTCGAGATCGAAAATGATGAACAGGATGGCGACGAGGTAGTAACGCACGTCGAATTTCATGCGGCTGTCTTCGAAGGCTTCGAAGCCGCACTCATACGGCGAGAGCTTCTGCGCGTCGGTGCGCGCCTTCGCCTTCCACCGGCCGATCACGATGCCGAGCGTGAGCAGCACCAGTGCGAGGCCCGTGGCCACGGTGAGGAATATCAATACGGGCAGGTAATTTTCGAGCATGTCTGACAGTTCTGCGCCATCACGAAAAGGGGCAGCAACCTCTCGATGATGAGAGACAACCGCCCCCGGAAAAATTCGCGCGCGATTGTATCAGGTCGAAGGAAAGTGATGGTGCCGACGGGGAGACTCGAACTCCCACGGATCGCTCCGCTAGCCCCTCAAGCTAGTGTGTCTACCAATTCCACCACGTCGGCGTTGTTCAAAAATTCGTCAGGGCTTTTCCGGTGTCGGCGCGGGCTGCTCCGCCGGAGCGGCCGGAACCGGCACGGAATTCGCGTCGACCGGCGCTGTCTGCGCGGGCGCCGGAACGGTCGTGCTCACCGGGACCTTGTCGAGCAGCGATTCCGGGATGGCGCGCACCTCGTCCCGAAACGCGTATGTCAGGAACAGGCTGTTGATCATGAAAATGGCGGCAACCACGGCCGTCATGCGCGACAGGCCCGTAGTGGCGCCGCGCGCTCCAAATACCGTTCCCGAGGCGCCCGCGCCGAAACCCGCGCCCGCGTCCGCGCCTTTGCCACGCTGCAACAGCACGAGTCCTACGATGATCAGGCCCGAAAGGACCTGCACGATTGTGAGAATGGTTCGCAACATCTTGATGTTCCAATATCAGGCGCGGGCCGCGGCGACGATTGCGAGGAACTCTTCGGCCTTGAGCGAAGCGCCGCCGATCAGGCCGCCGTCCACGTTCGGCATCGAAAACAGTTCCGCCGCGTTTGCGCCCTTGACGCTGCCGCCATACTGGATCCGGACGAGGGCCGCGATCTTAGCATCGCGGGCCGCGACGCGCCCGCGGATGTGGGCGTGCACTTCCTCGGCCTGTTGCGGCGTCGCCGTCTTGCCGGTGCCGATGGCCCACACGGGCTCATAGGCGATCACGGCGCGATTGAAAGCCGCCACACCGGAGAGATCGAGCACGGCGTCGAGCTGGCGATCAACCACCTCGAACGTGCGGCCGCCTTCGCGTTCCGCGAGCGATTCGCCCACGCACAGGATGGGCGTGAGGCCTGCCGCGAGCACCGCGGCGAACTTGCGGGCCACGAGCTGATCCGTTTCGCCAAACAGCGCGCGACGCTCGGAATGTCCGACGATGGCGCCGGCGCAACCGACGTCACGCAGCATCGCCGCGGAGACTTCGCCCGTGAAGGCGCCCTGGGTTTCGGCGCAGCAGTCCTGCGCGCCCAGGCTCACGCGCGAGCCGGCCAGGGCGCGGCTCACTTCCGCCAGGTACGGGAATGGAGGACACACCCAGACCTCGGCGGACGAGTTCGGCAGCTTGTGCACGATGTTCTCGACCAGCGCCGTGTTTTCCGCGCGCGAGCCGTGCATTTTCCAGTTGCCTGCGATGATTTGACGACGCATGTTCACTGCCGGCGGCCGGAGAAGGCCGCTCAAAAAAGGGGCGGGATGATAGCGGCGGGGCTCTCAGGACGCAACGCGGCGCACGACCGCGGCGATTTCTTCCGCGCAGCGCAGCGTATCGGTCTCGTCCCGGGCCTCGACCATGACGCGGATCACGGGCTCGGTCCCCGACGGCCGCAGCACCACGCGGCCTTCTTCGCCCAGCTGCGATTCCACGCGTTGCACGGTTTCCCCGAGCTCCGGAATGGAGCGCGGATCGAATCGTCGGGCCACCTTCACGTTGATCATGGTTTGCGGGAAGCGTGCCATTCCGGCGGCCAGCTCGGCGAGGCTCTGACCCGTCTCACGCATCACCGCGAGAACCTGCAGTGCGGCCATCA
The DNA here is from genome assembly GCA_023457495.1 of Pseudomonadota bacterium. Taxonomy (GTDB): domain Bacteria; phylum Pseudomonadota; class Gammaproteobacteria; order Steroidobacterales; family Steroidobacteraceae; genus CADEED01. The sequence goes on from JAEWLQ010000098.1 coordinate 49,846, forward strand.
ATGCGTCTCCGGTCGTCGTCTTGTCGAGCAACAGGATATGACCCGATGACTCGCCTCCCACTTCGCCGCCCGTCTCGCGCAATGAGCCGAGCACGTAACGGTCGCCGACCTGGGCGCGCCTGAAATCGATGCCCTGCTGACGCAACCCGACCTCCAGTCCGAGGTTGCTCATAACGGTGCCGACGACGGGACCCTTGAGCGTGCCCGCGCGTTTGCGCGCACTCGCGATGATATAGATGAGCTGATCGCCATCGACGACGCGGCCCAGCCCATCGACCATGACGAGGCGATCGCCATCGCCATCGAGCGCGATGCCCGCGGCCGCGCGCACACCGGGAACCGTCAGCTGCAGCAATCCGGGTGACGTGGAGCCGCAACCGTCATTGATGTTGCGGCCGTTGGGCGAACACCCCATCGGGATGATCTCCGCGCCGAGATCGGTCAACGTGCGCGGCACGACCTTGTAGCCCGCGCCGTTCGCGCAGTCGACCACGAGCTTCATGCCTTCCAGGGTCATTCCCTTCGGCAGCGATTCCGCGCAGAACTCCTGGTAGTGACGCCGCGACTTGTCCACGCGCGACGCGCGCCCGAGATCCACGGACGAAAGCGTGACGGGGCCCTTGTCGAGCTCGGCCTCGATGGCTAGCTCGATCTGATCGGAGAGCTTGCCGCCATCGCGGTCGAAGAACTTGATGCCATTGTCGTCGTAGAGATTGTGTGAGGCGCTGATCACGACCCCGAAATCGCACTCGAACCGGCGCGTGAGATAGGCGACACCCGGCGTCGGCAAGGGACCGATCAGCATCACATCGACGCCGGCCGCGACGAAGCCCGCTTCGAGCGCCGCCTCGAACATGTATCCGGACAGGCGGGTGTCCTTGCCGATCAGGACGGTGCCACCTTCCGGCGCGAGCACCCGCGCCGCCGCGCTGGCGAGGCGCAGGGCGAAATCCACCGTCATGGGATGTTCGCCGACGCGTCCACGAACTCCGTCGGTACCGAAATATTTACGAGGCATCGAAATCCGCTCCCTGAACTACCGCCGCGGCGACGCGCACTGCGTCGACCGTCGCGGCCACATCGTGGGCGCGCACGATACGCGCTCCGTTGAGAACCGCAATGGCGGCCAGCGCGACGCTGCCCGCGAGGCGCTCGCCGACGGCGCGCCCCGTGAGCGTCGCAAGCATGGATTTGCGCGACAGGCCCACGGCGAGCGCGACGCCGAGCGTGCTCAGCTCCTCGAGTCGCTCGAGCAATGCGAGGTTGTCGACCACACGCTTGCCGAATCCAAAACCGGGATCGATCGCGATTCGGCAGGCATCGATCCCCGCGGCGCGCGCCGCTGCGATCCGCTCGGCGAGAAACGCGCTCACCTCGCCCACGACATCGTCATATGACGGCGCATCCTGCATCGTGCGCGGCTCGCCCTTCATGTGCATGAGGCAGACGCCCGCGCCGCTGTGCGCGGCCACGGCCAGCGCCCCAGGCTCCGCCAGCGCGCGCACATCGTTGATGATGTCCGCGCCCGCGGCGAGCGCCGCGCGCATGACCTCGGGCTTGGTGGTATCGATTGAAATGAACGTCGCGGGGAATTCGCGGCGCAGAGCTTCGATGACCGGAATGACCCGGGTCAGCTCCTCGGCCTCGCTCGCCGGTGCGGACCCGGGACGCGTCGACTCACCGCCCACATCGATGATGGCCGCACCCTCGCCTACCAGGCGGCGCGCCTGCTCGAGGGCCGCATCGCGTGCCAGGAATCGGCCACCGTCGGAGAAGGAATCGGGCGTGACATTGAGGACGCCCATCACGGCGGGAGTGCCGAGATCGAGGGTTCGATCCCGGCACTGCCAGGTTTCAGGGATGCGCACGCCGCCGGCCCGAGGGCCGTGTCAGGCGGGCGAGCCGACGGGGCTGCCGCCCTCGGTTTCGCCTTCCGGACGCTTCGTCTGCGGCGTACCGACCGAGTCGTCCCAATCCGCGGGCGGCTTCGGCTGCTTGCCGTTCATGATGTCCTTGATCTGCGTCTCGTCGATCGTTTCGTACTTCACGAGCGCGTCGGCCATCATGTGCAGCTTGTCGAGATTGGACTCGAGGATTTCCTTGGCGCGCTTGTAGTTCACGTCGATGAGGCGGCGGATCTCCTCGTCGATGGTGTGCGCCGTCTCGTCGGACACCTGCTTGTGCTGCGTGACCTGGCGGCCCAGGAACACTTCGCCGTCGTCCTCGGAATACGTGAGCGGGCCGAGCTTGTCCGAAAGTCCCCACTTGGTGACCATGTTGCGGGCGAGATCGGTGGCGTGCTCGATGTCACTCGAGGCGCCGGTCGTGATGCCGTCGTTGCCGAAGATGATCTGCTCGGCCACGCGGCCACCGAAGGCCGACGAGATCTTGCTCTCGAGACGGCGCTTGCTCGTGCTGTAGCGATCGCCTTCCGGCAGATACCACGTGAGTCCGAGCGCGCGGCCGCGCGGGATGATCGTCACCTTGTAGACCGGATCGTGCTCGGGCACGAGGTAGCCGACGATGGCGTGACCCGCCTCGTGATAGGCGGTCATCTTCTTCTCGTCGTCCGACATGACCATCGAGCGGCGCTCGGCGCCCATGTAGATCTTGTCCTTCGCGCGTTCGAACTCGTCCATGCCGACGATGCGCTTGTTGGCGCGCGCGGCGAACAGCGCGGCCTCGTTGACGAGGTTCGCGAGATCGGCGCCGGAGAATCCGGGCGTGCCGCGCGCGATGTACGCGGGCTTCACGTCGTCGGACAGCGGCACCTTGCGCATGTGCACGCGCAGGATCTGCTCGCGGCCACGCACGTCGGGCAGCGGCACCACGACCTGGCGGTCGAAGCGGCCCGGGCGCAGCAACGCGGGATCGAGCACGTCGGGGCGGTTCGTGGCGGCGATGACGATGATGCCCTCGTTACCTTCGAAACCGTCCATCTCGACCAGCAGCTGGTTCAGCGTCTGTTCGCGCTCGTCGTGACCACCGCCGAGGCCGGCGCCGCGATGGCGGCCGACCGCATCGATTTCATCGATGAAGATGATGCAAGGCGCGTGTTTCTTCGCCTGCTCGAACATGTCGCGCACGCGCGAGGCGCCCACGCCGACGAACATCTCGACGAAGTCGGAACCGGAAATGGTGAAGAACGGCACCTTCGCCTCGCCCGCGATGGCGCGCGCGAGCAGCGTCTTGCCGGTACCCGGCGAGCCGACCATGAGGACGCCCTTCGGGATCTTGCCGCCTAACTTCTGGAACTTGGACGGATCCTTGAGGAAGTCGACGATCTCGCCCACTTCCTGCTTGGCCTCGTCTACGCCTGCGACGTCCGCGAACGTGACATTGACCTGGTCCTCGCCCAACAGGCGCGCGCGGCTCTTGCCAAAGGACATGGCGCCGCGGCCACCCGCGGAGCCCTGCATCTGGCGCAACATGTACACGAACACCAGGATCAGCAGCAGCGCGGGCGCCAGCTGCAACAGCAGCTGCATGAGGAAATTCGGCTGTTTCGGCGGCTCACCCTTGAACTCGATACGCGCCTTGTCGAGGGTCCCGATCAGGCTGGTGTTCTCGGTCTCCGGGTTGTAGGCCTTGAACTTCGTCTTGTCCTTGCGGGTTCCGATGATTTCGTCGCCGCGCAGCGTCACCGAGTCCACTCGCCCATTGCGGACGTCATCGAGCACGGCCGAATAGGCGACCTGCGTGGGTTCGGTACCGGTGGGCACGTAGCGGCTGAACACCACCACCATCACCATCACGATCACGACCCAAAGCAGGATATTTTTCGTCAGATCATTCAAAGGTTTACCCTCGCGGGGCGACCAGCCCGGCATGCAGGATCAGGGGCACGCTACACCATCCCAAAAGCACCTGCCAGCAGGGAGAGCTCAGAAGCACGTATCCGGCCGTATCAGATTGATTTGGCGGTGTCTTGGGCCGTTTTGATGCGGCCTGGACCATTTGGTTTCAACCCCGCCGCGGAAATCGCCCTTCCGCTCCGTGGACGCGGGACCGAACACTTACAATGCCGTCATGGAACTCACCGAACGACAACGCAAGTATCTCCGCGGCCTGGGTCACGAATTGAACCCGGTACTGTGGATCGGATCGGGCGGGGTCAGCGCCGCCGTCATCGCCGAGGCGGTTCGCGCGCTGCACGACCACGAGCTCATCAAGGTGAAGTTTCGCGGCGCGGAACGGGAAGAGCGTGATGCGGGTCTCGCCCAACTAGCCACCGCCACCTCCAGTGTCATGGTTCATCGCATCGGACATACGGCCCTCTACTACAAACGCCGGAATGACCGCCCGGGAATTGTGATCCCCGACGCATAAAGACTCGCTGCCGCTGGCCGATTTCTCCAGTGCGGGCGAGGATCGCCCGACGGGAATCACTGCCGAAGTTCCAGTGGTAAGTTGCTGGAATAAGTCGTATACCAAGGACACATGGCGGCTCAGAACACACGTTCATATGGGCGCGAGGCGGTGGCGGTCTATCTAGCCGCCGCGCTGGTCGTATTCGGGACCTGGGCCGGGTCCCATTACCTGATCCTTCGCAAGTTCGAGAACATCGAGCAGAACGACGTCTCGCGCAGCATCGAGGTGATGCGCAAGGCGCTGGTCTCCGCGAATTCCGAGATCGAGATCGTCTCGCGCGACTTCGCGCGCTGGGACGCGATGTATTCGTATGCCACGACGCTCGACCCCCGCTTCGAATACGAGAACTTCTCCGAGGCGGGCCTCGATGAAGTGAACGTCGACCTGGTCTGGGTGCTGAACCCGGCCGGCGAAATCCTCTCTTCCTTCGAAAACGATACCGATGACGCGCTGTACCGCCGCCCGGCGAGTCCGGCCGTGATGTCGGAGCTCGAGCGCCTCACCCCGATGGTCCGCAGCGTCGTCGACCAGGAAGGCACGCTGCGGCTGGTGCAGATCAATGGCGTGCCGCACGTGATCGCGGCTAACACCGTCTTGCACACGGACCGCAGCGGACCGGCAAACGGCACGCTGGTGTTCGCGCGCCGCATCGCGGCGCCCGAAATTGCCGGCATCGGCGCGGATACCCAGCTCGACGTGAAGTTCGCGATGCTGGGCGACAGCCGTGTCACCGCGGAAGCGCCCGAGCTGCTCGTGGCTCCCGACGGCCGCCGGATCGTGCGCCGCTCGGAGACCACCATCGAAGGACAGTTGCGGCTCGACACCATCGAGGGCCGGCCCGTCGCGATGTTGTGGACCACTCAACCGCGCAGCGTGATGCTGAGCGGCCAGCAGGGCGTGCGTTATCTCGTCGGCTGGGTGGCGCTGCTCGTGAGCATCGTCGTCGCCGCGTGGCATGTGTACAGCCGACGCCTCCAGCGCGCCGCCGCGCTCGCGGCCACCAACGAGACCCGCTACCGCGCCATCTTCGACCGCGCCGCCTCGGGCATCGTGTTGTTCGACCCGACCTCCCGCCGCATCCTGGATGCGAATTCCCAGGCGCAACATCTCGTCGGCGCGTCGCTCGACGAACTGCGGCGCCGCGACGTCGCGACCATCTTCGACACCCCCGTTTCGCTCGCACCCGGCAACGCGAACGATGAGGTCGCGAATACCCGCCCGGCGCAGGTCATCCGCACGGACGAGCAGCGCCGCGACGTCGAGTTCTCGATCGCCGATCTCGAACCCGGCACCGGACGCGTGCACGCGATGCTGCTGCAGGACGTCTCGCACCGGCGCGAGGCCGAGCGCCGCGCGCAGGAACACCAGCTGTCCCTGCAACACCTGGCGACGCACGACGCGCTGACCGGCCTGCCGAATCGCACCTTCCTCAACGAGGAACTGCCCCGCCTCATCGATGAGGCCGCGCGGCGCGGCGATTCGCTTTCAATCCTCTACATCGACTGCGACAACTTCAAGAACATCAACGATTCGCGCGGCCACTCGATCGGCGACGACTATCTGCGTTCGGTTGCGCGCCGCCTGCGCGATTCGATCGCGAGCCCCGATCTCGTCGTGCGCATGGGCGGCGACGAATTCCTCGTCGTGACCCGTCACTACGGGCTCGAGCCCGACAGCGCGGCCATCGCCGAACGCGTCGCGGCCGCGCTCAAGAAGCCGGTGCGCCTCGGCGAGGCCACCTACTCCGCGACCACCAGCATCGGCATGTCCGTCTATCCGCGCGATGCAACCTCGATGAGCGAGCTGCTGCGTTCGGCGGACATCGCGCTCTACGAGGCGAAGGCACGCGGCCGCGACAACGTGCAGATGTTCGACGCGGCGATGAACAAGCGCGTGCATACGCGCCTCGCGCTCGAGCAGGACCTGCGCAGCGCGGTGAATCGCGACGCGATCGAGATCCAGCTTCAGCCCATCGTCGACATCCGCACCGGCCGCCTGGTCTCGTTCGAGGCGCTCGCGCGCTGGAACGACCCGCGTCACGGCTCGGTGCCGCCGCTCGCGTTCATCGAGGTCGCGGAAGCGTCCGATCTGATCGTCGAGCTCGGCGAGTGCGTGTTCCGCAACGTCGCGCGACAGATCGCCGCCTGGCAACGCGCGGGTCTCAAGCCCGTGCCGGTCGCCGTCAACGTGTCGGCGAAGCAGCTCAAACGTTCGAACCTGCCCGAGCGGCTCGTGGCGATCGCCCATGAGTTCGACATCGCGCCGCACCAGCTCGAGGTGGAACTGACGGAGTCGGTGGCGATGCAGGATTCGGAACAGCACGTGACCAAGCTGCACGCGCTGCGGGATCTCGGCGTGCGCGTCTCGGTGGACGATTTCGGCACGGGTTATTCGAGCCTCGCCTATCTACGCAACCTGCCGATCGACTATCTCAAGATCGACCGCACCTTCGTGCGCGACATGAACGTGGACCGCAACGACGCGGCGATCGTGCGCGCGATCATCAGCATGGCTCAGAGCCTGCACCTCGGCACGGTGGCCGAGGGCATAGAAACCCGCGAGCACGCCTCGCAGCTGCTGGCGCTGGGCTGCTCCACCGGTCAGGGATATTTCTTCTCGAAGCCGATTTCCGCGCACGAAACGCACGAATTGCTGCGCACGATGCGCGGCGCGGCGCCGCTCACGGGCGGCCCGAACCTGGAAATCGTCCGGGTTTCCTAGCCCTGGCGGGCCTTGCGCCGGCGCCAGAACAGCAGTGCTGCGCCGATTCCACCCGCGAGCGCGACGGCCGCCACGGCAATCCAGAGCGTCCTGCTGGATTCGACCTTCTGCGGAATTCCGGGGTACTCGTCGACTTCGTCCGCCTGCGGTCTCGCCGGCAGCGCGGCGAGGTCCGATTCATAGCGGGCGAGCCGCTTCCGGATCCGGTCCGCGTGCGGCGCGCCATATTCCAGCGCGCTCGTGTAATACCGCTTCGCATCTTCGGTACCGCCATCGAGCAGGCTCAGTCCCGACGCGATCACCAGGTCCCCGCCCGCCGCGAACAGATCCCCGATGACCGGATCCGGCGGCTTCACCGACTTCGTGCGCTCCTGCAGCTGAAAGTCGACCTGGCGTAGCAAGTCCTGCCCGCCCTTCAGCTTGCCCTTGTCGAAGGGCAGGATTTCCGGCGCCACCGGCACATCATCGCTGCCGAAATCGAGCCCGAGCACGCTGTCCCGATCGAACCACCGCGGATTGTCCGGCAGCGCGACGCGCGCCTTGAGCATTCGCTCGTGCAACCACTCCGAACCCTTGAACCCGGTGACGTCGCGAATCACGCTCTCGTGAATCCACTCCAGGGCTTCGTCGTATTTGCCCTCGAGCTCGAGGGCTGAGCCGAGATTCGCGGCGACGCGGGCGTTGCCGGGAAATTTCTTCTCGATGGCGCGAAACAGCGCGATGGCTTCGTCGGTTTTTCCCGAGAGCAGGAGCGCGACACCGAGATCGTTGCTGTTCTCGAGCGTCGCCTTTTCGGCATGCGCCTTGCGCAGGCCCTGCAGGATCTCAGTCGCGGCGTCGTCCCGCTGTTCGAGCGCATAGAGCAGCTCCGGCTCGAATGTGTTCACGCAGCTCCAGGCCGGGGCCGCGCACAGCAGTGCGGCAAATAATGCTGAGAAAAGGCTCTGGATGCGGTTCACGATGCTCATTCCTTGCCGGGAACCCAGAAATCTTTCCAGCCGAGTCCTGCCGCCTTGATGGCCTGCAGGCGCGCCTTGAGCCGCTTCTCGCTCACGCCAGCGGACGTGCCGGAGCTGAACGCGACCTTCGCGCCAGCGGCTTTCGCCGCCTTCAGCAGTTCGACGTCCGGCGCCGAATCGGTGTCGACGATGATGACCACGCTAGCTGGAATCGATGCCAGCGAAAAGTCCGGCAGCTCGCTGCCCCAGGTGAAACCGTTGCGGCGCACCGCGCGCCAGAACATCTCGACATCACCAGTCGCAGGCGGCTGCGCGAGATCGATGAGCGGAATGTTGTCGTTGGAAGCCTGCGTCAACAGCTCCTCGAATTCGGGGTCCTGCACCGCATGGATTTCCGGCGGCGGCTTCGCGTCGTCGGGCAACAGCTTCACCCGGATGTTCTTGTATTTGACGACGCTGCCGGGATCGTGCGCCTGCAGCGCGAATGTCCCCGAACCCAACAACCGCAATTTCTTGTCATCGGGCCGAAACGCGTTTTCGGGTTCGGCGTACTCGCAGATCAACCTGTCATTGATGAAAGTCTGGATCGTCTTGCCGACGACACGAATGCGGTAGTTGAACCACTCGTTGTCTTTCGCGGGGGCGACCCAGGTATTGCGCACGGCGTAGATGCTGCCGGTCATCTTGTGTTCGACGTAGCCGTCCATCGATTCGGCCGGCGGGTTCGAGTTGATGACCTGAAGCTCGTAGCCCGCGGCGGGCCAGCCGGGCCCCTGCCACTTCGTGTGAACGTAGATGCCGCTGTTCGCGCCGGGAGACGTCATCACGTCGGCGGAGAACTCGAAGTTGCGGAAATCGTGTCTGGCGACCTTGCCGACGTAGAACAGGTGCGAGCGGTCACCGCGCGACACGAACGCGCCGTCCTCCACCACCCACGATTCGGGGCGCTCCGCGGCCTTCCAGCCGGCGAGCGACTTGCCGTCCTGCAGCGGGATCCATTCCTGGGTCGCCGCGAGCGACGCGGCCGACGTGGCCAGTGAAAAGACGATTGCGAGCGCGACGCGTTTCATCGTCCCCCGCTGACTAGACGTAACGAACCTTGACCACTTCGTAGCTGCGGGTGCCGCCCGGCGCCGCGACGTCGACGACATCGCCCGCACTCTTGCCGACCAGTGCACGCGCGATCGGCGACGTGATCGAGATGCGGCCCGATTTGATGTCCGCCTCGTCCTCGCCGACGATCTGGTAGCTGAGGCTCTTGCCGCCGTCCTGGTCCTCGAGATCCACCGTGGCGCCGAAAATGACCTTGCCGCCGCTGTTCACGGCGGCCGGATCGATGATCTCCGCGGTCGAAAGCTTCGCCTCGATCTCGCCGATGCGCCCCTCGATGAAACCCTGCTGCTCGCGCGCGGCGTGATACTCCGCATTCTCGGAGAGGTCACCGTGACTGCGCGCCTCGGCAATGGCCTTGATGACGCGCGGACGATCCTCGGTCTTGAGACGCTTGAGCTCCACGCGCAGCGCCTCGGCGCCGCGCAGGGTCATCGGATTCCGTTTCATGACTTCGCCTCTTCGTGCAGGTCCTGCAGCCGGTTCACCTCGACGGCGTCGAGGTGATCCAGAGCTTCGCAGGTTGCGAGCGCGCCCGCGAGTGTCGTGTAGTAAGTCACCCGCTTGTGCACCGCCTCGCGACGGATGGAATTCGACTCGACGATTGCTGTCTTGCCCTCGGTGGTGTTCACGATCATGGCGAATTCGTCGTTCTTGATCATGTCCACGATGTGCGGCCGGCCCTCGCGGACCTTGTTGGCGCGCTTGCAGGGATAACCCGCGTCGCTGATGACGCGCGCGGTCCCATCGGTGGCCGCGATCTCGAAGCCCTTCTCGATGAGCTTCTTCGCGAGCACCACGGCGCCCGGCTTGTCGCGCTCCCGCACGCTGATGAGGACCACGCCCGAGCGCGGCAGCGTGACGCCGGAGGCGGCCTGGGCCTTGGCATAGGCCTCGCCGAATGTACGGCCGGTGCCCATGACCTCGCCCGTGCTCTTCATCTCCGGACCCAGGATCGGGTCGGCCTCGGGGAACTTGGTGAACGGGAACACCGCTTCCTTCACGGAGAAATACCGCGGCACGACCTCGCCCAGGTTTTCAATCGACTTCATTTTGCGCCCCGTCATCACGCGCGCGCCGATCTTGGCGAGCGGCACGCCGGTGGCCTTCGACACGAAGGGCGCCGTGCGCGAGGCGCGCGGGTTCACTTCGAGCACGTAGATGACGCCGTTCTGGATCGCGAACTGGATGTTCATGAGACCGATGACGTTGAGCGACTTCGCGAGCTTGCGGGTCTGCTCGCGCAACTCGGCCTGCGTCTCGGCGCTCAGGCTGTTCGGGGGCAGCGAGCAACCGGAGTCTCCCGAATGCACACCCGCCTGCTCGACGTGTTCCATGATGCCGCCGATCAGCACGTCCTCGCCGTCGCAGCATGCGTCGACATCGACTTCGATGGCGACATCGAGGAAGCGGTCGAGCAACACGGGGCTGTCGTTCGACACGCTCACGGCGGTCGTCATGTATGTGCGCAGGTCGTCTTCATTGAAGACCACCTCCATCGCGCGGCCGCCGAGCACGTACGACGGACGCACGACCAGCGGGAATCCCACGGTGCGCGCGAGTGAGACCGCCTGCTCTTCGGTGCGCGCGGTCGCGTTCGCCGGCTGCTTGAGTCCGAGGTTCTTGACCAGCACCTGGAAGCGCTCGCGGTCCTCGGCGATGTCGATCGAGTCCGGCGAGGTGCCGATGATCGGCGCGCCGGCCGCCTCGAGCGCGCGCGACAGCTTGAGCGGCGTCTGGCCGCCGTACTGCACGATCACGCCTTCGGGCTGTTCCTTCGCGATGATCTCGAGCACGTCCTCGAGCGTCAGCGGCTCGAAGTACAGGCGATCCGAGGTGTCGTAGTCGGTCGACACGGTTTCCGGATTGCAGTTGACCATGATGGTTTCGAAACCATCCTCGCGCAGCTGCAGCGCGGCATGCACGCAGCAGTAGTCGAATTCGATGCCCTGGCCGATGCGGTTCGGTCCGCCGCCGAGGATCATGATCTTGCGCTTCTTCGTCGGCTGCGCCTCGCACTCGTCCTCGTAGGTCGAGTACATGTAGGCGGTCGAAGTGGCGAACTCCGCCGCGCAGGTGTCGACGCGCTTGTAGACCGGACGCACGTCGAGCGCGTGCCGCTTCGCGCGGATCGCCGTTTCACCCGCGCCCGTGAGGCGCCCCAGGCGGCTGTCGGAAAAGCCCTTGCGCTTGAGCTCGCGCAGCCGCTCGGTCTCGAGCGCCGCCACACCGCCCTGGCGCACATTGCCTTCCTCGGTCACGATGTCCTCGATCTGCGCGAGGAACCAGGGGTCGATGTACGTGAGCTCCTGAATGCGCTCACGCGACCAGCCCGCGCGGAACGCATCCGCGACGTACAACAGGCGGCTCGGTCCGGGAGCACGCAGCTCGTAGGCGAGCTTGTCGCGATCATCCTCGCTGAGCGAGTCCCCGTCTTTTCCGATCGACAGTTGTTCGTTGAGTCCGTCGAGCCCCGTTTCGAGTCCGCGCAATGCCTTCTGCAGCGATTCCTGGAACGTGCGGCCGATGGCCATCACCTCGCCCACGGACTTCATCTGCGTGGTCAGGCGCGAATTCGCGGTCGGGAATTTCTCGAACGTGAAGCGCGGAATCTTGGTCACGACGTAGTCGATCGTCGGCTCGAACGAGGCCGGCGTCGTACCGCCCGTGATGTCGTTCTTGAGCTCGTCGAGCGTGTAACCCACCGCGAGCTTCGCGGCGATCTTCGCGATCGGGAAACCGGTCGCCTTCGAGGCGAGCGCGGACGAACGCGACACGCGCGGATTCATCTCGATGACGAGCAGACGCCCATCCTTCGGGCTCACGGCGAACTGCACGTTCGAACCGCCGGTGTCGACGCCGATCTTGCGCAGCACCGCGATCGACGCGTTGCGCATGCGCTGATATTCCTTGTCCGTGAGCGTCTGCGCGGGCGCGACCGTGATCGAGTCGCCCGTGTGCACGCCCATGGGATCGAGGTTCTCGATGGAACAGACGATGATGCAGTTGTCGTTCCGGTCGCGAACGACCTCCATCTCGAATTCTTTCCAGCCGATCACCGATTCTTCGATCAGTACTTCGGTGGTGGGCGAGGCATCGAGGCCGCGCTCGACGATCTGCTCGAATTCCTCGCGGTTGTAGGCGATGCCGCCGCCCGAGCCGCCCATCGTGAAGGACGGCCGGATGACGCAGGGGAAACCGAGACCCTGCTGGATCTCGAAGGCCTGCGCGAGCGTATGCGCGACGCCCGCGCGCGGGCACTCGAGCCCGATCTCGCGCATCGCGTTGCGGAACAGCTCGCGATCCTCGGCCATGTCGATGGCCTCGCGCGACGCGGCGATCAGCTCGACGCCGTGTTTCGCCAGCACTCCCTCGCGCACCAGGTCGAGCGCGGTGTTGAGCGCGGTCTGTCCACCCATGGTGGGCAGCAATGCGTCGGGCTGCTCTTTTTCGATGATGCGCGCGAGCGTGCGCCAGTTGATGGGCTCGATGTAGATCGAATCGGCCATCTCCGGGTCCGTCATGATGGTCGCCGGATTCGAATTGACGAGGATGACGCGGTAGCCCTCCTCCCTGAGCGCCTTGCAGGCCTGCGCGCCCGAATAGTCGAACTCGCACGCCTGGCCGATGATGATCGGGCCGGCGCCAATGATCAGGATGCTTTCGATGTCTGTGCGTTTTGGCATGTAACTACGTCGTGGAAATCAGGCGGCTTTGTCCGGCGGCGGCTGCTTGCCGGAGGTTCGGGCGCGGAGCTTGGCTTGCAGGCGCTTCAGCATGAGATGCACGAAGCGATCGAACATCGCGCCCATCTCCTGCGGTCCAGGGCTTGCTTCCGGATGTCCCTGGAAACTGAACGCGGGCTTGTCGACGCGCGCGATGCCCTGCAGCGAGCCGTCGAACAACGAACGGTGTGTCGCCTTGAGGGTCGAGGGCAGCTCGCTCTCGTCCACCGCGAAGCCGTGATTCTGGCTGGTGATGAACACGCGGCCGGTTTCGAGATCCTGCACCGGGTGGTTCGCGCCGTGATGGCCGAACTTCATCTTCATGGTGCGCGCGCCGCTCGCGAGTCCCAGCAACTGGTGACCGAGGCAGATGCCGAAGGTCGGCAGCTCGGCGACGACCAGTGCGCGGATCGCCTCGATGGCGTATTCACAGGGCTCCGGATCGCCGGGTCCGTTGGAGAGGAACACGCCATCCGGATCGAGCGCGAGCACTTCCTCGGCGGTGGTCTGCGCGGGCACCACGGTCATGCGGCAACCGCGGTCGGACAACATGCGCAGGATGTTGCGCTTGACGCCGAAGTCGTAGGCCACGACGTGCAGGCGCTGGTGAGCGCGCATGACCGGGCGATTCTCCGGCTGCCAGAGCGAGCCTTCGTTCCACTGGTAACTGCGCTTGGTCGTGACGACCTTCGCGAGATCCATGCCCTTGAGGCCCGGGAATTTCTTCGCGGCGCGTACCGCGGCATTCGCGTCGATCTTTTCGCCGGTCATGATGCAGCCGGCCTGCGCGCCCTTCTCCCTCAGGATGCGCGTCAGCTTGCGCGTGTCGATCCCGGAGATCGCGACCACCTTGTGGCGTGCGAGGAATTCGCGCAATTCTTCCGCCTTGCGCCAGTTGCTCGCCAGCGGCGGAACGTCCCTAACTACCAGGCCGGCCGCGAACGCGGTCGGGGACTCGAGATCTTCGGGCGTGGTGCCCGTGTTCCCGATGTGTGGATAGGTCAGCGTCACGATCTGTCGTGAATACGACGGATCCGTGAGAATTTCCTGATAACCGGTCAACGCGGTATTGAAAACGACTTCGCCAGTGGTGTTGCCTTTGGCGCCGATAGACTGGCCGTTGAAGATGGATCCATCTTCCAGAGCCAGAACCGCGGTTACCGTCACGCGGGTACTCCCCTCGGACCTGTTCGGCCCGACATAAATGTTCAAACGATTGGTTGCTCTCCGCGCGGAGCGTACATGCACAAAGCGGGAGGAGTTCTCTCGAACTTCCTCCCGCCCTGCGTTGGACTAACCCGTTTCGGATTAGGCGGCAATTTTACGAAGCGGACCCCGGGGTGTCCACGAAACTTCTTGCCCGATTTCGAACGAAACGGCTCGGAAAGTTCTAATGAATTTGGCGCGAAATGTCCCTTAAGCGATTGTTTTTAAACCAAGTACGTCGGCCATGGTGTATCGGCCGGGTTTTTGGGCCGCGAGCCATTTCGCGGCGCGGACCGCTCCTTGGGCAAATATGGACCGGTCCGTGGCCTCGTGACCGACGGTCAGACGCTCGCCCGTTCCGGCGAACAGGACGGAATGGGTACCCACCACGTCCCCCGCGCGAATCGACGCGACACCGATTTCGCCGCCCTGGCGGGGCTGGTTGCCGCTGCGTCCGGAATGGATGGCGGTGCGCGGATCGAGCCCGCGACCCTGCGCCGCGCCCACCGCGAGCGCGAGCGCCGTGCCCGACGGCGCATCGAGCTTGTGTTTGTGATGCGCCTCGGTGATCTCGATGTCGAATTCCGCGGGCAACGCGCGCGCGGCGATGCGCACGAGTTCCAGCGCCACGGCGACCCCGATCGAAGTGTTCGGCGCGACGAGCACGGCGATCTCGCGCGAGGCCTGGTCCACGCGCGCATCGAACCCGGACTCGTGTCCCGTCGTGCCGATCACGATCGGCACGCGCGCCGCGCGGCAGGCATCGAGCGCGCGCAGCGTGAGATCGGGCCGGGAAAAATCGATCGCGACTTCGGCGCCGCCCAGGTCCGCGGGTAGTTCGGTGCCGACCCGCACGCCGCGCGCCTCGACGCCGGCGATTTCACCGACATCGCGTCCCGCCGACTTGCTCGCGGCGGACGCAATGGCCGCGACGATATCGATGCCGCCGGCGGCGCTGGCACGCACGATGGCCGCGCCCATGCGTCCGGTCGCGCCGATCAAGACTGCTCGCGTCACGTTGTCTCCCTTCTCGATTTCGAGGCGACAGTGTGCCGCAGCATCGGCAGTCGTGCGAGACTGCCGCCCCATGATACGCATCGGAATCCTGGGCGCGGCCCGGATAGCTCCCCGGGGCATCATCACCCCCGCGAACGACCTGCTCGGCACCGAGGCGGTCGCGGTCGCCTCCAGCAGCCTGGAACGCGCACGGAACTTCGCCGCGCAGCACTCGTTGCCGCTCGCCTTCGGTAGTTATGCCGAGCTCCTCGAGAGCGACGACATCGACCTGGTCTACGTGGCCCTTCCGCCCTCCGCGCACCTGCAGTGGTGCACGGCCGCGCTCGCGCATGGCAAACACGTGCTGGCCGAGAAGCCCTTCGCGAGCAATGCGCAGGATGCCGCCCGGATGGTCGCCGCCGCGAAGTCGGCCGGCCGCCATCTCATCGAAGGTTTTCACTACCGCTTTCATCCGTTGATGGTGCAAGCCTTCGCGCAGTTGCGCGCGGGCGCGATCGGACGCATCCGGCACGTCGAAGCCGTGTTCAATGCGAACCTGCCCGACACCCCCGGCGAGCTGCGCTACATCGAGGAACTCGGCGGTGGGGCGCTCATGGATCTGGGCTGCTACTGCCTGCATTGGATCCGCACCGTGGTGGGTGACGAGCCCGAAGTGGTCAACGCGAGCGCGCGCTGCATTTCGCCGGGCGTCGACATCCAGGCCAGCGCGGAGCTGGCGTTCCCGAGCGGACCCACCGCGATGCTGGAATGCTCGATGCAACCCAGCGACGGCAAGCTGTTCCGGCGACTGCGCGTGCACGGCGATGCCGGAATGCTCGAGATCGACAATCCCGTCACGCCACACGCCGGCGCCACGCTGTCGCTCGAAACGCCGGATGCTCCCCTGCCGCAGATCGTCTCGGGCGGTGAGACGACGTTCCATCATCAGCTCAGGCATGTGCTCGACGTCATCGCCGGGCGCGCCACGCCGCTCACCGGCGGCGATGACGCCGTGGCAAACATGCGCGCGATCGACGCCATCTACCGCGCCGCGGGCTTGAGGCCGCGCGGACTTCCGGCCTGAGGAGCGCGGGCCTTGAGCGCTCCCGCACGCCTCGTGCTCGCGCTCGACCAGGGCACCACCAGCTCGCGCAGCCTGTTGTTCGATCCTGCGGGACGCATCGTCGCGCTGGCGCAGCGCGAATTCACCCAACATTTCCCGCGTCCTGGCTGGGTTGAACACGACGCGCGCGAGATCTGGTCCACCCAGCTCGCGACGATCGGCGACGCGCTGCGCTCCGCGCGCGCTTCGCTGCGGGACGTGGCCGCGATTGGCGTCACCAATCAACGCGAAACCACCGTGTTGTGGGACCGCGCGAGCGGCGAGCCGCTCGGACGCGCCATCGTCTGGCAGGACCGCCGGACCGCCGATGTCTGCGAGGCGCTGCGCGCGGACGGACTCGAGGAAGAAATCTCGGCGCGCACCGGGCTCGTGATCGACCCCTACTTTTCGGCAACCAAGCTCGCCTGGCTGCTCGACAACATCCCGGGCGCCCGCACCCGGGCGGAAGCCGGTGAGCTCGCCTTCGGTACCGTCGACAGCTGGCTGCTGTTCAAGCTCAGCGCGCACCGGCTTCACGTCACCGACGCGACGAACGCCAGCCGCACTCTGCTCTTCGATCTGCGCACGGGAGACTGGGATGACCGGCTGCTGGATCTCCTGCGCGTTCCGCGCCCCTGCCTGCCGCGTATCGTCGACTCCTGCCTCGACCGCGCCTCGGCCATCGAGGTCGAACTGGACGGCGTCAAACTACCCGTGACCGGCATCGCCGGCGATCAGCAGGCCGCGCTGTTCGGCCAAGGCTGTTTCTCGCCGGGAATGGCCAAGAACACCTATGGCACCGGCTGTTTCGCGCTGATGAACGTCGGCGCGCAACCGCGTCGTTCGATGCACCGCCTGCTCACGACCGTGGCCAGCCGGCGCGGCGGGACGCCTCGATACGCGCTCGAGGGCGGAGTCTTCATGGGAGGCGCGACGATCCAGTGGCTGCGCGACGGGCTCGGGATCATCGAACGCTCCGCGGATGTCGAGGCACTCGCGCTCAGCGTGCCCGACACGGCGGATGTGTACCTCGTTCCCGCATTCGCCGGTCTCGGCGCTCCGCAGTGGGACCCCGCGGCCCGCGGCACGATCGTGGGACTCACCCGCGGCGCGACGCGCGCGCACATCGCGCGCGCAGCCGTCGAAAGCATCGCGTTTCAGACCGCCGACCTGATCGAGGCCATGCAGCGGGATTGCGGCCATCCCCTCGGCGAGTTGCGCGTCGACGGCGGCGCCGCGCGCAATGACCTGCTCTTGCAGTTCCAGGCGGATCTGCTGGGAGTGCCGGTGCTGCGGCCCGCCAACACCGAGGTGACCGCCTTCGGTGCCGCGGCGCTCGCGGGCCTCGGCGCCGGCGTCTGGGAAGATGAGGCGGAACTTGCGGCGCTCTGGTCGCTCGAGCGCCGCTTCGAGCCGCGTATGTCGCGCTCCGAGGCCGCGGAGCGGCGCGCGCGCTGGCACAAGGCGGTGGATAGGTCCCGCGACTGGGCGGAGACCTGATGATGCTCGCGACGAAGAGGCTCAAGGCCGTTCGCGTCTGGCTTTTCGGCGCGGCATTCCTCGCCCTGGCGGCGGGGACCTGGGTCGCCATCGAGCACAAGCCGCCCCGCTTCCTGCCCACGGACACACGCGAGTTCGTCGAAATCTTCCCGCCGCCACCCGAGGCCGGTTCGCCCGCGGAGCGCCGCGAACTCGACGAACTGCTCGCGCTGCAGCGGTCGCGCACTTCCGCCGATGTCGAGGCGGCGCGAGCCGACCGGCGCAAGGACGTCGACCAGTTCTACGAGGCCCTGGGTCTCGATCCGCGGCAACCTACCCCACTGCCCAGACTACGTTCGCTGATGGACGATGTGGAAGACGACGTCAGCCGCTACGTGCGCGCGCCGAAGAAGAAGTTCGCGCGCAGTCGGCCCTACGTGATCGAACCGGCCATTCAGCCTTGCATCGGTGACGTCGCGGGGGACCGGTCCTATCCGAGCGGCCATGCCGCGTACGGCTACGTCATCGCCTATCTATTGACGGACATGGTGCCGGAGCGTGGCGCCGCCCTGCTCGCGCGCGCGGACGAATTCGCGCGGTCACGCGCCCTATGCGGCGTGCACTTCCCGAGCGACCTCGAGGCGGGTCGCAGCGGAGCACGCTGGCTCGCGGACCGACTGCTCGCTACGCCCGACTACCGGGCGGCCGCGGCGGCGGCGCGCGCCGAGCTGCGCGCGGCCCTCGCGCAGGCTCAGGACGCCGGCCATTCGATCGCGAGCCGCGCGCCTCCCAGGCTGGCGCTGGTGCCGACGGTCACGCGGCCGCGATGCAGCGCGGCGATTCGCGCGACGATGGCGAGCCCCAGCCCGAAGCCACCGGTCTCGCGGTTGCGGCTGTTGTCGAGCCGCGTGAAGGCATGGAATACCGACGCCCGGTGTGACTCGGGGATCCCCTCTCCGTCGTCCTCTACCACCAGCCGGCAAAATCCCTTGTCGCAGCCCACTTCGATGTTGACCTTGCGCCGCGCGTAACGCAGCGCGTTGGCGAGCAGGTTGCTCAAGGCGAGCTCCATGAGCCGCGGCTCCATCCACAGTGTCTCGAGATTCTCGCGCCGCAACGTCGTGAGCGTGCGCTCGTGCGGCGGACACGCCGCCAGAACCTGCTCCAGCCAGGGCGTGAGGGGCACCGACTTGCAGTCCATGCGCAGCCCGGGATGGTCGAGCCGCGCGTAGTCGAGCATGTCGGAGATGAGATCGTCGAGCTGCTGCACGTCGTTGCTCACGGCTCGCAGCTGCAGGTGCAGTCGCTCGTCGACCTCGCCTTCGAGCACCGCGACGGCGAATCGCACGCGCGCCAGCGGCGTTCGCATCTCGTGCGACAGCGCGGCGGTCATCTCCTTCTGGCTCTGGATGAGCTGGCTGACCCGCGCGGACATCTCGTCGAGGTTGCGCGCGAGACTCTTGAGCTGTGTCGTGCGGTGCGCCGTGTCGAGCGGCTCGCGGTAGTCAGAGGCGAATTTCTGTGAGGCAACCGTGAGGGTGCGAAGGTCCGTGAGCAACGGACGCAGCCACAGGCCGACGAGCAGCAGGATCGATGCGTAGAACAGCACGGGCAGCAGCGACAGCCAGCCCTCCGCGGGTGGCTCGAAGGGCCCGAGGCGGATGGCGCCGCCGATCACATCGGAACGCCACAGGTAATAGACCCGGCCAGAGTCATCGAGAAGCTCGAGCGGTGCCTCGCCCAGGGGCGTGGCGCTGGAGATGTCGCCGGCTTCGAGCAGGACGATCTCGAGGTCGAGACGGCGGCCGAGCTCATCGGCGAGGTCCTGGCGCGAGTCGGACGGCGCGCGCGCGAGATCGTTCTCCATGAGACGCAGGGTGGACACGAGCCATGGATCGGCGGCGCGCACCTGCCGGGCCTGCAAGGCGCCGAAACCCAGGTCGAGCACGATGGCGACCAGCAGCAGCCCGCCCGCCAGGATCACGTACGAGCGGATGAACAGGCCGCGCTCGCCCGCCGCGAGCCATTTCTTCAAGCAGTGACTTCCCAGGCGTCGGGCACGAGTAGATAGCCCTTGCCCCAGACTGTCTTGATGCGCGTGGGCGCCGCCGCGTCGTCTCCGAGCTTGCGGCGCAGCTTGGACACCCGGCCGTCGATCGAACGGTCGAGTCCGTCGTAATCGATGCCGCGGATGTTGCGGAACACCTCGTCGCGGCTCACCAGTTCGCCGGCGCGCCGCGCCAGCAGGCTGAGGAGTTCGAACTCCTGTGTCGTGAGCTGCACGGGCTGGCCCTGCAACCACACTTCGCGGGAGGCTTCACTGATGCGCAGTCCGCCGAGATGCAGGTCGGGCCGGCGCTCGCTGGGGCCGCCGCGCTCGGCACGGCGCAGCAGCGCGCGCACGCGCGCCAGCAGCACCATCGGCTCGACCGGTTTCATGACGTAGTCGTCCGCGCCGGATTCGAGGCCGATCACGTGATCGAACTCGGTGTCGCGCGCGGTTAGGATCAGGATCGGCACGTCGTGCGTGCGGCGCATCTCCCGGCAGATGGACAGGCCATCCATTCCAGGCAACTGCAGGTCCAGCAGCACCAGCCGCGGACGCTCCTGCGCGAAGCGTTGCAGCGCGCGATCGCCGCGTCCCTCGACGCAGACCCGCAGGCCATTTTGCCCCAGGTAGGTAGCTGTGAGTTCCGCGAGTCGCCCGTCATCTTCGACCAGCAGGATATCGATGTTCGAAGTGGTCACAGGACGTCCCAGACGTGTCGCGTGCGCCGCTCGCGCCGCCGGTCGGCGGAGTCCAGCCGCAGCACCTCGATTTTGACCTCCGCCACCCGGTCCGCGCTACCTGGCAGCCCGAGCCAGTAGGCGAACGCCTCGCTGACTTCCCGGCGTTGCGAAAGACTGCCCGAAAGCGCGCTCGCCCAACAACGCATGGGCGCGGCGAGCGCGCTGTCGTTGAGGCAGTAGTCCGCCGGCGCCTCGCCTTTCCAGCGGATGTTGAATGTCATGGTGCAGATGGGAGCGTCGCGATCAGTGACGCAGAGCAGCGGCTTGACGACCAGGCGCACCGCCGGCTTGTCGGCGGCGGTGACGGGAACGATCCCACCGAGGCAGATCACGATCAGGATATGAGCGAACTTTCGCATAGGGTCAGAACGTCCAGGCGAGACCGGAGAAATAGCCCATCACATAGTCGTCTTCGGCGAGCGGGCTCGCGGCGACATCGTCCGGCAGACGTTCGTAATTGAGCGAGACCGCCAGGCGCAGGTTGCGAGTGAGATAGTAGTTAGCCAGGAGTCCACCCTGGAACGCGAAGCCGGCGCCCGCGCGGTACTCCGGCAGGGCAAGGCTGGCTTCGGCGGCATTCACGCCCCAGTAGTAGTCGTTGAGACTCGCGCTCTTGTAGGCAATACCGACCATGGGCGCGATGGAAAGTCGGCCCGCCGTCCAGCGCCTGGAAAAGTCCGCGGACAGTTCGTAGCCGCCGTGCGTGCCGCTGGCGTCATGGAAGGCGCGCAACGTCGTGGTGCCCCATTCACCGTCGATCAGCGTCTCGACACCGATCTCGATGGCGTAGTCCCGATCCGGCGGCTTCACTTCGACCGGCAACATGTCGATCGCTCCCGGCGCGCCGGGTTCGGGCGGCGTGAACGCCACGGTCATGCCGCGTCCCGCGTAGGTGAAATTCACGTAGCGGGTGTTCGTTTTCCCGAAGAAGACCCGGTCGCTGTTGAGCCGCGCCACGATACTCGTCGTCGAGCGCGCATCGTCGAACAGCGTGAAGCCGATGTCGCCGTTGTCGATGAACCAGCGCTTTCCGAACCAAGCGAAGTCGAGGTCGACGATGACGGGAATGTCATCTGATTGAATCAGCGGATTGGAGCGAACTCCGTAACCGAGCGCCGCGCCGAGTCGCCACCGCCTCTCCGGCGGCAGCGCAGCGGGGGTCGTGGCGGGTGCGGCCGCTGGCGCCGACGTCGGCGCGGAGGCGGCCGGAGACGCCGAGGGCGTATCGGGGGCTTGCGCGAACGCCAACGCGCTGGTCGCCCACAAGACCGCGATTCTGAAGAATTTTCCGTTCAAGTTGTCGTGCGTGCGCATCGCGGAAGGAAGCATCGCTCAAACGCCCGCGGAGTTTGTGAAAAAGTGTCGGGGCGTGGCCGAATACAGTTTCTGACGATTTTTCCCAATGATGCGACAGACGCCTGTCGCACGTCCTCCGAGACTCCCGAAAAGAAGCCTCTGGAGGGAGACCGTCATGCGACGTCCGATAAACTGGTTCGTGGTGTTGTTCAGCATCTGTGTACTGCTCACCAGCATGACTCTGTCAGGTAATGGCGCCGGACGCGCCGATTCTGCTGCCGACGACAACCATCCGACCATTGGCCTTTTTCGCCAGGTTGTAGACGCCCGCGAGCTCGAGACCCTGCATGACGATGCGCTCGTGACTGCCCGCGCGGCTCCCGTACCAACACCCGCCGTGGCCACCCTGATGGATTTCCGCGCCAGGTACACCGTCGAGCCGAAGCTCGCCGAGTTCCCAGCAGACGAGTTCGCCGAAGGGGAGCTCTCGCTATCCGACTACTTGCCCGCGATCAATCATCAAAGTCATCAGTCGGCGAACGGCCCGACCGATTCGCGCTAGGTAGGCTCGCTGGAGAAGAAGCGTTTGACGCCCTCCAGGAAACTCTCGCCACGCGGGGCGTGCTTGTGAGCATCCTTCTTGAGCGACTCTTCGAACTTGCGCAGCAGGTCGCGCTGTTCCGCGTTCAGATTGACAGGAGTTTCCACGACGACGCGGCAGAACAGGTCGCCACGCGCACCACCGCGCACGGGCTTCACGCCCTTGTCGCGCAGGCGGAAGACGCGTCCCGATTGGGTTTCAGACGGAATCTTGAGAGATACGTGACCATCGAGCGTCGGGACTTCGACCGCGCCGCCCAACACGGCGGTCGCGAAACTCACCGGCACTTCGCATGAGAGATGCTCGCCGTCGCGCTCGAAGATTTCGTGCTCTCGCACGTGGACTTCGACGTACAGGTCGCCCGGAGGTCCACCGTTGCGTCCCGACTCACCCTCGCCCGACAGGCGGATGCGGTCGCCGGTGTCGACGCCCGCCGGAATCTTCACCGCGAGACGTTTGCTCCGCCGCACGCGCCCCTGTCCGAGGCAGCTGTCGCAGGGATTCTTGATGATGGTGCCGGCACCCCGGCACTTCGGGCAGGGCTGCTGCAGCTGGAAGAAACCCTGCGAGATGCGCACCTGGCCGACGCCATTGCAGGTTTCGCAGGTGACGGGTTTGTGGCCCTTGGCCGCGCCGCTGCCGCCGCAGGTGTCGCACTCCGTGAGCTTCGCGACATCGATCTCGACCGAATGTCCGAAGACGGCCTGGCCGAGGTCGATTTCGAGCTCGTACTTGAGATCCGCGCCGCGGAAAACCTGTGAACGGCCTCCGCCCCGACGCCCGCCACCGAAGATGTCGCCGAACATCTCGCCGAACATCTCGCCGAATGCATCCGCGCCCTGGAAGCCACCGCGTCCGCCGCCCTGACGCGAGGCATCGATGCCCGCGTGGCCGTGTTGATCATAGATGGCGCGCTTGTCGGTATCGGAGAGAACTTCGTAGGCCTCCTTGGCTTCCTTGAAGTTCTCTTCCGCATCCTTGTCACCCGGATTGCGGTCCGGGTGATATTTCATGGCAAGCCGACGGTAGGCTTTCTTGACGTCAGCCTCGGTCGCGGTGCGCGGTAAATCGAGCACCTTGTAGTAGTCGCGTTTCGACATGAGGCGTCGTCCCCTCCCGAGGACTCACTCCTTCAAGACATCCAGCCAGGCAGCGCTAGTTAGGATGCCTGTTTCTTGTCCTTCACTTCCTCGAACTCGGCATCGACCGCGTCATCGCCGGCCTTCCCCGACGAGGAAGCCGACCCGCCGCTCGCGCCCGGCCCGCCCGCTTCCGCACCGCCGCCCGCTTGGGCGGCCGCGGCCTGCTGGGCGATGTTGCCGGAAGCCTGCATGAGCGCCTCGGCCTTCTTGTCGATGGCCGCCTTGTCGTCGCCCTTGAGCACGCTGCGCAGATCCGACAGCGCGGACTCTACCTTCGCGCGCTCGGCCGCATCGACCTTGTCACCGAGATCCTTGAGGGACTTCTCGACGGCGTGCACGAGCTGATCCGCGCGATTACGGGATTCCACGACCTCGCGGAATTTCTTGTCTTCCTCGGCGTGCGCTTCCGCATCGCTGACCATGCGCTTGATTTCTTCCTCGGACAGGCCCGAAGACGCCTTGATGGCGATCTTCTGTTCCTTGCCCGTGGCCTTGTCCTTCGCGGTCACGTGCATGATGCCGTTCGCGTCGATGTCGAAGGTGACCTCGATCTGCGGCATGCCGCGCGGCTGCGGCGGGATGTCCGTGAGGTCGAACTTGCCCAGCGACTTGTTGTCGGCGGCGCGATCACGCTCGCCCTGCAGCACGTGGATCGTCACGGCAGACTGGCCGTCGTCCGCGGTCGAGAACGTCTGCGAAGTCTTGGTCGGGATCGTGGTGTTCTTCTCGATGAGCTTGGTCATCACGCCACCGAGCGTCTCGATGCCGAGTGACAGCGGCGTCACGTCGAGCAGCAGGACATCCTTCACCTCACCCGCGAGCACGCCACCCTGAATGGCCGCGCCGACGGCAACGGCTTCGTCCGGGTTCACGTCCTTGCGCGGGTCCTTGCCGAAGAACTCCTTCACGTACTTCTGCACGAGCGGCATGCGCGTCTGACCACCGACGAGGATGACCTCGGCGATGTCCTGCGTGCCGACGCCGGCGTCCTTCAACGCGGTGCGGCAGGGTTCGATGGTGCGCTTCACCAGGTCTTCGACCAGCGACTCGAGCTTCGCGCGAGTCAACTTGATGTTGAGATGCTTCGGGCCCGACGCGTCGGCCGTGATGTACGGCAGGTTCACGTCGGTCTGCTGGCTCGAGGACAGCTCGATCTTGGCCTTCTCGGCGGCCTCTTTCAGGCGCTGCACGGCCAACGGATCCTTGCGCACGTCGACGCCGGACTCCTTGAGGAACTCATCCGCGAGGAAATTGATGATGCGCAGGTCGAAGTCTTCGCCACCCAGGAACGTGTCGCCGTTGGTCGAGAGCACTTCGAACTGGCGCTCGCCGTCGATGTCGGCGATCTCGATGACCGAGATGTCGAACGTGCCGCCACCGAGGTCATACACGGCGATCTTGCGATCCTTGCCGGCCTTGTCGAGGCCATAAGCAAGAGCAGCGGCGGTCGGCTCGTTGATGATGCGTTTGACTTCGAGACCCGCGATGCGGCCGGCGTCCTTGGTCGCCTGGCGCTGCGAGTCGTTGAAGTAGGCAGGAACCGTGATGACGGCTTCGGTCACCGGCTCACCGAGGAAGTCCTCGGCGGTCTTCTTCATCTTCATGAGCACGCGCGCGGAAATTTCCGGCGGCGCCTTCTTCTCGCCCTGGGCTTCCACCCACGCGTCGCCGTTGTCGGCCTTCACGATCTTGTAGGACACCATGTTGATGTCCTTCTGGACGACGGCGTCGTCGAACTTGCGGCCGATCAGGCGTTTGACCGCGAACAGGGTGTTCTGCGGATTGGTAACGGCCTGGCGCTTGGCGGATTGGCCCACCAGCACTTCGTTGTCCTTGGTGAACGCGACGATCGACGGCGTCGTGCGGTCGCCCTCGCTGTTCTCGATGACACGCGGCTTGCCGCCTTCCATGATGGCGACGCAGGAATTGGTCGTTCCCAGATCGATGCCGATTACCTTGCCCATGACTGCCTCTCCGATAGAACTTTTGGTCTGACTCGAGGCCCCGTTTGTGGAGCCCGCGCCGTTTGTTTCAAGAATCCCTGGAAATCAACTCTTCGCCGCCGACACGACGACGCGCGCCGGCCGCAGCAATCTGCCGTTCAACTGGTAGCCCTTCTGGATCACCCCGATCACCGTGTCCGGCGGCGCATCGGAGGGTTGGGTCATCATGGCTTCGTGCAGCTCGGGGTTGAAGGCGGCGCCTTCCGGATTGATCTCCTCGATCTGCGCCTTTTCGAACGCCTTCGCCAGCAGACGCAGCGTCGCCGACTGGCCTTCGACGAGGCCCGCGATGTCGCTGTTGCCGGCCGCTTCCTTATGCAACGTCGCGATGCCGAGCTCGAGTGAATCCTTCACCCCGATGAGATCCTGCGCGAACTTCTCGATCCCGAACTGGCGGGTGTTCTCGAGATCCTTCGCCGCGCGCTTGCGCACGTTGTCGATCTCGGCCAGCGAGCGCAGGTATTGCTCCCAATGATTCTTGGCGCGCTCTTCGGCGGCCGCGAGCTCGTTCTGGAGACGTTCCATCTCGACGAGCGCCACCGCTGTCTCCGGCAGCACGGTGGTCTTGTCCTCGGAGCCTGCGATGTCGGGATCGGTATTCGATTCGCTCATCAATGACCTCAATAGAATCAACGTGTTGGGAACAAACGGCAAAAAGTCTGCGGCCGATGTTGGGCCCGCATTCGGGTAATCAAGGCCGTGGAATGCCGGCGACTGTCGGAAAGCGCCGGGAGACCCCGCGGACGCGGGTCAGCGCCGGCCGAGGGCCGCGCCGAGGATCTTGGCGGTCACGTCGACGATGGGAATGACGCGTTCGTACGCCATGCGCGTCGGGCCGATCACGCCGATGACGCCGACGACTTCGTTGTCGGCGCTGTACGGGGCGGTGACGACACTGCAGTCATCGAGGATGCGGAAGCCCGATTCCTGGCCGATGAAGATCTGCACGCCATCCGCGCGCAGGCTGTGGTCGAGGAGGTTCAGGATGTCCCGCTTTTCGTTGAAGGCTTCGAACAGCCGCCGCAGTTTGTCCACCGACGAGAGCTCGCCGGCTCCCATGAGATTCGTCTCGCCCGCGATCAGGTATTCCATGCGGTTGTCTTCATCAGACTTGAACACCCGCTCGGCGACGTTGATCGCGTCTTTCATGAGCGCGTTCATCCCCTCGCGCGCCTCGTGCATCTCGCGCAGGATTTCGGCGCGGACCTGTGCGAGCGTCTTGCCGCGGCAGCGATCGGTCAGGAAGTTGGCGGCGCGCCGCAGTTCATCGGCCGAGTGGTAACGCTCGAGCTGGATGATGCGATTCTGGACTTCGCGATCGTTGAACACGAGCACGACGAGCGCGCGATTGTCCGAAAGGCCGAGGAACTCGATCTGCGTGATCGACGCCTGCTGTGTACGGGGCAACGTGACGACTCCCGCCAGGCGCGTCACGTTCGAGAGCAACTGGGAAGCCGCGGCCACCAGCGCCTTCGGGTCATCGCGAGACGAGTCGAGCTGCTGACGCAGTTCGGCGAACACCGGATCGTCCTCGATCGGAGTGCGGGATTTCAGCAGGGAATCGACGAAGAACCGGTAGCCCTTGTCCGTGGGGATGCGCCCGGCCGAGGTGTGGGGCGAGCTAACAAAGCCGAGCTGCTCCAGGTCCGCGACGATGTTGCGGATCGTTGCCGACGAAAGCGCCAGGCCCGACTCACGGGACAAGGATCTCGAGCCCACCGGCTGACCGTCACGGATATAACTGCCCACGAGCACGCGCAACAGCAGTTGTTCGCGCTCGGAAAGCCCCTCGTCGTGCAATTCGTTTGCCACAGTCAAAACCTACTGAGCCGCCTCCGGCCAGTCAAGAAATCGCGCCCTGCGCCATTCGGCAGTTTTCGATGAGATTCAGTGCATTGGCCGACTGTATGTCGCATGCTACAAGGCAGCATGGCACTACCGGCGCAAGCTTGCGCGCTCATCGGCCGATTCAGCGATTCCCGAGTCGCCGAGTCCGCATTGATCCTGCTGCCGCACCTCAAGAAGCGCGGCGTGCGGGCGCTTTTGCCGGATTCCGACCCACTGAACGCGCCCGAAGGGCTCGTCGAACGCGTGCCCGAAGAACAGATCGCCGAGCGCGCGGATCTGGTCATCGCGATCGGAGGCGATGGCACCCTGCTCTACGCCGCCCGGCTCGTCGCGCATCGCGGCGTGCCGCTGATCGGCATCAACCGCGGGCGTCTCGGATTCCTCACCGACGTGCTTCCGCAGGACATCCTCGGTTCGGTCGATGCGGCGCTCGAAGGTCGCTGCGAACGTGACGAGCGCTCGCTGCTCGAGGCGCGCATCGTGGGCGCCCATGGCGTCACCGCCCGATCGCTCGCGCTCAACGACGTCGTCCTGCAGAAGTGGCAGACCGGACGCATGCTGGACTTCGAGACCTGGATCGATGGGGCGTACGTGAATTCGCATGGCGGCGACGGCCTCGTGGTGGCGAGTTCGACCGGTTCGACGGCTTACGCCTTGTCGTGCGGCGGCCCGATCGTCGCTCCGCATCTCGACGTCCTCGTCGTCGCGCCTATCTGCCCGCATACGCTGTCCGATCGCCCCATCGTCGTCTCGGGCCGTTCGGTCATCACCGTGAAACTCATCGACCGGCCGGACACGCGCGCGCGAATTACCTGCGATGGAGTGCCGCTCGCCGAACTCGTGCCGGGCGACCAACTCGAGATTCATCCGACGCAGCGCAAGATCACGCTGCTGCATCCGAACCAGTTCGAGTACTACCGCCTGTTGCGCTCCAAGCTCCATTGGGGACGCGGTGGATTCAACTCCCATCCCGAGTAAGCCATGCTGACGCACCTGCAGATTCGTGACTTCGCCATCATCGACCTGATCGAGCTCGAAGTGCGCGCGGGACTCACCGTCCTGACAGGCGAAACCGGCGCCGGAAAATCCATCATCGTCGACGCGCTGGCGCTGCTCGCCGGCGGAAAAGGCGGTGCGGAAGTCGTGCGCGCGGGATCGGATCGCGCCGAGCTCTCGGCGACCTTCGACATCGCCGGCTGCCCGAAGGCGCTGCGCGAGATCCTCGCCGAGCAATCCGTCGCGGCGGACGACGAGCTCACCGTCCGCCGTGTCATCGCCAACGACGGCCGCTCGCGCGGCTATCTGAATGGCGTGTCCGTCCCGCTGTCTCTGTTGCGGGACGTCGGCGCGCTGATCGTCGACATTCATGGCCAGCACGAATTCCAATCGCTCACACGTGCCAGCGCGCAACGCGAGCTGCTCGATGAATTCGGCGACAATACCGAGCTGGCCGAAGCGGTACGCGCCTCGTACAAGACGTGGCTCGACTACGTGAATCGCGCCGCGGAGCTCGAAGGAAAGGCGCGCGACCGCGATTCGCGCATCGAGCTGCTGAAGTTCCAGGTCAGCGAGCTCAAGGCGCTGGACCTCAAGGAAGGCGAAGTGGCCGCGCTCACCGAAGAACGTACGCGTCATTCCAATCGTGGTCGGCTCGCCGAAGCGGCGCAGGCGGCCGTGGCGCTGCTGTATGACTCCGACCAGGGCAACGCGCATGCCACCGCGTCGCGCGCACTGGCCGGTATCCGTACCCTGTCCGGCGTCGATCAGCGGCTCGCGAAGGTGGTACCCCTCGTCGACGAGGCGACCATCCAGATTCGCGAGGCCGCGCGCGAATTGTCGCGTTATCTCGAAACGCTGGACATCGATCCCGCGCGCCAGGAAGAAGTCGAGCGCCGCCTGGCTGCGATCGAAGAGCTCGGTCGCAAGCATCGAATGCCGGTCGGCGAGCTCAGCGCACATGCCGCGAAGCTCGAGAAGGACCTCGCCGAGCTCACGAGCGCGGACAACGATCTCAACGCGCTCAAGAAGCAGCAGGTGGAAGCACTCGAGATCTATCGCAAGCTCGCGACGCAACTTTCGGCCGCGCGCCAGACCAGCGCACGCACACTTTCGAAGGACATCACGGCGCGCATGCAGACGCTGGGCATGGCCGGCGGACGGTTCCTCATCGACATCACGCAGCCCAATGGCGAGCCCGCGGCGCACGGCATCGACACCGTCGAGTTCCGCGTGACGGCCAACCCGGGACAGCCTTTGCGACCGCTCGCGAAGGTCGCTTCCGGAGGCGAGTTGTCACGCCTCTCGCTCGCCGTACAGGTCGCCTGCTCGGCGCAGGATTCCCGTTGCATGGTGTTCGACGAGGTCGATTCCGGTGTGGGCGGCGCCGTCGCCGAGATCGTCGGCCGCGAGCTCAAGGCGCTCGGCTTCTCGGGCCAGACGCTGTGCGTGACTCACCTGCCGCAGGTGGCCGCGCAGGGACATCACCAGTTGCGTGTGTCGAAGCTCACGGATGGAAAGACCACGCGTACGACCATCTCCGAGCTGACGATGGATGAGCGCGTCGAGGAAGTGGCGCGGATGCTCGGCGGCAAGGAGATCACGGGCAAGGCGCGTGAGCATGCGCGGGAGATGCTGCACATGGCCGGCACCCCGGAACAGAAGGCGCGCGGCGCGAAACGAAAAGCGTAAAGGCGCCGCGGCGCGCCTGCGTCAGCTGTGCTTGGCGGGCGGCTTCTGCACGCCTTTGGAGGAAGGACAACCCGGTTTGTGGCAGTGCCCGTACAGGGTCATTGCGTGATCACGCAGCTCGTAACCCAGACGTTTCGCGATCTCTTCCTGACGCTCCTCGATGTCCTCGTCGATGAACTCCTCGACGCGGCCACAGTCCAGACACACGATGTGATCGTGGTGGGTGCCCTGGTTGAGCTCGAACACGGCCATGCCGTCTTCGAAGTGATGCCGTGACACCAGGCCGGCGGCCTGGAACTGCGTGAGCACCCGGTACACCGTCGCGAGTCCGATGTCCTCGTTCGATTCCAGCAGTCGCTTGTAGATGCCCTCGGCGGACATGTGGCGGGTCGAGCTGCCCTCGAGGATTTCGAGGATTTTCAGCCGCGGTCCCGTCACTTTGAGTCCGGCCTTGCGCAGGTCTTTGCTTTCCAAGCGAGAGGTCTCCTGAAAATGTTCGGGTATGATGCGCCACCATGAAACGCCTTGCACTACGAATGATTATTGCGGCCGGCAGCGCCCTGCTCGTGAGCGGCTGCGTCTACCGGATGAACATTTCGCAGGGCAACTACCTCGTGACCGACTCGGTTTCGCAATTGAAAGAAGGCATGACGCGCAGCCAGGTGCGCTTCCTGCTCGGCACGCCGATGGTGCCGGACGCTTTCAACGATGACCGCTGGGACTATTACTACTTTTATAAGACCCGGCATTTCAAGAATCCGATGAAGCTCAGGCTCACGGTGTTCTTCGCGGACGAAAAGGTCTCGCGCTACGAGAACGTGGGCGTTCCCACGCAAACGGATCTCGACCAGATCGAGGCTCAGCTCAGGAAGGCGCAAGAAGCCACCCGGGCAAAAAAGACCCTCTGGCAGCGGTGGTTCGGCAAAGACGAACCACCCGTCGAGACGGCTAATCCTTCCGGTTCGAAGGTCGAGGAGAAGGCGGCGGAGCCGCCAAGTCCCGTCCCGCCTTCCGCGCCTCTGCCCGAGCCCGCCGGGACTCCTTCGGGTCCCACTTGAGAGGCCGGTAGATTTCGACGCGGTCGCCGTCGCGCGGCACCACCGAACGCTCGCACGGTTCGCCGAAGATCCCGACATCCGCGTCCCAGGGAACCGGCGAGTTGCCGGCCTGCGCGCGCGCCGCGGCGAGCGCATCCGCCACCGTGGCGCCCTCTTCCAGGACCACCTGCCAGAGCCACTGACGCGATGGCGTCGCGAACGCCACGATGCAGGTCTTCACGGACTAGCTATCCGACCCGGTCGCGGGCCCGTTTGACGAACGCGTCGACGAGCGACGCCGCGGTGTTTTCGAAAAGCGGCTCGAAGAGCGCGCCGGTGACGCGATTGGAAAACTCGAATCGCATCTCGAGCTCGACCCGGCATCCGAGATCCCCCAGCGCACTCAGCGTCCACAGTCCCTCGAGCACGCGAAACGGCCCACGCACCAGTTGCATGAGGACGCGCCTGTCGGGCTCGAGCAGGTTGCGGGTCGTGAATTCGGCATGCAGGGGACCGCGCTTGATGTCGAGGGTCGCAACGACTTCCGAGGCCGTGCGTGACTCGACGCGCGCAGCCGTGCACCAGGGCACGAATTCCGGATAGTGCTCGATGTCGTTGATCAGCTCGTACATCCGCCGCGGCGTTTCCGCGATGAGCGCCGAGCGCCTGACTTCACGCATGTCGGCAATCTACAATATCGGGAGCACGAGGACCCATGAACAAACCCAACCGCAAGGAAACTCCGCGCCTCATCGCCGAAAACCGCAGGGCGCGCTATGACTATTTCATCGAGGAGCGCCTCGAGGCCGGCCTCGTGCTCGAGGGCTGGGAAGTGAAGTCGATGCGCGCCGGCAAGGCGCAGATCGCAGAGGGTTACGTGTACCTGAAAAACGGCGAGGCGTTCCTGTTCGGCGCCCTGATAACCCCACTCAACACGACCTCGACCCATGTCACCGCGGATCCCAAGCGCACGCGCAAACTGCTGCTCAACAAATCCGAGCTGTCGCGGCTCATCGGCAGCGTCGAGCGCCAGGGCTACACGATGGTGCCGCTGGACCTGCACTGGAAAAACGGCCGCGCGAAGCTCGAAATCGGCCTTGCCAAGGGCAAGAAGCAACATGACAAACGCGCCACCGAGAAGGAACGCGACTGGTCGCGGGACAAGGCCAGAATTCTCCGACGCGGTTGAAGCGTCCGCCCGCGACTCCATGTATGCTGGCGATGCTTTTACGGGGGCGACCGGTTTCGACGTGGGTTGCGAACCGTGAGAGGCGTACCGAGGGTGTATGGACCTCGTAAATCCTCATGCAAATCATAGTTGCCAACGACGACAACTACGCTCTAGCTGCCTAGTCGCAGCTGACCCCGGGACCAGCTGGTGCCTATGCCACTGAAACCCGGGTCGCGCTCATAGGATCGCGGTTCCGTGTGCTACGGGCGGAACCGTTAAGAGTCACCGTCGCTGGCCGGACGTTTTCCCTGCTCTTCGGGTAGCGGACGGCGAGAAAACAAAGAAGCAGCTACGTACGTAGATCCTCACGTCTAGTGCTTGCGGACGCGGGTTCAATTGATGCGAAGGAACGCAATGGTTGCCTTCGCTCGTAAGAGCGAAGTGATAACGGGGCTCATTCGGTGAACCCTTCTGCCACGAAAGTGGCATGGCAACGCCGAGCGGTGAGACGGGGCCAACTCGTCTTGCCGTGTAGAGACTCATGGACTGGCTGAGACGCGCTCGCGTCGGAGCCGGCCCCAGGATCCGGATCGAGATGGCTCGCATCGGATAACACGCCCCGCATCCCACTCATCGTTTCGGCGATGAAGGATGAAGGCATAGTCCAGCCCTTCTTGAAAAAGAAGGAACAGCTGTCCCGCCGCCTCCACCAATAAGTGGAAACTCCCCGGAGAAATCCGGGGAGACCTTTCCCGATCTCCGCCCGACAATTCGCGCATACATGGCGCGAATCACGTCTCGATTGTCAGCAGATACCGCCGCATACATCGCCGGACTGATCGATGGCGAAGGCACGGTCACGATGACCCGGCTTCATGCGAGCGAGAATCGGCGCCTCGTCGTAAGCATCGCGAACACAGAGTTGCAGATTCTCCAGTTCGTGATCGATGCGGTCGGCGCGGGAAAGATCACCAGAAAGAAAACGACATCCGACCGGCACACGCCTTCCTACTGCTATGCGGTCACGAGCCGGCAGGCACTTGCCCTCCTGCGGCAGATTCTCCCCCACATGAAGTCATACAAGCGGCTTCGCGCCAGGCTGGCACTCGATCAGTACGAGGCAGTCACTCCTCGAAATGGCAGATACACGAGTTCCCACCGGATCGAGCGATCGAAATTCGAGGCAAATTTCTTCGCGCTGCTGCCGTGCGGGAAGATCAGTCGGTGAGCCACCAGGCGCGGAATTCGTCGATGTTGATGCGGCCGTTGCGATCGGCATCGGTTTCCTCGAAACCTATGTGCATCTCATCGTCGCTGATCTCCTCGTCGAGCGAACGCACCAGCCCCTTGAACTCGGCCAGATTGATCTGCCCGTCGTGATCGGCATCCGCGCGCGCGAACAGGGCATCGATCTCCGCCAGTTCTTCAGTCTGATTGACCATGGGTCCCTCCATCGTAGGTAGTTAGTGCGCCGTACAAATCCGGGCGCCGGTCGCGGAACACGAACCAGTTGTTGCGCAATTCCTCGTTCGCGGCGAGGTCGAACTTCGCGGTGATCACCGCTTCCTCGTCCTCGCCGGCCTCGGCGATCTTGGCGCCCGTGGAATCCGCGATGAAACTCGAGCCATAGAACCGGATGTACAGGTGGTCCGGATCCTGCAGTGCGCGCTCGGTGCCGATCCGGTTGCAGGCGATCAGCGGCGTCAGATTGGCGGCGGCGTGTCCCTGCTGGGTCCGTTGCCAGTGATCGCGCGAGTTGACCGGCAAGGCGGGCGGCGGCTCGCTGCCGATCGCGGTCGGGTAGAACAGCAGCTCCGCACCCTGCAATGCCATCGCGCGGGCACATTCCGGAAACCACTGGTCCCAGCAGATCGCGACGCCGATGCGGGCGAAGCGAGTGTCGAATACCTTGAACCCGGTATCGCCGGGGCTGAAGTAATTCTTCTCCTGGTAGCCAGGGCCATTGGGAATGTGAGCCTTGCGGTATACGCCGAGATTCCGGCCATCCGCATCGAGAATCGCGATCGAGTTGAAGAACGCATTGTTCGCCTTCTCGAAAAAACTGATCGGCAGGACGACGCCCAGTTCGCGCGCGATTCTCGAAAAATGCGCGACGGCCCGATTCTCGTCCACCGGGGTCGCGATCCGAAGATGCCGCGAATCCTGCTCGATGCAGAAATACGGTGTCTCGAACAGCTCCTGGATCAGGATGATCTGTGCCCCCTGCTTCGCGGCCTGGCGCACCAGCCGCTCGGCGGTCGCGATGTTCGCGCCCACATCCCACCCGCAGGCGAATTGCAGCGCCGCGACGGTCACCTCGCGGTTCGGCCGATTCAGATGCGCGGGCTGATTCATGTGAACACCTTGCCGGGATTGAGTATGCGTTTCGGGTCGAGTGCCTGCTTGAGCAAGCGCATCGTCGAGATCTCCGCGGACGACCGGGATAGCGGCAGATAGGCGCGCTTCTCGAGCCCGATACCGTGTTCTGCGGACACGGAGCCGCCGATCGCGGCGAGCGGTCGATACACGATGTCCTCCATCTTCGCGCGGGTCGCCGCATCATCGCCCGCCGCGATGACGACGTGCAGATTGCCGTCGGCCATGTGACCGAACACGAAGGCACGCTCCTCGCCGGCGTGCGCCCGCACCGCCGCGCAGACCTCGAGTGCGTACTCTTTCATGTTCTCGATCGGCAGGCTCACGTCGAAAGTCAGCAACGGTGCGATGTTCTTCACCAGCCAGACGTCTTCGCGGATGTTCCAGATGGCGCGGCGCTCGGCTTCCGAGTTCGCCAGGGTCACGTCGGTGATCACTCCGTCTTCGAGCGCTTCGCCCAACACGGCTTCGAGCCGCGCGCGATCCGCGACGGCATCACCACCGAGCGTCTCCGCGACCGCGTAGAACGGGGCGCCGCGCGCGAGCGGTGCCGAATTTTGCGCCGGTGGCGCCGTGTTGTAGTCGTAGTAGTTGCCCCACAGCGCCTCGAAGGCCGAGAGTTGTCCGCCGAGACCGGAATCGAGCCGGTTCAGCAGCTCCACCAATCCATCGAAAGACGGCGTCGCCGCGAGCAGGGTTTCCTGGCTGCGCGTGCGGGATACCAGGCGCAGTTCGGCGCGCGTGACGACGCCCAACGTGCCCTCACTACCGATGAAGAGCTGCTTGAGGTCGTAACCCGCATTGTTCTTTAGCATGCGGTTGAGCGAGGTGAGCACCGTGCCGTCGGCCAGAACCGCTTCGATGCCCAACACCAGGCTGCGCATCATTCCGTAGCGCAGCACCCGCAGACCGCCGGCATTGGTCGAAATGTTTCCGCCGATGGTCGCGCTGTCGCGCGCGCCGAGGTCGAGCGGGAACACGAGCGCGGATTCTTCCGCCGCGCGCTGCACCTGCCCGAGCTTGGCGCCCGCCTGCGCGCGCAGTGATCGCCCGGGAACGTCGATTCGCTCGATCGCATTCATCGACTCGAGGGACAACACGATCTCGCCCGCGCCGGCGTCGGCGCCGTTGACGAGTCCCGTGAGCCCGCCATGCGTGACCACCGATTGGCCACGAGCATGACAAAGCCTGAGCACGGACGAGACCTGCGAGGTATCGCGCGGGCGGACGAGTAGTTCGGCCTCGATGCGACCATGCCAGAGATTGCCCGCGCGTTCGCGCACGGCCGCGCCTTCGAGAACGCCATTGTCCCCGACGATGGCGCGCAGTTCATTCTTGAGAGTAGCCAGCGACATGCGGCCGATAAGGTAACGCGCAACGTGGGCAGCCGCCAGAACGGCGGCTGCCTGGTCACCGTATCAATGCAGCGTCGGAGTCGTCTTGGCTTCCGCATCGCTGACCGGGAACAGCGCCTGGTCGAGCGCATGCACATAGGTCGCGACGTTGACGGTTCCCGGGACGAGAACGCGCCCGCCAAACAACAGGTTCGGCACCGTCCTTACCCCGAAGCCACGCAGGCGTTCCTCGCTGCCTTCGAGCATCGTCTCGCCCTCGCGGGTCTCGCGGAAAGCCTGCAACGTGCGCTCGGAGAGTCCCGCCTCCGCACCGATGTCGGCCAGGACCGCGACGTCGCCGATGTCCGCGCCGCGCTCGAAATACGCGCGGAAGATGGCCGCCGCGACGTTCGCGTGACGACCCTCGTTCATCGCGAGCTGGACGAGCCGGTGCGCCTCCGAGGTGCTCGGCAATGCGCCGAGCTTCTCGAAGTGAAAGTCGATTCCGAGCTCACGACCGGCCTCCGTCAGGCTCTTTTCAGCGAATGGAACACTGATGCCCTGGGGCAACCGATCCGCGAGGTAGTCGTGAAAAGTCCGCGGGGCCGCATTGGCCGCGGTCGTTGCCATGCGGAACGGATGCCAGCGCAGTCGCGTCTCGACATCGCCGGAGAGGCTGCCGAGCGCACGCGTGAGCTGCGCCATGCCCAGCCACGACCATGGGCAGGTGAAATCCGCAACGAGGTCTATGTCGAGCGTCCGTCGCACTTCATTCAGCGGTCTGACTGTAGTTTTCATGCGGCATATCTTGGTGCGCCGCATGCGCCTTCAACCGGGGTTTCGCTGAGTCCCGAGATTCGCATGCACCTGCTCGGTGATGCGGATGGCCGTTTCGAGCGCACGCAGCCCATCCTCTCCTGACACGATCGGCTGCCCATCGTTCCGGATGCAATCGAGGAACGATTCGATCTCGCTTTTCAGGGCATCTCCCTGCGCGAAGCTCGCCTCTTCGATATTCACCGGGAGCTGGCCGGCCTGCGGGGAACCGTCGCGCTTGCGGATCAGCGTCAGAATTTTCTGCTGCAGATCGACCGACATGTAGGCCGCGTCTTCAAAGATCCTGAGCTTGCGCTCGGTCTTCAGGCTCACACGACTCGCCGTCGTGTTGGCAACGCAACCATTGGCAAACCGGATGCGCGCATTGGCGATGTCGATTGCGCTGGAGAAAACCGGAGTACCAATGGCATCGATGCTCACGATCTCGCTGCGCACCAGCGACTGGATCAGGTCGATGTCATGGATCATGAGATCGAGCACGACGTTGACGTCCGTGCCGCGCTCCTTGTACGGGGCGAGGCGCACACATTCCATGAATCTTGGGTCGCGCACGTGCGGGTCGGCTGCGAGTACGGCGGCATTGAATCTTTCGAGATGACCCACCTGGAGGATGCGGCGCTGCTTCTGGGCGCGCGCGATCAGCGCGCGGGCCTGCTCGGGAGTCTCCGTGATCGGCTTTTCGACGAGGACGTGAGCGCCCGCCGCGAGAAACGCATCCGCGATTTCGAAATGCGCCGGAGTGGGAGTCACGACGCTGACTGCATCGACCTTGCCGAGCAGCTCGCGGTAATCACCCACAGGCGAGGCGTTCACCTCGGTGGCCACCTGGCGGCAAACGTCCTCACGGGCGTCGGCCACGGCAACCAGCTCGCACGAGTCTAGTTGGGCGTATTTCTGCGCGTGGAAGCGTCCGAGATAACCAACACCGATGACCGCCGCCCTGATTTTGCTCATGCGCTATTATGCCCGCGCTACCCCGCCGTTCGGCGGGTCTCCTCGGGAGTCAGGCGGAATTGTTCAACTGGTTGATCCGCGCACGCGATGGGTACTTCGCGATGCCGCCACTCAAGTTCGAAGCGACGACGCTGGGTCTCACCTTGCTCGTGGGGCTGCTCGTCATGCCCGCGCTCATCTATCTCGCGGGTATCGCCGTCCTCAAACCGTACGCGAACGGAGGCTTGTTCGCGCTGTATCAGGACTTCGTCAAAGGTCTCGTCGAACTGCGACCGAGCTGCTGGATCGTGCTGCTGGGGCCCTTCGGTTTCCTCAGCCTTTTCAGAATCTTTCGATTTGTATTGCGCAAGATATAAGTAAAATGCCGGCCACGGAAACGTGAACTTGTTCACGGAATTTCCACGGTTAAATTCCCCGGCGAGCTATTCTGTGACGCAATTCGGCGACAATGAAGTCCGGACGAACTCAGCCCGCGTCAGGACCAGAAAAATGAGCGAGTACTACCTCGCCGATCAAAAAGCCGAAGAGCGCACTCGCCAGAAGCGCGAGGGCCAGCCTGCCGAAAGAACCAAGCAGGCACAGGATGTGAAGATCACGTTGCTCGGGGATTTCCTTTTCTCGAGTCAGGAGCCCGCGGGCTTCGACCCGTACAACCACGTGAACGGCAAAGCGCTGCGCGAAGTCTGGAAAACCCGCCGTCCTCGTTGACCGCGTCCGGAGTAGTCGATACCCCAATCCGTTCAGTACGGAACAAAGCTCCCGGACGGATACTCGAACCGGGTCATGCTGCTGCCGCTCATTGCTTGGGCCAATAGACCCATAAGACGATCGCCAATACCAGCGTCAGCGCAATGTGAGCCGCATGGCGCCACGAACGTGTGCGCAACTCTCCGTAGAAGCTCGTCACCGCCAAAGCCGCCAGGAAAACCGCAATCAGACAAGCGGCGCCAATCAGTCGCCTTTCATCCTCGAGGCGCGCGGCATATTCCGGCAGCAACAGGAACACCAGTCCCGTAAGGAGCAGTGCCGCGGCGATGGAGACTGTCGAGCCCATCACGATTCCAAGGAGTACGACCAGCGGGCGCATGCATTTGCCTGTGTTTGGGGAGATTCCACTTGAGCAGGCCGACTGCCGGCCTTACTGTTGGTTCGATTGTACGGACCGTCCACCGTCGAGACACTCTGACGCATGAATCCATCATTCGCCCTCTCGTCCCGCTGGCTCGCGCCCTCCATTCTTGCCGTGTTGCTGCTGCTCACGGGTTCCGCCCAGGCGCCCGCGAATACGCAGCTGCCGGCCGGCTCGGTGGTCGCGAGCGAACGTCATCGGTCCGTCGCGCGACGCGTCTGGTCGATGCTCGAGGGCATGCACTATAGCGGACAGAAGCTCGACGATCGCATGTCGACCGTCGTCTATGCGCGCTACCTCGACAGTATCGACAGCCAGCACACCAGCCTGCTCGCCTCGGACATCGCCGAGTTCGACCAGTACAAGCTGCGTTTCGACGACATGATCCGCAGCGGCGAGGTCGACCCCGCGTTTGCGATCTTCGCGCGCTACCAGCAGCGCAATCGCGAGCGCCTCAAGTTCGCGCTGTCGCAGCTCGAGAAGGAACCGGACTGGACCACGAACGAAGTCTTCGAGTTCGATCGACAGAAGGCGCCGTGGGCGGCCAGTTCCGCTGAGCTCGACGAGTGGTGGCGCAAGCGCGTGAAGAACGATGCGCTGTCTCTGATGCTCACCGGCAAGGACTGGCCCAAGACCGTCGAGACTCTCAAGAAGCGCTACGAAACCACGCTCAAGCGCATCGATCAGATCAGCGCCGACGACGTGTTCGAAACGCTCATGAATTCGTATGCGCGTGCGTACGACCCGCACTCCAGCTACTTCTCGCCGCGCAGCTCCGAGGAATACCGCATCCAGATGAGCCTGAACTACGACGGCATCGGCGCGTCGCTGCAGCTCATCGATGACTACGTGACCATCATGAACGTCATCGAGGGCGGCCCCGCCGCGGTCGCCGGCAGCCTCTCGGTCAAGGATCGCATCACCGGCGTCGGCCAGGGCAAGGAAGGCCCGGTCACCGACGTGCTCGGCTGGCGCATCGACGACGTCGTGCAGCTCATTCGCGGTCGCGCGGGCACACAGGTGCGCCTGCAGGTGTTGCCCGCGGGCGCCGCTCCCGGCACCGCCGAAAAGATGTTGGAATTCACCCGTAACAAGGTGACGCTCGAAGCCCAGGCCGCCCAGAAGGAACTGCGCACGATCAAGCGCGGGGACAAGGAATTCCGTGTCGGCGTCATCAACGTTCCGGCCTTCTACCAGGACGTCGAGGCGCAGAACTCCGGCGACAAGAATTTCCGCAGCACCACGCGCGACGTGCGCCGCCTCATCAACGAGCTCAAGGCAGAGAAGATCGATGGCCTGGTGCTCGACCTGCGTGGCAACGGCGGTGGCTATCTACCCGAGGCGACGGCGCTCACCGGTCTGTTCGTCGACAGAGGCCCGGTCGTGCAGCTCAAGGTCACGAATGGCGATCTCGAGGTGCAGGAAGATCCGGAACCGGGCGTGGCCTACTCCGGACCGCTGGCGGTGCTCGTCGATCGCTTCAGCGCTTCGGCCTCGGAAATCTTCGCGGGCGCGATCCAAGATTACCATCGGGGCGTCGTGCTGGGCCAGCGCACCTTCGGCAAGGGCACCGTGCAGAACCTCGTGCCGCTCGATCGCTGGTCGCCGCGTCCGGTCAACGGACAACTCACGGTGACCATCGGCAAGTTCTACCGCGTCACCGGGGAGAGCACCCAGCATCGCGGTGTCGAGCCGGACGTCGCGTTGCCGTCGCAGATCGACATGGACGAATTCGGCGAAAGCGCGCTCGAGGGTGCCCTGCCGTGGGATCGCATTCCCGGCGTTCCCTTCCGTCTCGAAGGCAAGGCCAGTCAGCCGAACATCGAAGCCCTCGCAACCGAGGAAAAGTCGCGCGCGACCCGTGATCCCGACTACCGCTGGCTGGTCGCCGATCTCGCCGCCGCCGACGCGGTGCGCAAGCAGAAGACGCTGTCGCTGAACCTCGAGGAGCGCAAGGCCGAACGCGAGCGCCTCGAGCGCGAACGCCTCACCCGCGAGAATGCGCGTCGTGCCGCGCAGAACCTGCCGGCGCTGAAGACGCCGGAAGAACTCGCGGATGCGAAATTCCCGGACACGGTGCTCGATCAGGCCACCGAGGTCATGACCGACATGGTCGCGGGCCTGCGCCCGATCGTCCCGGCGCCTTCGCGCACGGTGCGCAGCAGCGAGGGCAAGCCGGCGGAGTGATCGGCCTCAGCGCAAGAGGACTTTGAACAGATCCCAGGTGTCCTCGGCCAGGACATTGGGAAGCTTGGCGGCCGTGACGCCCTGGGAGCCGTAGGCCAGCACGTCGCCCTGCGCGATTCCACAGGACTCCGGAATCGGCACCGTCTCATGATCGCCAAGGTAGGCGGCGGTGGTGCGCAGGCGCTCGCTGCGATGCTGCACTTCCTGGTTCAAGCCGTTGCGTTGACGGATCGCGGCACGCGCCTTCGCGATGTCGCTCATGATGGATACGCAGGCCGCGAGATCCCCGTAGTGTTCCGTCGCTTCACGCCGCGACATCGCGATCCTCGCGGATGCCACGAGGTTGGTGCGCGACAACCGCAGGCACAGGACCTCGGCGCAGGCAATCGCCGTGAGGTTTATCGCGCGCCGGGATTCGACCGACAGGCCGGGGAATTCCCCCGTCCCACTCTTCTCGATTTGTTCGCAATGCGCGCGCGCGGCCAGCAGCGCGGCCTGCGCCGTTTCGACCGCCGCCTCGAGCGCGGGACGCTGCGCGGCGACTTTCGGGCGCTGCCAGCGGTGCCACCACTTGTTCAGCCGCGCCAGCCGCGAGTCGAATGCCGCAAGCGCCTGGCGCACGGCCACCATCTGCGACTCGGCCTGGCGCAACTGCTGTTCGCTGGCCTGACGTTGCTGGAACTGGCGGCGGTTGCCTTGCAGCGCGAAGGTCTTGCGTTCCCGTTCTTCCTGCTTCGCGGAGAGCTCGCGCACGAGTTGCTCGATGATCTCGCGACCATCGCTCCACAGCGAACGCAGGTGGTAGAAAACCAGGGTAGATAGACCGGAATCGACCGATTCGAGCCGCTTCTCGAGCGCTTCGAACATTTCCTGCACGCGTCCGGTGGCCGCTTCCTGCTGCTTGAGCCGGTCGCGCAGGCGCTGCATCTCCGCGCCAAGTTCCTCGTGCTGCTTGCGCAATTCCGCACGGCTGCGGAAAAGTTCGACGACGCGTCCGTCTTCAACCGGTTCCGCCGTATTTCCGGTGCCGCCGAGCAACCCCAACGCCTTTAGCGTCTTCATAGACCCCTGAGCGGCGGGGTCGAGACTTACCCCCTGAACCCGTGGCCGCGGTCGAAACAGTACTCCAGCCACTTATTTAGCATCGTATTCCGGGCCCAACGCTGATCCAGTTCACGCTCCGCCGCACCGCGCAGGCGGCGCAATGCCTCGTGGTCGTGCTGCGTCGCCCACTCCTGGGCCTCCACCAGCCGCGCATCGTGGTAGATGCGCACCCGCATGTCCGGATACGTCTGGACCTGCTCACCCGCGGCGAACAGATAGGTAAGATCGGCACTCGTCGTGTAGGGCGAGCGCTCGGTCACGCTGAGACGCAGGTCGCAGTCCTCGGGAACGCGCGACACGCGCACGTCGGGCAGATTCCGCAAGTCGCCCGCGAGCGACGCCAGGCGCAGGTAGTTGCTCTCGTACAGAGACATGAGCGCGACGAAGCTGCGTGGACGCGCACGCCAGGAAACGATGGTTGTCACGTCACTTAACATTTGCATCCGAATATATCGGACCAAGACGATCATTCAAGACGCAAAACTCACGCCAATCGGGCGTGATGCAGTTCGCGGACGACTATTTTTCTTCTTCGATGAACTGAAACACTTCTTCGAGGTCGTGGCCGAGCGCGCGCGCGAGTCGAAACGCGAGTTCCAGTGAAGGCGAATATTTGCCGGCCTCGAGGGCGATGATGGTCTGACGCGTGACTTCGCACAGTTTCGCGAGCTGCTCCTGCGTGAGATCACCGCGCGCGAGCCGCAACGCGCGAATCTGGTTCTGGACGCGCGTGCCCGTCATTGGCGTTGTCGCGTATATCGCGCCACCCGATGGATGCTTTCCGCCAGCGTATGCGCGATCAGCAATCCAAGCAGGACGTTGCCGACGATGAGTGGG
The DNA here is from genome assembly GCA_023457495.1 of Pseudomonadota bacterium. Lineage (GTDB taxonomy): Bacteria > Pseudomonadota > Gammaproteobacteria > Steroidobacterales > Steroidobacteraceae > CADEED01. The sequence goes on from JAEWLQ010000098.1 coordinate 92,849, forward strand.
CGCATCCACGGCTGCGCCTGCTCCGGGAAAATCGCAAGCAGCGCGACGAGGCCGAGGATCAGCATCGACATGAGGCCGCCGGCCATTCGTTGCGCGCCGTGCTGGATCCGCAGGTCGCGTTCGTCCGATTCGATGCCGTCGGTGTCTTGAGCGCGCACGATCTTGGCCACGACGCTCCAGGCGACGATCAGCATTCCGAGATTGATGCCGAACTGACGCGACGCGGGATTCGAGAGCCGGTCGGCGGCCTCCCCGAGCGCGGGCAGCGCGACGATGAAGTTCAGGAAATTGCACGCAATCAGGAGGACGAATGCGAGGGACACCCAGCCCTGTCTCTCCGCCTGGGATGCCTGCTCGGGGAAAATCCCCGTCGGCGCCCGGGACAGGTGGATGACGAACAGCCAGATTGCCGCGTAGAGCACCGCTGCGCCGACGGCACCGACATCGATGCCGAGCCAACCATCGGGCCCGAAGAACATGCCAACGGCGCCTAATGCGGCGAGAGCGACCAGGATCTGTGTGCGTCTCTGCAGGGCGAACATGAAGAGCCTCCGGAATCTCAGGATGTCCGGTATACCTTACATCCGCCACTCGGGCTCATGTCAAGTATTTTTTACATTGCCCAGGAACGAGCAGGCATCAAGGTCGACGTTGCCGCCCGACAGAATCACTCCGATCCGCTGGTCCGGCTCGCCGACTTTCCCCGCCAGCACGGCGGCTACCGGAACGGCCGCGGAGGGCTCGATCAGCAGCTTGAAATCGTTCAGCACGATCCGCATGGCGTCGATGATTTGTGCTTCTTCCACCGTCACCACGTCGTCCACGTATTCCATGAGCAGCGCGAAATTGCGCACGCCGATCGAGCCGCGTAATCCATCGGCGATGGTCTGCGGCACAGTCACCGCACGGCGTTCGCCGCTGCGAAACGACTGGTACGCATCGTCGGCCCGCGCGGGCTCCGCCCCCACGATGCGGATCGAAGGCACGAGATTTCGCGCGGCGATCGCGGTTCCACCGATGAGCCCACCGCCGCCGACGGGCGTACTGATGACGTCGAGCGTCGGCAATTCCGCCAGGAATTCGAGCGCGGCGGTTCCCTGCCCCGCGATGATCCGGTCGTCGTCGAACGGGTGAACCAGCTCGGCGCGCTCGCGCGCCTGCAGCTCGGCGACTTTCCGCTCACGCGCGGGGAGCCCGGGATCGCACAGTTCGAGCCGCGCGCCCGCCGCTTCGATGTTCGCGATTTTCGTGCGCGCCGAATCGCGGGGCACCACCACGACGGCGCGCATCCCGCGGGCGCGCGCCGCCAGCGCGAGCGCGGTGCCGTGATTGCCCGAGGAGTGCGTGATCACGAGCGGAGTGCGCGCCGGATCCAGCTGCAGCACGACATTCGTGGCGCCGCGGAACTTGAATGCCCCGCCCGTCTGCAGGTTTTCGCATTTGAAGAAAACGCGGCGGCCGGTGCGTGCGTCGAACGCATCCGAGCGCATGATCGGTGTCCGGACGACATGTGGTCCGATGCGCGCCGCGGCCGCGACGACATCGGAGAAGCCGGTCAGCGGCCGAGTCACAACCGGGCGAATTCGGGGGCGAACAGGTGCTCGCGGTAATACGCGAGTTCGCGGATGGATTCCTGGATGTCGGCGAGCGCCTTGTGTTCGCCCTGCTTCACGAAGCCGCTCAACAATGAGGGCGCCCAGCGCCGGGCGAGTTCCTTCAGCGTGCTCACGTCGAGATTGCGGTAATGGAAGAATTTCTCGAGCGTCGGCATGTGGCGGGCGAGGAAGCGGCGATCCTGGCAGATGCTGTTTCCACACATCGGCGAGGAATTGGGTTCGACGAGGACTTTCAGCACTTCCAGGACGCGCTTTTCGGCGCTTTCGGCGGTGTACTTGCTTTCGCGCACGCGCGAGATGAGTCCGGAGGCGCCGTGCGTGCGCTTGTTCCAGTCGTCCATGGCGTCGAGGACCTCGTCCGGCTGATGGATCGCGATCACCGGCCCCTCGGAAACCACGTCGAGGTTGGCGTCGGTGACGATGATGGCCATCTCGATGATCCGGTCCGTATCGGGCTTGAGGCCCGTCATCTCGAGATCTATCCAGACGAGATAGTCGCTGCTCGGCATAAGGATTGACGCGATACTACACGAATGTCCGTGACATCTACCGCCGGGGATTCCCCATCGGAGTTCGAAGCCGAGGTGATCGCATCGTTCGGCCGGCACCTGCTCGTGCGCGACGATCGCGGGAAGGTCAGTCGGGCGCGCCCGTCCGGACGACGTCTCAGCATCGTGTGCGGCGATCGCGTGCGCTGCGAGCCGGATCGAGCGCATGGCGAGTTGTTGGCCGTCGAAGTCCTGCCGCGCCGCACGCTGCTCGCCCGCGCCAATCTGCGAGGCGAGAGCGAGCCGGTCGTCGCGAACATCACGCAGCTCGTGGTCGTGGTCGCGCCGATGCCCGCGCCGGATTTCTTCATTGTCGACCGCTACCTGTGCGCCGCCACGGCGGCGGGAATCGCCGGTCGCGTCGCGGTCAACAAGGAAGACCTGGGGCCTGGCAGGATCGCCGGCGAGGATCTCGCAGCCTACGAGGCGGCCGGATATCCGCACGTTCACTGCTCGGCGAAGTCCGGCGCGGGACTCGACGCGCTGCGCGGGATTCTCGCCGGCGCCGTGAGTGTGCTGGTCGGGCAGTCGGGCGTCGGCAAGTCCTCGCTGGTGAGTGCGCTGCTGCCCGAGGCCGAGATCGAAACCGGCACGCTGGTGCGCGAGGAGGAAGGCCGCCACACGACGACCGCGTCGCGCGCCTACGAGCTCGGATCCGGCGGCACACTCATCGACTCACCCGGAGTGCGCGACTTCGCTCCGGCCATCGACCGTCTCGACGAGAGGACCTTGGGATTCCCGGAAATCGCGGCGCGGGCGGTCGCGTGCCGCTTCCAGGATTGCCGCCACATGCAGGAGCCTGCCTGCGCCGTCATCACGGCAGTCGAGAGCGGCGAGCTTTTCGCGCGCCGCTACGAGAGCTACCGGCGGATGCGCCGAAGATATTCGGACCTGGTCGAGGCCCGCGGTCCCGGGAACCGGCCGCGGCGTTGACGGCTTAGCTAACTACCCTGGCGGATCCGGCCGGCCAGCGCGTGCGCCAGCGTGCCGCCGTCGACGTATTCCAGCTCGCCGCCGATCGGCACCCCGTGCGCGATGCGGCTCGCCGGGATGCGCCGCTCGGCCGCGCGCTCGCCGAGGAAATGAGCCGTGGCCTCGCCTTCGACGGTGGGATTCGTCGCGAGGATGACTTCCCGCACTTCGCCGGAGTCCAGCAGCGCCTCGAACTCGCGCGCGCCTATCTGTTCGGGCCCGATCCCGTCGAGCGGCGAAAGGTGTCCGTGCAACACGAAATATCGGCCGCGATAACTGCCCGACTGCTCCACCGCGACCACGTCCGCGGGCGACTCGACCACGCACAGCAGCGATGCGTCACGGGCCGGCGCCGAGCAGATGGCGCACATCTCCGTATCGGTGAGCATCCGGCAACGCCGGCAACGCTTGATCGAGACGAGGCCTTCGTTGAGCGCCTGCGCCAGGGTCTGCGCCCCACCCCGCCCGGCCTGCAGCAGGTGGAATGCCATGCGTTGCGCGGTCTTGGGCCCCACGCCCGGCAACGCGCGCAGCGCGTCGATCAGTTTCGCGAGGGGCGCGGCGTGCTGCATCAGAAGGGTAGTTTGAAGCCCGGTGGCAGCGCGACACCGGACATGACGTTCGCCATGCGTGCCTGCGTCTGCTGATCGACTTTGTTCACGGCATCGTTGATCGCCGCGGCGATCAGGTCCTCGAGCATTTCCCGGTCCTCGGAGATCACCTGCGGCTCGATCTGCACGCGTTTCACTTCGTGTTTGCCGTTCATCGTGACCTTGACCATGCCGCCGCCGGACTCGCCGACGACTTCCATCGCGGCGATCTCGTCCTGGGCCTTCTTCATGTTGGCCTGCAGCGCCATCGCCTGCTTCATCATGTTTCCGCCACCGCGCATCGCAATCTCCTCGATCTCACATGTCTGGAACTATTCCGTTGGCCGCACCGACTCGGGGTGCAGTGTCGCGCCGAACCGGCTCTTCATCTCGCGCACGGCCGGGTCTTCCTCGAGCGAACGCCGCGCCGCATCGAGCGCCTCGGCCGAGCGCCGCTCGCCGTGCTGCGAAGGCGTCTCGATCGGCACACCGCCCTCGACGAACTCGAGCTTGACGTGGCCGCCGAGATATTTCGCCAGCGCCTGCGAAAGTTTCTCGACTTGCGCGGGCGAGCGCGCCGCCTTCGGATCGATGCCGAACCGCAGCGTGTTGCCGAGGTGTTCGATCAACGCGCAGTTGGTCGCGAGCTGCCGGGCAGCGCCGGTGATGTCGAGATCGCCGATCACGCGCGCCCACTGGACGGGATCGATCGGACCCGCCGACGCCGGGCGCACGATTGGCGCGCTCATGGGCGCCGCGCTTCCGAAAGACGCCGCCGCGCCCGATTGCGCGCGGGATGTATTCGCCGAACCCGCCGTCATCCCGGCGCCTCCGGGCCGGAAGGCCAGCATGCGCACCAGCGTCATCTCGAATCCGGTGCGCGGATCCGGTGCGAAAGGCAGATCGCGGCGACCGAGGATCGCCGTCTGGTAGTAGAGCTGCACGTCTTCGCCGCTGAAGGCGCCGGCCAGTTCGGCAACCAGCGCGGGATCGAAGATCTCATCGCCTTCGTAGTTCGGCACGAGCTGTCGCAACGCGATGCGCGTCAGCAGCGAGGCGAGTTCGTCGAGCACCGCGCCGTAGTCGGGAGAAAACTCCTCCAGCGAGCGCGCCGCCTCGAGCAGCCGCGCCGCATCTCCAGTCGCGAGCGCGCGGGCGAGTTTCGCGACGTGATCGCGGTCGATGGTGCCGAGCATCGATCGTGCGCCGCCCTCCTCGACCTTGCCGCCACCGAAGGCGATGAGCTGATCGGTCAGCGACAGTGCGTCGCGCATGCTGCCGTCGGCGGCCTGCGCGACCAGGCGCACCGCGGCCGTCTCGTGGGCGATCTTTTCCGCTTCGAGGACCTTCGCGAGATGCTCGGCGATCATCGCGGCCGGCAGTCGCTTGAGGTTGAACTGCAGACAGCGCGACAACACCGTGACCGGCAGTTTCTGTGGATCGGTGGTCGCCAGCAGGAACTTCACGTGCGGCGGCGGTTCCTCGAGCGTCTTCAGCAACGCATTGAACGAATGCGTCGACAACATGTGCACTTCGTCGACCAGATAGACCTTGTAGCGGCCGCGGGTCGGCGCGTACTGCACGTTCTCCAGCAGCTCGCGCGTGTCGTCGACCTTCGTGCGCGACGCCGCGTCGACTTCGATGAGGTCGACGAAGCGGCCCTCATCGATTTCGCGGCAGGCGGAGCAGACGCCGCACGGTGTCGCGGTGATGCCCGTCTCGCAATTGAGGCACTTCGAAAGGATGCGCGCGATCGTCGTCTTGCCGACGCCGCGCGTGCCCGTGAACAGGAAAGCGTGATGGACACGCCCCTGCGTCAGCGCATTTCCGAGAGCCTGGCGGACGTGTTCCTGGCCCACGAGTTCTGCGAAGGATCGTGGCCGCCATTTGCGCGCCAGCGCGAGGTAACTCATGAGTAGGTCGATCCTTGGGGGGAGGCAGCCCGCACCAGCCGGACTTCGGCGCCCGACATCGCCGCTACCGCTGCTCCCTTCCGGGCCTGACGGGGTTTACAACTAGTCGTCGCGAAGGAGCCGATACGGACTGCCATGGTTAAAGAGTTGGCGGACAGACAGGGATTCGAACCCTGGAACACCTTTTGGATGTTACTTGCTTTCCAAGCAAGCGCCTTCGACCGCTCGGCCATCTGTCCGGAATCTTGAAGCACCCCGCGCCCAAGGACGGGGGTGCGCATCATAGCGGAAAGCGCCTTACCCGGCTGTCGGGGCTTCCGGGGCCTTGGGATTCGCGAACGGGGGTGGCGCGTCGAGACAGGGCTCGTTCTTGCCACGAATGCGTTCGGGGGTCTCCAGCGGCGGCACTCGCAGCGCATTGCGCGTATCCGGGTCCTGCAGTCCCGGCGGCGCCTTCAGCGGCGGCATTTCTTTCGCGCCCGCGTAGTCCTTGTTGCTCTGCTTGCACTCGGACAGTTTTTTTACGCAGCCCGTCGAAAGTGTCGTGGACAGCAATGCAACGAAGATGATTCCGGCGATACGCATGACGTTTGCGACCTTTCGAGCTTTCAGGAGTTCACGTTGATGCCGGCCGCGAACAGCGACTCGGTGACGACCGCATGGTACTCCGGCGAGAGTTCCGTCAACGGCAGCCGCAGCGCGCCGCCCATGAGACCCATGCGCGCGACGGCCCACTTGACCGGGATGGGATTCGTTTCGACGAACAGGTTTCGATGCAGCGCCACCAGGCGCTGATCGATCTGCGTGGCGCCCGCGCGATCGCCGCGCAGTGCCGCGGCGATCATGTCAGCCATGGCCCGCGGCGCGACGTTCGCGGTCACCGAGATGACCCCCGCCGCGCCGGCGCCCATGGCGTCCCGCGCCGTCAGATCGTCCCCGGAGAGCACCTTGAAATCCGCGCCGCAAGCGGCGACGAGTTCACGCACACGAGCGGCATCACCCACCGCTTCCTTGATGCCGATGATGCGCGGCACGCGCGACAGGCGCGCGACGGTCGCCGGCAACATGTCCACCGCGGTGCGGCTCGGAACGTTGTAGAGCAGGATGGGCGTGCGCGAAGCCGCGGCAATCGCGGAGAAATGCAGGAACAATCCTTCCTGCGTCGGGCGCACGTAAGACGGCGACGACACCAGCAGCGCATCGACGTCGAGCGCTGAAAAGTCCCGCGCGCGGTCCACGGAACTCGCGGTGCCGTTCGTGCCGGTATTGGCGATCAGCAGTGCGCGCTTGCCGATGATCTTGCGCGCGGCCAGCAGCAGATCCCGTAGTTCGGCGTCGGTGACGGTGGCGGATTCGCCCGTTGAGCCCGCGACGACGATGCCCGCGGTGCCGTTGGCCAGCTGGAACTCGACGAGGCGAGTCCAGGCATTGAAATCGATGCTGCCGTCCGGCTGCATCGGGGTCACGAGCGCCACCAGGCTGCCGGCGAACATGCGTTAGATCCAAGGGTCGTTGAAAGCGGTCGGGAATGGTACGGGCGCACCCCGTGGGTTCGCAAGCCGCAGGCTGGGGTACACTCCGCGCCAGATGAAGCAGCACTTAGCCGTATCCGCCATTGGCAGCGATCGGACCGGGATGGTCCACGACCTGACCCGCGTAATCTCGGACTGTGGCGGGTCGATCAGCGAAAGCCGGATGGCCAGTCTCGGCAATGAATTCGCGATGTTGATCCTGGTGAGCGGCAACTGGCATGCGCTCGCCAAACTCGAAAGCGAGCTCGCGCGCCTGGGCGAAACCACCGGATTGTCGCTTCACCTCAAGCGCACCGAGCCGCGCGCCGCGCGCGTCGAACTGCTGCCCTATTCGATCGACGTGGTGTGTCTCGACCAGTCGGGAATTGTCGCCGGTCTCTCGGGCTTCTGCTCGAGCCGCGGCATCGACATCGCCGAGGTCTCCACCCGCACGTATCCCGCCGCGCACACCGGCGCGCAGATGTTCGCGGTGCAGATGATCATCAACGTCCCGAAGCGGCTGCAGCTCGCGCACCTGCGCGAGGAGTTCATGGACTACTGCGATGCGCAGAACCTCGACGCGATCCTGGAGCCGGTAAAGTCTTGACTGTTTCGGTTGGCAAGAAGGCGCCCGCCTTTTCGTTGCCGCGCTCCGACGGCACGGTGTGGAAATCGGCCGATGCGAAAGGCGCAAACCTCGTGCTCTATTTCTATCCGAAGGACATGACTCCCGGCTGCACGCTCGAGGGTCAGGACTTTCGCGACCTGCACGCCGCGTTCAAGCGTGCGAAGACCACGGTGCTCGGCGTCTCCAAGGACAGCTGCGAGCGTCATGCGAAGTTCCGCGCGAAGGAGAAATTTCCGTTCGAGCTGCTGTCCGACGAGGATGAAACCGTCTGCCGGCTCTTCGACGTGATCCGCGAGAAGTCCCTCTACGGAAGGAAGTTCATGGGAATCGAACGCAGCACTTTCCTCATCGACGCCAGCGGCAAGGTCGCGCGCGAATGGCGCAAGGTCCGGGTCAAGGGCCACGCGGCTGAAGTCCTGGAAGCGGCGAAATCCCTGTGAACGCGGCCAAGCGCCAGGCCGGCGGCAAAGCGGCCAGGGATCCCGAGCGGCGCCTCTTCGTCCTCGACACCAACGTGCTGATGCACGACCCGACGGCGATCTTCCGCTTCCAGGAACACGACGTCTATCTACCGATGGTCGTACTCGAGGAGCTCGACGCCAACAAGAAGGGCCTCTCCGAAGCCTCGCGCAACGTGCGGCAGGTCAGCCGGTTCCTCGACGACCTGATGCGCGACGCGACCAAGGACGAGATCGACGCCGGGCTGCCGCTGCCCCCGCCGCAGGGTCTCGGCGCCAATGGCGACCGCGGCGGAAAGGCTGGTCAGGGCACGGCCGGTCGCCTCTTCTTCCAGACGCGCCAGCTCACCTCGGCGCTGCCTGACTATCTACCGGGCCACGGCAACGACAACGCCATCCTCGCGATGACCCTGGCGCTGCAGGCGACGCACCACGAATCGCGCGTCACGCTGGTGTCGAAAGACATCAACCTGCGAATCAAGGCTGCGGTCGTCGGCGTGCACGCCGAGGACTACTACAACGACAAGACCATCGAAGACGCGGACGTGCTCCACACGGGCCTCAGCGCGTTGCCCGCGAATTTCTGGGAGGCGCATGGCAAGGACATGCGCTCGTGGAAAGAAGCCGATCGCACTTATTACGAGATCTCGGGCCCGGCCGTCGCCAACCTGCAGGTCAACCAGTTCGTACACGAGGAAGGCAGCGAGGGCATCGAGGCCATCGTCCGCCGCATCGAGGCCGGCAAGGCCACGCTCGAGCTGGCGCGCGACTTCCGTGGCGAGCGCAACAGCGTCTGGGGCGTGAGCGCGCGCAATCGCGAGCAGAATTTCGCGCTCAACCTGCTCATGGACTCCGAGATCGATTTCGTCACCATCCTCGGGCCGGCGGGCACGGGCAAGACCTTGCTCACGCTCGCGGCCGGGCTCATGCAGACACTCGACTCGAACCGTTTCGCGGAGATCATCATGACCCGCGTGACGATTCCGCTCGGCGAGGACATCGGCTTCCTGCCGGGCACGGAAGAGGAAAAGATGGAGCCCTGGATGGGCGCGCTGATGGACAACCTCGAGGTGCTCACGCAAAGCACCGAGGGCGGCAGCTGGGGCCGGGGCGCGACCAACGATCTGTTGCGCAACCGGATCAAGATCCGTTCCCTCAATTTCATGCGCGGCCGCACGTTCCTGAATCGCTACGTCATCCTCGACGAGGCGCAGAACCTCACACCCAAGCAGATGAAGGCGCTGGTGACCCGCGCCGGTCCCGGCACAAAGATCGTGTGTCTCGGAAACATCGCGCAGATCGACACGCCGTATCTGACGGAAACCACGTCGGGCCTCACGTACGTCGTGAACCGGTTCCGCGGCTGGAGCCATTCGGGCCACATCACGCTGGTTCGCGGCGAACGGTCGCGGCTCGCCGATTTTGCCTCTGATACGCTCTAGGGAAGCCCTTCACGGTTTTCCGGCGAACCGGCGTGAAACTCGCCCCCCGCGTAACCGGTCCAAGCCCGTCATGCGCAACGCTCTCAAGAAAATACTGGTCGTTTTCCTGTCGGTGTTGCTGCCTCTGCCCTCGTTTGCGCAGTCGTCCGCCAATGAGCTGCCGGATATCGGTTCCCCTGCCTCCTCCGCCCTGTCGCTCGACGATGAATACCGCATCGGCCTGCAGGTCATGCGGCAATTGCGTGATGAGGGCCAGATCATCGATGACCCCGAATCCACCGAATACCTCCAGTCGGTGGGCTCGCGCATCGTCGCGCAGGCGACCGGCGATTCCGCGCATCGCTTCAATTTCTTCTTCGTCCGCGACTCCTCGATCAACGCCTTCGCGCTGCCCGGCGGCTTCATCGGCGTGAACTACGGGCTGGTGCTCGCGACCCGCAATGAGGCCCAGCTCGCCGGCGTGCTCGCCCACGAAGTGGCGCACGTCACGCAGCGGCACATCGCTCGACGCGTGCGCTCACAGGGCCGGCAGAGCATCGCAACCGTTGCCGCCATCCTCGCGGCCATCCTCGTCGGCGCCGCGACGGGTTCGTCGGACGCCGCGCTCGGCGGCATTTCCATGGCGCAGGGCGCCGCGATGCAGCAGCAGATCAATTTCACGCGGGCGAACGAAAACGAGGCGGATCGGGTCGGCATGGGATTTCTGGCCGCCGCGGGGTTCGATCCCTACGGCATGCCGGACTTCTTCGAGACCATGGGCCGCCGCATGGGACTTGCCGCGGGCAATCGCAACGCCCTGCCGGAGATCCTGCAGTCGCACCCCGTGGCCGCGAATCGCATCGCCGAGTCGCGCGCGCGCGCCGCCCAGTTCGCCGATCTCAAGCAGGTTCCGGAAAGCCTGAGTTACCAGCTCACGCGCGAACGCCTGCGGGTGATCTCGACGCCGGCGGAGGACAACGTCGGTCGCTATTACCAGGAGCGACGCGATGTGCAGGACCAGACGACCGGTGAGCGCTACGGCGAAGCGCTCGCCTATTTCGAGCGCGGCGACGCGCGGGCCGCGCTGGATTCGTTGCAGGACCTCGCGCGCCGTTATCCGCAGATCCCGATGCTGCAATCCACGTTGGGTCAGGCCCTCATGGCCGCGGGTGATACCGACGAGGCGCTCGAAACTTTCCGCAAGGCGCTGGTGCTCTCGCCACGCAATATTCCGCTCACGATGCGTTACGCGGAAGCGCTGCTCAAGGCAGATCAGGCCAAGGCAGCGCACATGGTGCTGCTCGACCTGTTCAACAACGTGCCGCCGACACCGCAACAGATCCGCTTCACCGCGCTGGCCGCGAGCAGCGCCGGCGACACCGCCGACGCGGCTTACTACATGAGCGAGTACCACATCTCCACGGGCAACCTGCCCCTGTCGGTCGCGCAGCTCGAGATGGCGCTGGCGGTGCCCGGCATCACCGGGGTTCAGCGCGGCCGGTTCCAGGCGCGTCTCGACGAGGTGCGCGAGGCCATGTTCTCGGGCCGCAAACGGCGCGTACCGAATACCGAAGATTCGCGCCCGGACCCGCAGCAGCGCCCGCAGCGTGGCGGTGACAGCCGTTCTACCCGCCGCGGCTGACTATTCCGATCCGGCGCTGTCCCTGCCGGGCAACAGGGGCGGCCACTCATACAAATGAGTAGAATTTCGCCCCATGCAAAAAACCCTCCTCGCGCTAGTCGTCCTGTTCGCAACAGGCTGCGCCACCGTCCCCGCTGCAAAGACCGACCCACGTGACCCGTGGGAGAAATTCAATCGCAGCATGTATGCATTCAACGATTCGCTCGATCGCGCAATCGCCAAGCCTGTCGCGAAGGGCTACAAAAAGGTGACGCCACAGCTCGTTCGAACGGGCATCAGCAACGTGATCACGAACCTCGACCAGGTGCCGACCATCGTCAATGCGTTGCTCCAGGGCAAGGTGAAGCAGGCGAGCCAGGACTCCGCGCGTTTCCTGCTGAACACCACGCTCGGCCTCGGCGGGTTGTTCGATCCGGCTTCGGCGGCCGGACTCGACCTCAACGATGAGGACTTCGGCCAGACCCTCGGCAAATGGGGCGTCAAGCCAGGTCCCTATCTGATGCTGCCGTTCCTCGGACCGTCCACGGTGCGCGACACCTTCGCGCGCATTCCGGACCAGTACACCTATCCCGTGAACTATCTGGAGGACGACAGCACTCGCCTCCTCATCCGCGGCGTCGACTTCATCGACCTGCGCGCCGGGCTGCTCGATCTCGATGCGCAGATCGAACGCAGCTACGACAGCTACGCCTTCATCCGCAACGCCTGGCTGCAGCGGCGCGAATTCCTGGTGCGCGACGGCGACGTCGCCGACGATTCGCTCGAGCTCGAGCAGGAACTGTTCGACGATGCGGCGCCCGATGAAGCTCAACCCGAGGAGCCGGCTCCCGAAGCGCCCGCGACGCCGGAAGCCGGGCAATCCACTTCTCCCCCTCAGGGCACGCAGTGAACGGCGGGAATCAGACGGGCAACGGCAAACTACCGCCGCTGCTGCTGCTCCACCCGGACGACAACATCGTTGTCGCGCGGCGCGACATCGCGGCCGGCGAGCGCGTCGAGATCGATGGCGAGAGTTTCACGATCCCGACGGCGGTGGAGCTCGGCCACAAGCTCGCACGCCGTGCGATCGCCGCGGACGCACGCGTCCTCAAGTACGGGGCGCCGATCGGCTCGATGAAGACGGCGGTCGCGCGTGGCGAACACGTCCACATGCACAACCTGCGCAGCGACTACGTTTCGGCGACCACGCGCGATGGGGACAGGCACTGATGAACGCGATGCGCGGATATCTCCGCAAGGATGGACGCAAGGGCATCCGCAACGTGGTTGCGGTCGCCTACCTGGTCGAATGCGCCCACCACGTCTCGCGGCTCATCGTGCAGCGCTCGGGCTTCGACGACGTCCATCTCATCGGCTTTCCCGGCTGTTATCCGAACAAGTACGCGCTCGAGATGATGAAGCGCCTGTGCACGCACCCGAACGTGGGCGCGGTGCTGCTCGTGTCGCTGGGCTGTGAGAGTTTCAACCGCGAGGAACTGCGGCGCACCGTCGCCGCCAGCGGCCGTCCCGTCGACCTGCTGGTCATCCAGCAGTCCGGTGGCACCACGCGCACGCTCAACGCGGGTCTCGAAGTCGTCAAGAAGATGCGCGCGCAGCTCGCGCAGCAGACCACCGTGCCCATGGCGCTGAACGAGCTCGTGGTCGGAACCGTGTGCGGCGGATCGGACGGCACCAGCGGCATCACCGCGAATCCGGCGGTCGGCCGCTGTTTCGACTGGCTGATCGAAAATGACGCGGCCTGCATCTTCGAGGAAACGGGCGAGCTGATCGGCTGCGAGCGCATCATGGCCTCCCGCGCGATCACACCCGAGCTGGGTCGCGAGATCGAGGCCTGCGTGGACAAGGCGGCCAACTACTACCGCATCATGGGATACGGCAGCTTCGCGCCGGGCAATGCCGAGGGCGGCCTGACGACGCTCGAGGAGAAATCCATGGGCGCGTATTCGAAATCCGGATCGTCGCCGATCAGCGGACTCATCAAACCCGGCGACGTGCCGCCACGCGGCGGGCTCTATCTACTGGACGTCGTGCCCGACGGCGAGCCGCGTTTCGGCTTTCCGAACATCTCCGACAACGCGGAGATCGTGGAACTCATCGCCTGCGGTTCGCACCTCATCCTGTTCACCACCGGCCGTGGCTCGGTGGTGGGATCGGCGATCTCGCCCGTCATCAAGGTGTGCGCGAACCCGGACACCTACGAACGCATGGCGGACGACATGGACGTCAACGCGGGCCGTATCCTGCACGGCGCGGAGCTCGACGAGGTGGGCCGCGAGATCTTCGAGCTCGTGCAGAGCGTCGCGGCCGGTCATCTGTCGAAGTCCGAGGCGCTCGGGCACCAGGAATTCATCCTCACCTACAAACAATTCGAACCGATCGGACCGGCCTGCCTGCCGGCAGCCTGATCGGCGGGAGACTCACTTGAAACTCGTACGATTCGGCTCCGCCGGCGCGGAGCGGCCCGGCCTCGTCCTGGCGGATGGCGCCATCGCGGACCTGTCCACCGTGATTCCTGATGTCGCGGGAGGGGCGCTCTCCCCCGATTCGCTCGCCAAACTGCGCGCGCTCGATGCGACCCAACTACCGCTCGCCCCGGAGGGCGCGCGACTCGGCGCCTGCGTTGGCGCCGTCGGCAAGTTCATCGCGATCGGCCTCAACTACGCCGATCACGCGGCGGAAACCGGCGCGAAGATCCCGAGCGAGCCCATCGTCTTCATGAAGGCGACGAGTTGCATCGTCGGACCCAACGACACAGTGTTGAAGCCACGCGGCTCGATCAAGATGGATTGGGAAGTCGAGCTCGGCGTCGTGATCGGCAGCGTGGCGCGCTACGTGAGCGAGGCCGATGCACCGAAACACATCGCGGGCTACTGCGTGGTGAACGATCTTTCGGAGCGCCACTTCCAGCTCGAACGCGGTGGTCAGTGGGACAAGGGCAAGGGCTGCGACACCTTCGGCCCCATCGGTCCCTGGCTCGTGACGTCGGATGAAGTCGGCGATCCGGCGAGCCTCTCCATGTGGCTCGACGTGAACGGCGTGCGCCGCCAGGATGGCTCGACGCGCACGATGATCTTCAAGCCGGCATTCCTGGTGAGCTACCTGAGCCAGTTCATGAGCCTGCATCCGGGCGATGTGATCACGACCGGCACGCCGCCCGGCGTCGGCATGGGCATCAAGCCCGAACCCGTCTTCCTGAAGGTCGGCGACACGATGGAACTCGGCATCGAGAAGCTCGGCCAGCAACGCCAGGTCGTCGCGCAGGCCTGAAAATGGGGTCAGACCCCATTTGCTAGGAAATGGGGTCTGACCCCCTAGCCGTTCGCTGACAGGAGTCCGTCGACTTCGGAGATGCGCGCGATCGCGATGATCGACGCGGGCAGGCGCTGCAGCAGGATCGGCCGCGACTTGCGGCGGCCCCAGGCGAGCCACTCGAGCAGTACCGCGAGGCCGGCGCTATCGGCGCGAGTCACGCCACTGCAATCGATGATGATGCGCTCGGCGCGTGAACCCTCGAGCACCAGCACGCCCCGTTGCTGCGCGTCACGCGCGGTCGCGAAGGTCAGCGCGCCGGTCACGACGACGCGCCCCGCGCTCGGCTCACTGACGCCGATATCGTCCGCGTGGTTCACTGCTCCGTCGGGCATTCAGGTGGCTTTTGCCTTGGCGGCCTTCGCACTCTGCGCCTTGGCTTCGAGGCGCGCGATGACCGCCTCCAACCCCTTCTGGTCGACTTCCGCGCCGTAGTCCTCGCGATAACTCTTCACGTAGCTGATGCCGTCGATGACGACGTCCCAGGCCTTCCACACGCCGTTGACCTTGCGCAGGCTGTAGTTCACGGAGACCTTGGTGCCGTTCGAACGCTTGATCTCGGTGCGCACGGTCGCGCGCTCGTCGGTGGGCGCGACCTTGGAGGGGAATACCTTCAGACGGTCGGCGGTGAAATCGACCATCGCATCGCCGTACGTGTACAGCAGCGAATTGTAGAACGCCTCGACGAAACGCTTGCGCTGCTCCGGCGTCGCGTTGCGCCAGTGCTTGCCCAGCACGAGCTGCGCGGCATACGGCGTGTCGAAGTTCGGCAGCAGCGTGTCTTCGACCAGTTTGTACAACCCGGTCGGATCCTTGCGGAACTCCGCGCGACGCGCGTCGATGCCGGACAACATGATGTTCGCGGAGCTTTCGATGAGCTCGCTCGGACCGCTGGCGTCGACGGCCGTCGGCGCCGCCTTCGTGCCCTCGGGCTTCGCTGCGTCCGCCGCGACCGCGGCGCCCGCGCCTAACAAGGCGAAGATGAACCCTGCCTGAACGAACCGTTGCATCTGCCGCTTCATTTCTGTTCCTCGTTTGCCGCGGGCGGCGCGTCGTTTCCGGAGCCCTTATCCGCCATGTTGGCGAAGAATTTGTTGACCAGGCTCTCGAGCACGATGGCCGACTGCGTGAACTCGATCTGACCGCCGTCCCGGAGGAAGGTTTCCGATCCACCAGGGCCGATTCCGATGTATTTGCCGCCCAGCAGACCCGCGGTCTGGATGCTCGCGTCGCTGTCGTCGGGTATCTCGGAGTATTGATTTTCGATACGCAACACGACCGCGGCCTTGAAGTCCTTCGGGTCGAAACGGATCGACTCGACGCGGCCGATGTTGACGCCGGCCATGGTGACCGGCGAGCCGGGCTTGAGGTCGCCGATGTTGTCGAACTTCGCGGTGACCGCGTAACCGGACGGACCTCCGGTCAGCTTGAGCGAGGTCCCGGGCAACTGCGTCGTGAGGAACGCGAGCGCGAAGAATCCGAGCAATACGAACAAGCCGGTGCCGATTTCGAGCGAGCGGGTGTTTTTCATGGGTTACCGATCAGGCCTGGTTAGCCTAGTGCGTGGTCAGGAAGGCCGCCGTGAGCAGGTAGTTCAACAGCAGCACGAGCACGGAGGACGTGACGACGGTTCGCGTGGTCGCGAGGCCGACGCCTTCGGGAGTGGGCTCGGCGTGGAATCCCTCGTAGACGGCGACGAGGCTCACCGCCACGCCGAACACGAGGCTCTTCACGATGCCTTCCCAGACATCGTTCAGGTCCACCGCGTTCTGCGTCTGCGACCAGTAGGCGCCGGGATCCACACCCATCTGCTGCACGCCGATGAGTTGCGCGCCGTACAGCGCGATCACCGTGAACGTCGCCGCGAGCAGCGGCATGGCGATGAAGCCGCCGAGAAAGCGCGGCACGACGACGTAGCGGACCGGGTCGACGGCCATCATCTGCATCGCGGTGAGCTGCTCGGTGGATTTCATGAGCCCGATTTCGGAGGTCAGCGCGGTGCCCGCGCGGCCGGCGAACAACAGCGCGGTCAACACGGGTCCCAGCACCTTGAGGTTACCGAGGGCGGCCAGCACGCCGACGTAGTCCTCCGAGCCGAAGCGCTGGAAGACATCGAAACCGAGCAGGCCGAGCACCATGCCGACGAACATGCCGGACAACATGATGATCACCAGCGAGCGCGCGCCCGCGTTGTAAATCTGCGAAACGATGAGGCCGGGGCGCTTCAGGGCCGCCGGAATACGCGCCAGGATCTGCACCAGGAACAATGACACCGAGCCGACGCGGCGCAGCGCGGCGACGGGCATCGAGTCCGCGGCGGCGGTCACTTCGGCGCTCCGGCGTCGCCTAACAACTCGGCCTCGTATTCGGATGCTGGATAGTGGAATGGCACCGGACCATCGGCGAGACCTCCCATGAACTGCCTGACTTCGGCAATCTCGCTGCGCGCCAGTTCCTCGGGTGTGCCGGACGCGACGACTTTTCCGCCCGACAACAAATAGCTGTCGTGCGCGATCGTCGCGAGCTCCTGCACGTCGTGCGACACCACGATGCTGGTGATGCCGAGCGCCTCGTTCATCTGCTTGATGAGCCGGCAGATCACGCCCATCGAGATCGGATCGAGTCCCACGAACGGCTCGTCGTAAATGAGGATGTCCGGGTCCATCACGATGGCCCGCGCGAGGGCCACTCGCCGCGCCATGCCGCCGGAGAGCTCGGACGGCATGAGCCGCGCCGCGCCTCGCAGTCCCACGGCGTGAAGTTTGGTCAACACCAGCTGGCGAACCAGCGGTTCCGGGAGCCGCGTGTGCTCGCGCACGGGAAACGCGACGTTCTCGTAGACGTCGAGGTCCGTCAGCAGCGCGCCGTTCTGGAACAGCATGCCCATCCGCCGACGCAGCGCGAACAATTCGCGGCTGGACATCTTCGCGACCTCTTCGCCGAACACCCGCACGCTGCCGCGCTCGGCGGTCACCTGCCCGGTGATGAGGCGCAGCAGCGTGGTCTTGCCCGTGCCCGACGGGCCCATGAACGCGGTGATGCGGCCGCGGCGCGCGGTGATATCGAGGCCATCGAAGATCGTGCGGCCGCCCACGGCGTAACGCACATCGCGGACCTCAATAACGGCATCGCCGGCTTGCGCCGGCGATGCGTTGTTGTTTTCAGCGGAACTCGGGCTCAAGCAGCCAGGGCCTCGTGCAGTTCGTTGATTCGGAAAGGCCGCGAAGGATAACAAAAGCAGCCCCTTACGGCTTTCTGGCGGATTGAATCCGTACTAAAATGGTCCCACTTGGAGCCCATCGGGATGCAGCCATGCTTCGAATCGGCAAGCTGACGGACTACGCGACGGTCATTCTGGCGACCTTGGCCGCCGACCGCGCGCGGCTGCTCAATGCCAGCACGCTGGCGGAGCGCACACACATCGCGGCGCCCACCGTGAGCAAGCTGCTCAAGCAAATGCACCGGGCGGGCCTGGTGAATTCCACGCGCGGCACGCATGGCGGGTACCAGCTCGCGCGCGACCCGGAGAGCATCAGCGCCGCGTCGATTCTCGACGCGCTCGAAGGCCCGATCGCACTGACCGAGTGCTCCGCCGGCAGCGGGAACTGCGGCATCGAACACACCTGCTCGGTCGGACGGACCTGGCAGCGGTTGAGCGTCGCCATCCGGCGCTCCCTCAGCGAGGTTTCGCTCGCGCAGCTCGCGGGCCTGGACACCAAGACACCCACGATGCCGTTCGAACGCGAGCTCAAGTACATGGGACGCGCCAAGGCGGCGCCATGAGCAGCAATCCCACATCCATGGAACATGACCCGAGCATCGACCAGCTACTGTCGAAGAGCTATCGGCACGGCTTCGTCACGGACATCGATTCGGACACGTTGCCGCCGGGCCTCGACGAAGACGTCGTCCGATTCATCTCGCGCAAGAAGAAGGAACCCGAGTTCCTGACGAACTGGCGCCTCAAGGCCTTCCGCCACTGGCTCACGATGAAGGAGCCACACTGGGCGAAGCTGCGCGTCAATCCGATCGACTACCAGGCGATCTCGTATTTCTCCGCGCCGAGGCCGAAAGCCAACGCGCCCAAGTCGCTCGACGAGGTCGATCCCAAGCTGCTCGAGACCTACGAGAAACTGGGCGTGCCGCTGCACGAGCGCGCGCGCCTCGCCGGCGTTGCGGTGGACGCGGTTTTCGATTCGGTCTCGGTCGCGACGACATTCAAGGAACGCCTGGCGGAAGCCGGCGTCATCTTCTGCTCGTTCTCGGAGGCGGTGCACAACCATCCCGCGCTGATCGAGCAGTACCTCGGCACGGTCGTGCCGCACACCGACAATTTCTTCGCGGGCCTGAATTCCGCCGTCTTCTCCGACGGTTCGTTCGTGTACGTGCCCAAGGGCGTGCGCTGCCCGATGGAGCTGTCCACCTACTTCCGCATCAACGCGGCGAAGACCGGGCAGTTCGAGCGCACGCTCATCATCGCGGCGCCGGGCTCGCATGTGTCGTATCTCGAAGGCTGCACCGCCCCGATGCGCGACGAGAACCAGCTGCACGCGGCGGTCGTCGAGCTCATCGCCGAGGACGACGCGGAGATCAAGTATTCCACCGTGCAGAACTGGTACCCGGGCGACGAGAACGGCGTCGGCGGCATCTACAACTTCGTGACCAAACGCGGCGAATGCCGCGGCCGAAATTCGAAGATTGCCTGGACGCAGGTGGAGACCGGCTCGGCGATCACCTGGAAATATCCGTCCTGCGTGCTCAAGGGCGAGAACTCCGTGGGCGAGTTCTATTCCGTCGCGACGGCCAACAACTACCAGCAGGCCGACACCGGCACGAAGATGATCCACATCGGCGCCAACACGAAGAGCACGATCGTGTCCAAAGGCATCTCCGCCGGGCACGGACAGAACAGTTACCGCGGCCTCGTGAAAATCCTGCCGAGCGCGCATGGCGCCCGCAATTTCACGCAGTGCGACTCCCTGCTCATGGGCGGCAAGTGCGGCGCGCACACGTTCCCGTACATCGAGACGCGCAATCCGACAGCGACGGTCGAACATGAAGCCTCGACCTCGAAGATCAGCGAGGACCAGCTCTTCTACTGCCTGCAGCGCGGCATCGAGGAGGAAGACGCGGTGAACATGATCGTGAGCGGCTTCTGCAAGAGCGTGCTCAAGGAATTGCCGATGGAATTCGCCGTTGAAGCGCAGAACCTGTTGGCCGTCAGCCTCGAAGGCGCGGTCGGATGATCCGGAAGACGAAACGATGCTGAAGATCTCGAACCTCTCCGCCACCGTCGGCGGCAAGAAAGTCCTGCAGGGCCTCACGCTGGAAGTGAAGGCCGGGGAAGTGCACGCCATCATGGGACCGAACGGTTCCGGCAAGAGCACCCTCGCCTACGTGCTCGCCGGCCGTCCCGGCTACGAAATCACCGGCGGCACCGTGGAGTTCATGGGCCGCGACCTGCTCGCGCTGCCCACCGAGGAACGTGCCCGCGCCGGCGTGTTCCTCGGCTTCCAGTACCCGGTCGAGATCCCGGGCGTGAACAATGTCTATCTACTGAAGGCGGCGGTCAACGCGAGGCGCAAGTCCGAGGGCAAACCCGAGGTCGACGCCTACGAGTTCCTGCAGCTCGTGCGCGCGAAGATGAAGCTCATGCAGATGGACGAGAGTTTCCTGTCGCGCGGGGTCAACGAAGGATTCTCCGGCGGCGAGAAGAAACGCAACGAGATCCTGCAGATGCTGGTGCTCGAACCCATGCTTGCCGTCCTCGACGAAACGGATTCGGGACTCGACATCGACGCGCTCAAGGTCGTCGCGAAAGGCGTCAACAGCCTGCGCGCCCCCGATCGCGGCGTCCTGCTGATCACGCACTACCAGCGGCTGCTCGATCACATCGTGCCAGACCAGGTGCACGTGCTGGCACGCGGCCGCATCGCGAAGTCGGGTGACAAGGACCTGGCGCGCGAGCTCGAGAAGCGCGGCTACGACTGGGTGCTCGAGGTCGCCTGACATGTCCGCGTCCGCGACCAACACACTGCCGACCAATCGCGACGAGAACTGGCGCTACGCCAACCTGCGCGCGCTCGCCAAGGCGCGCCCCGAGGCCATTCCCGCGAGCCCCGTCGTCCCGGCTGATTCACTGCCCGCGGCCATTCCAGGTTTCGCGCGCTGGGTTTTCATCGATGGGCACTTCGCGCCCTCCTTGTCGGATGCTCGTCCCGATCTGGGCGTCACGGTCCTCGACCACGATGCCGCTGGCTCGGTCGCCGAGATCCTCGATGCCGACCTCGCCTCCGAAGGAATCGACTTCGCGCTCGCGCGCGCGAATGCGGCGCGCGGCAGGCAGGTGCTGCACGTGGCCGCAACCGGCGGCGCGATGGCCGCGATCGAAGTCATCTTCGTCGCCGCCTCTCCGGCCGCGGCGGGGATCGCCTATCCACGCGTGCAGGTGCACATCGCGCGTAACACGTCGGTGAAGCTGGTCGAGCGGCACATTAGTGTCGGCGCGCGCGATTCCGTCGTGAATGCGGCGGTCGATCTCGCGCTCAATGCGGGGGCGACGGTCGATCACACGCGTATCCAGAACTGCGCCGATGGCGCGAGCGTGTTCGACACGCTCATCGCCCGCGTTGGCGAAAATGCCCAGTACCGCTTCCGATCCATCACGCTCGGTGGCGCCGCCGCGCGCTCCACCGCCTTCATCAAACTCGCCGGCCGCGCCGCGCGTTGCGAATACATCGCGGCCAGCATCGCCAATGGCCTGCAGTCCCTGGATTCTTTCGCCGAGATCGAACACGCGGCGCCGGAAACCGCGACGCGCGAAGTGTTCCGCGGCATCGCCACCGATCGTGGCAAGCTCGCCTTCAACGGCAAGATGATCGTGCGCGAGAACGCGTTCGACGCCGACTCGGACCAGTCCTTGAAGACCTTGCTCACGGGCAGCGGCGCCGAGGCGGCCGCGCGGCCGCAGCTCGAGATCTACACCGACCGCGTCAAGGCGAAACACGGCGCGACCACCGGAAAACTCGACGAGCAGATGCTGTTCTATCTATTGTCCCGCGGCGTCGACCGCGCCACGGCGCAGTCGCTGCTGCAGTGGGCCTTCATCGAGGACGCCGTGTCGAAGATCGAGCCGGCGGAACTGCGCCGCGAGGTCGAGCAGCTCGTCTCCACGCAGCTGCTCGAAGTCTCCGCGCTGGGTCTCGTGGGAGATCGGGCATGAGCGTCGCCGCGAGCCAGGCCACGCCGGCCGCCTACGATGTGCAGCGCATCTGGCGCGACTTCCCGATCCTCGCGCGCGAGGTGAACGGCAAGCCGCTCGTGTTCCTCGACAGCGCCGCGTCCGCGCAACGTCCGCGCGCCGTCATCGAAGCGGTGGATAGCTACGAGAAGTTGCATCACGCGAACGTCCATCGCGGCGTGCACCGGCTGAGCCAGGAAGCCACACAGATGTTCGAACACGCGCGCGAGCGCGTGCGGGAATTCGTGAACGCGACTTCGACCCGCGAAGTGATCTTCACGCGCGGCACGACGGAAGCCATCAACCTGGTGGCGCAATCCTATGCCCGCCCTCGCCTGAAGCCGGGCGACGAGATCCTGCTCACCGCGCTCGAACATCACGCCAACATCGTGCCCTGGCAACTGGTCGCGGAGCAGACCGGCGCGGTCGTGAAGGCCGTGCCGATGGACCGGCGCGGCGTGATCGCGCTCGACGACGTCGCGGCGCACATGAGCGACCGGACCCGCATCGTCGCCTGCGCGCACGTATCGAATGCCCTCGGCACCGTGCTGCCGGTGCGTGACATCACCCGACTCGCGCACGCGCGCGGCGCGGTCGTGCTCGTCGATGGCGCCCAGGCCGTGCCGCATCAGCGCGTGGACCTGAAGGCGCTGGATTGCGACTTCTACGCGTTCTCCGCGCACAAGATGTACGGGCCCACGGGCATCGGCGCGCTGATCGGCCGTGAGTCGCTGCTCGAAGCGATGCCACCGTGGCAGGGCGGCGGCGACATGATCCTCACGGTGAGCTTCGAGAAGACCACCTACAACGCGTTGCCATTCAAGTTCGAAGCCGGCACGCCCAACATCTCGGGCGCGGTCGGCATGGCCGCGGCGATCGACTACATCGAGTCGATCGGCATCGAACGCATACACGAGCATGAACATCGCCTGCTCACGCTCGCCACCGACAAGCTGCAGCGCGTGCCAGGACTCACGATCATCGGCGCCGCGCCCGACAAGGCCGCGGTGATCTCGTTCACCATCGATGGCATTCACCCGCACGACCTGGGAACCATCCTCGATGCCGAAGGCGTCGCGGTGCGCACCGGCCATCACTGCGCGATGCCCGTCATGGAGTTCTTCAACGTACCGGCAACCGCGCGTGCTTCGTTCGCCTGTTATTCGCGCGAGTCCGACATCGATGCGCTGGTCGCCGCGCTCGGCAAGGCGCACGAGGTTTTTTCCTGATGGAGCGGGCTTGATGGACCTCAAGGATCTGTATCGCGAGGTCATCCTCGACCACAACAAGAGCCCGCGCCTTTTCGGCCGGCTCGATCCGGCGGATTCGTCCGCCGACGGACACAATCCGCTGTGCGGGGATCGCCTGCACGTCTCGCTGCGCCTCGACGGCGACCGCGTCTCCGACCTGCGCTTCGACGGCAAGGGCTGCGCGATTTCCGTGGCCTCCGCCTCGCTCATGTGCGAGGCCGTCAAGGGCAAGCCGCGCGCCGAGATCGCCCGCCTCTTCCACGAGATCCACGAAGTGCTCACGAAGCACGACGCGCCCGTGCCCGACGATCTCGGCAAACTCGCCGCGCTGTCCGGCGTGCGCGAGTTCCCGGTCCGCGTGAAGTGCGCGAGCCTCGCGTGGCACACACTCAACGCCGCGCTCGAGCGCAGCACGGCGACGATCCAGACCGAGTAGTTCGATGCGCACCTACGACAACGAACCCTTCGTCCTGCAACGCGACGTCAAGGCCGTCATGGTCCCGGCCGGCATCGAGATCGAGCTCAAGTCCGGCCAGACGGGTTTCATCACGCAGGCGCTCGGCGGCAGCTTCACGCTTTACATGGAGGGCAACCTCTTCCGCCTCGCGGGCGCGGATGCCGACGCGATCGGCAAGGAAGTGGTGAAGCCCCCGGAACTGCCGCCCAACGCCACCGAGGACGACGTGGCCGCGATCGCATGGGACCAGTTGCGCACCTGTTACGACCCCGAAATCCCGATCAACATCGTGGACCTGGGCCTGATCTACGAGTGCACCGTGAGCGTCCAGGCCGATGGCCAGCGCGCGATCAACGTGCGCCTCACGCTCACGGCGCCCGGCTGCGGCATGGGCGATGTGCTGGTCCAGGACATCAAACAAAAACTCGAGATCATCCCCACCGTGGCGGCGGCCAACGTGGAACTGGTGTTCGATCCACCCTGGAACCAGTCGATGATGTCCGAGGCGGCGCGCCTTCAAACCGGAATGTTCTGACCCCGGAGCGCCTTCCTAACATCATGTCCGACTGGGTCGATATCGGAAGCGCGGCGGATCTCGCCGCCACGCAGCGTCTGGAGGGGGAAGTCGACGGGTACCGCGTGCGTGTCGCCCGCGTTAATGGCAACCTGTACGCCTTCGAGGACCGCTGTACCCACGACGACGCGCCGTTCGACGATGCCCCGATCGAGGATTCGGAAATCACCTGCCCACGCCACGGTGCGCGCTTCTGCCTGCGCACCGGCGACGCGCTGTCTCCTCCCGCCTATGAGCCCCTGCGGATCTTCGCCGTGCGCGAGTCGGCGGGCCGCATCGAGATACGGCCTTGACGGCTGACAAGCCACAGCGGCTGACGCTGATCCGTCACGCGAACGCGGAGCAGGTTTCCGACGTGCGCGACTTCGAACGGCCGCTGAGCCGCAAGGGCCACAGCGAGGCCAGCGAGATGGCGCGGCGTTTCCAGGAACGTGGGTTCGTTCCGGAACTGATCCTGGTGAGCGCGGCGGTGCGCACGCGCGAGACCGCCGACACCTTCGCGAAGGTGCTCGGCGTGGCCGCGCGCCGGCTGCAGGCCGACGATTCGCTCTATCTGGCCGACGGCGATCACATCATCGAGATGATTCGCGCGACCGGGCCGCGCATCGGGCACCTCATGGTCATCGGCCACAATCCGGGCATCTCATCCGCCGCGATCGCACTCGCTCCCGAGACGGTGACCGGCGAGCTGCCGACCTGCGGCGCCCTGACCATGACCGTCCACTGCGCGAACTGGAAACTCATCGACCGGCGCTGCGTGCGCGACACCGAGCGCGACGCGCCGCGCAAGTTGTTCGATTTCGGGAGCTGACATGCGGCGCGTCCTGCTGACCACTCTCGTCATTCTGACTACCGTGACTGTGATGCCCGCCGTCGGTGCCGCCGCCGACGGACCCGCGTTCGACTGCCGGAAGGCGCAGGGCGAAGCCCAGGCGCTGATCTGCAAGGATCCCGACCTCGCCGCGCTCGACCGCCAGCTGGACGAGGTGTACCGGGCCGCGCTTTCGAAGGCGAAGAAAGACAAGAGCGCGCTGCGTGCCGATCAAGACGAATGGGCCAAGATTCGTGACGCGTGCGCAAAGGATCCAGACGCCATGCCGGCCTGCCTCGGCCGCAGTTACCAGGCGCGCGTCGGCGAGCTGCAGGCGCTGTACGACCTGGCGCCCTCGAAGGGGCCTTACACCTTCGATTGCGCCAACGGCGCCGGATCCATCGTCGTGAAGTATTTCCACACCGAGCCCGCGAGCGCACGTCTGCAGCGCGGCGGTGAAACCGTGGTCGCCTGGTCGGAACCCGGCGCCAAGGGCTCGAAGTTCGTCGGGCACGACGTGACCTTCCTCAACAAGGGAATGTCGGCGCAGGTCGCATGGCGCAACGAGAAGCTCAACTGCGAGGTTCGGTCCCCGCCCGCGAAGTGACGGCCCGGATCAGCCGCTGCGCGCCACCTGGACGATATCGACGACCGCCCCCTGATCGCGCTCGCGTCGCAGCCCCGAGGGCCCGACCAGCAGCGGATCGGCGACCGTGGAGCAATCGCGCCCCGCCTGCTTCGAGCGGTACAGCGCTTCGTCGGCGAGACGGATCAGCGCCTCGCGATCGCGCGCCATCGTCGAATCGGAGATGCCGAAACTCGCGGTGAAGATCGGCGTACCCGAAACGAGATGTGCCTGCGCCAGCGCGGCGCGCAGTCTTCCAACGACCTCCGCGGCACGTTCGGCGTTGGCGCCGGGCAGCAGCATCGCGAACTCTTCCCCGCCCCAGCGGATCACGTGATCGCGGTCGCGCACCACGCCGCGCGCGGTATCCGAGAAAAGTTTCAGGGCCCGGTCGCCCGCGTCGTGACCCATCGTGTCATTGAGCCGCTTGAAGTTGTCGAGATCCGCCATGACGACGGCGAAGGCCGAATCGACCGCGAGCAGGTTCGCGAGCACTTCTTCGGCCACGCGCCGGTTGGTGAGCCCGGTGAGGCTGTCCGTGCTCGCCTGGAGCTGCGAGCGTTCGAACGCGCGCAGCGTTCCGATGCGATTGCCGGCGTGCACACCAAGCGCCGTGAGCTGCGCGATCTGCTCCGCATTCGGCGGCTTGCCCTTGGCGCCGGCGACGTGCAACACGCCGAGCGCGCGGCCCATGAAGTTCACGGGAACGCAGGCCGCCGACAACGCGCCGCCCATCCGCCCCAGCAATTTCGGGCAGGCATTGAGAGCCTCGGCATCCGGGAAGATCTGCGGATGCCCGCGCCGCACCGCGATGCAGCTGTAGGGAGAATCGACGGAGCAGTTGGGCGAGCCGGTTTTGGGATGCACGCACGCCCGCTCGAGATGCGCGCGCGAGGAATCGGCGAGCAGCAGTTCCATCGGATGCACTTCCGAAATGGCGCCCATCGCGCGCGCGATGACGCGATCCGCCTCGGCCTCGGAATCGGCCATTTCGAGCGCTTCGACCAGCTGGTTGCTGAATGTGCTGCGCCCCGCCTCGCTGCGCAGCCGGGTCAGCATGCCCTGCATGGTGTCCGCGAGCAGGTTGACCATGCGCGCCAGGCCGCTCACTTCGTCGTTTCCCGTCACGTCGCAGCGGTTGTCCATGTCGCCGGCCGCCAGCGCCTGCGCGACTTCGGCGACCGAGTGGATGGACTTCTGCAAGGAATTCGCGATGAACAGGAAGACGGCGACGGCGATACCCACGGCCAGCAATCCGCCGCCGATCAACCATGCCGTGACGACGCTGGAACGGTTCGCCTGCTCGATGACGCGAGTCTCCATGCGATGCAGGACGCCGCGCATGCGCATCATCGCCTCGGTGAGCGCGGTTTGCAGCGCAGCGCTGCGGGGCTCCAGGTCCGCGAATGCCCAGTCCGCGCCTCCGCTGCCTTTCTGGCCCTGTCGGTAGTAAGCCTCGGCGGACTCGAGATACTGGACGGCCGGTTGTCGCAGCGTGTCGGTGATCCCCGCAACCTCCGCGGACGCGGGCATTCCCCAGATCGCTTCGAGCTGCGCGCGCAATGCGCGCGGAAAATCCTCGGGTGCGCCGGAAGATCCCGACTGCCGCGCCTGCGTGGCGCCATCCATCTGCAGGGCGAGCGCGCGATCGAGCGCGCGCTGCACGGCCGCGACGTGCGCGAGCTCCACGCCCGCCTCGGTGTGCTGAGACATCGCGCGCAGGCAGCCGCCGACGATCACCGCCACCGACAGCAGCAGGATCACGAGCATTATGTGAAAGCGCCCGGTAACCGGAATCGCGTTGTACCAACGGCGCGTTTGACGAACCTGCATTGCCCTACCAACCCCCCGCGAGACGCGTCATTCCGCTATCGGCTGGGACGGGGGGAAACGTTAGGGGAATCCACCTCTTTCCAGGCGGGCGGCGCGCGACGCAGTGCTCAGTTTGCAGAGCACGAACCCAGCGGCGACGTGTTACCCGCCGGGCACGCCTTCCCGTGCGATCACCGTGCCGCCAGCGACAACAGTCCGGCGTTGCCGCCGATCGCCGCCGTGTTCGTCGTGATCGTCTGTTCGGTCGCCATGCGATGCAGGTAATGCGGGCCACCGGCCTTAGGCCCGGTTCCGGACAGCCCCATCCCGCCGAAGGGCTGAACGCCCACCACCGCGCCGATCATGTTGCGGTTGATGTAGACGTTGCCGACCCGCAGCGCGCGCGCGATGCGTTGCGCGAGCCCGTCGATGCGGGTGTGTATGCCGAGAGTAAGTCCATAGCCGAGCGAATTGACCGCGGCGACCACGGCATCGAGATCCCGCGCGCGATATCGCAGCACGTGCACGATCGGCCCGAAGACCTCGCGCATGTTCGCGAGTGAGTCGATCTCGACCGCCAGCGGCGCGAAGTAGCGCCCTTCCGCCGGTCCGCGCGGCGCACGGTGGCTCCAGCGCGCGTTCCCGACGACGGACGCGGCGTGTTGTTCGAGCATCTTCAGTGCATCGGCGTCGATCACGGGTCCGACGTCGGTAGATAGTCTCGCCGGATCGTCCACGCGGAGCTCGTCCATGCACCCGGCGAGCAGTGACATCACGCGTGGCGCGATCTCCTCCTGGACGAGCAGGATACGCAGCGCCGAGCAGCGCTGGCCGGCGCTGTTGAAGCCTGACTGCACCACGTCGAGCACCAGCTGCTCGGCGAGCGCCGAGCTGTCGGCCAGCATGACGTTGAGCCCGCCGGTCTCGGCGATCAGCGTTCCGATGGCGCCGGGGCGCGTGGCGAGCGAACGCTCGATCAAGCGCGCGGTTTCGTTGGAGCCGGTGAACACCACGCCGGCGAGGCGCGGATCCGCCGTCAACGCGGCGCCAACGGTGGCGCCATCCCCGGGAACGAAATGCAGCGCCTCGGCCGGCACGCCGGCCTGCAGCAACAGTCCGGTCGCATACGCCGCCGTCAGCGGTGTCTGTTCCGCCGGCTTCGCCACCACCGTGTTGCCGGCCGCGAGCGCGGCGGCTACCTGCCCGGTGTAGATAGCCAGCGGGAAGTTCCACGGGCTGATGCAGCCGAACACGCCCTTGCCGCGCAGCCGCAGCAGGTTGCGTTCGCCGGTGGGTCCCGGCAGCGCCGTCTCGTGCGCGAAGTCACGGCGCGCGCGCTGCGCGTAGTAGCGCAGGAAATCCACCGCCTCGCGCACCTCGCCGATGGCATCCGGCAACGTCTTGCCCGCCTCGCGCACGCAACGCGCGACCAGCGCCGGCGTGTGTTCCTCGAACAGCGTGGCCGCGCGCTCGAGGATTGCCGCGCGCTTTTCGCCACCCGCCGCATCCCATTCGTCCTGCGCGCGCGCGGCGCTGCCCACCGCCGCGGCGACGGCGGCCGCGTCGGCGTTCACGACGCCGCCGATCTGCTCGGCGGTGCGGGCCGGATTCGTGACGACGCTGGCCGCGCCGGTTCTCGTCTGCCCGTCGACGACGGGCGCCGCGCTCCACGCCTGGCTCGACGCGCGCGCGCATTCGCGCAGCAGCACGTCGACGGCCTGCCCGTCCGCGAAGTTGAAGCCTCGTGAATTCTGGCGTTCGTTGCCGAACATCCCCGCCGGCAACGGGATGCGCGGATGCGCCACGCGTTCGAGGCCGTCGACCTCGGCGATCGGATCCGCGACGACCTCCTCGGCCGGCAGGCTGGCATCGACGATGCGGTTCACGAACGAGGTGTTCGCGCCGTTCTCGAGCAGGCGCCGCACCAGGTACGGCAACAGGTCCTCGTGCGCACCGACCGGCGCGTAGACGCGGCAGGCGTACCGCCCCCAGGGGCCGCGCACGACGCTGTCGTAGAGCTCGGCGCCCATGCCGTGCAAACGCTGGAACTCGAAGCGGTTCGGATCTCCGCCGAAGACTTCCGCGATGTGCGCGATGGTATGCGCGTTGTGCGTGGCAAACTGCGGATAGATCCGGTCGCCGGCGCTTTCCAGCAGACGCGCGCATGCAAGGTACGAGACGTCGGTATTCGCCTTGCGCGTGAGTACCGGGTAGCCGGCAAGGCCGCGTTCCTGCGCCCGCTTGATCTCGCTGTCCCAGTACGCGCCTTTCACGAGACGCAGCGTGATGCGCCGATCCGTGGCCCGCAGGCGGCTGATGAGCCATTCGAGCGTCGCATGCGCGCGCTTCTGGTAGGCCTGCACGGCGAGCCCGAATCCACCGTAACCACGCGTGACCTCGCCCGCCAGTAGTTTGTCCACCAGCAGCACCGAAAGCTCGAGCCGGTCGGCCTCCTCCGCATCGAGCGTGACGCCGATGCCGGCGTCGCGCGCCTCGCGCACCAGCTGCTCCACCACCGGGTAGAGCTCCTTCATCACGCGC
Organism: Pseudomonadota bacterium; assembly: GCA_023457495.1. Classification (GTDB taxonomy): domain Bacteria; phylum Pseudomonadota; class Gammaproteobacteria; order Steroidobacterales; family Steroidobacteraceae; genus CADEED01. The sequence continues at coordinate 122,767 of JAEWLQ010000098.1, forward strand.
TCCGCCTGCGCGAACTCGTAGCGTGGATGCAGCGCGGATAGTTTGATCGAGATGCTGTGCCGCGCGGTGATGGATTCCTTCCTGCCGACGGCACGCCCGACCGCGGCAATGGCGGCGGAATATTTCTCCCGATACCGCTCGGCGTCCGCGCGCGTGAGAGCGGCCTCGCCTAGCATGTCGAACGAATAACGATAGTCGCGTTCTTCCTTGCCCGCGGAGCGTTCGAGCGCGCCTTCGATGTCACGGCCCATCACGAACTGGTGACCCAGGATCCGCATCGCCTGTTTGAGCGCGGCGCGCGCCACGGGCTCGCCGAGTTTGCCGACGAGTCGCGCGTACCACGAGCGCGTCTCGCCGACGTCGTTGCGATCGAGCGCGACGACGCGGCCCGTGAGCATGAGGCCCCAGGTCGAGGCGTTGACGAACAGCGATTCGCTGTCGCCGAGATGTTCGTCCCAGGCGCCGCTCGGAATCTTGTCGGCGATGAGACGGTCCGCGGTCTCGCCATCGGGGATGCGCAGCAGCGCCTCCGCGAGACACATCAGGATCACGCCCTCGCGCGAGGCCAGGCTGTATTCGCGCAGGAACGCGTCGAGCGCGCCGCCGCTGCCGGTTGCGCCGCGCACGGCTTGCACCAGCGCGAGCGCGCGGGCGCTGACGTTCCTGACGGCGTTTTCCGGCAGACGGGCCTGATCGGCCAGCGCGCGTACCAGCGTCTGTTCGTCGGCGAGATAGTTCGGATTGATCGCCGCGGCGATGGAATCCGGGCGATCGAGCGGGGGAAAGGGTTGCATGACCCGAAATTCTACTGGTATAGCCCAACCGAAGGACTGGGCCCGGTTGAATAACCCCGGAGCGGGCCCCATAGGCGAACCATGAGCTCATCCATATCCGCCGTTACCACGGCCACTTTTTCCTCCGAAGTCCTCGACGCCTCGGCGTCGCAACCCGTCCTGGTCGATTTCTGGGCGCCCTGGTGTGGACCCTGCCGCGCGCTCGGACCCACGCTCGAACAGGTGGCCAGCGAGCAGCAGGGCAGGATCAAGGTCGTCAAGGTCAACACCGACGAGAACCAGGATCTCGCGCAGCAGTTCCAGATCCGCAGCATTCCGGCGGTGAAGCTGTTCCGCGGCGGCCGGGTAGTTGGAGAATTCGTCGGCGCCCAGCCCCTGGCGCAGGTTCGCAATTTCCTCGAGCCGCACCTGCCGCGAGCCTCGGCGGCGCAGGTCGAGACCGCGAATGCGCTCGCTTCGCGGGGTGACTACGCGGGCGCCATCGCGCAATTGCGCGCGGTCGCGGAATCCGACCCGGCCAATCTCGACGCGCGGCGCGACCTGGCGCGATATCTCGCATTGTCGGGAGACGTGGTAGGCGCATCGAAGGTTCTGGGACAACTTCCCCCCGTGGCGCAGAGTGACCCGGCCTCGAACGCCGTGCGATCGGTGATCCACTTCGCCTCGCTCGCGACCGACGAGGCGGCGCGCAACGACGCCGAGCGGGCGAGCGCGGCCCGCTCACTGCTGGGTGGGAGCGTGGAGGCGGCGATCGAAACCCTGCTCGCCCGCATGAAGAGCGACCGTACCTTCGCGACCCGCGCGGGGCGCGAAGACCTTCTCCAGGCGTTCGCGCTCCTGCCAGCCGACGACGAGCGCGTGGGCGGCTGGCGGCGCCGGCTGGCGGCGCTTTTGAACTAGCGCGGCAGACCGGTAATCACGGAACGAGAGCTGGACTAACCAGACGCCGCTTCGCGCCGCAGGCGTTCCGCCTCACTCTGCCCGAGATACGAATGAATCGCGCCGCGCGCGATGTACAGCAGCGGAATGAGCGCGACCGCCGCACACATCTTGTACACGTAGTTGACCGTGCCCACCGCGAGGAACTGCGTCATCGACCATTTCTGCGGGCCGAGCACGAAGGCGATGTACAACACGATGAAGCTGTCGAGCAGCTGCGAAACCGCCGTCGACGCCGTGGCGCGCAGCCACACGTGCCGCTCGCCGGTCGCGCGCCGGATGCGGTGGAAGATCGCGACATCGATGAGCTGCCCGATCAGGAACGCGATGATGGATCCCGTGATCGTCCACAGGCCCTGACCGAAGATCAGCGCGTAGGACTTCTGGATGTCCGGCACGCCGAGGTCCTTGTTCACGTCGACCCAGAACGTTGCCGGCGCGAGTGAGATCGCCGCATAGGCCGCGAAGAATGCATAGGCGATGAAGAACACGGCCATCCACGAGATCAGCCGCACGCCGCGCACGCCGAAATACTCGTTGATGATGTCCGTCATGATGAACACGAACGGCCAGAGCAACACGCCGGCGGTGAAGTTGAGCGTGCCCTGGATGCCGAACAGCGACCAATGGAATGGCGCGGCGCCGACCGTATCCTCGAGCGAGAAGATCTTCACGCCGACGAACTCGGCCAGCAGCGCATTGGCGAGGAAGAAACCCGCGAGGAAGATGAAGAGCCGGTTGGCGCGCTGATCCGTGGTGCGCATCGGGTGCATCAATCCCGGCCGCGCAGCCGCCGCAGTTCGCGGCGGCCGTGTTTGTCAGGCCGCTCCTGCGAGCGGGGCGCGAAAGCCGAGGCCAGGCGCGACTGCTCTACGTACTTCTCGCGCGCCGCACGCGCGGCGTCGGTCTCGGCGTAACAGGCCTGCGCGATGGGGGCCGCGCCCCGCCGCTGGGGCAATTGCAGCACCTCACATTCGAATTCGAATCCCGGCCTCGTGACGGTCACCTTGTCACCCACCCGCACGGCCTGCGCCGGCTTCACCCGGCGGCCATTGAGATGCACCTTGCCGCCGGCGACCGCCTCCGCCGCCAGCGTGCGCGACTTGAACAGGCGGGTGCACCACAACCAGCGGTCGATGCGCAGCGAAGCGCCACCGCCCTCGCCACCTTCGAAGTGTTCGTTTTCGTCTGAATGACCCATGACGGCCGCCAGTATAATTGCGGTCCAACCCCTTTTACGCCGGTGCCGCGTGGATACCGCCTTCTATCAACGTTTCGATAGCCAGCTCGAGGAACTGCGCCAGCAGGGCCTGTTCAAGACCGAACGCGTGATCGCGAGTCCGCAGGCCGGATCGATCCGCGCGAATGACGCGGACGTGATCAACCTCTGCGCCAACAACTATCTCGGCCTCGCGAGCCATCCGTCCATCCGCGAGGCCGCGCATCGCGCCATCGACCGCTACGGTTATGGCATGGCCTCCGTGCGATTCATCTGCGGCACCCAGACGGTGCACAAGCAGCTCGAGGCCGCGCTGTCGAAGTTCCTCGGCACCGAGGACACCATCCTCTATTCCTCGTGCTGGGACGCGAACGGCGGCCTGTTCGAAACCGTGCTCGGCGAGCAGGACGCCATCATCTCGGATGCGCTGAACCACGCCAGCATCATCGACGGCATCCGCCTCTGCAAGGCGCGGCGCCTGCGCTACGCGAACCGCAATCTCGCGGAGCTCGAGCAACACCTCGAGGATTCACAGGACTGCCGCACGCGGCTCATCGCCACCGATGGCGTGTTCTCGATGGACGGCAGCATCGCGCCGCTGCGCGAGATCTGCGACCTCGCCGACAAATACAACGCGCTGGTCATGGTGGACGACTCCCACGCCACGGGCTTCATGGGCGCGGGTGGGCGCGGGACTCCCGAGCATTGCGGTGTCGCGGGCCGCATCGATTTCCTGACGGGCACCTTCGGCAAGGCACTCGGCGGCGGCAGCGGCGGCTACACCAGCGGCCGCGCCAGCGCGATCGCCTGGCTCCGCCAGCGTTCGCGCCCCTATCTATTCTCGAACAGCATCCCGCCGGTGGTCGCCGCCGTCACGCTGCGCGCGCTCGACATGGTGCAGAACATGCCGGACCTGCGTGCGAAGCTCTTTCAGCACGCCGGGAAATTCCGCGCGGGCATGGAGCGCGCCGGGTTCAAGTTGCTGCCCGGCGACCATCCCATCATCCCGGTGATGATCGGCGACGCGGCGCTTGCTGCCCGTTTCGCGGATCAGTTGCTGGCCGAAGGCGTATACGTGGTCGGCTTTTCCTTCCCCGTCGTTCCGCGCGGCGAGGCGCGGATCCGGACGCAGATGTCCGCAGGCCTGACGGACGCACAGCTCGAGCGCGCGCTGGCGGCCTTCATCAAGGTGGGCCGCTCACTGGAGTTGATCAAATGAAGGCACTCGTCAAGAGCGAAGCGCGGCCCGGAATCTGGATGAAGGACATCCCGGAGCCCAAGATCGGACCCAACGACGTGCTGATCAAGATCGGCAAGACCGCAATCTGCGGCACCGACATGCACATCTACAACTGGGACGCGTGGGCGCAGAAGACGATCCCCGTGCCGATGGCGGTGGGCCACGAGTACTTCGGCCGGGTCGTCGACATGGGCAGCGAGGTGCGCGGCTTCGCGCTCGGCGACCGCGTCTCGGGCGAAGGCCACATCACCTGTGGGTTCTGCCGCAACTGTCGCGCGGGCCGCCGGCACCTGTGTATCCACACCGTGGGCGTCGGCGTCGACCGGCAGGGCTGCTTCGCCGAGTACCTGTCCATCCCGGCGAGCAACGCGTTCAAACTACCCGACGCGGTCACCGACGACATCGCCAGCATCCTCGATCCCTTCGGCAACGCGACCCACACCGCCCTCGCCTTCAACATGGTCGGCGAAGACGTGCTCATCACGGGCGCGGGGCCCATCGGCATCATGGCCGTCGCGATCTCGCGCAAGATCGGCGCGCGCCACGTCGTGATCACCGACGTGAACGACTACCGCCTCGGGCTCGCGCAGCAGATGGGCGCGACGCGCGCCGTCAACGTCACGCGCGAAAAACTCGACGACGTGATGGCGGAACTGAAGATGCAGGAAGGCTTCGACGTCGGGCTCGAGATGTCGGGTAATCCATCGGCTTTCCGGGACATGCTACGCACCATGCACCACGGCGGCAGCGTCGCATTGCTAGGCATTCCGCCGGGCGACACCGCCATCGACTGGAACCAGGTCATCTTCAAGGGCCTCAACATGCGCGGCATCTACGGCCGCGAGATGTTCGAGACCTGGTACAAGATGGCCGCGCTGCTGCAGGCCGGGCTCAACATCACGCCGGTGATCACGCATCACTTCCCGATCCAGGAATTCCAGCGCGGCTTCGAGACCATGGGATCCGGCCAGTCGGGCAAGGTCATCCTCGACTGGTCGACGATCAGTTAGTTGGTTCGCCGGCGACGCCACGCCTGCTCGAGCCGGTCCACGCCGTGGGAGACCCCCATGCCGACCAGCCAGGCGACGAGCACCGTGGCGAGACAGGTCAGCGTCGACAGGCGTGGGCCACCGACACCCAGCACCATCGCGACCGCGGTCAGCGGCAGCTGATAGCCACCGGCGATGCCCGCCGCCGCTCCGGCCGCGCCGGCGAGGTCATTGCCGATGCCGAGGATGGGCGCGAACACCCGTCCGCCGATGTCTCCTGTCGCCAGGAAAGGCACGAACACGCCGCCGCAACCGCCGGCCGCGGTCGCGGCGGTGGTGATCGCCGCACGCAGCAGCGCGACGGCGAGCAGCGTGAGCGGCAACGCGTCGACGCTTTCGGCCCAGACGATCGCGCCGCCGCCCGGCCCCACCGCCGCCGAAGGGCCCGCCACATGCACGAGCAGGAGAGCCGCGGTTGCCGAAGCGAGTCCACCGACGGCGACGCGCACGGCGGGATGCGCACGCCAGTCCTTCGCACGGTAGATAGCCGCCGCGGCGAGCGCCGTGATCGCGCCCGCCAGGATGCCGATGCACAGCGCCGTGATCACGCCCTCGCGGATGGAGTATGGCGGCACCTTCGGCACGACCAGCCGGATGAGATCGAGATTCAACGCATCGTTGATCCGCCAGCCGATGAAGCCGCCGATCAGCGCCGCGAGGACCCGCTCCAGGCTGTACGGCGCGCCATTGCGTCGGCCGATCTCGAGCACATACGCGGCGCCGACCAGCGGAATCGCCATCAATGCCGCAACTCCCGCCGCGCCGCCGCCCGGCCCCACCGCCGCCGAAGGGCCC
>JAEWLQ010000099.1 GCA_023457495.1 Pseudomonadota bacterium
CGCCAGGGCTCCCGGGACATCGCGGCTAACTCCGCGTTTTCTCACCCGGCACCAACCTCCCACTCAACTACCGGTGGAGGTTGATGGAGTCGCGCAGGTCGGTGGCGGCTTTGCGGGCGGCGTCGGCGAAATCGGCGCCCGAGCTGGCGTAGAGGATGGCGCGTGAGGAGCTGATCACGAGGCCGGTGCCGGCGGCGGTCTTGCCCTTCGCCATCACCTTCGCGACGTCGCCGCCCTGCGCGCCGACGCCGGGCACGAGAAAGGGCAGATCACCGACACGCGAGCGGATGTCCGCGAGCTCATCGGGATAGGTCGCGCCGACCACCAGCATGCAGTTGCCCGCGCTGTTCCATTCCTTCGCAACCGTCTCGGCGACATGGTGGAACAGCTTCTTTCCCGGGCCGACGTTCAGATCCTGGAAATCCTTCGCGCCCGGATTGCTGGTGCGGCACAGGATGATGACGCCCTTGTCGGCATGCTTGAGGAACGGCTCCACCGAATCGCGCCCGAGATACGGGTTCACCGTCACCGCGTCCGCGCCGTAGCGCTCGAACGCCTCCTGCGCGTACTGCTCCGCGGTGCTGCCGATGTCGCCGCGCTTGGAATCGAGGATCACGATCGCATCCGGCGCCGTCGCCTTGATGTAGTCGATGGTGTGCTCGAGCTGGTTCTCCGCCCCGTGCGCGGCGTAGTGCGCGAACTGCGGCTTGTACGCGCACACGAGGTCGCGCGTCGCGTCGATGATGCACTTGTTGAATTCGAAGATGCCGCCCGGCGCATCGCGAAACTGGTCGGGAAACTTCTTCGGCTCCGGATCGAGTCCCACGCACACGAGGGAGTTCGTCGCCTTCCAGGCCGCGGCGAGTTTCTCGCCGAACGATAACGCTGCCATCACCTGACTACCTCGAGATACTCCAGCATCATGATCTTGCGGCCGAGCGACTCGAAGTTCACCTCGATGTTCGCCTGCGGCCCCTGGCCTTCGACCTTGAGGATCACGCCTTCGCCGAACTTCTTGTGGCGCACGCGCGCCCCGAGCTTCACGCCCGGCGCCAGTTCCTCGACCGGCGGCCGGAACCGTCCCGCCGCCACCGGCCGCGAGATCTGGATGCGCGGCCGCACCTCTTCGACGAGTTCATCCGGAATCTCCGCGATGAACCGCGACGGCGTGCCGAAGCTGTCCATGCCGTGCAGCCGGCGCTGCTCGGCATACGTGATGTAGAGCTGGCGCATCGCACGCGTCGCGCCGACGTAGCAAAGGCGCCGCTCTTCCTCGAGCCCATCCGGATCGTTGAGCGAGCGCTGGTGCGGAAACAGTCCGTCTTCCATGCCCGCGAGGAACACCATCGGGAACTCGAGCCCCTTCGCCGTGTGCAGCGTCATCATTTGCACACAGTCTTCCCAGGCTTCCGCCTGGCCTTCGCCCGACTCCAGCACCGCGTGCGCGAGGAAGGCCTCGAGCGGCGGCAGCTGTTCCGTCTCGGTGTTCGCGACGTCCGGCGCGAAACCGCGCGCGGCCGAGACAAGTTCGTTCAAGTTCTCGACGCGCGCTTCGCCGCGATCGCTCGCCTTCTCTTTCTTGTAGTGCTCGATGAGCCCCGAGTTGCTGATGACGTGATCCACCTGCTCGTGCAACTCCAGGCCCTGGATGTCGGAACCGAGCTGCTCGATCAGCTTCAGGAACCCGTTCACCGCCGTCTCGGCCTTGGGGCCGAGCGCGCCCGCTGCGATGCAATGCGCCGCGGCCGTCCACAGATGCGTGCCCGCGGCCTTGGCCTGCTCGCGGATGACGTCCAGGGACTTCGCGCCGATGCCGCGCACCGGCAGGTTCACCACGCGCTCGAACGACGCGTCGTCCGCATGATTCGTGATGACGCGTAGATAGGCCAGCGCGTCCTTGATTTCCGCGCGTTCGAAGAACCGCAGGCCGCCGTAAACCTTGTACGGAATACGCGCCGAGAGGAAGACCTCTTCGAACACGCGCGATTGCGCGTTGCTGCGGTAGAGAATCGCCACGTCGCGCCGCGCGCCGCCCTGGTTCGCCCAGTCGCGGATGCGGTTCATGACGAACTCCGCCTCGTCACGCTCGTTGAACGCGGCGTACAGCCGGATGCGTTCGCCCTCGGCGCCCGCGGTCCACAGGTTCTTGCCGAGGCGACCCGTGTTGTTCGCGATCAGCGCGTTGGCGGCCTTGAGGATGTTGCCGGTCGAGCGGTAGTTCTGCTCGAGGCGGTACATCTTCGCGGTGGGAAAGTCCTTGGTGAAACGCGTGAGATTCTCGACGCGCGCGCCGCGCCAGCGGTAGATGGACTGGTCGTCGTCGCCCACCACGAACGGTGCGCCGTCCGCGCCCGCGATCTGCAGCGCCCAGGCGTATTGAATGGCGTTCGTGTCCTGGAACTCGTCGATGAGCACGTGCTGGAAGCGTCGACGATAGTGATTGAGGATCTCCGGCCGATCCCGCCACAGCTCGTATGCGCGCAGCAGCAGCTCCGCGAAATCCACCACGCCCGTGCGCTGGCACTGCGTTTCGTACTCGGTGTAGATCCGGATGAGCTGCCGGCGCGTCGGATCGCCCGCGTCCTTCAACACGCCCGGACGAAAACCTTCATCCTTGTTGTGGTTGATGAACCACTGGATCTCGCGCGGCACCCAGCGAGCCTCGTCGAGTTCCATCGCCTTCACGATCTTCTTGATGAGACGCAGCTGGTCCTCGCCATCGAGGATCTGGAAGCTCTGCGGCAGGTTCGCGTCGCGCCAGTGCAGGCGCAGCAGCCGGTGCGCGATGCCGTGGAACGTGCCCACCCACATCGCGCTGCCGGGGATGCCTAACAACTTTTCGATGCGGCCGCGCATCTCGTGCGCGGCCTTGTTCGTGAACGTGACCGCGAGGATCGAGTGCGGCGAGGCGCCTTCGTTCTGGATCACCCACGCGATGCGGTGGGTGAGCACGCGCGTCTTGCCGGATCCCGCGCCCGCGAGCACGAGCACGGGTCCGACCGGCGCGGAAACGGCGGCGGCCTGGGCCTCGTTGAGGCCTTGGAGAAGAGGAGAGGTGTCATTCATCGGGGCGCGAATGATACCGGTGCGGCGCGCGCGCGTGCAGTTCCAATCACGCCACGATGTGGCGGATTCTCAATCGCGGGCTCGCGCCCGAATCAATCCTGGGGCGTCGGCTCGTCCGCCTGCGCATCGAGGCGCGGCTTGTTCGGGGCGATGACCTTCTCGTCGAAGTAATTGATGATGGCGGCGGCCAGCGCGAGGAATACCGGGCCGACCACCACGCCGATCGCGCCGAACGCGGCGATGCCGCCGACGACGCCGACGAACACGGTGAATGCCGAGACTGGCGCATACCTCGACACGAGTATCGGCCGCATGATGTTGTCCGACGTGGAAATGACGCCGCCGAAGATGAGCATGAACAGCGCCATTCCCCAGCTACCGTTGAAGGCGAGGTACAGCACGGCGGGGATCCACACGAGCGCGGCGCCGCCGGCAGGCAGCAGCGCGAGAATCGCCGCGAGCACTCCGAAGACCACCGGCGAGGGCAGGCTCGCGATCGCGAAGGCGATGCCGACCAGTGCGCCCTGGAGAATGGCCGTGAGGCCGGTGCCATAGAACACACCGCGCGTGACGCTGGAGAGGTGGTTGAACAGTTGCTCGCGGTGCTCCGACGGCACCGGAATCAGGCGCTGGAACCGGTTGAACATCGCGGCGCCGTCGCGAAGCATGAAAAACAGGATGAACAACATGAAGAAGAAGCCGACGAGTGTGCCGAGCGCCGACAACACGAAGCCACCTCCCACCGTCGCCGCATTCTTGAGTAGTCCCTGCGCCGAGTTCGTTATCCAGTTCTGGACGTCGGCGCCGCTGACCTGCAGTTGCTCCCGGGCCATGCGCGCGACCGGGCCGATCACCGGATATCGCTCGAGATTCAGGAGCAGGCTGCCATCGAGCTTCAGATCGCGCTCCTGGATGTAGTCGACCAGCGCACGGGCCTGGTTCACGAAGGCGATGCCGAGGAAGCTGAGCGGTACCAGCAGCGTGAAGGGTGTGAGGCCCGTGAGGATGCCGGCGGATATTCCGTTGCGTCCCTTGAGCTTTCGCGTCAGCCAGGTATGCAGCGGGTAGAGGATGAAGGCGAGGAAGATCGCCCAGGCCATCGAACCCGCGAAGGGTTTGAGGACCAAGAGCAGCAGATAGCCGATGAGCGCGGCCAGGGCCACGAAAAAGGCTTTGGTGTAGAACTCCACGCCCTTGAATGTACGCGATTGAAAGGCGGCGGTCATTCGGATGTCGCCGTGATAGCGTTCGGACATGACCCCGCACCAGATAGTCGTCGTCGTGTTGCGGCTGATCGCGCTCGCCTGGCTGCTCTACACGCTCACGCACGTGTACGGGTTGTTTGCCGTGGTCGCGGCGGATCCGGGCGCTCTCCTGAGCCGCCCCATCGTGTTGTTCTCCGCGGCATTCCAGGTGGTCGTCTGCCTTGCGTTGTGGTTCTTTCCATCCACGCTCGCCACGAGCCTGCTGCCTCAGGCGCCGGGCGCGCACGAGCCCGCGCCGGCGCGACCGATCACGGAATGGCAGGTGTTCGGCGTCATCATCGTCGGCCTTCTGGCGCTGACGCGCGCGATACCCGACACGATCTACTGGGTGACCTACGCCGCGATGGCGACGGGCTACGACCTGAGCTTCTTCGATCTCGATGCGGATCAGAAGTCCAACGCGTTGGCCACGGCCGTGGAGCTCACGATCGGATTGGGGCTGGTGCTGGGCGCGAAGCGGGTCGCGGCGATGCTGTTCAAGGCACGCAAACACGGCGGGTGAAGTCATGCCGGACCGGGTGATCCATCATATCGATGTGTCGGTGAGCGATTTCGCGAGAAGCCGAGCCTTTTACGAGACATTGCTCGCATCGCTGCATCTGAAGCTCGTCCTGGAATTCGATCGCGGTGGCGGGCGTCACCTCGCCGGCTTCGGTGCGCCGCCGGATCCCGCGTTCTGGATCCGCTCAGGGATGCCCTTCACCGATCGGCAGCACGTGGCGTTCGTCGCGGATTCGCGCGCGGCGGTCGACGCATTCCACGCCGCGGGACTCGCCGCGGGCGGCATCGACAACGGCGCGCCCGGCATTCGGACGCGATACGAGCCTGACTACTACGCGGCGTACGTGCTCGATCCGGACGGACACAACTTGGAAGCGGTCTGCCGCGGCTGATTCAGGCGCGTTCCGAGCCGGGGCCGATGGCGTGTTCGATCCTTGCACCGCGGGCCGTGCCGAGGATCGAACCGATGATCACCAGCGGAAATCCGATGGCCATGCCGAGGGTCAGCGGCTCGTTCAGCACCAGCGCCCCGAGAGCGATGGCGACGGCCGGGTTCACGTACGTGATGACCGTCGCGCGCGACGGTCCCACTTCCGCGATGAGAGCGAAAAAGGCGATGAAGGCGAGCGCGGTACACAACACGCCGAGGCCGATTACCGCACCGACCGATTGCGCCGACACCTGCTGCGGCCACAGGAAGGGTGCGAATGGCGCATAGATCAGTGTCGCGACGATCAGAGAGGCGGTGATCACGCCGAGCGCAGGCACGTCGCCGAGCTTGCGATCGATGATGATCGGACCGATGGCGTAACACAGCGCCACGATGATGATTGCACCTACGGCCAGGAAGTCGGAGAAGTGGATGTCCAGGCCGACGAGCAGCGCCACTCCCGCGAAACCGATCACAAGGCCCACGATGCGGCGCGGTTCGAGCCGCTCGTGTCCGAGCCGCGTCACGATGATGGCCGCGAACAGCGGCACGACGGCGATCAGCAATCCGGCCGTCGAGCTGTTGAGTCGGGTTTCGGCGTGTCCGAGCAACACCCAGGGAACGCTGATTTCGATCAGCGTGAACGCCAGCAGCCACTTCCACTTGCGAAACGCGGGGGCGAGGGCGTTACGATGCAGCGCGAGCGGCAGCAACAGCAGAGAGCCGAGCAGCGTGCGGCCCACCGCGACGATGATGGGATCGAGTTCGACGACGGCGATGCGGATGAGCAGATAGGGCATTCCCCACAGGAGGCCCAGCGAAATGAACAGGATCCAGCCGCGCTTCGACATCGCGCGATTGTAGGCAGGCGCGTCCGCGCCCGTGGCACACAATGACTAAGGAGTTCTTGTGCACGCAAAAGCTTCGCTAACTTCTTTGGGTTCGCCGACGCCGGAGTTGCCCGTACGCGACGTCGAACGCGCGCAGCACCACTATCGGGACACGCTCGGGTTCGAGGTAGGTTGGACCTATCCAGGCAGCGAAATCGGCTCGGTGCACCGCGCGCCGGCGGTTATCTTCTTCCGGAGGCGCCAGGGACCCTTCGAGCCCGCGGTGACCTGGATCTTCGCGAAAGACGTCGACGCCACGTTCCGGGAGCTGACCGCGTCGGGCGCCAACATCGTCGAGCCTCTCGAGAAAAAGCCGTGGGGGCTCACGCAGTTCACCGTCGAGGATCTCGACGGCAACCGGTTCCACTTCTACTGCGACTGAGCCGGGGACCCCTGCCAATGGCCGCGCAGCTCCTGTCCATCCAGGCCGACATCACGACACTGAACGTGGACGCGATCGTCAACGCCGCGAACTCCTCGCTGCTGGGTGGCGGCGGCGTGGACGGCGCCATTCATCGGGCCGCGGGCCCCGAGCTGCTGCACGAGTGCCGACTGCTGGGCGGCTGCAGGACCGGCGACGCGAAACTCACCCAGGGATATCGATTGCCCGCCCGCTTCGTCATTCACACGGTGGGTCCGGTGTGGAACGGCGGCCGGGCCGGCGAGGCCGAACTGCTCGCGTCCTGTTACCGGCGCTCGCTGCAGATCGCCGCCGAGCGCGGGATCGAAACCATTGCGTTCCCGAGCATCAGCACCGGCATCTATGGATACCCCATCGATCTCGCGGCGCCCATCGCCGTGACGACGGCCGAATCGGTGGCGCGCGAGTTGGGTGTAATCCGCGAAATCACGTTCTGTTGCTTCTCCGCGTCCGATCTCGCCCATTACCGGCGGTTGCTCGTCCCGTCTCGAACGGCGCGGTAGATCCGGGGAGTTCTCTCAGGCCGCGCCGCGCGCCTCCTCCAGCGCCCAGTCGACGAAGGTGCGCACCACCGGCCGCCGGAAATGGGCGGGCGGCGCCATCAGGAAATAACTCCAGGGCGCGACCCACGACTCCTGTGTCACGCGCACGAGCTGGCCGCGCGCGAGCAGGGGCGCGACGTGCGGCGCGCGGCCGATTGCGATGCCGAGCCCGGCGACGGCCGCGCCGATCAGCACGATGGAATCGCTGAATTGCGGGCCGCGGCCGACGCCGGCGGTGGACAGGCCCGCGCGTTCGAACCAGCCGCGCCAGCCCAGCCAGGGCTGCTCGGGATTCGCGTCGATGTCGTGCAGCAGTGGATAGTCGGCGAGCGCCGCGGTCGTGTCGGGCATGCGGCCGCCGCGAAACAGCTGCGGGCTCGCGACGGGGAACAGCTCCTCGCGGCACAGCAGTTCGCCCTGCAGTCCGCGGCCCGGGGCCGGCGCGAAGCGGATCGCGAGGTCGATGGCGTCGCGGCGGAAATCCATGATCTGGCGCGAGGTGCGCATCACCACGTCGATGCGCGGCGCGCGCTCGCGGAAGCGGTGCATGCGCGGCAGCAGCCAGCCGTTGGCGAATGCGGCCAGCGTAGTGATCGTCAATACGCCGTCCGCCCGCTTGGCGCGCACCCGCGCGGTCGACTCGCCCAGCAGGTCGAAGCCGGCCGAAAGCTCCGGTAGATAGTCACGCCCCTGGTCCGTGAGCGTGAGGCCGCGCGCGAGCCGCTCGAAGAGCCGGGTGTCGAGGTACTCCTCCAGCCGCCGCACCTGCTGGCTGACCGCGGCCGGTGAAACGCGCAGCTCCGCGGCGGCCGCGACGAAGCTGCCGAGCCGCGCCGAGGCTTCGAACGAGCGCAGCGCATTCAAGGGAGGAAGTCGTCTCATGGCCTGGGCAAGAATAACTTAGCCTCAGGGAAAAGCCTTGGTTCTCGCGCGGGAAAGGCCCGCGCCCGATACTGCCGCTCGAACAACCGAAGGACGAACGCGATGCACCTCTTCGACTATCTCGATTCCGGCAATGGCTACAAGGTCCGCCTCCTGCTCGCGCAGCTGGGCCAGAAGTACCAGTGGACCGAAGTCGACATCGACAAGGGAGAAACACGCACGGCGCAGTTCCTCAAGCGCAATCCCAACGGCCGCATCCCGACTCTCGAGCTAGACGACGGCATCAACCTGTTCGAGTCCAACGCGATCATGTGGTACCTGGCGGAAGGATCGCGCTTCGTGCCCGCTACGCAGCTCGGACGCGCGCAGGTGCTGCAGTGGATGTTCTTCGAGCAGTACAGCCACGAACCGTATGTCGCGACGCCGCGATACATCGTGCGTCACCTGCCCTTCGATCACCCACGTCGCGCCGAACTTCCCGAGCGCCTCGCCAAGGGACGCGCGGCGCTGGCGGTCATGGAGTCGCATCTCACGAACAACGAGTTCTTCGTCAACGGCCGGTACAGCATCGCCGACATCGCGTTGTACGCGTACACGCACACCGCGGAAGACGGCGGTCACGACCTCATGCCCTATCCCAAGGTGCGCGAGTGGTTAGTCCGCGTGGCCGCTCAGCCGAATCACGTGCCGCTGCTCGCCAGGCCCACATGATCGAGCCGCCGTACTACGCGGTCATCTTCACGTCGCAGCGCACCGCCGTGGAGGAAGGATACGAGTCCATGTCCGGGAAGATGCTCGAGCTGGCCTCGGGGCAACCCGGGTTTCTGGGCGTCGAGAGCGCGCGGGACGCCGCGGGCCTCGGCATCACGGTGTCGTACTGGGCCTCTCTCGAGGCCATCGCGAACTGGCGCAACGATGTCCAGCACCGCGTGGCGCAGTCGACCGGCCGGAAGAAGTGGTATTCGCACTATGAAACCCGGATCGCCCGGGTCGAACGCAGCTACGAATTTTCCGCCGACGGAGACGAGTGACCCTTCGTCGCCACATCGCGACGTCGACCGCCGGCTGACGCAAAGAATCACTTTTCGTTGTCGCATTGCGCCGAACGCGGCTAGTCTTGCGGGTCCACTTCGAAGAACCGGGCCCGGGGACTCCCATGCGCAAAATCCTTTCGTTGAGCCAGGCACAGCGCTTTTCCGATCTCGCGCTGCTGTTGATGCGCATATTCGTAGGGCTGTTCCTGATCTGGGGCGTCTGGGACAACATCACGAGCCCGGAACGGATGCAGGAATTCGTCGAGTTCCTCGCCAAACACGGCTTCCCGAGTCCGACCATCCTCGCGCCGCTGTCGGTTTATGCGCAATTCGCCATCGGCGTCGCCTTCGTGCTCGGCTTCGTCACACGCTGGGCCGGGGTGCTCTGCGTCATCAACTTCGTGGTCGCGATCGCGATGGTCGATCACCTCGGCGGCATGCGCGGCATATTTCCGTCGGGCTGCCTCGTCGTCATGGGTCTGTACCTGGCGACACATGGGGCGGGCCGCTACTCCATCGACGCGGCCATCGGCGCGAATGATTCGCCGCGGGCCGCCGGCGGCGTGCGCCTCATGAGATGAGGGAGATATCCCCATTTCGCGCAATATCGAAATCAAGGCGCGCATCGAAAACGTCGCGGCGTTGACTCCGGCGGTTGCCGCACTCGCAACGGAAGGGCCTCTCGAAATCGCGCAGGACGACACCTTCTTCGCGTGCGCATCGGGTCGTCTGAAATTGCGCGCGTATTCGAACGATTCGGGCGAGCTGATTTTCTATCGGCGAGTGAACCAAGCGGGGCCCAAGGAGTCGTTCTATATACGATCCCCAACCTCATCACCCGAGACACTTCGTGAATCGCTTTCGCTGGCCTACGGACAAATCGGTCGCATCCGCAAATACCGCACTCTCTTCCTGGTCGGACGTACCCGCGTACACCTGGACCGCGTCGAAGGCCTTGGCCATTTTCTCGAGCTCGAAGTCGTGCTGGTGGGCGACGAATCAGCCGAGCAGGGCATTCGTGAAGCGAGTGAACTCATGGATCAGCTCGGAATTCAGCCCGAACAGCTCATCGAAGGCGCGTACCTCGACCTGATGCTGGCTCAGCAACAGGCCTAGTGTTTTCCCGCCGGATCGGCGGAAAATGCTGTCGCCGCCTGGGAACAGGCGCGCGAGTGGAGCAAACGATGAAGTCGCCGATCCTCGGTCTCGCTGTTTCCACGCTGGCCTTCGCGGGCAGCTCCATCTATTTGTGGACTCAGCTCGCGGAGCAACGCGCCCGCGCGGACGAAGTCACCGAACTCGCGCGCCGGCTCAACGCAAGAATCGACGAGCTCGAGAAGGTCCGCGAGCAAGTTGCGCATCTGCGCCTCGCCAACGACGCCGGGATGAACGCCGGATCCGCGATCGTTGCCCAACCCGGCGCGGCTGCGGCGCCGGCGGGTCCGAAGACTGAATCCGAGGCGACGCAGAACAACTTCCAGCTCCCCCGTCCAGATCGCAGCCCGAGCTACCAGAAAATGATGCGGGCGCAGCTTCGCGCCAATTTTCGGCGCATGTATGCGGATCTCGGATCCCAGCTGCGCCTGAGCCAAGATGAGTTCAACCGCTTCATCGACCTCCTCAGCGATCAGCAACTTGCGAACGAGGTGCGCGCGTTCAATTCGCCGTCGACGAGCGAGGCGGAGATGCGGCAGCGATGGGAACAGCAAAGGCGCGAGCACCAGAAGCAGATCGCCGAGTTGCTCGGCGCGGACAAGGCCGAGGAGTTTCGCCAGTACCAGGAGTCGATGCCCGCGCGGGGCGAGGTCGAGATGATCGCGCGTCAGCTCGAAGGCTTCGATGCGCCGCTCAGGGACGACCAACGCAAGCAACTCGTCGCCGTGATCAGCGAGGAGCGTGCACGTGTGCCCATGCCCCAGTACGAAGACATTCTGGATCAGCAGGCCTACATGAGGCTTGCCGACGATTGGCAGGCCGACTACGAGCAGCGCGTGAATGCACAGGCCCGCGCCATCCTCGATAACGAACAGTTCAACGCGTACTCCGAATACCAGCAGTGGCAAAAGGAGATGCGCGAACAATTCGCGGTTTCGAGCAGGATGATTGCGCCTGTGACCGGTCCCGGGTCACGCGGCAACGTGGTGTATGCCGCGCCGGCGGCGGGTTTCACGGTCAGCGCCGTACCCGCGCCGCCACCGGAACCCGAAAAGAAGAAGTGACCGCATATGTCCGCTACCGACGAACAGGAGATTCGTGAGCTGGTCGAGATGTGGTTGTCCGCGACCCGCCAGGGCGACCTCGCCGCGGTGCTCAATCTCATGACGGACGACGTGGTGTTCCTCGTCGCGGGTCAGCCGCCCTTCGGCAAACGCGAGTTCGCCGCGGCGATGCGACCGCCGGCCGATGGCGGGTCACGGCCGCAGATCGACGGGCGCAGCGAGATCCAGGAGATCGTGGTCTCGGGCGATCTCGCCTACATCCGCACGAAGCTCACCGTCGAGGTCACGCCCGCTGGCAGCGGCGAATCGACGCGGCGCGCGGGAAACACTTTGACCATTCTTCGGCGCGAGCACGGCCGCTGGCTGGTGGCGCGCGATGCCAATTTGCTGACACCCATCAGAACCTGAACACGAGGGAGAACGGATGAAATACACGGCAAGCTGTCACTGCGGAAAAGTAGCCATCGAAGCCGAGGGTGAGATCACCGGCGCGCTCTCATGCAATTGCTCGATCTGCCAGCGCAAGGGCTCGCTGTTATGGTTCGTGCCGCGCGAGAAGACGACGGTGCTGGGATCCGAGTCCGACATCACGACCTATACCTTCAACAAACACGTCATCAAGCACCGGTTCTGCAAGATGTGCGGCGTGCAGCCTTTCGGCGAAGGCGTCGATCCCAAGGGCAACGCGGTGGCCGCGATCAACATTCGCTGCATCGACGGGCTCGACCTCGAGAAGATCCCGGTGCAGCACTACGACGGACGGTCGAGTTAGTTGGATCGTCTCTTCTACATCGGCGCCGGCATCGCGGGCTTCCTGGTCGTCGCGCTCGGCGCATTCGGCGCGCATGCGCTCAGGGCCCGCCTCGGGCCGGACATGATCGCCGTGTTCGAGACCGGGGTGCGTTATCACGCGTATCACACGTTCGCCCTGTTCGCCGCGGCCTGGGGGTGCGCGCGCTGGGGAGGCCGGTGGTTCCCGGTCGCGGGTTGGGCGTTCATCGCGGGCCTCGTCATCTTCCCGGGCAGCCTCTATCTGCTCGCTTTCACGGGCGAGCGGTGGTTAGGCATGATCACCCCGCTCGGTGGGATGTTCTTCCTGGCCGGCTGGGCGGCGCTCGCCTGCGGAGCCTGGCGCGCGCAACGGCCGTGACCCCACTGTCAGCCGGTTTCGCGACAGGTGTACGGCGCATGTTTCAGCGGCCTCGGCTAACGTTGCCCGCATGATGTTCTACGACTATTACGCGGACGTTCCGGAATCCGCGCAGGATGAATTCGTCAGGCGCCAGGAGCTGGGCCGGCTCGTCACGGCCGATGCCGCCGGCCAGCCGCACATCGGTCTCTATCCGTTCGTCTTCCTCGGCAGCGCGCTCGAAATGCACCTGCACCGCTCGGACGAACAACTCGCAGACCTGCGCGCGAATCCCCGGTGCGTCTTCGAGGTGGACGAGATCCACGGGACGATCCCTTCGCACTGGGTGCACGCCACGAGCGCGATGTTCGCGACGGCGTTTCATCGCGTCGTGATCTTCGAATGCGATGCGAGCATCTCCGAGGATCTCGACGTGCTCGCCGCGCAGCAACAGAAGCTCATGAAGCACTACCAGCCCGAAGGGGGATATCGCGAACTCGACGGCGCCGACGCGATGTACCGCGGTCCGCTCGGCACGATCGCCGCCCTTACGCTCACGGTCCGCGCGCGCAAGGTGAAATGGAAACTCGCGCAGAATCGCGACCGTTCGCGCCGCGAGAAGGTGATCGCGGAGCTGCGTCAGCGCGGGCGCCCGGCGGACGCTGGCGCCGCCGATGCCCTGCAGTGGGCTCTCGATCACGAAGTCCGCAAGTAGTTGGTCTGGCACCGTCCCATCGTCGTGTGGATGCTGATCATGCTCGCGGAGAGCGGGCATGGCGCGATTCGCGAGGTCCTCATCGCGCCGGTGATCGGCGATCTGGCCGCCCGGCAGCTCGGAGTCCTGGTCGGCTGCGTGATCATCTTCGCCATCGCCTGGCTGACCGCGCGCTGGATGGGCGCGCGCACGCGCCGCGCGCAATGGCGGGTGGGCATCCTGTGGGTGGTTCTGACGCTCGCCTTCGAGATCATCCTTGGCCGGATGCTGGGGCTGAGCGGCGCGCGCATCCTGTCGGACTACAATCTCGCGCGTGGCGGGTTCATGATCTTCGGGCTCGCATTCATGTTCCTCGCGCCGCGGCTGGCATGGACGCTGCGCTTCGGAACGAAGGAGGCGCGATGATCACCCACTCCGGCGGCTGCCATTGCGGCCGCGTCCGCTTCGAAGTCGACGCCCCGGCGGAGCTCGTCATAGACGAATGCAACTGCTCGATGTGCAGCCGCGTGGCCTATCTACATCTCATCGTGCCGGCCGAGCTCTTCCGGATCGTTCGGGGACAGGACGCCCTGACGACCTACACGTTCAACACCGGCACCGCGAAGCACCTGTTCTGTGCGACCTGCGGCGTGAAGTCCTTCTACGTGCCGCGATCGCATCCGGATGGCTTCAGCGTCAACGCGCGGTGCATCGATTCGCCCACGGTCGCCAGCATGAAGATCCGCGCGGTCGATGGCCGCAACTGGGAATTGCATTACCCGCGGGGACGCGGAGAATTCGAGGCATGAGCCGCTTCGCCGACAACATCAGGCCCTACGTCGACGCGGAGCTGCGCGCCGCCGAGGCTGGTGGCCCCGATGCGTTCGCGCACCTCGAGCGTGCCCACGTTCTCGGCCAGGAATCTACGCGCGAACACGTGCGGGTGCATTGGCGCATGTTGCGATGGGGGCTGGCGCATCGCGACGCGCGTGAAGTCGTCGGCCAGGCCTTCCGGCTCATCGGCGCGGCCACGAAGACCTTCGTCGGCCTGGTGCCGGCTGGCAACACCGGGGGCGCGAATGTGAGTCCGTTCGAGCCGATGCCGGTGAGCCCCGAGCTGGCGCGGATCATCGAAAACGCGCGCAGCGGAACCCCGCGCGGCTGACTACCAGTGATTGCGCAGCTCGCGCAATTTCACGAACACGGTACGCGCGTCCGGCTGCTCGCCGATCTCGGGAAACTGCTCGCGCAGCTTCGCGACGATCTCCGGGTTCGTGAGGCGCAGGAACGCATTCACGCGCTTCTCCTCGCCGAGTGTCGTCACGCGCGCCTGCGCCGGATCGTGCGCGCGTGCGATGGGCAGCGCGCGCGCCGCCTCGGCATTGCCGGGTTCGCGATCGATCGTGAACGCGAGATTGCGCGCCATGTATTCGTGCCCGGGATACACGCGTGTCGCATCCGGGAGCTGCGCGAGCTGGTTCACGAAAGTTTCGTAGAGCAATCCGGGGTCGCCGCCGTTGTGGCAGTTGCCCGCGCCCGCGTTGAACAGCGTGTCGCCGCAGAACAGCGCCGGCTGGTCTCCATGCGCGAGCAGGCAGACATGCGAGCGGGTATGTCCCGGCGTGTCGAGCACCTCGAGTTCGACGGTGCGCCCGACCTTGATCACGTCGCCGCGACCGAGTCCTCTATCTACTCCGCCGATGCGGCTGGCCGCGCCGGCATGTGCCAGCACGCGGGCGCGGGTTTCACCAACCACGGCGTCATTGCCCGCCGTATGGTCGCGATGCTCGTGGGTGTTCAGGATCTGCCGGGTCGTGAAGCCGCGCGCGCGGGCCGTGGTGAGGCACTGCCGTCCGTCGAGCGGATCGATCACCAGCGCCTCGCCGGTCTCGGCGCAGGCAACGAGGTACTGGAAGTTCCGCAGGTCGTTCGCGGCCCAGATGCGTTCGATCAGCATGGGGTTTACCTCGGCTAGGCCCGTAACGCTTCGTCGAACAAACCATGTTGCGGCTTGAGCGGCACACGGATACGAACCGTGGTGCCTTCGCCGACGATGGAATGGATGTCGATGCTGCCGCCCATGAGTTTGAGCCGCTCACGGATGCTGAACAATCCGAATCCGCCCTGTCGCGTGGGCAGACGGTTGATGGACTGGACCTCGAAGCCCACGCCCGGATCGATCACGTCGAGGCACAGCGACTCGTCGGCCACGGTGCAGCGCACCGTGGCGCGTTTCGAGCGCGCATGTTTGACGACATTCTGCAGCAGCTCGCGCACCGTCTGGAACAGCAGCACGGAGATCTGGTCCTCGATCGGTTTCGGCTGCCCGTCGTCCTCGACGCTGACCATGATGCGTTGCTGATTCGAGACGCGATCGGCGAGCCAGCGCAGGGCTTCGATGATGCCGGTGTCGTGCAGGCCCGGCGGCGCGAGCTCGAGCATCAGGGTGCGCGTCTGCAGGGTGGTATCCGCCAACACCTGCTCCGCCTCCGTGAGCCGTTCGACGTGCTCGCGGTCGGACATGCCGCGCTTGAGCGCGGCGAGCTGCAGCGCCATGCCGGCGAGATTCTGCGCCGGGCCGTCGTGCAGCTCGCTCGCGAGCTTGCGGCGGGCGCGCTCTTCGGCAAGCGTGATCTCGGCCGCGAGCGCGCTCAGCTGCGCGTCGTGCTGGGCGAGCGCGTTTTCGGCCTCGCGCATCGCGGTAACGTCGCGGCCCGTGCCCCAGAATCGCAGCACCAGGCCGTCCTCGACGATGCCGATCATCGAGATCAGCAGCACGCGATCGAGCCCGTACGGTCCGTGGACGACGTGCTCGATGTTGCGGATCTGGTAGCCATTGCGGATCGAGTCGCGCAGCCGGTCGATGTAGATCCGCGACCAGGTGGGGTGATCGGCGAGACGCGAACCCACGACCAGCTTCTCCGGATCCTTCACGCCCAGCGCCACCATGAAGGCGGTGTTGCACTCGGCGACGTAGCCATGTTTGCGCACCCACGAGATCTGTTCGTCGACGGGCAGCGTCACCGGCATCGGCATCGCGAGCTCGCAGCGGAAGATGGCCTCCGAGCTGTTGGCGATGAACGCGCGATAACGCTCGTCGCTGCTGCGCGCGAGCGCGATGGCGCCGTCGCGCTCCGCCATGACTGCCTGCAGCAGCAGCACGGGCAGCACGGAGAGCGCGAGGAACGTCTGGAGTTGATAGGCGCTCTCGAAGGGCCCGTAACCGCGCGTCGTGGCGAGTGAGGCCACCGCCACCGTGATGGCCGCGGCGAGCGCCGTGCGCCGCGGGCCGCCGAGCAGTGCGATCCACACGAGCACTGGATAGACGATGTAGGGAACGTCGAGCGGCGAGGTCCACTCGCCTGCTTTCCTGAGGAACACCGCGCCGAGCAGTCCGATCAGCACTGCGAAGGCGGTGAGGGTCGCGGCGCGGCTGCCGCGTCCGTTCGCGCTGCGTTCGAAGCCGTGGAATCCGATCGTGAGCAGCAGCGGCGTGATCACCAATGCGCCGAGGAAATCGCCGATCCACCAGTTTTGCACGCCGAGCCAGAATTCGTAGCTGCCGAAGGGACTGGTGCCGCGCAGCGACTGCGCGATCAGCGCGCACAACAACGTCGAAGCGAAGGCCGCGACGGCGAAGCCGAGCACGTGTTGCAGCCGCGCAAAGAAGATGGGTCCACGAATCGTCACGTGGACGAGCCACGTGCCGAGCAGCGCGGCGGCGAATTTGATTGGAAACAGCAGTCCCGATACCGTGAACGGGATCTGTGGCGCGAACAGGGTGTGCGCGGAAAGTTCGGCTGCGTATGCGATGATGAACAGCGCGAACCAGTAACGCGGGGGATAGAGCAGCAGGAAGGCGAACAGCGTGCCGGTCGCGGGCCAGAAGACCCCGACGCCGTGCGGCGAGATGAGCAGGGTCAGCCCGATGCCGACGGCCAGGAAATGAATTGGAAAGTAGGCGATCCCCGCAAGCAGGGGGCCTAACTTCAGTCCGAATGGCCGCAGATGACGATTCATGACCCAAGTAATGATAGAACGAGACTTGCGCCGTGGCTTGGCGGACGCGTTTGTTGTTTGCTTGCCGGAAAATCAGGGCGATTCCTGGTCACAAATGGACTTATTCGAGGGGCGAGAGTGAAAAGCCACCACAAATTCAAAAGCTTAATGATGATCCCGCTCATGGTGACGCTGGCCGCGTGCGGTTCCGGCGGGGGCAGCGACAGTGGATCGTCCAGTAGCAGCTCGAGCGGCGGCGGGCGCCCCAGCACGGGCTGGCAGGCCGGCGTCTTCCAACCATCGGCCAATTTCAACGCCCGGTGCGCCAATCCGCGCGCCGGCACGACGGATCGCCCGGGCACGGTCGTCGACCAGAACAACTGGCTGAGATCCTGGACCAATGAGTTCTACCTCTGGTACAGCGAAGTCACGGACCGCAACCCGGCGCTGTACACCACGGCAAACTACTTCGAACTTCTGAGGTCCGAGGCGACCACGCCGTCCGGCCGTCCCAAGGACAAGTTTCATTTCACCTACGACACCGCGGTGTGGCAGGCGCTGTCGCAGGGCGGAATCGAAGCCGGTTATGGCGCGGAGTTCGAGATCCTCGCGGGCATCCCGCCGCGGCGCGTCGTGGTCGTGTATACCGAACCGGGTTCGCCCGCCGCGAGCGTGCTTTCGCGCGGCGACGAGCTGGTGCAGATCGATGGCGCCGCCGTGGTCAACGGCGACGCCAACGTGCTCAACAATGGCTTGTTCCCGGAAACGACGGGGGAGAATCACACCTTCGTCGTACGGGATACCGCCGGTGTCCAGCGCACCGTGCAGCTGACCTCGGCCACGATCACGCGTGTGCCCGTACCCGTGGTCACCACCTTCACCACGCCGTCGGGACCCGTCGGCTACATCCAGTTCAACGATCACATCGCGACGTCCGAGGGCCAGCTCGTCAACGCGATCAACACCGTGGCCGCGGCGAACGTCACCGATCTCATCCTCGATCTGCGCTACAACGGCGGTGGCTACCTGGATATCGCCAACGAGCTGTCGTACATGATCGCGAACCGCACGCTGACCGCGGGACGCACGTTCGAGCGCCTCGTATTCAACGATAAGCATCCGAGCCGCAATCCCATCACCGGTGAGCTGCTCACGCCGACGCCATTCCATACGACGACGCAGGGTTTTCCCGGCACGGCCGCCGGCGTGCCGCTGCCGTCGCTGGACCTCGATCGCGTGTACATCCTCACGGGCCCGGGAACGTGCTCGGCCAGCGAATCCATCATCAATGGCCTGCGTGGGGTGAACGTGGCGGTTTACCTCATCGGCTCGACCACCTGCGGCAAGCCGTATGGCTTCTATCCCGAGGACAACTGCGGGACTACCTACTTCTCCATCCAGTTCCGCGGCGAAAACGCCGCGAACTTCGGCGACTACAGCGACGGGTTCTCGCCCGCCAACCAGTCCAGCCCGGGCACGACCCTTCCGGGCTGCTCGGTGGCCGACGACTACTCGCACGAGCTCGGCGATCCGGCCGAGGCGCGCATCGCGGCGGCCCTCGCATTCCGCGCGAGCAACAACCAGAGCTGTCCCGCGGCCAGCGGCGTGTCGGACCCGCGCCTGTCGAAGTCATCGTTCATGTATGAGGGCGTCGAGAACCAACGCGTGTCGAAGCCCGCCGCGAGACTGAACCGCATCGTCCAGCGCTGAAATGGGGACATTCCCCATTTCCTAGCAAACGGGGACAGACCTGATCGCGAGCGAAGCCGGCATGCCATCCCAGGCCTGTCCCCGTTTGCTAGCAATCGAGGAATGTCCCCATTTCACTTCTTCTTGCCGCCCTTGAGCATGAAGGTGACCTTGAGTGTCACGCGGTACTCCGTGACCTGGCCGTCCTCGACGACCACGCTCTGATCCTTGACCCAAGCGGCCTCGATGTCCTCGATGGTCTCCGACGCGCGCGCGATGCCCTTGCTCACGGCGTCGTCGAAGCCGTTCTTGCTGCCCGAGATGATCTCGATGATCTTTGCGACTGCCATGGAACCGACTCCTTGGTTTCAGGGAGTGGGATTCTCGGCCGCGTCCAATAGCGGGCCTATCGGACCAGAGGGCAAGCGGGTGCCGCGCCGCGGCAACGCGCTCAGTCCGGGAGCGTCTCGATGTCGTCGAACTTCAGGCTGACTTCGATCTCGGGCAGCAGCGGCGACGGATCGAAGTACGACCGGTCATCCGACGAGGCGAACACGGAGCCCGCGATGATGTAGTGAGGCGTCCGGTCGATGTCGAGGCGATACACCTTGCGCGACTGCGCCTTGCCGCGCTGGCTCGGCGGGATGTAATCGATGACCTCGTCGATGAGGCACTGCTCGAGCGAGAAGTCACCGAACCACGACGGAATCGACATCCACACCACGCCGCGGAACAGCAGGTCGATGCGCCGCGGGCCGCCGTCGTCGCGATCGCCGGAGCGCAGCAGCAACACGCCGTGATGCTGGTAGTAGAGGACCAGGCCGAACTGGCCGGTGAATCGTGTCGGCAGCGAAAGGTTCTGCATCAACTCAGGATGAAAGTGCTCTGCATGTGTTGCGTCGTCGGCAGATAGTGGTCGACGAGCAGCGCGGCGAACAGCCACATTAGATAGGTGATCGAGAAGCGGAACACCTTCATCGGCAGGTGCGCGCGCTCGGTCAGTTTCATCGCCCACGCGTACCAGACGAACATGCCGTTCAGGACCAGCGCGGCGGCGAGATAGATGAGCCCGCTCATGCCCGTGACGAAGGGCATCAAGGTCACGGCCGTCAGCAGCATCGTGTACAGCAGCACCTGCAATCGCGTGAACGGAATGCCGTGCGTCACCGGCAGCATCGGAATGCCGACCTTGGCGTATTCGTCCTTGCGGGCGATCGCGAGCGCCCAGAAATGCGGCGGCGTCCACACGAACACGATCAGGAACAGCAGCAGCGCATTCGGATCGACGCTGTTCGTGACGGCGGCCCAGCCGAGCACGGGCGGAGCCGCGCCCGCGGCGCCGCCGATGACGATGTTCTGCGAGGTCGCGCGCTTGAGCCACACGGTGTAGATCACCGCGTAGCCGATCAGCGAGGCGAACGTGAGCACCGCCGTGAGCGCATTCACCAGGAACCACAGCATCGCCATCGAAATGACGCACAACACGCCGGAGAAGGTCAGCGCGGCGCGCGGCGACAGTTTGCCGGTGGGCAGCGGCCGGCGCTTCGTGCGGGACATCTGCGCGTCGATGCGCTCGTCGAGCACGTGGTTGATGACGGCCGCGCTCGCCGCGGCGAGGCCAATGCCGATGTTGCCGAAAACCAGCGCGTCGAGCGGCGGCATCCCCGGCACCGCCAGCAGCGTGCCGACGATGGACGTGAACACGATGAGCATGACGACGCGCGGCTTGGTCAGCTCGTAAAAGCTGCGCCAGCGGGCCGGGCGGGGGCCGTCTGCGACGATGTGTTCTGGGGTAGCCAAAGAGCCGTTCCTCGAAAGGCGCGGCAGTTTAGCCGAATTGGTCGGCCGAATTGATCAGCAAAAGTCGTTCACGGGCCGGAGTTTCCGGTTCAGCAGCACCGTCGCTCCTACGAGCAGCGCCGCCCCGGCGTTATGTGCGGCGGCGAGATCGAGCGGAAAAGCGCGCAACACCATGAATACGCCCGCTGAAATCTGCAGCGCCAGCGCCACGACCACCGCGTACGCCGCCCAGCGGGGCCCCGAACCGAGGCCGCGCAGCGCCGCGACGGCCGCCAGCAGCAGCAGGATGGTGGCGACGACCGCGCCCACCCGATGGGTGAAGTGGATCGCCACGCGCGCCGGATGATCCAGCACGCCGCCCGCGTAGTTGATGCCGAGGCCGCGCCACACCACGAAAGCGTCCTTGTAGTCCGCCTCGGGTATCCACTGCGCTTGGCACTTCGGCAGGTCGGGGCAGGCCATGGCCGCGTAGTTGCTGCTGGTCCAGCCGCCGAGCGCCACCTGGATCGTGAGCGCAAGAAGCGCGAGTCCGGCCAGGAGCCGCGCGCGCCGGCCGCCATTCGCCACGGTGTTCCCCGCGAGCACGGAGTGACCGTTGACCGGGCGGTCGTATTCGCGCAGCGTCAGCCACAGCCACAACAGCAGCGCGAAGGTAGTTAGTCCGCCCAGCAGGTGGCCCGTGACGATGAGCGGCTTGAGCAGCCACGTGACCGTCAGCATGCCGAGGATTCCCTGGAACACCACGAGCGCGAGCAGCGCGAGCGCGAACCAGACGTTCACGCCGCGTTCCTGGCGCGCGCGAATCGAGAACGCCGCGATCACGACGATGATCAGTCCGAGCGTGCTGGCCGCGTAACGATGGATCATCTCGATCCACGCCTTGCGCACGTCCGCCGGCGTGGCGTAGTGCTCCGCCGATCCCGTCGGCGCGACGTGGCCGAAGCAGCCGGGCCAGTCCGGGCAGCCGAGGCCCGAATCGGACAGGCGCGTGTAGCCGCCGAGCACGACGACGCCGAAACAAAGGATCGCGCCGATGAGCGCGAGACGCCGGATCCAGATCACTTCTCGCATGGTTCAGACTCGAATCAGCCGATGTGCGACAGCTTGAGCAGCTTCTTGAGGTCGCTCAGCAGGTTCTTGGTGGTGAGGACGCTGGCATCGTGCTGCATCATGAGATTGCCCAGCGGATCGACGATGAACAGCGACTGCCGCCGATCCTCGGGAAACTGCGCGAGCAGCGCGGCCGCTTCGGGCGCGGAGGCGTCGAGCGCGATCAGGCCCGGCTGCTCCGTCGCCAAATACTGCGTGTCGCAGCAGTTGTCGGTCGCGAGGAATACGCGCTGCACGCGCGTCATCTCGTTGTTCAACGCAAGGCGCGACTGGCGGCCGAACAGGAGCGCGGTTCGGCAATCGGCGTCGCAGGCGCCGTCACCTATATAAATGAGTGTCCACTTGCCTTCGAGCACCTTCGGGTCGGCCGCGCTGCCGTCCGCATTGCGAAGTCCCGCGACCTCGAGTGGGCGCGCGGGCTGGATGAGCTGCCCCTTGCTGGCGGATCCCGCCGGGCGCCAGACATTGCCGTAGTACAGCGTGAACGCGATCACCACCGGCGCGAAGAACAGCGCGGCGAGGATGAGCAGCTTGCGCCGGCCGGCGGCGCGTTGATCTTCCATCATTCCACCTTGCGAGAATTGAGGGCGAAGTAGAGCACGAGCAATACGAGGGCAAAACCCCACCACTGGATGGCATACGAGAAATGCCGGTCCGGAGCGAGACCGGGCGGGGACCATTCGCGCACGAACCCGATACCGCTGATCTGCGGATCCAGGAGCAGGATGCGCCGGGCGATCGGCCTTCCGAGCGCGGTCTGCAATTCCTCATGTGTCGGGAACGTGGTGACCCGCGGCCAGCCGCCGGTCGCATCGGGCGGTGCCCGGCCGCTGGGCAGTCCCGCCACGGGGAGTTCGTCGAGCCGACCGGAGACAACCAGGCGTCCCTCCGCCGTCACCGCGATGTCCGGCAATTGATCGCGCCGCCCCTCGAACGGAATCCAGCCGCGATTCACGAGGATGTGGCGATCGTTGGTGGTGGCGCAGGGCGTCAGCACTTCATACCCCGGCCGGCCCGCATGCGTGCGATTTTCCAGGAGGAACTGGTGTTCGCCATCGATGCGGCAGTGAAATGCCATCCGGGTGTAACGCGGCAGGCGATCGAAGTCCGGTGGATTTTCGGTCAGCACCGGCGCTGGCGCCGCTTCGAACCCGCGCCACTGTTCGGCCTTCAGTTCCCCGCGCTGCCACTGCCAGCGGCCGAGGCCCACAAACAGCGTCAGCAATACGAGAGTGACGAGTGTCATCGGCCAGGATGGCGCGAACACCCTGCCAAAAGCGGAAAAACGGGGGGCCGGCATGGGGGCGGGCAGTATAATTCGCGCGCCCATGGAACCGTTCAAAATACTCGTCATCATCGTCCTGGCCGCGATCATCTTCAGCCTGGGGAGCGCGCTCTTTCACCTGTCGAGCGGCAAGGGCGATTCGAAGAAGATGGCCCGCGCCCTGACCATCCGGGTGGGGTTGTCGCTGGCGCTCTTCATTCTGTTAATGCTGGCCTGGTACAACGGCCTCATAACGCCCCACGGGCTCAAATAGCCTAGTTTTTCCTTTACGGGCATCCGCGACTCCGCTACATTTCGCGCCCCATGATCCGCCGCACGATCAAAAAGACGCTCAAGACCAAGCCCGCAGGGGCCTTGGAGTCTTGCGCGCGCTGATTGCGAGCAATCAAAGGACACCAAAGGCCCCGCAGGTAATACCTCGCGGGGCCTTTTCATTTCGGAGTGAGAAACGTCATGTCATCGACCGCTGAAACCATTCGCAACAAGAAGATCCCCGTCGTCGCCATCGCCGGCGCGACCGGCGCCGTCGGCGTCGAGCTCATGGCCTGCCTCGAGCAGCGCAAATTCCCGCTTTCCGAGCTGCGACTGCTGGCTTCCGCGCGCTCCGCGGGCAAGAAGATGAAGTTCCGCGGCGTCGACGTCGCCGTGCAGGAGCTCACCGATGACAGCCTGAAGGGCGTCGACATCGCGCTGTTCAGCGCGGGCGGCGCGCAGTCGAAGCGCTTCGCGCCGGCCGCCGTGAAGGCGGGCGCCGTGGTCGTCGACAACTCCTCCGCGTTCCGCATGGATCCGGACACGCCGCTGGTGGTGCCGGAGATCAACTCGGGCGCGCTCGCGAAGCACAACGGCATCATCGCGAATCCGAACTGCGTCGCGATCGTCGCCGCGACGCCGCTGTGGCCTATCCACCAGCACCGCCGCATCCAGCGCATCACGATGTCCACCTACCAGGCCGCTTCGGGCGCCGGCGCGGCCGCGATGGAAGAGCTGAGCGAATCGACCAAGGCGTACCTCGATGGCAAGCCGTTCACGCCCAAAGTCCTGCCGCATCCGTATGCGTTCAACGTGTTCTCGCACAACACCAAGGTGGACCCGGAAACCGGATACAACGACGAAGAAACCAAGGTGATGAACGAGACCCGCAAGATCTTCGGCCTGCCGGACCTGCGCGTGACCGCGACCTGCGTGCGCGTGCCCGTGCTGCGCGCGCATTGCATCGCGCTCAACATCGAACTCGAATCGCCGCTGTCGCCCGCCGAGGCGCGCGAGATCCTGTCGAAGGCCCCGGGCGTGCGCGTGGTCGACGACCTCGAGAAGAACTACTTCCCGATGCCGGTCGACGCGAGCGGCAAGGACGACGTGCTCGTCGGCCGCATCCGCAAGGACGTGAGCGACCCGTCGGGCCGCACGCTCGCGCTGTTCGTCGCCGGCGACCAGCTGCGCAAGGGCGCGGCATTGAACGCCGTGCAGATCGCGGAGCGGCTGCTGGGCTGAGTTTGAATCGGCGGCCGCGACATCCGGCGCGGCCGTCGTGAACCATCGTCGAGGGGAGAGGTCCGAAGGGACTTCCCGTTAGCGAGGCCCGCCCGATGAAGCACGAATTGTCTTCCGCTGATCGTGACTTTCGCAGGGCATTTGAAGCGGGCGCGTTCGCGCCCGCGGATTTTTCACATCGCGCGCACGTGCGCCTCGCGTACGCCTACCTCGCCGAAAGCGATGTGAACCTCGCCCTGGATCGCATGCGGGCCGCGCTCGTGTGTTTCCTGTCCCACCACGGCATCCCCGCCACGAAGTATCACGAGACGCTGACGCGTGCGTGGATCCTGGCCGTCCATCACTTCATGCACCGCTCGCCGGAAGCCGCGAGCGCCGACGATTTCATCGACGGCAATCCGCAGTTGCTCGACAGCCGGATCATGCTGACTCACTACTCGGCCGGCCTGCTGTTCTCCGAGGCGGCGCGCGCCGGGTTCGTCGAGCCGGATCTGGATCCCATCCCGCGACACGCGGCGTGAACGTGGGGGCGGCGGCCCGGTCCGT
>JAEWLQ010000100.1 GCA_023457495.1 Pseudomonadota bacterium
CATCGGCGCATATCTGTGCTGATGATCGACATCATCCGGCTGGTCAACGCGCCTGCAATGCGCACATCGGACATCGCATCCTGAAAGGCTGCGGCAGTCACGATGGTGCCGCTTGGTGCTCTTAACCGGCAGAGCGACTCAAACCCAACAATCTCGCGGCTGTCGATCCTGACCACCGGCTGATAATAAGCCAGAATCCTGTTGTCTTCGATCGCAGCTGTCAAATCCTGGATCGCGGTGCGGCGATTGCTGATGCGGCTGTCAATTCCGGGCCAGTAGCGCACATAGCCGCCACGCCCGGTTTCCTTGGCGTGATAGAGAGCGAAATCAGCATTCTGCCGCACGGCTTGCGCATCTGCATCCTCAACCGAAAATACCGCGCTGCCGATTGTCGCCTGCGGAACGATGACCTGACCAAAGAAATCCACGGGCGCTGCGATCGCCGAAAGCACTCGCTCAGCTGCGGCAGCGAGATCACGAAGCGCATCCTGATGCTGAACGATCACAGCGAACTCATCGCCGCCGAGCCGGAACGTCACATCCGGCGCCATTACGCGTGAAATCCGGCATGCGACGGCTTCGAGCAAGGCATCACCCGCCTGATGTCCGAACGTGTCATTGACGATCTTGAGGTTATCGAGATCGATCATCAACAGCGCCCAGCTTCCGGGGCCGCGGTTCGGCACGCGGGACAGTGCGGCGTCGAAAGCGGCGCGATTGGAAAGCCCGGTCAACGCATCGATAAAAGCGCGGCGTTCACGCGCGACGAAGCGTTCGTTTCGCTCAAACGCGATCACAAACAGACGATGGAAGATTTCCATCAAGCGGCGCTCGCGGGCACTCGGATCTCGGATCTCCGGAAAATAGAATGCCAGCACCGCAATGGCGCGGCCGTTCTCGTCGCAGATCGGCGCGGACCAGCAGGACCTCACGTCGAGAGCCAGAAAGAAATCCTTGACGGTTGCGAACTTCGGATCGTGCTCGATGTCATGGACGATCACCTGCGTTCTCATATAAGCAGCGGACCCGCATGATCCCACGTCTGGCCCGACAAGCGTGCCCTCGAAACCCTTGTTGAGAGCTTCCGGGAAACTGGGACCGATGCATGAGCCGATACAATTGTTGCGCTCGACCGTCACGGCAGAACATCGCACGCCTGGCAATAACTGCTCGATCTCTCGGCATAGCTTTTCGATCGTCGGACGGAACGTTTCGCCCCGCGCGATCATCTCGAGGATGGTGTTTTGAAGCCGGAGCACTAGCTCACCCGCCGTTTCTTAGTCTTCGCGCGGGAAACCTAACAAACACAGGTAAAACCGCCGTTGGCAAAGGCGCTGAATGGTTCGTTAATTGACGTCGGAACATTCAAAACGGGTGGAACTTGCGGCAATCGAATGCGCGACCGCGATTTTTGCCGTTGAGAAGTTCTTGTGACGCACCGCGATCCGCGCTCACCTCCCAGTGTGCAGCGCAATACATCACACTCTAACATGGGCGACCTTTGGCCTTTAACGCGCCGAGAGAGTCAGTGTAGCTTTCCCGCGGAACCGCGAAGACGGTTCTGTTTGGGAGGACTTATGAAACTATCTCGTCGTCAATTTCTGCCGTTGGCTGCCAGTACAGTCGCGCTGCCTGCTGTGTCGCGCGTTGCAAGGGCTGAAGGTTATCCGACGCGTCCCGTTCGCTTTATCGTCGGTTATCCACCCGGCGGCGCCGCCGACATTACCGCGCGCCTGATGGGCCAATGGCTGTCGGATCGGCTCGGCCAGCCGTTCGTGATCGAAAATCGGCCGGGCGGCGGCACCAACATCGCGACGGAGCAGGTCGTACACGCAGATCCGGACGGCTACACGCTGATTCTCGTCGCGCCGGCCAACGCCATCAACGCATCGCTCTACGACAAGCTGAATTTCAACTTCCTCAAGGACATCGAACCGGTCGCCGGCATCATCCGCTTCCCGAATGTCGTGGTGGTCAATCCGCAACTGCCGATCAAGACGATCCCCGAACTAATCGCTTATGCCAAGGCCAACCCCGGCAAGCTTAACATGGCATCGTCCGGCAACGGCTCGACCATCCATATGTCCGGCGAATTGTTCAAGATGCTCACGGGCGTCAACATGGTGCACGTGCCTTACCGTGGCGGCGCACCGGCGCTGACCGACCTGATGGGCGGACAGGTTCAGGTGATGTTCGACAACATCCCCACCTCGCTCGAACACATCCGGTCCGGCTCGCTGCGCGGACTGGCGGTCACCAGCACCCAGAGGTCGGCACAATTGCCGGACCTGCCGACGGTGGCCGACTTCCTGCCGGGCTATGAAGCGAGCGCGTGGTATGGCATCGGCGCGCCGAAGAAGACGCCTGTCGAAATCAAGGAGAAGCTGAACAAGGAGGTCAACGAGATCCTCAAGGATCCGAAGGCCCAGGCCAAGCTCACCGAGCTCGGCGCCTTCCTGCTTCCCGGATCATCCGCCGATTTTGGAAAGCTTCTCGCGGACGAGACTGAGAAGTGGGCCAAGGTGGTCAAGTTCGCCGGCGCCAAGGTGGACTGAGTTCACGGCCACCTCGTCAGGCGCATAACGATAACGGCGGATATCACACTCCGCCGTTTTGTTTAAGCCACTCACTTCACGCCGTTATCGCGCACGATACTGAAAGCACCACGCGGCGACGATCAGCGGCAGGCCCAGCATCAGCCACGACACCGCATCGAACACCCCGTCGCCTAACAGACCTGCTGCCAATCCCACAGCAGCCACGACATTGAGCACGATCGGGATCGTAAAGATGCGGCTCAGGGGCAGGCTCTTCTTCGCAACCTTCATCACGACTTTTCCGGTAACAACGCCGGCTGAGCGACTGTCAGCGCAGGTCGCCGCAGTTTCGCCAGCCAGAGATAGAGCCCTGAGCCGAGGACGATGATGGTCGCAATATCAAGCAACGCCCAGATGATCTTGAGCGGCAGCCCGCCGTAATCGCCGAAGTGTAGCGGCTGGGATATAAAGAGCGCCTTGGCATAGAGTGGAAGGC
>JAEWLQ010000101.1 GCA_023457495.1 Pseudomonadota bacterium
AAACCTTGCGCCTTTCCGCGGCCTTTTCTTCGTGCTTCAATCCGTCTCGCCCGACCCTTCGAACCATACCCGATGGTGACGCCATGAGCGAGACGAAGTGGAACCTTCACGGCCGCGAATTCGCGAACTGCAATTGCACGTACGGCTGTCCCTGCCAGTTCAACGCCCCACCTACCTACGGCAACTGTTCGGCGGTGGTGGGCATACAGATAGACCGCGGGCGGCACGGTGACGTCGATCTCAGTGGGCTCAAGATCGCGGGCATCTTCCGTTACCCGGGAGCCATCCACATGGGCAATGGCGAGGCCGTGCCCATCGTCGACAAGCGCGCGGACGATGCGCAGCGCGACGCGCTGCTGCGGATCATGAGCGGCCAGGACACGCGTCCGGGCGCGACCATGTTCCAGGTGTTCTTCTCGATGCTGAGCAAGGTGCACGATCCGGTGTTCGCCGACATCGATTTCGAAGTGGACATCGACAAGCGCCGCGCGCGCTTGCGCGTGCCCGGCTACATCGAGCAGCGCGGCGAGCCCATCGTGAATCCGATTACGGGCGACGAGCACCGCATCCGCATCGAGCCCGTCGGCGGGTTCGAATTCAAGAAGGCCGAGATCGGCCGGGGCTGGACAAAGACCACCGGGCCGGTGGCGTACGAACTCGCCGATTCATATGGCCAGTTCGCGGAGCTGCACCTGAGCCAGGACGGCATCATCGATTGATGGGCCGCGGGCTCGTCCTCGGCGCGTTGGCCGTCATCACCGCGCTGGCGCTTTCGTATACCTGGTGGCTCGCGACCGGCTTCGACATGTCCGGCATGATGTCGCCGGATTTCATCCCGTGGACCGCGTGGCACTTCGCGTTCATGTTCGCGATGTGGGCCGTGATGATGATCGGGATGATGACGCCGTCGGTTGCGCCCATGGTGCTGCTGTATGCGCAGGTCGCACGACAGGGAGCCGCGCGCGGGCACGGCTTCGCGCCGCCCGGGTGGTTCGCCGCGGGCTATCTACTCGCCTGGATCGCCTTCGCCCTGGTCGCGACGCTGTTGCAGTGGCTGCTCGAGTGGCGGGCGTTGGTCACGCCCATGATGGCGGGCACGAGCCGCGGCATCGGCGCCGCGTTGCTCATCGCCGCCGGCATATACCAGTTTCTGCCGGTCAAGGATGCCTGCCTCGCGCAATGCCGCGCGCCGCTGTCGTTCGTGCAGCGGCACGGCGGATTCCAGCCGGGCGCCGGAGGCTCGCTGCGGCTCGGATTCCTGCACGGGCTCTACTGCATCGGCTGCTGCTGGATGCTGATGGTGCTGCTGTTCGCGTTCGGGGTCATGAACCTGCTGTGGATAGCCGGGCTCATGGTTTACGTGCTGCTCGAGAAGATCCTGCCGTATCCGCGCGTGGTGGCCCGCGGCGCGGGACTAGCGGCCATCGCGGGTGGGATCACGCTGATACTGACCTAAGCCATCGCCGCATCGGAGTGGATGGGTGTGCGTCCTACGATGCGAGTCGGTGTTCGCATATCAACGGGCAACGCGTGCTGGCGTAGTCTCCGCCACGATCCTCGCGGAACGAGTCAACTCCCGCAGCGGTTGCTGCCCAACAAGGGCCCGTTTCCCATGAGTGCACACAGATCTCGCCTGATGATGATTGCCTTCCCTTTGCTGGGACTCCTGGCCAGTCTGCCCGTCCTCGCGCAGCAGGCCACCTCCACGACGGAAGATCGTGGCGCGGCGGAGGTCGCCCTGAGCAACGACACGATCCTGCTGCGCTACTACGATGACATCGAAGGCAGCGAGCGGCGATTGATGGGCAGCGGCTTCCTGAGTGAGGAGCGCGACATCGTGCTGACCGCGGGAATGTTGTGGCCCGTCGAGCTCGGCAAATATTTCGACGTCGCGGTGGGCACGCAGCTGTACGCGGCGATGCTGGAGGAGGAGAACCAGGACGTGATGTCGGTGAGTATCGGCGCGGAGCTGCGCTGGTTCTTCGACCCGTCCCGCCGGTTCGCGATCTCCGGCCAGGCGTTCTACGGCCCCGACATCCTGACGTTCGGCACCGCCGACAAGGTCATCGACCTGAGCGCCCGCGCGGAGATGCGCCTTTCGGACCGCATCATCGCCTTTGCGGGAATGCGCTGGTTCGAATTCGACCTCACCGAAGGCGCCGGAAAGCGAACCCTCCAGGAAGAAGTCTTCGTCGGCGTCCGCTACAAGCTGTGAAATGGGGACATTCCTCGTTTCCTAGCAAACGGGGACAGGCCTGCGAACGGCGTTTGTGTCTCCAGAAATGAAACGGAGCGCCGCGCCCCGTAGTCGATGACTCGACGCGGGCGCGGCGCTCCTGCATGGCTGAGGTCTGTCCCCGTTTGCTAGGAAACGAGGAATGTCCCCATTACGCCGCCTTCTTCAGAAGGCCTTCTGCTTCCATGGCTTCCTGGACTTTCGGGCGGGCCACGACGCGGGCCTGGAATTCCTGGATGGCCGGGTACTTCGACAGGTCGACCTTGAGGGGAGTCGCCCAGTTGAGCACGACGAACAGGTACGAATCGGCGATCGTGAACGTGTCGCCGGTGAGGTACTTCTTGCCCGTGAGCTGCTTGTTCAGCCACTCGAACTTCTTCGCGAGATTGTCGAGTGAGTACTGCTTCACGGCAGGATCGGCGGTGGGA
This sequence comes from Pseudomonadota bacterium, assembly GCA_023457495.1. GTDB lineage: Bacteria > Pseudomonadota > Gammaproteobacteria > Steroidobacterales > Steroidobacteraceae > CADEED01. Next base: position 2,665 of record JAEWLQ010000101.1, read on the forward strand.
TTCCACAGCGGCGAGAAGCCCTTGTGCACTTCGCTCGTCACGTAGTTCAACCATTCCTGGACTCGATAGCGCTCGATGCTGCCGTTCTTCGGCGCGAGTCCCGACTCGGGCTTCTGGTCCGCGAGGTACTGCATGATCGCGACGCCTTCGGTGAGCACCTGGCCGTTGTCGAGCTTGAGCGCGGGCACGGCGCCCTTCGAGTTGATCGCCAGGTAGTCAGAGCCGTCCTCGAGCTTCTTCGTCTTCACGTCCGTGCGCTTGAGCTCGAAGGGGATGCCGGCTTCGCGCAGGGTGATGTGAGAGGCGAGAGAGCAGGCGGCGGGGGAATAATACAGCTGCATGTCGTACTCCATAACGGGTATGTCGATCTGGGTGCGCAAGTGTGGGCAGTGAATCACCCGCGCACAAGTACTTACCTGCTGGTAAGTACCCCGTAGGAGGGTACTTACCTCCGGGTAAGTGTCGCGGCGCGCAATCTGTCGCCTGCGCACTTCAGTTGACTTCGGTTTGTGTTAGCGTTCCGGTCATGGCCAAGTCCCCAACCCCCGATGTATTCAAGGCCCTGTGTCCCTCGCGCCGCGTGCTGGCCGTGCTCGCCGAAAAGTGGACGCTTCTCGTCGTCGCGCAGCTCGCCAGCGGTCCGATGCGCACCGCGCAGATCCGCCGCGGGGTCGACGGCATCTCGGAGAAGATGCTCATCCAGACCCTGCGAAAGCTCGAGGGTTTCGGTCTAGTTAGTCGAAGGAGCTACCCGGAGCTGCCGCCGCGAGTCGAGTACCGGCTCACACCGCTCGGCCGATCGCTTGCGCGCGTCGCGGGACTCTTCGGCCGCTGGATCGAGCGCAATGTCGTGAGCCTCCTCAAGGCCGAACGCGCCGCGTAAATGGGGACATTCCCTATTTCCTAGCAATCGGGGACAGACCTCCCCGCGCGCACGACGCTCGCGCTCGAAACATTCGCACCGGGGGTGCGCCCAATCGAGGTGCGTCCCCGTTTGCTAGGAAACGGGGAATGTCCCCATTTCTTGCACACCCCCGGGCGGGCGGTTCGAATCTGGTGCGCATTTTCACGCCAAGAGCCCGTCGCGCGCGCTCGAATCAATCTCGGGGGAAACACCCGCTTCTGGCATAGCGCTTGCTTTAGCTAGCTCACACGGAACACCGGGGAGCTACCAGAAGATGCGTGACCAGAAAATTTCGCGCCGGCAAATCATCAAGGCCGCGGGCGCAACCGCCGCGGCGACGAGTCTCGGCGCGCTGTTGCCGAAGCCCTTGTATGCCGCGAGCGGCGCGCCCGAAACCACCAAGGCCGTGCTCGGCTTCATTGCATTGACCGACTCCGCGCCGCTCATCGTCGCAAAGGAGAAGGGCTTCTTCGCCAAACACGGCATGCCCGACGTCGAGGTGGTCAAACAGGCGTCGTGGGGGACGACTCGCGACAACCTCGTGCTGGGCTCGGGCGGAAACGGCATCGACGGCGCGCACATCCTCACGCCGATGCCGTATCTCATCAGCACGGGCAAGGTCACGCAGAACAACGTGCCGACGCCCATGTACATCCTGTCGCGCCTCAATCTCGACAGCCAATGCATCTCCGTCGGCTCCGAATATGCGGATCTGAAGCTCGGTCTCGACGCGAAACCTTTCAAGGTCGCGCTCGAGAAGAAGAAGGCCAGCGGCAACGCCGTGAAGGCGGCGATGACCTTCCCTGGCGGCACGCACGACCTGTGGCTCCGCTACTGGCTCGCGGCCGGCGGCATCGATCCTGACAAGGACATCGAGACCATCGTCGTGCCGCCGCCGCAGATGGTCGCGAACATGAAGGTCGGCACGATGGACTGCTTCTGCGTCGGCGAGCCCTGGAACGAGCAGCTCAAGAACCAGAAGATAGGCTACACCGCACTGACCACCGGCGAGCTCTGGAACAAGCACCCGGAGAAATCCTTCGCGATGCGTGCCGACTGGGTGGACAAGAATCCCAAGGCCACACTCGCGCTGCTCATGGCGGTGCAAGAAGCCGCCATGTGGTCGGACAAGGCCGAAAACCGCGCCGAGCTCGCGCAGATCGTCTCGAAGCGCGCGTGGTTCAACGTGCCCGTGCCCGACATCGTGAGCCGCTTGCAGGGCAAGTTCGACTACGGCACCGGCCGCGTCGTCGACAACAGCCCGCACCTCATGAAGTTCTGGCGCGACAACGCTTCTTATCCATACCAGAGCCACGAGCTGTGGTTCCTCACGGAGAATGTCAGATGGGGCAAGTTCACGGGCAAGGAAGACTTCAAATCGCTGATCGCGAAAGTGAATCGCGAGGATCTGTGGCGCGCGGCGGCGAAGGAGCTCAAGGTGCCGGACGCCCAGATTCCGAAGACGACGTCGCGTGGCGTCGAAAAATTCTTCGATGGCAAAACGTTCGATCCGGCGAACCCGTCGGCGTACCTGGCAAGCCTGGCGATCAAGCGGGTTTGAAGCCGGCGCCGTCCTGGCTGCGCGCCGCCCGCGGGCGCGCCGCCAGCATCGCCGCGGTGACGCTGCCGCCCGTCATCATGCTCGCGCTGCTCGGCGTGGTCTGGGAGATCCTGTGCTCCTCGCCCACGGCGACGCTGCCGCCGCCCAGCAAGGTGCTCGCCGACACCTGGGAGCTCATCGTCAATCCGCTCTACGACAACGGCGGCATCGACAAGGGGTTGTTCTGGCACCTGTACGCCAGCCTCAAGCGCGTCGGACTGGGCTATCTATTCGCGTCGACGTTCGGCATCGCGCTCGGCGTGCTGATCGGCAGCAGCCAATGGGCGATGCGCGCGCTCGATCCGCTGTTCCAGGTGTTGCGCACGATCCCGCCGCTCGCGTGGCTGCCGCTGTCACTGGCGGCGTTCCGCGATGGACAACCGTCGGCGATCTTCGTGATCTTCATCACGGCGATCTGGCCGATCATCATCAACACCGCGGTGGGCGTGCGGAACATCCCGCAGGATTATCGCAACGTGTCGAAGGTGCTGCGGCTCAATGGATTCGAGTATTTCACCAAGGTGATGCTGCCCGCCGCGGCGCCATACATCTTCACGGGGTTGCGCATCGGCATCGGTCTGTCGTGGCTCGCGATCGTCGCGGCCGAGATGCTGATCGGCGGCGTGGGCATCGGGTTCTTCATCTGGGACGCGTGGAACAGCTCGCTCATCAGCGACATCATCCTCGCGCTGGTCTACGTCGGCGTCATCGGGTTCCTGCTCGACCGCCTCGTGGCTTTCTCCGGAAAACTGATCGGACGTGGAACGGTGAGTGTATGAGCATCAACAAGCCAGCCGAGTACCTCAGGATCGAGCATGTCTGCAAGACCTTCGGCAAGGGCGACAACCGCAGCGAAGTGCTGCGCGACATCTCGCTCGACGTCGGCAAGGGTGAATACATCTCGATCATCGGACACTCGGGCTGCGGCAAGTCCACGCTGCTCAACATCGTGGCCGGGCTGACGGACGCAACCAGCGGCTACGTGTTCCTCGAAGGACGCGAGGTGCACGAGCCGGGGCCGGACCGCGCGGTGGTGTTCCAGAACCACTCACTGCTGCCGTGGCTCACGGTGTACGACAACGTACGCCTGGCGGTCGACAAGATCTTTTCAGGCAGGAAGACCGCGGCCGAGCGGCACGCGTGGACGTTGCACAATCTCGAGCTCGTGCACATGACACACGCGATGAAGAAGCGCCCGGGCGAGATCTCGGGCGGCATGAAGCAACGCGTCGGCATCGCGCGGGCGCTCGCGATGAGCCCGAAGGTGCTGTTGCTCGATGAGCCCTTCGGCGCGCTGGATGCACTCACACGCGCGCATCTCCAGGAAGAGGTGATGAAGATCCACGCCGAGCTCGGCAACACCGTACTGATGATCACGCATGATGTCGACGAAGCCGTGCTGCTCTCGGATCGCATCGTGATGATGTCGAACGGTCCGGCGGCGCATATCGGCGAGATCCGCGGCGTGGGCCTGCCACGACCGCGAAATCGACTGGAGCTGATCGCCGATGCGGAGTACATCGCCAGCCGCGGCGCGGTGCTCGAATTCCTACACACGAAGTCTCACTACGTCGAGGCGGCGTAGGCGAGAACGTCAGTGCGCGGAGTCGTTCGGCCCGTCTCGCAGCTCGAGCTGGACGACATCGCCCTTCTGCCATGCATCGGCTGAAGGATCGATGGGTGGATAGGTGATGTCGGCACGATCCCGGCGCTTGTCCGCGCTCGAAACGTGGAAGCGCCGGTCGCGGTCGGCGACCATCTTCTCGTCGACTTGTCCATCCGCCGTGAAGCCCATCATGAGCATCGGCGCGCCCAACGGCAGTGTGAGGTCCTTGTCGGTGTGCCAGGTGTGCCACGTCTTGCCGTAAGTGCCGACGAGTTTCTCCATGAATTCGTGTTCCGCGATCTCGGGTATGCCCGGCGCGATGAGCTGCCCGGAGCGCACTTCGTGGACGTGGCTGTGCCACAGCCGCTTCTCCGACTCGGGCAGTCCCGCGAACAGCTTCGCGGAGATGATGTACTCGACGCCCATGATCTTGGCCTTCTTGCCGTTGCCGTCGTAGATGACGCACTGGATCACGTCTTCATTGAGGTGCCCGCAGAAGTGGTGCGCTTCCATCTGGCCCTGCATGTTCCCGTTGTAGAAGTGGAAGCCGTTCATGTAAGCGTCGAGCGACTGCAGGGGGGGCTTCTCCTGCATCGCGCTCGCGCCGGCTTCGAGCAGGCGGGTCTTGGTGGTCTCTTCGGCGCCGGGCGCCTCGACCTTCGAGGCGGATTTGTCGTCGCCGCAGGCGCAGGTCAGCGCCGCGAGCAGCATCAGGGTCAGGTATGAGTGGCGCATGCGCTGAGAATAGCCACCGTGCCCACTAACCACAGTCGACGTCTCCGGCCCGGCACGGGTAGGACCGTGCCGCCTTCTCGTGTCACCGCGGCGGAGCGGCGTCCTTTGGCCACAGCACCCACATCTCGCCGTCGTATTTCATCGTCCCGGCCTGCGCGCCGGCGGACGCGCCGAAGCCGAAGAACAGGTCCGCGCGGATCGGCCCGCGGATCGCGCCACCCGTGTCCTGCGCGACGACCAGCCGCCGCAGCGGTAGTTTGGTGGTGGGGTCCGTGGTCGCGAGGAACATCGGCGCGCCTAGCGGCAGGAACTGCGGATCGATCGCGATGGAGCGGCCCGCGGTCAACGGCACGGCCTGCGCGCCTTTCGGGCCGATCGAAGGATCCGCGAGCGGCGCCTCCCGGAAGAACACCACGCTGGGATTGCTGTCGAGCACCTCGTTGAGCCGGGAAGGATTCGCCGTCAGCCAATTGCGTATGGCCGGCATGTTCGCTTCCTCGAGCGGAAACGCGCCCTGGTCGACGAGATAGCGGCCGATGGATCGATACGGGTGACCGTTCTGGTCTTCGTACTGCAGGCGGATGGTCTCGCCGGTGGTGAGCTGGACGCGGCCCGATCCCTGCACCTCGAGCAGGAATGCATCGAGCGGGTCGTCTATCCACACGATCGCATGCCCGGCGAGGCCGGGCGCCTGGCGCGTGCCGGCGCGGCTGTAGTAAGGCACGACCTTGTTGCCCTCGAGCCGGCCGCGAACGCGCTTGCCCTTGAGCTCGGGGATCACCGCGGCGAGATCCACGACGAGCAGATCGTCCGGGCGGCGATACAACGGTGTCGCGAATGGCCCGCTGCGTTCGCGCGCGCCGCGCAGCAGCGGCTCGTAGTAGCCCGTGACGAGGCCCGTCTTCTCGTGCTTGCGCCCCGTGACGCGCAACACGCGGTACGGCGTGAGGTGTTGTTCCATGAAGGAGCGGACGAAGGCGGCATCCGTCGGACTGGTGGCGATCGCGGCGCCGCAGAACGAGGCCCACTCGGGCCGCTTCGCGATGACGCCGCACGAGGAGAGCAGGGCGGGCCACGCGGCGAGCGCGTCGTCGGTGGTCCAGCCCGGCAGCTTCGACCACTTGGCCGGTTCGAAGCGCGCGGTGGGTGCGGTGGGCGTGACCGGCTTCTTCGTGACGCAGCCGGCGAGCGCGGCGACGAACACACACGCGATGAATCGCGTGAGGAGTGGAGTCGATGTCAGGTCTGTCCCCTTTTGCTAGGAAACGAGGAATGTCCCCATTTCATCATTTCATTTCGTGATGCCGGCCTGGTCGAGGATGAAGGCGTATTGCTCGGCGTACTCGTGGTACTTCTGGAAGCGGCCTGACTTGCCGCCGTGGCCGGCTTCCATGTTCGTGCGCAACACGATGAGGCTGTCGCCGGTGCGGCGCGCGCGCAGGCGAGCGACGTACTTGGTCGGTTCGAAGTACTGCACCTGGCTGTCCCACAGGCCCGAGTGCACGAACATCGCCGGATAGTCCTGCGCGGAAAGCTGGTCGTAGGGCGAATACGAGAGCATGTAGTCGTAGTACTTCTTCTCCTTCGGATTGCCCCACTCGTCGAACTCGTTGGTCGTGAGCGGGATGCTCTCGTCGAGCATCGTCGTGACGACATCGACGAAAGGCACGCCAGCGACGATGCCGCGATAGTCCTGCGGCGCGAGGTTCGCGATGGCGCCCATCAGCAGTCCGCCGGCGGAGCGGCCCGTGGCGAACGTGCGCTTGGGATCGACGTACTTGTTGGCGACCAGCCAGCGGGTCACGTCGATGAAATCCGTGAACGTGTTCTTCTTGTTGAGCAGCTTGCCGTTTTCGTACCAGGCGCGGCCCATCTCCTGGCCGCCGCGGATGTGCGCGATGGCCACGACGAAGCCGCGGTCCAGCAACGACGCGGGCAGGTAGGAGAACTCGGGGTCGTACGAAGAGCCGTACGAGCCGTAGCCGATCTGCAGCAGCGGCGCGGTGCCGTTGCGGGGCGTGGTCTTGCGGTACACGATCGAGACCGGAACCTTCGTGCCGTCGCGCGCCGTGGCCCAGGCAAGCTCGGTCGAGTAGTTGGCCGGATCGTATCCGCCGAGCACGGGCTCGCGCTTGAGCAGCTCGCGCTCACCGGTGCTGAAGTGATAGTCGTAGGTGGTGCGCGGCGTCACGAGCGACGTGTACGTGTAGCGCAGCGTGTCGTTGTCGAACTCGCGGTTGACGTCGAGCATCATCGTGTAGCTGGGCTCGTCGGCCGTCACCAGCACGTCGGCCTTGCCGGCCTCCCACGGCCGGATGCGCAGTTTGCGCAGGCCACCGGAGTGTTCCTCCACGGTCAGGAATTTCTTCGACACGTCGAAGGCGTCGATGAACGCATCGTCGCGATGCGCGACGACGTCGCGCCATTTCGTGCGATCCCCTTCGGCGCCGCGCGGCACTTCGACCAGCCGGAAGTTCTTCGCCTGCCAGTTGGTGCGCACGATCCAGCGGCCATTGGCGTGCTCGACCTGGTATTCGTGATCGCGCTCGCGCGGCAGGAATAGCTTGAATTCCGGGTTCGGGGCGGTCGCGTCGGCGTACCAGACCTCGGTCGACACGGTGCTCTGCGTGTGGATCAGCAGGAACTTCTCATCCTTGGTGCGCATGAGCTGCGTGTAGAAGCTCTCGTCGTCCTGCGTCCAGACCACCGGATCCGCCGCGACGTCGTTCAGGTTCGCGCTGTCGATGTGATGGCTGCGCACGCGGAAACCGAGCAGGGTCTCCGGATCCTTCTCGATGTAGAAGAAGGTCTTGTTGTCGCCCGCCCAGATGACGTTGTTCTCGACGTTCGCAAGCGCGATGGATAGATCCTTGCGTGTGGTGAGGTCGAGGACCCGCACGATGTACTGGCGGCGTCCGATCGTATCCACCGCGTAGGCGAGCAGGTTGCTGTCGGGGCTGATGGCGATGTCGCCCACTTCGTAGAAGTCGTGCCCCTTCGCGAGCTCGTTGAGGTTCAGCAGGATTTCCTCGGGCGCATCCTTCGTGCCCTTGCGGCGCGCGTAGATAGGGTATTCGCCGCCCGTTTCGAACCGCTTGTAGTACCAGTACCCGTTCATGAGGTAGGGCACGGTCGAGTCGTCCTGGCGCAGACGGCCGACGATCTCCTGGTACAGCGTTTCCTTGAGCGGCTTCAGGTGCGCGAGCATCGCGTCGGCATAGGTGTTCTCGGCGTTGACGTACGCGAGCATCTCGGGATTCGCGCGCGAATCGTCGCGCAGCCAGTAGTACTCGTCGCTGCGCGTGCCGTTGGGCGACTCGACCGCGAATGTCCGTTTGGCCGCGACGGGCGGCTGCGGTAGGGCGGCAGTCGCGTAGCTGCGGTTGGCGAGGCTGGGCGACGAAATGGCGGCGGCGGGGGTTTGTTTCATGTGACTGCTACAGGCGCTCAGGAAAAGGACCAGGGAACAGAGGATCACCGGGGCGGCCGGACGCGTGAATCTCATGGCGAGGACCGTGCAAGAGAGAGGCAGGCATTCTAGCGGACTCGAACTGGCCACTTCAGACCGGGGTTGCGGCATCATGCCGCCATGTTGGACATCGGCAATTCCCTGAATTTCGCGGCATTGCGCGATTTGTCGCGCGGCAGTGTCCGGCTTGCGGTCTCGGCGGACGCCTATGCCGCGATCGAGCGGGGCGCCGGTGCGGTCGCCCGCCTCGTGGCGCGCGGCGAACCGGCCTATGGCGTGAACACCGGGTTCGGCCGGCTGGCGCAGACGCACATTCCGAACGATCAGCTCGAACTTCTGCAGCGCAACCTCGTGTTGTCCCACGCGGTCGGGGTCGGCGATCCGCTGCCCGCGCCCGTCGTACGGCTCATGCTGGCGCTCAAGATCGCGGCGTTGGCCCAGGGTTTTTCCGGAGTCAGGCGTGAGCTCGTCGATGCGCTGGTCGCGCTCTACAACGCCGACATCCTGCCGCGCGTTCCCTCGAAGGGTTCGGTGGGGGCGAGCGGCGATCTCGCGCCGCTCGCGCACCTGGCCGCGGTGTTGTTAGGCGTGGGCGAAGTCGAATGCCGCGGCGAGATTCTCTCCGCCGACGAGGGGCTGAAGCGCGCCGGGCTCGCACGCCTCACGCTCGCCGCGAAAGAAGGGCTTGCGCTGCTCAACGGCACGCAGACCTCGACTGCGCTCGCGGTATGCAACCTGATCGCGATCGACAATCTGCTGCGCACGGCGATCGTGGCGGGAGCATTGTCAGTCGACGCGGCCGAGGGCTCCGCGAGCCCGTTCGACGCGCGCATCCACGCGCTGCGTGGGCATCCCGGGCAGATCGCCTTGGCCGCGGCGTACCGCGCGCTGCTCGAAGACAGTCCGATCAACTCGAGTCACCGCGATTGCGGCAAGGTGCAGGATCCCTATTCGCTGCGCTGCCAGCCGCAGGTGATGGGCGCGTGTTTCGACCAGATCGAAGCGGCGCGCGACGTCTTGCTGCGCGAGGCGAACGGTGTCACCGACAATCCGCTGGTTTTCGCGAACGACGGGACCGGGATCGACGAGGTTCTGTCGGGTGGCAACTTCCACGCGGAGCCGGTCGCCTTCGCCGCGGACAATCTCGCGTTGGCGGTGGCCGAAATCGGCGCGCTGGCGGAGCGGCGCATCGCGCTGCTCATCGATGCGACGCTGTCCGGCCTGCCACCCTTCCTCGTGAAGGACGGCGGCGTGAATTCGGGATTCATGATCGCGCACGTGACCGCCGCGGCGCTCGCATCCGAGAACAAACTACTGGCGCACCCCGCGAGCGTCGACTCGCTGCCGACCTCCGCGAATCAGGAAGATCACGTGTCGATGGCGACCTTCGCCGCGCGCAAGCTCTCGGACCTGGCCGACAACACGGCGACCATCCTCGGCATCGAGCTGCTGGCCGCCGCGCAGGGCGTCGACCTGCGCGCGCCGGTCGTGACGTCGGAGAAGCTGCAGGTCGTGATGCGCGAGATCCGCGCGCGCGTACCGCATTACGACATCGACCGGTACCTGGCTCCCGACATCGCCGCGATCACGCAGGCGGTGAAGAACGGCGTCATCGCGGCGCACTGTCCGGCGCTCGGCTGATCCTCAGGTGAGGTCCGGCGTCCGCGCGTTGTCGCCCGACGCGCGCAGGCGCCGGCCGTGGATGACGCCCCAGCCGAGGCCCAGGATCGCGGCCACCAGCGATCCCAACAGCACACCGAGCTTCGCCGCGCTGAGCAGCGCCGGGTCGGCGAACGCGAGCATGGCGATGAAGATGGACATCGTGAAGCCGATGCCCGCCAGCAGGCCGACCAGCCACATTCCGCCCCAGGTCACGCCGGGCGGCAGCCGGCACAGGCCCGAGCGTACGGCGAGCCAGCTCACGCTGATGACGCCCAGCGGTTTGCCCACCACCAGCGCCAGCGCCACACCTCCGAGGACCCAATGCGCGCCGCCGGTAGATAGGTCGACGCCGCCGAGGCTGACACCGGCATTGGCCAGCGCGAACAGCGGCATGATCCCGAAGGCCACCCAGGAATGCAGCGCCATCTGCACGCGGGTCACGGGGGGAATCAGCTCGCGCTGCGCGCGACGCAGCTCACGCAGGGAGGGCGCGTGGTGGTGCGCGTCGACCGCGTCATCCCGCCCGAACACGTCATTGACGATGCGCCGTACCGCATCCATTGGCCGTTCGCGCATCCGGGTCGATACGACCGGAGTCATCAAGCCCAGCACGACGCCCGAGAGCGTCGGGTGCGCGCCGGACTGGAGCAACCCTATCCACACGATCGCGCCCGGGACCACGTACGCATACGCCGATCCCACGCCTATCTTCTGCAGCCCCAGGACCATCAGCAGCCCCAGCACCATGATCGCGAAGCCTGTGTAGTCGAGACCGCCCGAATAGAAAAACGCGATGATCAGCACGGCGATGATGTCGTCGATGATGGCGAGCGCCAGCAGGAGCACTCTCACGTTCCCGGGAATGCTCCGGCCCAGCAGTGCCAGCACACCCACGGCGAATGCGATGTCGGTCGCCGTGGGCACGGCCCAGCCGCTCTGCCGGGCTGGATCGCCGTTCAGCGCGAGATAGATGAGGGCGGGGACGATGACGCCGCCGGCCGCGGCCAGCACCGGCAATCCCGCCTGGCGCAGGTCGGACAACGCCCCTTCATGGATCTCGCGGCGGATCTCCATCCCGACGACCAGGAAGAAGATCGTCATCAGGACATCGTTGATCAGGAAATGAAGCGACTCGGAGAACTCGAAAGGGCCGAGGCCGATCGTGAAGGTCGTAAGCCAGAGCGCGTCGTAGCTGGGGGCCAGCGGCGAATTCGCCCACACCAGCGCCGCCACGGCGGCGATCAACAACACGATGCCGCTGAAGGCCTCGATGCGCAGGAAACGTTCGAGAGTCGCGAACGCGCGCTCTGCCAGTAGCTGGGCTTGCGGCAGATCCTGCCGCGGAATTTGTGGACTCACGGACGCAGTGGCTCCCGCGCGGCGGCCCGACCAGCGCTTGAACCTGTCGCGCTGCCACGGGCAGCGGACACCCGGCGGGCATGTTACATGCCTAGATGGAGTAGCGGTATCCCGCCGCCTGGGGCAGGGGCGGAACGTCACCGTGAGGCATTTCGTCGGCCTCGTCGTATTCGTTGCGCGGGTCGGCCGGCGTCCCGCGCGCGCTCACCAGGACGAACAGCGCCAGCACCCAGTGGAACGCGATCGGAATCGCGTGCTCCATGCCCTGGAGGGCGAGCCGCGTGGCCATCGCGGCGAAGTACAGCAGCGCGAACACGCGCAGTCCCCGGGCGAGACGCGGATTCGCGCGCGCGAACCGGCCGGTCCGGATCCGCCGGTTCCAGGCGACCACCGACATGATCATCAGGATCAGGATCTGCACGGGCAGCAGAACTGGATAGGGCAGCAGGCCCGAATACCACGCCTCCATCTCCGGCAGCCATGCGGGCGCGAGCAGCAGTACTTCGAGTTGGCCGATCACGCGCGCAGCGAACAGCGCGATGCAGCTCCACAGCAGAACCGCCGCGCTCCGGCCGCGACTCGTGAGGCGCCTCATGCAAGCAGTCCCGCGAGGTGCCGGTACCAGTCGCTCTGGAATACTCCCGCCGGATCCAGCGCGCGTTTGGCCGCGAGGAAAGGCGGCATGTTCGGATGCGCGGCGAGCACCTGCGATGCGCTCGCGAAGCGATGATAGGTGAGGAAGTAGCTGCCGCCGTAGCGCAGCGCGTGGTCGATGAGCCGGCTGAAATGCCCGGCCGCGCGCGCGATGCACGGCGCGTGATGATCGATGTGCAGGTTGAAGATCACGCAGGCCCAGCCGTGGCGCGCCCAGGGCAGCGCGGTCTCGCGTTCGGCCTCGATCAGCCGGATGGTTCCGTAGATGAAGTCCACGTCGTTCGTGCTGAAGTCGTGCCGCACGTCGTCCATGAAACGCGTGAGGTCGGCGCGCGGCACGTAGAGCTCGGTGATCATCTCGCTGCCGCGTACGGCCGCGCCGAGGCGATGATCGAGCGCGCCGTGATAGTCCTCCAGATATAAGTTCAGCTGGTGCGTGTCGCTCCAGTAGAGCTGGCCATGGGTCGCGAGGTAAAACTCGGTGAAGCGGCGAAACGCGGCGCGTTTGTCGCGATGGGCGAGCGTCAGTAGTTCGTTCCAGTCGCCCTGCGAAAGCCGGCGCTGGTTGTCGGGGATCGGCGCGTCGGGTGCGACGGGGCGGTAGCTCGACAAGACGCCCGTGCGCAGGAATTCGCGGCAGTCGGGCGCGGTCGCGAACTGGAAGTCGCCATACAGATGCCCGGTGGCGATGCGCTCGTCGAAGGCGTCGATGAGATCGTCGATGTCCAGGCGCGCGACGCAGCGTTCGACCTTAACCCGCGGCACGAGCCGCAGGGTCGCCGCCGTGACCACGCCAAACAACCCGTAGCCGCCGACCACGTGCCGGAACAGTTCGTCGTTTTCCGTGCGGCTGCAGCGCACGACGTCGCCCGAGGCCGTGACCACTTCGAGTCCTTCGAGATCGGCGACGAAAGGCTGGGCGGCAAGGCCGCGGCCGTGGATGTTCGCCGCGACGGCGCCGCCGATGGTCAGGCGGTCTGCGCCCGTCTGCTTCTGCCGGATGCCATACGCCGGGCCCGGGCCGCGCTGAAGCGCGAGGTAACCGCGGATGACGTCCGGCCAGGTGATGCCGGCCTCGACTTCCATGAGCGCGCGGTTGCGATCGAACCAGCGGACGCTCGAGAGCTGGCGCATGTCGAGCAGCGTGCCGCCCGACAGGAACTGCTGGCCGCCCATCGCGTGGCGGGCGCCGGCGATGGACAGCGGTTCGGCGCGCGAGCGCGCCTGCAACACCGCGTCGACCACGTGACCCAGGCGCCGGGGCTCGAGCACTTTCGCGACGGACGTGTGGTTGAGCGCCGAGTGGGTGTCGTTCACCCACTTCGGCTGGGCGCTCCTCCTGACCGCCTGCAGTTTCGCGTGCATGGAGCCGAAGCTCGCCCGGCCAGCGGCGTAAGGCAATACCCCGCGGATCGGTATCGGATTACGATACCCACGGTCCGGCTGCGGATCCGGCGGAGTGGAGCACAATCCATGGGCATGGGAGAAACGGCGAGAATAATCCTGGCGCTCAAGCGCGGGCTGCGGTCGCGCGGCATCACCTACGCCATGCTGGCGAAGCGTATCTCGCTGAGCGAGCCTTCGATCAAGCGCATCCTGTCGCGCGGCAGTTTGAGCCTGCCGCGGCTCGAACGGATCTGCGAAGCCGCGGGCCTCTCGATGGAAGAGCTGGTGCGCCCCGTGCCCGCCACGTCGGCGGAGACCTCGAGCACGCTGACCGCCGCGCAGGAAAGCGCGCTGGCCGCCGATCCGCAACTGCTCGCCTGCTTCTATCTATTGACCAACGGCCACACCACCCGCGAGGTGGCCAGCGAGCTCGGCGCCGACGAGCGCCTGCTGCGCCGCTGGCTGGTGAAGCTCGACAACCTGCATCTCGTCGAGCTGCGCGCGCGGCTCGGTGCGCGACTGCGCGTGCAGGCGCCGATCTCCTGGCGCGAGGACGGCCCGATCCGCCGCACCTACGAGCAGCAGGTGCGCGAGGAGTTCATGCGCTCGGGATTTCACGCGACGGACGAGACGTTGCTGTTCCGCACGGCGGAGCTGTCCGAGGCCTCACGCCAGGTGCTGCAGCGCAAGCTCGCGCGGCTATCGGCCGATTTCAACGAACTCGCGGATCTCGACCGTCACCTGCCGCGGCGCGAG
>JAEWLQ010000102.1 GCA_023457495.1 Pseudomonadota bacterium
CGCCAAACGCCCGATCACGTCTACTTCAAATCGATCCCGATGTTGCCCCTCGCGGCGGCAGCGTAACCATCACCGGAATCCACTTATCCCGGCCGCGAAAACTGTCTAGAAAAGCGGGACCACTTCTGTGCTCGATAATTCCGATCACCGCCATTCTAGTGGTAGGGACGGTGGGCTTCTTCATTTGGCAGGCAAGCTCAACACATAGGGTGCTATGCGAAACGCGGCGACAGTTAAACCAGCGGCTTGCCGCTAACACCTCTGTTCGAGCGGACGCGTGAGGGGCAATAAAGTGCCAAGCCCATATACCTGCGGCTGCGCCGCTCAACTCAAACGTTAGGTTGCTTACCCGATGTACGAGGACCTCTCAAACGTACCGCCTTCCCTATTGATGTTGGCGTCCGAGCTCCCACGGTGCCGCGATTGGGCTGATATGCGCAAGAGGACTAGGGGCATGCTCCGCGAGCTTCGCGATCAATCAGAAGTCTTTGATGAGTCGAATCTAATAAAAGCCGAGAGCCGTTCTGCAGCTAATCTCTTCGAGATCCATCTTCACGGACCTCTAGACCTGCTTTCTGAAGATGGTTGCCAAGCGCCCGCTTGTCGGCTCTCTGCCGCGGACAGGCTTGTGAGAAGTCTTGGCCTAATTGCAGATCGACTCTGGTTAACGGACCTCTTGACGGAGCGGTTTGTAGACTTCGGGAGACCGACGAATGAGAAGGTCGACAGGACCATCTACGATGTGATCGTTCTTAGGAGACTACTGCCGCTCATTCGTGCAGGGGTTGTGAAGTTTCGTTCACCATGGGTTGTCTCATGTTCTGGTTGCCAAGCGAAGTTTAACGAGATCATTGAGGAAATCACTGACGCGATTTCGAAGGAGTTTCGAAGCAGCTTCAAAGTTGTGCGGCTTCCGACCAAGGGATACGAGGTTCATGTCTCCGGCTTATCGGATCAGCCTCTATTCTTTTCAAACAGAGATAACTCAGAATCCGTTCCTCGACCAAGCACAGTCGCCAGAGCGATCGTAGGATCAGAGGTCCGCTCCGCCATGTGGGTAGCGCGAAATGCATCCCTATTAGGAGGTTCAATATTCTCGAGTTCGAGAATCGGCTTGGCGGGGTTGCTTGAGAGCGAAGGTCGTATCTCAGACAAACGATCTTTGCTCCTCCTTGACGAAGAGAGATCCTTCAATGTTCCGTGGGTCACTGATCTTGACGCCAATCAGATTCTGCAACTGCGGAGTGAGGTATCTACTGCTCTACCAGTACTGAGAGAAAAGATACTCACAGCCCTTACCGCATCGAATAAACAGCGAACCGCGCCTGGCTCCATGCGCAGTCTTATCTCGGAACTTCGAGAGCAGTCGGCTGAGGTTCGAGGGGAACTCGAGGCTAAGAGGAGTGTCGCGGCAAGATTTTGGAAAGGAACCTATGGAATATTGGGTTTGGGACTTTCCGCATACGGAGTAGCCACAGATCAGGTTGTTCCGGGCATGATGGGATTACTTCCGGTAATTCAGTTGCTGATGGCCCACAAGTCTGGCCACGAGTCGGATATGGCCGAGCTGAAGCGAAAGCCCGGGTACGTGCTAGTCAAGGCTCAGGACATTCTGGCTCATGCGGACTCTTGATCGCCAACGCCTTCGAGACGCAACCTAACTTGTCTCTGGAGCGGACGCGTGGAGAATAAGGCGCCAAGCTCGAAGGTCGACGTGCACTTGGCTCATCTCATTCGCTACACGGCGCGGCCGCTGAGCGGGAGCATCATGCAGACCTTTGGCTTGCCGGCTTTGGTACTCCTGGCTGCACTCACGTTCGCACCTTCCGCGAGCGGTCAATCTAGCGACGCCGTAGCGAACGACATCCTTCACTCTGATCTGCCGATCTTCGGGCGTGGCGGCGACAATGAATGGCCGCAACACTTCTCTGATGAAGACTCGTTTGGCTGCACAAGCCGTGTGGCTTTCGGCGACTGGGTCTTCCGAGAAGGTGGCGCCAAAGTTGAAAACGATGTGCTGTGGCACCGGTTCAGCAACTACGGCGTTTTCCACTCCAACACCTTCCGCGCCTACGAGCGCGCAGCACTGGATGGCGCAGATTTCCATCCGACATTCTTCGTGTTACTCGGCAGTACGAGCGTTGATGGAAGGGACATTGAACTGTGGACGATTCAGATGGGAGCCAGGCCCGGGAGTCAGTACTTGCTGCTCTCCCGTGGCCGCGCCGATGGTCTGATCGAGAGTTTCAATGTACTTCAGACCGCGTGTCCTCGTGCAAATGTGCGAGATGGGGGCTCGCTGGACATCCTGTTGACGCGCTACTGCGCAGTCAATTCGCGCAGCGAGCTGGTTCGTCTCGCTCGTCGCATGGCGCAACGTCCTCCGCTTGGCACTCTTACTCGCGTACCGGCCGATGACGAGGAAAAGGCAGACGCTCAACAAGAGTAGGATTGCCAATTGCGCGACGATTGATTCGGCGCATATCTCGAACGGATGACACCATGGGACTCCTGACCTTCAGCATCAACGTCACCCTCGACGGCTGCGTCGATCACCGCGAAGGAATCGCGGACGACGAGACCCACGCCTTCTTCACTCGCCTCATGAACGAAGGCGGTGCGATGCTCTGGGGCCGTGTCACATACGAAATGATGGAGAGCTTCTGGCCAGCGGTCGCCCGCGGCGACATGGAGGCGCCACCCGCGATACGCGAATGGGCTGTCAAGCTGGAGGCCAAGCCGAAGTACGTGGTGTCCTCGACGCGAAGGGATTTCCCGTGGACCAACAGTCACCACATCGCGGGTGACCTGCGCGCTGGCGTACAGAAGCTCAAGGACGCGACTCCGGACGGAGTGCTCCTGGGCAGCGGCAAACTCGCGACTGAACTGGACCGGCTGGATCTTATTGACGAGTACAAGCTACTCGTACACCCCAGGATCGCCGGCCACGGCCCTACCCCGTACGAACGGGGTCTGCCCAGCACGCGACGGCTCGAGCTAATCTCGGCGAAGCCGCTCAGCAACGGCGCGGTCGCCATGCACTACCGGCGCGCGCGCTGACGCCGCGTGAGAATCGGATTCTGCGACGCGTGCGGCAATCAACTCAACCGTGATGTGCAAACCATGAACTTCACTGATCTGGAAAAGTCGGCCCTCAGGCTCAACGAGCTTTACGAAAAGCTGGAAATCAAGACGTATGGACGTGCCTGGACCACGGAACAACTGGCGCTCGGTTTCGTGGGCGACGTCGGCGATCTGGCAAAACTCATCCAGGCGAATGCAGGTATCAGGAAGATAGACGACTGCAAGGCGAAACTGGCGCATGAGTTGTCGGACTGTCTTTGGTCAATTATCGTCCTTGCAAACAAGAGCGGAATCGATCTGGAGAAGGAGTACTCCAGGAACATCGAGGGATTGATAGAGCATGTGTCCAAGGAGCTGGATCAATAGCACTATGCGAATCGGCGGTTCCGCTAGCGGCCCAGAGAACTGAGGAAGTCACTGTGACCCGCTCAAAAGATTGGCGGTAATCCGACCATGCGTCCCGCAGCTCAAGTAATACTGGGTGTCGTTCCCGCAATTCTGCTGACGCTCGGAGGCTTGCTGTTTGCGGGTTTCATCTCCAGTGCGCATCAGTGGCTTCTTCTCACCTGCGGGGTCATTGGAACCGGCGGGTTAGTTTGGGCCCTGGTGGGCTACTCGCGAACTGCCGCCCCGGCAGTCACGGCCATGCTAGTGGTTGGACTCGTCGGAATACTCTGGGGAGGCGGATCCGCCGCGATTTCCGCCCTGACCCGCGACGCGGCGAATCATCAATCGGGATCACCGCTTGCGATGCTGCTGCGCATCGCCGTGTCGGCCTGGCTGATACTGGGACCGGCCGTAGTCGGCATTCAGGACATTCGCGTCGCGCTTCGCAGAATCCGATCGGTCACCTGACAATCACTTGCGACCGCTTGGCGCCTTCTTGCGGATCACGCGCCGGCCATTTTTCGCGAGTCCGCGCTTCGCCTTGGTCTTCTGCTTCTTCGGTGCCGACTTCCTGGCCCGCGACGCCAACGCGACGGCGACGGACCTGCGCGCCCATTCAACCAGCATCTCCGCATCCTCGATCACATCCGCCGGCACCTGGTGATAGCCGAGCACAGCCTCCGGCCGATCGGGAAACGGCATGAATTTCGGCATGCGCCGCTCGCGGTACGGCGCAACGTTGCTGTCGTCGGTCTTGAAGTACAGCGAGTCATCGTCGATCAGGCCGAAGAACAATCCGTCGCTGTAGAGCCCGACGCCGCCGAACATGCGGTTCGAGCGCAATGAACCCAGCCCGGCGAGTTGCTCGAGGACGTATGCGAGGAACTGCGCCTGCACCGCCATGTCAGGGCGGGATCAGTGCGCCGAGTCTCGCGAGCTCGGCGCGCAGCGCGGTCGCGAGCGGCTGAACCGCCGCCGCATCGAAAGCCGGCGCGGCGTTCCAGTCGTACATCCACGGGTGTTGCGCGTGCATGTGCTCGGGCTCGCTGCGGTAACGCGGGATCACGTGCGCGTGCAGCGCGGGCTCGACGTTGCCGAAGATCGCGTAGTTGATGCGCACGGGTGAGGTCGTGCGCAGCAGCGCATCGCCCAGGTGCGTCATGTCGCTCAGGAACTGCGTGCGACGCTCGCCCGTGAGGGCGTTGAGGTCGGGCACGACCGGATCGGGCAACAGCATCAGGTAACCGGGGACTATCTGCTGGCGGCCGAACACCGCCCAGCCGGAGACACATCGGCACAGCACGCTGTCATCCCGGCCAGCCCGTGCTTCGGCGACGCGTCGATGAATTGCGGTTTCAAGGGTCATCAGCCCACCCACGTCCTGAAGCGGCCCGTGTCGACATGCACGAAATCGGAACGCTGGTAATAGCCAACACCGCCCTTCTTCGCCGCGAGCGCGAGATCGCGCAGCGCCTCGGTCGAGTAGTTCTTCAGGCGCACGTCGATCGCGCGGCCTTCCATGTGCAGGGACTTCTTCGAGACGCCGTCGCTGGCCGACGCGAGCTTCGCGTTGGACTCGGGCGAGCGATAAGCGGAGATGATCTCGTAGCGCGCATCGCGGCCCGCCGCCCGCGCGAGATCGTGCAACTGGTCGTAGACGCCGGGATCGATGTCGTGCGCCTGGCCGTTGCGATGATCGCGCAGCAGATTGCGCAGGGTCGCGAGCGCGACCGCGTCGTAGTCAGGGCCGCGCCGATACACCACCGAAGCAGCCTCGCGCGTATGGGTGTTGTACAGCTCGAGCGTGCGCTCGGCGTCCGCGGCCAGGTCGTCGGCCACCGCGAGGCGCGCGATCGAAAGGCTGGCCGCGCCGGCGAGCGTCGCCTTCAGCCAGTCACGCCGTGTCCAGCGATCGCAGTCGGTGCACATGCCCGCGATCTTGCACCGGGCACGGTTCAGAACGCGAGCGGGATCACCGAGCCGGTATCGCCGGGACGGCGGTTCACGGACACCACGGTCGCCTTCGGGAAGAAGTTGAACTCCGAGGCGCTGGCCCAGGTGTACGCGCCCATCGCGCGGCCCACGATCAGGTCGCCGGCCTTGAGAGCGGGCAGCATGAGGTTTTCCGCGATGACGTCGATGCTGTCGCAGGTCGGGCCGGCGAGCACGGACGGAAATTTCTCGCCGCCCTCTTTCAGCGACTCGACCGGGTACTTCGCGTGATCGAACATCTGGCCGCTGTACGAGCCGTAGACGCCGTCGTCGAGGTAATACCACCAGTGTCCCTCGCGCTTGGCGCGGCCCATGACCGACGCCACGCCGATGGCGGCGGGGCCGGAGATGTAGCGGCCGGGCTCGGCGATGACGCGCACGCGCGCGGGCAGCTTGCCCAGCGCCGCGCGGATCGGCGCGCAGAAGCGGCCGATCTCGACCACCTTCTGGCCGTATTCGATCGGGTAGCCGCCGCCGATGTCCAGGGTGTCGAACTTGCCTAACTTCTCGCGGCGCGCCTGGGCCATGAGACGGGTGCAGACCTCGATGGCCTCGACGTGTTTGCTCGGGGTCGCGGCC
This sequence comes from Pseudomonadota bacterium, assembly GCA_023457495.1. Classification (GTDB taxonomy): domain Bacteria; phylum Pseudomonadota; class Gammaproteobacteria; order Steroidobacterales; family Steroidobacteraceae; genus CADEED01. The sequence continues at coordinate 6,043 of JAEWLQ010000102.1, forward strand.
TGGGAGCCGACGTGGAAAGACAAGCCGCGCACTTCGATTCCGAGCTTCCGCGCCAGGCGAGCGAGATCGAGGAGGTCCTCCGGATCGCAGCCGAACTTGCGCGACAGGTCGCACACGGCGCCGGGGGAACGGAACGACACGCGCAGCAGTAGTTCGCACTGGCCGCGATAGGCCTCGAACTTGCGCACCTCGTCCGGGTTGTCCGCGACGAAGATCTTGACGCCCATGTGCAGCGAGTTGCGGATGTCGATGTCGCGCTTGATGGGATGCGTGTGGATGCAGCGCGCCGGATCGATGCCGAGGCGCGTCACGAGCTGGGTTTCACCGGTGGTGGCCAGGTCCAGCCAACCGCCGAGCTCGACGATGGTCTCGACCACGGCCGGGTGCGGCAGTGGTTTGAGGGCGTAGTGCAGGTCCACGCCCGGCAGCGCCTTCTGCAGCTTGCGGTACTGCTCGCGCACGCGCTGGCAATCGATGATCAGCAGCGGCGAGCCGAACTCGGCCACGAGCCGCTTGATGTGCTCGTGGGTGAACGGATCGATGTACGACCGGCTGGACTTCGACTTTCGGGTGCGCATCAGCAACGCCTTTTACCTCGCGGAAAAGGGGCGGATTGTAGGCAAGCCCGCCCTCACTGTCATGACATTCGCGACCTGTGTCACGGCCGGGCATGTCCTTGTTTTGAGGCCATTTGTTAAAGTGCGCCGCAATGAAATCCCCGGCCCTCGATAGCGGCTTCGACGACTCCCCCGCCATGGAACTCCAGACGATGCTGGCGTCGCGGGTGCCGCTCCTGATCATCGAGAGCCGGGAAGAGGCGCGCGTGCTCGAAGTCGTGCGCGAGGCGGCCATCAAGGCTCAGCGCGGCAAGAACTGGGGCGTGTTCCAGTGGACCGTGACCGAAGGCTTGCTGCGCGTTGATGCCGATCTCGGCGGGCCGCAGCGGCTGCTGGCGGAGCCGGAGGCGCTGCTGCGGCACATCAAGGCGACCCCGATGGCGGGGATCTACGTGCTGCTGGATTTCCACCCGTATCTCGAGAATCCGTTGTTCGTGCGCACGCTCAAGGACATCGCGCAGGAATATTCGAAGTGCGCGCGTACGATCGTGCTCATCAGCCACCAGATGAAGCTGCCGCTGGAGCTCGAGCATCTTGCGGCGCATTTTAAACTGCGCATGCCGGGCAAGCAGGATCGGCACGCGACCGTCATGCGCATCGCGCGTGAATGGGCGCAGATGAAGGGCGGCATGCCGCGCATCGATGTGAAGTCGGTGGAGAAGCTGGTCGACAATCTCGCGGGGCTCGCGCAGCACGATGTGGAGCGGCTGACGCGGCAGGCCATCTACAACGATGGCGCGCTGACCGAGGACGACATCAAGCCGCTGCTCGCGGCGAAGTATCAGCTGCTGAACCGCGGCGGCACATTGTCGTTCGAGGCGGATACGGCGCGCTTCGCCGAGGTGGGTGGTTTGAAGAATCTGCGCCGGTGGATCCTGCAGCGCAAGGCCGCGTTCGATGGCACCGCGCCGGGGCTGGATGCGCCCAAGGGCGTGTTGTTGTTAGGCGTGCAGGGCTGCGGCAAGAGCCTCGCGGCGCGCGCGGCGGCCGGCGTGCTCGGTGTGCCGCTCGTGCGGCTGGATTTCGGAGCGCTGTATTCGAAGTGGCACGGCGAGTCGGAGAAGAACCTGCGCGAATCGCTGAACTCGGCCGAGGCGCTCGCGCCGTGCGTGTTGTGGCTGGACGAGATCGAGAAGGCGCTGTCGACGGGTGAAGGCGACAGCGGGACCTCGCGCCGCGTGCTCGGTGCGTTCCTGACCTGGCTTGCCGAGCAGCGCTCGCGCGTGTTCATCGTCGCGACCGCCAATGACATCACCGCCCTGCCGCCCGAGCTCGTGCGCAAGGGGCGGTTCGACGAGATCTTTTTCGTGGATCTGCCCACGCCGGCGGCGCGCGCGGAGATCCTCGGGATTCACTGCAAGAAGCGCGGCGTCGCGGTGTCGGAGAACGACATCAAGGTGCTGGCCGCGCGCAGTGAGGGCTTCTCCGGCGCCGAGCTCGAGCAAGCCGTCGTGTCCGCGCTCTACACCGCGCACGCGCATCAGCAGAACGCCAATGCCCGCCTGATCGCCGCCGAGCTCGAATCCACGCGCCCCCTGTCCGTGGTGCTCGGCGAGAAGATCGCCGAGCTGCGCGCCTGGGCCGCCGATAGAACTGTCCCCGCGGACTAGTGGGTGGTTGGTGCCGGGTGAGAAATCGCTGAGTTAGCGCCGG
>JAEWLQ010000103.1 GCA_023457495.1 Pseudomonadota bacterium
CGGGCGGCGGCGGCGCCGGCCGCGCACGGCCCGGCGGCCGGCGATGCCGGCTCCTCGAGCGCGACACCCGTGCTCGGCGCGCGTGACCTTTCCCGTCGCGGGCAGCTCCAGCCGATGGACATCGAAATGCATCGCGGCGAAGTGCTCGGGCTCGCGGGCCTGCTCGGCTCGGGCCGCACGGAGCTCGCGCGCATCCTGTTCGCGCTCGACGCGCGCGACTCGGGCCACATCTCCATCGACGGCCAGCCCGTCGACATGCGCTCGCCTTCGGACGCATTGCAGCTCGGCCTCGGCTTCTGCCCCGAGGATCGCAAGGAGAGCGGCATCGTCGCGGAGCTTTCCGTGCGCGAGAACATCATCCTCGCGCTGCAGGCGCGCATGGGCCTCGGGAAATTCCTGCCCCTCGCCGAGCAGCGCGCGATCGCGGAGAAGCTGGTCGCCTCGCTCGGGATCAAGACCGCGAGCATCGAAACGCCCATCGGCCAGCTCTCGGGCGGCAACCAGCAGAAGGCCATCATCGGACGCTGGCTGGCCACGAACCCGCGCCTGCTGATCCTCGACGAGCCGACTCGCGGCATCGACATCGCGGCCAAGCAGGAGCTCATGAACGAAATTCTCGCGCTGGCGCGCGGCGGCACCGCGGTGCTGTTCATTTCCGCGGAGATCGAGGAAGTCGTGCGCGTCGCCGACCGCATCGTCGTGCTGCGCGACCGCGCGAAGGCCGGCGAGCTGCCGCGCGGCGCGAGCGACGAGGCGGTGTACGCGATGATCGCGCAATCCGCGCCCCGCGCCGCGGAGACCCGCCCATGAAACGCCTGCGCGAACACGCCCTGTTCTGGCCGGCGAGCACGCTCGCGCTGCTGCTCGCCGCGAGCGCGTTGTTCAATCCGTCGTTCCTGGCCATCACGTGGCAGGACGGGCATCTCTACGGCAGCGTCATCGACATCCTCAATCGCGCCGCGCCGCTCATCATCGTCTCGCTGGGCATGACGCTCGTGATCGCCGTGCGCGGCCTCGACATCTCCGTGGGCGCCGTGGTGGCGATCTCCGCCGCCGTGGCCGCGTTGATGATCGGCGGCAGCTTCTCCGCGGACGGCGCGGTCGAAAGCCGCTATCCGCTGTGGCTCGCGCTGTCGACGGCGCTCGCGGTCGCCGCGGCCTGCGGCCTGTGGAACGGCATGCTGGTCGTGAAGGCCGGCATGCAGCCGATCGTCGCGACGCTCATCCTGATGGTGGCGGGACGCGGCATCGCGCAGCTGCTCACCGGCGGCCAGATCATCACTATCTACTACGCGCCGTTCTTCACGCTCGGCAACGGCTACCTGCTGGGATTGCCGGTGGCGCTGTGGATCGCGGCGCTCACGTTCGCGGTGCTCTACCTGCTGCTGTCGCGCACGGCGCTGGGGCTGTTCGTGCGTGCCATCGGCGGCAATCCAGAGGCTGCGCGCGTGGCCGGCGTGCGCTCCTCGGCCATTACGCTGTGCGTGTACACCTTCTGCGGTTTCGCGGCCGGCATCGCCGGTCTCATCGTGAGCTCCAACGTCAAGAGCGCGGACGCCAACAACGCGGGCCAGCTACTCGAGCTCGATGCCATCCTCGCGGTGACGCTCGGCGGCACGGCGCTCACCGGCGGCCGCTTCACGCTGGCCGGAACCGTGCTCGGCGCGCTGATCATTCAGACGCTGACCTCGATCATCTATTCCTTCGGCGTGCCACCCGAGGTCAATCTCGTCGTGAAGGCCGCGCTGGTGTTCGCCGTCATGCTGCTGCAATCGGCGGAGTTCCGCGCGATGGTCTGGCGGGTCGCGCGCCCGGCGAACAAACCGTCCCCGTCCCGGGACACGGGAGTGACGCCATGACCGCGGTCATGAATCGCCGGCTGCTGCCGCTCGCGGTGACGATGGCGCTGTTCGTCGCGATGGCCTCGTACGGCGCCGTGCGCTACGACGCGTTCCTCTCGCCGCAGGTGTTCCTGAACCTCATCATCGACAACGCGTTCCTGTGCATCGTCGCGGTGGGCATGACGTTCGTCATCCTCTCCGGCGGCATCGACCTGTCGGTGGGCGCCGTGATCGCGTTGACGACGATGATCTCCGCGTCCCTGCTCGCCTCGGGCTGGAACCCGTACGCGGCGATGGCGGTGGTGCTGGTCGTCGGCGCCGTGTTCGGCGGATTACAGGGTTATCTCATCCAGCGCTTCGGGCTCGCGCCGTTCATCGTGACGCTGGCCGGCATGTTCCTGGCGCGCGGCTGCTGCTATCTCATCAGCACCGAATCGATCCCGATCGTGGACCCGACCTACGCGGCGATCGCCCAGGCGCGCATCCCGCTCGGCGCCGGCGCTTCGCTCACCATCGGCGGCATCATCGCGCTGGCCGTGGTCGCGATCGCCATCCGCGTCGCGCATTCCACCGAGTTCGGGCGCACCGTCTATGCGATCGGCGGCGGCGAAGCCTCGGCGCGCCTGATGGGCCTCAAGGTCGACTCGACCAAGATCGGCGTCTATCTACTGAGTGGCGTGAGCGCGGCGCTCGCCGGCATCGTCATGACCTTCTACATGCTCTCCGGCTACAGCCTGCACGCCATGGGCCTCGAGCTCGACGCCATCGCCGCCGTGGTCATCGGCGGCACCCTGCTGGCCGGAGGCGTGGGCTATGTCGCCGGAACGTTGTTCGGCGTGCTCATTCTCGGCATCATCCAGACTCTCATCGCTTTCGACGGGAGTTTGAGCTCATGGTGGACACGGATCGTCGTAGGTGCCTTGCTCTTGCTCTTCTGCCTCTTGCAGCGGCTGTTCGAGGGGCGCAAGCACAAGGGCCCGTAACCAGCGCCGGTCAGCCTCGCCCGTTCGGCCTTCTGGCGGACGGCGCCCAGGTCGACGTCTTCACGCTCGGTTCACCCGACGGCCTGCAGGCCGAGATCCTCACGCTGGGCGGTACGCTCCGGAGCCTCACGCTGCCGGTACGCGGCAAGCGCATTCCGCTGGTGCTGTCGCTGCCTGATCTTCCGGCCTATCTCAAGGACACGTCCTACCTCGGCCAGCTCGTCGGCCGTTACGGCAACCGCATTGCGGGCGCCTCGTTCGAGCTCGACGGAAAACGGTATCAACTGACCGCCAACAATGGCCCGAACACGCTGCACGGCGGCGAAGTCGGCTTCGGCAAATACATCTGGAAGGTGATCGGCGCGGGCGGCACCCGCGGCAGCTACGTGAAACTCCAGCATCACTCGCCGGCGGGCATCAACGGCTTTCCGGGCAACCTCGACGTCACCGCGCTGATCAGCGTCAACGAGAACACGCTGTCGCTCGCCTACGAGGCGACTACCGACGCACCCACACCGGTGAGCTTGACGTGGCATCCCTACTTCAACATTTCCGGCGACCCGGGACGGCCGATCGACGAGCAGACGCTGCGCATCGCGGCGAGCCGCTATCTACCGATCAACGAGTCGCGCGTGCCCACGGGCGAGATCGCGCCGGTGGCCGGCACGCCCTTCGATTTCCGGCGCGCGAAGGAACTGCGCGTTCCGCCGCCCTCCTCTCACCCGCAGATCGCCCTCACCGGCGGGTACGACCATTGCTGGGCGCTCGACAAGGATGCCCGCGTGGCCGCGGAGCTGAATTCGCCGGCGAGCGGCGTGCGCATGCAGGTGCGGACCAACCTGCCGGGTTTGCAGGTTTACGGCGCATATCACCTGAGGACCGTGTATCCGGGCCTGCATGGCGTCTGTCTCGAGCCGGAGAACTTCCCGGATGCGCCGAACCACGCGAATTTCCCGAGCAGCATCCTGCGGCCGGGCGAGACTCACAAGTCGAACATGAGCTTCACATTTCTCGGGTGACCCATGAAACACCTTTGTCTGGTCTTCATCCTGTGTTTCGCCGCGAGCGCGGCGCACGGCGCCTGCGCGGAGAAACGCACGCGCGGTCTGAACTTCATGCTGCTTTCGGTGCCCGAGGACGCGCCGCGGCCGAAGAGCGTGGACGATTTCCGGTTCATCGGCGATGACACGACACTCGACCAGATGACCGCCAGGATCGGCCCGCCGGACGCGGCCGACGGCCAGACCCGGCCCATCTACATCTACTGCCTGGCCGATGGCGTCGAAGTCAGCATCAGGACCTCCAAGGATGGCACGACGATCGAGTCGGTACGCGCGGGACGGGACGAGATCTTCAAGCGCAAGAAGAAGTAGCGGTTATCATCCGCGCGCGTGAAAGCCCAGTATTTCAAACCCCGTTATTGGCCGACCTGGCTCGGACTCGCATTCCTGCGCGTGTTCGAACCACTACCCCACCGGTTGCTCTATCTACTCGGCCGCAAGGTCGGGCTGTTCCTGCACCTGTTCCCCACGCCGTTCAAGCGCATCGCCCGCCGCAACATCGAGCTGTGCCTGCCCGAGCTGCCGGAAGCCGAGCGCGCGCGCATCCTGCGTGAACATTTCGCCGGCCTCGGCTGCGCGCTGTTCGAGACCGCCATCAGCTGGTGGTCGTCCAACGAACGCATCCGCCGCATCACGATGATGAAGGGACTCGAGCACCTGGAAGCCGCGCAACGCACCGGGCGCGGCGTGTTGCTGCTCTCCGCGCATTTCAACTCGATCGAAATCGGTTGCCGCGCGCTCGCGGCGCGCCTGCCGCTCAACGTCATGTATCGCCCCACCAAGAACGAGCTCATCGGCGAATTCGTGCATTCACGCCGCGCGGTGCAGACGAAACGCGCGATTCCGCGCGACGACGTGCGCACGCTGGTCAAGGCGCTCAAGGAAGGCGACGTCGTGTGGTACGCGCCCGACCAGAGTTTCCGCAAGAAGGGCGCGCAGATGGTGAAGCTGTTCGGCATTCCCGCCGCGACGAACACGGCCACCTCGCGCATCGCGGGCATGACGAACTCGCTGGTGCTCCCCTATTTCTTCGAGCGGACACCGGCGGGTGGCTACCAGGGCACCATTCATCCGCCGCTCGAGGGCTTCCCGACCGACGACGCCGTCGCCGATACCGAACGTTTCAATCGCATCGTCGAGGCCGAGGTGCGGCGCATTCCCGAGCAGTACCTGTGGATTCATCGGCGATTCAAGGGTTTGACGCCGGATTACCCGAACTATTACGCGCGCCCGTGATCTTTCGTCCGGGTACGGGAACCCGGCGGTCAGGGAAATGGACCGGGCGATGGGGCAGTCATATGACTTGTTTTCGATGGCCCGCCGGCCCGCGCGCGAATTAAGATACCCGCTCACCAAACGGGGATCCGAACGTCATGAAGCGATATGTATTGTGCGCCCTCATTCTCGGCGGCAGCCTCGCCGCCTCCCACGCGATGGCCGCCTGCGAATACCCCACGGCTCCCGGCAAGTTCCCGGATGGCACGGTCGCGTCGCTCGACGAGATGAAGGCCGCCAAGGCTTCGGTCGTGAAATACAACAACGACATGGAAGCGTACCTGACGTGCATCAAGGACGAATTCGACGCGAAGGTCGCGGAGAACACGTCCGCCACCGACAAGCAGAAGGCCGAGATGCAGCGCATGCAGGACCAGAAGCACAACGCGGCGGTGAAGGAAGTCACCGAGGTGACCGAGCGCTTCAACGAGCAGTTGCGCGCATACAAGGCGAAGGCCGCGGAGAAGAAAGCCGGCTGATTCCGTCCCGCTGCACACGGCGTGACGGGGTCCGGGCACACCGCTCATGTTGACGCCAGCACAAGCCGAAACCCTGATCGAGCAGCACCTCGCGTGCCTGCCGATCGAATCGCTGCCGCTCACGCAGGCCGCGGGCGCGGTGCTGCGCGAGAACATCTACGCCGAACGTGACCAGCCACCGTTCGACCGCGTGGCGATGGACGGCATCGCCCTATCTACCGCCGCCGCGCGGCACAACGGCGGACGGCTGCGCGTCGCGAGCTCGCAGGCCGCGGGCGATCTCCCACACGCCCTGCCCGACGATGAATCCTGCATCGAGATCATGACGGGCGCGATGATGCCCCGCGGGTGCGACGCGGTCGTCCCGGTCGAGCAGATCCAGCGCAACGGCGAGTTCGCCGAGATCGGCCGCAAGGAACTGAAACCCTGGCAGAACGTGCATCGGCGCGGCTCGGATTGCCGCCAGGGCGCGTTGCTGCTGGCCGCGGGCACGCGCCTGTCGGCGCCCGAGGTGGCGATCGCGGCCGGCGCCGGCATGGCGCGCGTGCGCGTCAGCGCGCAACCGATGATCGTGGTGATCTCCACGGGCAACGAACTGGTCGAGCCCGGCGACCTGATCGAGCCGCACCAGGTGCGCCGCTCGAACGCGTATGGCATCACCGCTTCGCTGCGGCAGCACGGATTCACGCGTGTGGCCGACGATCACATCCTCGACGACGAGGCGCAGCTCACCGAGCGCCTCGGCTTCCACCTGCGCACCCATGACGTGCTGATCCTCTCCGGCGGCGTGTCGATGGGCCGCCTCGATCTCGTGCCGAAAGTCCTCGAGCGGCTCGGTGTGAACCTGGTTTTCCACCACATCGCGCAACGCCCGGGAAAGCCGATGTGGTTCGGGGTCTCGCAGTCCGGGCCGGCGGTGTTCGCACTGCCCGGGAATCCGGTCTCGACGCTGGTGTGCCTGTCGCGTTACGTGCTGCCAGCGCTGCGCGCGGCGATGGGTGAGTCCGGCGCCCAGTCGGCCAAGGAGACGCCGCGCATCGCGCTCACCGCGCCATTCGAAGTGAAGGCGCCGCTCGCCTTCTATCTACCGGTGAAGCTCCGCAGCGACGACTGGGGCCGCACGTCGGCCGAGCCCAGACCCACGAACGGCTCGGGGGATTTCACCGCACTCGCCGGCACCGACGGCTTCGTCGAATTGCCGCCCGGTCCCAACACCTTCCCCAAGGGCTTCGTCGCCCGGTTCTACCCCTGGTGAACACTCCACGCGAAACCGTCGTGAACTTCGGCGGCGCGGGCGGCGCCAGGCCGCCGGTCGATACGCTGCGGCGCCCGATCCACGACCTGCGCATCTCGGTCATGGACCGGTGCAATTTCCGCTGCCCGTACTGCATGCCGCGCGAGACCTTTCACGAGGCGTATCGCTTCCTGAAATCGAGCGAGCGGCTGGATTTCGCGGAGATCCTGCGGCTCTCGCGCGCCTTCGTGCGCGCGGGCGTCAGGAAGCTGCGGATCACCGGCGGCGAGCCGCTGTTGCGGCCCAACCTGCCCGATCTCATCGGCGACCTGTCGTCCCTGCCCGGCGTCGAGGACGTGGCGCTGACCACCAACGGCATCCTGCTCGCGAAATACGCCACGGAACTCAAGGCCGCGGGACTCAATCGCGTGACGGTGAGCCTCGATACGCTCGATCCCGACGTGTTCAAACGCATGAGCGGCGGCTTCGGCGGGGTCGCGGAAGTGCTCGAAGGCATCGAGCACGCGCGGCGCGCGGGACTCGCGCCGATCAAGATCAATACGGTCGTGCAACGCGGCGTCAACGATCACACGCTGCTCGACCTGCTCGCGCATTTCCGCGGCACGGACGTGATCGTGCGGTTCATCGAATACATGGACGTCGGCACGCGCAATCACTGGGAACCGACTTTGGTCGTGCCCTCGCGGGAGCTCGCGGCCGCGATCCACGCGCGCTGGCCGATCGCGCCGCGCCAGGCAAACTACCGCGGCGAGGTCGCGGAGCGTTACGCGTTCACCGACGGGGCGGGCGAGATCGGCTTCATCTCCTCCGTGTCGCAGCCGTTCTGCGGCGACTGCTCGCGCGCGCGCATTTCCTCGGATGGCTCGTTCTACACCTGCCTGTTCGCGACCGAGGGACTCGACCTGCGCGGTCCACTGCGCGCCGGCGCGAGCGACGAGGAGCTCTACGAGCTCATCCGCGGCACCTGGACCGGGCGCCGCGACCGCTACAGCGAGCTGCGCGCCTCGATGCGCAGCGCCGACCTTCACAAGATCGAGATGAACTACATCGGCGGTTGACCGTTCCATGCCCAAACTGACTCACCTCGATGCCGCGAACCGTCCGACCATGGTGGACGTGGGCGCCAAGAATGCGACGCTGCGCGAGGCCGCGGCCGAAGCTCTGGTCAAGCTGCCCCGCACCGTGGCGCGCGCGCTCGCGGCGGCGGGTCATCGCACGAAGAAGGGACCGGTGTTCGACACCGCCATCATCGCGGGCGTCATGGCGGCGAAACGCACGCACGAGTTGATCCCGTTCTGTCATCCGCTGGCGCTCGAACGCTGCAGCGTCGAGATCGAGAATCGCGCGGGCGGGATCCACATCGTCTGCCGCGTCGCAGTCCATCACAAGACCGGCGTCGAGATGGAGGCGCTGGTCGGCGCCAGCACGGCCGCGCTGACCATCTACGACATGTGCAAGGCGTTGTCGCACGACATCGAGATCGGCCCGGTGCGCCTGCTGGAAAAATCTGGCGGGAAACGCGACTTCTCGCGCAAGACGCGCGCACCCGCGGCGCGCAAACACAAATGAGCGCCACCGTTTACGGACTGGTGCTCGCCGGCGGACGCAGCACGCGCATGCGCCGCGACAAGGCCGCGATCGAATACCGCCCGGGCGAGACGCAGCTCGATGCCGCGATGAAACTGCTCGAGGGTCGCGTCGCTCGTGCGTTCGTGTCGGTGCGGGCCGACCAGGCCGAGGATCCGCTGCGCGCGCATCATGCGCGCATCGTCGATCGCGGCCCGTTCGAAGGGCCCATCGCCGGCATCAGCGCCGCGTTCGACGAACATCCCGACGTGGCCTGGCTCGTGCTCGCCTGCGACCTGCCGTTCCTCGATGCGCGCACGCTCGACACGCTGCTGGCCGCACGCAATCCGGCCAGCGAGGCGATCGCCTTTCGCTCCGCTCACGACGGTCTGCCCGAGCCGCTGTGCGCCCTCTACGAGCCGCAGGCCCGCGACTCGCTCGTGAAGTTCCTGGCCACGGGCCGGAATTGCCCCCGCAAGTTCCTGATCGGCGCCCGCACCCGGCTGCTCGATCAGCCGAATCCGCGCGCGCTCGACAACGTGAACACCGTGGAAGAGTATGGCGCCGTCATGCAATCGTTCACCGAAGGAACGGCACCGGCTGAAGGAACGACGCCGGCGCGCGAAATCCGCGTGCAGTACTACGCCTTGCTGCGCGAACAGGCGGGCCGCAGCGCCGAAACCGTGCTGACGAGCGCGCGCACGCCGCGCGAGTTGTACGCCGAGCTCGCCGCGCGGCATCCCTTCACGCTGCCGCCCGAAATGCTGCGCGTGGCCGTCAACGCGGAATTCGGCGAGTGGTCTCAGCCGCTCGCGCCGAACGATGCGGTCGTCTTCATTCCCCCGGTGGCCGGCGGATGAGCACCCCGTTTCGCTTCAGCACCACCGCGCTCGACACCGCGGCGCTGCAACGCGAGCTGCGCGACGACGCCTGCGGCGGGTTCGCCGCGTTCGAAGGCTGGGTGCGCAATCACAACGAAGGACACGCGGTCACGCGCCTCGAATACGAGGCATTCGCCGAACTCGCGGAGAAGGAAGGCGCGCGCATCGTCGCGCAGGCGATCGAGCGCTTCGGCGTCACGCGCGCCGCCTGCGTGCACCGCATCGGATCGCTGGCGATCGGCGATGTCGCCGTGTGGGTGGGCGTGAGCGCGGCGCATCGTGACGAGGCATTCCGCGCCTGCCGCTATATCATCGACGAGGTCAAGCACCGCGTCCCGATCTGGAAGAAAGAGCACTACGTCAATGGTGATTCGGGGTGGGTGAACTGCGAGCGTTGCGCCGTGCACGCGCACGATCAATCGACAGCGGGTCACGCGCACGAGCATTCGGCGGCGGTGCAGGCGCACGACCACGACCACGCGCATCCCCCCGCCCCGGCGCCCGCCCCTGACTACTCGCGCCAGATCGCGCTGCGCGAAGTCGGCACGGCCGGCCAGGCGCGGCTGCGCGCGGCATCGGTACTCGTGATCGGCGCCGGCGGCCTCGGCGTTCCGGTGCTGCAGTACCTCGCCGGTGCGGGCATCGGGCGCATCGGCATCGTCGACAGCGACCGGCTCGAACCATCCAATCTGCATCGCCAGACCTGGTACGCGCTCGCCGATTGCGGCCGCGAAAAATCGGCGCTGGCCGCGGAGCGCGTGCGCGCGCTCAATCCCGAGGTGCGAGTGGAAGCGCATTCGCTGCGCCTCGATGCCGGCAATGCCGCGCGGCTCGCGCAGGGCTACGACCTGGTGCTCGACTGCAGCGACAACTTCACCACCAAGTTCCTGCTCAACGAGCTGGCGCTGCGCAGCGGCAAGCCGGTGCTGTTCGCCAGCGTCTATCAATACGAGGGCCAGCTGCAGTGGGTGCGCGGCGATCAGTCCTCCGCGTGCCTGCGCTGCGTGTGGCCCGAGGCCACGCGCGACGGGCTGGTCGGCAATTGCGCCGAGGCCGGGGTGCTCGGCCCGGTGCCAGGCGTATTCGGCAGCCTGCAGGCGCTCGAAGCGCTCAAACACTTGTTAGGCCTGCCGGGCCTCGGCGCCGACGAGGTGCTGATCCTCGACCTCGTGACCCTGAGCACGCATCGGATTCGCGCGCGGCGCTCGCAAGACTGCCGCGCGCACGCGCTGGCGCTCGCGCCGCACGACGATGCCGCGGTGGCGGCCGCCCGCACCGATCCCCTCGAAGTGGAGTTCGACACCCTCGAGGCGGCCCAGCGCGCGGGATTCATGCTGGTCGACGTGCGCGATGCGCGCGAGCTCGCACTGGAGCCGCTGCCGGCGGAGCCGGTCCTGCACCTGCCGATGACCAAACTACTGGCGAGCGCCTCGAACCTCGATCTCGGCGCGCGATACCTGATGGTCTGCGCGACGGGCAAGCGCAGCGGCGCCGCCGCCGACCTGTTGCGGTCCCAGGGCTTTCGCGAATGCCGGTCCCTGCGCGGCGGCCTCAAGGGCCTCAAATCCTCCGCTTGAAGCACGCCGGACGCGTCATCATCGCGGGACTCGCGTTGCTGGCCGCGATGCCGGCCAGCGCCGCATCGCTGCTCGATTTCGCCCGCGAGCGGCGGCAGGAGCGCGACGGCGGCGAGCACACGACCGCGACCGACACCACCAACCTGCGCGAAGCCACGCATGCGCTCGCGCGCGCGAATCCGCCGCCCGATGACGACTGCGCCGCGAGCCTGGGCGCGCGCCGCTTCGCGGAGCTGCACGCCGCCGTGGGCGTCGAGCGCAGTTTTCTCGGGGATTTCGCGGGCGCGGCGCGCGCGTACCGCCAGGCCCACGCGTGCCGGCCGCGCGACGTCGACGTGCTGGCCGCGCTCGCCGGCGCCCTGTTCGATTCACGCGCCTATGCCGACGCCCGCGTGGCCATCAACACCGCGCTCGCCATCGATCCGCGCGCGGTGAACGTGAATCGGCTGGCGGGCAATCTCGATTACGTCGAAGAGCGCTGGGCCGATGCAGTGGCGCGCTTTCGTTACGTGGCTTCGAGCGACCCTGACCGCAACCAGGCCGGGTACGGGCAACTCATGTATTACCTGGCGCAGATGCGCGCCGGCGTGAAGGATCCGCAATTCGCCGCACGCACACCCGGCGAGGGATGGCCACAACCCATACTGCTGTACCTGCGCGGCGACTACACCGAGTCGGAACTCGTGTACCAGGTGAAGCGCGGCGATGACGAGGACAATACGCAGCCGAACACCAGCACGGACGAACGGCTCTGCGAGGCGCTGTTCTACGTCGGCGAGGCTCACTGGGCGCGCGGCGACCCGCAGGTGGCGCGCGACTACTTCACCGCGCTCGTGAACATCAAGGTGCTCTACTTCCTCGAACACGGCCTGGCGCTGGCCGAGATCGCGAAGCTGCGCGATTAATGGGGACATTCCTCGTTTCCTAGCAAACGGGGACAGACCTGACTGGCGCGACGCGCGCCTAGGTCCTAGGTCGCATGTTTCGGCCGCTGCCAACTCCCATAGCATCCCTCACTTCCCTATCGGGAGCGGGCGTTGCGCCTGTCGAAATCACTGTCCGAACTCGGCGGCATCCTGCGGATCGCATGGCGCGAGTACGAGCAGGACTACGCGCGCTACTTCGCCAACGCGATCGTGTATTACGCGCTCATCTCGATGGTTCCGCTGACGCTCCTGCTGCTGGCGGCACTCGGCCTCTTCCTCAGGCTTTCGGACATCGCCGCGGAAACGACGGTGAACGTCCTCGCGACGGTCGAGCAGGGGTTCGGAGCGCCGCTGCGGGACACGCTCGCCGATCTGCTGGCGCGGCTCGAGCATGAGTCGCCGATCGCAACCGTGATCAGTCTCGCGGGCCTGCTCGTGGCCGCGTCCCTGTTGTTCCACCACCTGCGAATCACGTTCCGCGCGATCTGGGGTCAGAAGCCGCCCCTGGCTTCCGGCACCCTGCGCACCGCGCTGTTCGAGACCCTGGTCGAGCGCGCCATCGGTTTCACGATGGTGCTGGCGGGCGCGCCGTTGCTGCTGGCGCTGCTGCTGGTGCTGGCGATCGTGCACTGGATGGGCGGATTGATTCGCGGCGTGCCCGTGGTCGGAGAGGTGGTCGACTGGATGCCCGAGTTGATGCTGGGCGTGTTGTTCGTCCCCGTCCTTTTCGCCTTGCTGTTCAAGGTCCTGCCGCCGGTGAAGCTGCGGTGGCGCGACGTGAGGCTCGCCACGGTGCTGTGCACCGTCGGCTGGTTGTTAGGCGCCGAGATCCTGACGCTCTACTTCGCGCGCTTCGGCACCGGCTTGAACACCTACGGCGCGCTCGGCGGCGTGCTCATCGTGATGTTGTGGATGAAGGTCGTCAGCCAGATGCTGTTTTTCGGCGCCGAGCTGTGCAAGGTGGTTTCGATGCCGGCCAGGGCGGCCTGACGAAGTCAGGTCTGTCCCCGTTTGCTAGGAAACGAGGAATGTCCCCATTACGGGCGGAGTTGGCCGGTGCCGCGGACGATGTACTTGTAAGAGGTCAGCTGCTCGACGCCGACGGGGCCGCGCGCGTGGAAGCGGTCGGTCGAGATGCCGATCTCCGCGCCCATGCCGAATTCACCGCCATCCGCGAATTGCGTCGAGGCGTTGTGCAACACGATGGCGCTGTCCACGCGATCGAGGAAGCGCTGCGCGGTTGCCGCGTTCGACGTGACGATGCTCTCGGTGTGCGCCGAGCCGTATTTCGCGATGTGTTCGATGGCGCCATCGACGCCGTCGACGACGCGCGCCGAGATGATGGCGTCGAGATATTCGGTGTGCCAATCCTGCTCGGTGACAGGCTTCACCCGGGAATCCACCTTCTGCACGGCGGCATCGCCGCGCACTTCGCAACCCGCGTCCAGCAGATCCTTCACGACCGGCGCCAGCAGCCGATCGGCCGCGGCGGCATCGACCAGCAAGGTCTCGGCCGATCCGCAAATGCCGGTCCGCCGCAGCTTGGCGTTCTTCGCGATCGCACGCGCCATGTCGAGCTCGGCATCGCGATCGACGTACACGTGGCAGATACCCTCGAGGTGTCCGATCACCGGCACGCGCGCCTCGCTCTGCACGCGCGCGACGAGGCTCTTGCCGCCGCGCGGCACCACCACGTCGATGTAATCCGTCATCGAGGACAGCAGGTAACCCACCGCGGCGCGATCCGTGGTCGGCACGAGTTGAATGCTGCCCGCCGGCAATCCCGCCGCCTGAAGTCCCGCGACGAGACAGGCATGGATCGCGCGGCTCGAATGCACGCTCTCGGAGCCGCCGCGCAGGATGGCCGCGTTGCCCGACTTGAGGCACAGCGCGCCGGCGTCGCAGGTCACGTTCGGACGGCTTTCGTAGATGATGCCGATGACACCCAGCGGCACGCGTACGCGGGCGATGTCGAGCCCGTTGGGCCGCGTCCAGCGCGCGATCTCGGTGCCGATGGGATCCGGCAGCGCCGCGATCTCCTCGACGCCCTTTGCCATGCCCTCGATACGTTTGGCATCGAGCGCCAGGCGGTCGAGCATGGCGCCCGAGGTGCCCTTGGTCCGCGCGGCTTCCATGTCGCGCGCATTCGCGGCCAGCAGTTCCGGCACGGAACCACGGATCGCCGCGGCGATCTTCGTCAACGCGAGATTCTTGGTCTCCGTGCTCGCCAGCGCGAGCACGCCGGCGGCGGCGCCGG
>JAEWLQ010000104.1 GCA_023457495.1 Pseudomonadota bacterium
GACTACCGCCGCGCCGCGCACGAGCTCGGTGCGGCGCGGCTCGCGGCACCCTCGCCCGCGGGTCCGCGGACCGAATACCTCGAAGCGGTGTACGGCGACCTGCACGATGCGATTCACCGGCCCGCGCGCCGCGCCTCGGACGTGTTGCGCTCGCTCATGCGCGACCAGGTGCCCGACGCGATCGGCGCCATGCGCATCCACCTGCTCGCGGTGACGCTGCTGTTCGTCACCGCGGGAGTCACCGGATTCTGGCTGGTCTACACCTACCCCGATCTCATCGCGATGTTCGCGGACCCGAAGCTCATTGCGACGGTCGAGCGCGGCGAGCTGTGGACCGACGGACTGCTCAACGTGACGCCCTCGGCCGTGTTGTCGGTCTCCATCCTGACCAACAACATCATCGTGTCCTTCTTCGCGTTCTGTTCGGGCGTGGTGTTCGGCCTCGGGACTTTCTACCTGATCGGACTCAACGGCATCTCGCTCGGCGCCATCTTCGCGTTCACCGGCCAACATGATCTCGCCGGCCGGCTGTTCGATTTCGTCATCGCCCACGGCTGTGTCGAGTTGTCCTGCATCTGCATCGCGGGCGCCGCCGGCGCCTATCTCGGCGAGGCGTTGATCCGCCCCGGCGAGCTCACGCGCAGCGAGGCGTTCCGCGCCGCGGCCGGATCCGGCCTGCGCGTGCTGGCGGTGGTCACGGCGCTGCTGGTGATCTGCGGGTTCATCGAAGGCTACATCTCGCCGGACCCGGAAGTTCCGCGCTGGGCGCGCGTCACCATCGGCGTCGGCTACTGGCTCTTCATGGTGTCGTTGCTGCGCGGCTACGTGTTCGGCCGCAGCCGCGGCGGCGCGCCGGTCGCGGTCTAGATCTTCCTGCGGCGGCGCAGCTGTAGATAGGCGTCGATCACCGCCACGTCGAGCTTGTCGTCCGGCTCGTCGAGCACGACGACTCCCTGCCGGCGCAGCGTCGCGACCTGCGCCTGCGCGCGGTCCCGATGTTCGCGCGCCGCGAGCGCGATCGCCGGATCGCGCCAGTCGCGCGCCTCGGCCTGCGCCAGGCGCGAAATCTCGGCGGCGTGCGGCGCGGCCACGATGGGCTGGTGGCGCGGCACGATCGCCTTCAGGGCGTACATCAATCGCTCGTTGCGCGCCGGCTCCGCCAGATCCGTCAGCCAGACGATGAGTCCCCGATGCCGCAACATGCTGCGCACCTGCAGGGCCGCGACGAGCGGGTCCGACTCGCCGCGATCGGTCACGAGAGTTTCGAGCGTGCGATGCAGACGTGTCGCGGCCCGCATGCCGCGGTCCGGCAGACACGCCCCGACGACGCGGTCGGCGTACACGAGCACGCCGACGCGATCCTCGGCCGACACCGCGTGCTGCGCGAGACGCGCCGCCACGTTCGCGTACAGTCCCAGCCGGTCGAGCGCGCCGGCGCGCACGCGGCTCGCGCGTCCCGCATCGATCACGATGAGGATCTCGAGGTGCTGCGCCTCGCTGTATTCGCGCGAGATGAGCGCGCCACGGCGCGCGGTCGCCTTCCAGTCGATGCGTGACAACGCGTCGCCGGAGGTGTATTCGCGCAATTGCAGTAGTTCGACGCCCGCGCCCGGCAGGCGCCGCGGAGTTTCGCCGGCCGATTCGCCGGGCACGGCGCGCGCGCCACGCGGCAGGCTGTCGGGCCCAACGGTGAACGGCGCATCGAGGCCGAGCGAACGCGACCACCACGCGAGCGAGAACCGCCCCAGCAAACGCGCCGGCAGGCGCGCGAAGCGGCCGGCGCCGAGCCGCGCAGGCAGCAACTCGCAGGGATCGCGCATTTCTTCCGCCGGCGGCACCTTCACCCGCCGCACCTCGGCGGACTGCGCCAGCGCCGCCGGCAGCGTACGCGCGTATCGAAGCTCGAGCTCGCGCCCGCGATTGTGATGGAAGGTGAACGCGCCGCGTGCGAGGCGCCCGAGCCGCAGGCGCGATTCGATCCACACGCGCAGGTCGATGCGCGTGCCGCGCGCGTACCAGGCCTCGATCGCGAGCCCGGCGAGCAACAGGAACGCGGGCAGCAGCCAGGCGCCTTCGAACAGCGGTTCGTCGGACCACGTGCCCGCGATGGCGAGCAGCGCGGTGAGCGCGACGAACAGGTATCCGCGCAGCGCGAAGTGCATGCGTCAGCGAGGCACGGCGGTGGCGTCGAGAATCGCGCCGACGATGCCGAGATCGGTCTCGCCCTCGAGCGCGGCCTCGGGCTTGAGCACCAGCCGATGCGCGAGCACCCAGCGCGCGACGGCCTGCACGTCGTCGGGCGCGACGAAGTCGCCATTACGCAGCGCCGCGTGCACGCGCGCCGCGCGGATCAGCGAGAGCGCGCCGCGCGTCGACAAGCCCAGCGCCACGCGCGGATGCGTGCGTGTCGCCTGCGCGATGTCGAGCACGTAGTTGGACAACGCCTCGGACACGTGCAGCGCGCTCGCGGCCGCGCGCGCCTGGTGCAGCAGGTTCCGGTCGAGCGTGCCGATGTCGGCCGGAATCGCTTCGCGGGCTTCGAGCTCGGTGCCGTAGCGGCGCAGGATCTCCGTCTCCGCGGCGCGCTCCGGGTAATTCATGTCGACGCGCAACATGAAGCGGTCGAGCTGCGACTCCGGCAGTGGATAGGTGCCTTCGAACTCGCGCGGGTTCTGCGTCGCGAGCACGAGAAAATCCTCGGGCAGCGCAAACGTGTCGCGCTCCGACGAGACGTGCCGTTCCTCCATCGCCTCGAGCAGCGCCGACTGCGTCTTGGGTCCGGTGCGATTGATTTCGTCCACCAGCAGCACGTCCGCGAACAACGGACCGCGCCGGAACACGAACTCGTTCTTCGCCGAGTCGAATACGTGCGTGCCGACGATGTCGCTGGGCATCAGGTCCGCGGTGCCCTGCACGCGCCGGAACTCTCCGCCCAGCACGCGCGCGAGTGTTTTCGCGAGCAGGGTCTTGCCGAGTCCTGGTGGGCCTTGCACGAGCACGTGGCCGCGCGCGATCAGCGCGATGGACAGCGCGCGGATCACGTCCTCGGCTCCGACGATGACGCGCGAGAGCTCGCGCTGCACGGAATGTTCGAAAGTGGCGACGATTGAGTTCATGTAGTGATTCTTCTTGCGAGTTTATCGAGCAGATTCTGCAACGAGGCGAGCGGAGGTTTGCGCTCCGCGTAGGCGTCCGCGTACCAGGACTTGAGCTGATCCAGTTCCTGCGGCAGTACCGCCGCATGATGTTCGAGCCAATGCCACAGCTCGCCACGCTCGGCGGCCGCCGGCATTCCGGCGCCGCGCGCGACACGCGCGACCTGTCTGAAGAAGTCGTCGAACAGCCCGCGCGCCGTCTGGTGCGGGCTGACGGCGCGAGCGATCAGGTTGCCCGCGCGCCGGACGAGTTCGGCTTCGGAAGGGTCCGGCAGCGCCTCGGCCGGCGCACGCAGCCGCGTCGAGCCCAGCACCCACACCAGCCACAACGCGAGCACGATGAATACCGTGCGCAGCAAGCGCGGGTCGCTGTAGAAGCGGGCCGGGTCGTAGTTGGCCGAAAGTCCCTGGCGCAGGTCATCGAACAACACCGTGCCGCCGGGCGCGAGCACACCCGCGATGATGTTGCCGAACAGGCGCGCGTTGTCGTCGCGGCCGAGCGCGCGGTTCGTGAACAGCGAGCCGCCCGCGGACAGCAGGATGCGTCCCTTGCCCAGCCGCTGCTCGAACAGCGCGCCTTCGCCGTTGCCGGCACGCGCCAGCGTGATCAGGAAACTGTCGTATGGCATCCGCAGCGACCATTCCTCGGCCGAGTAGTCGGTCTGCAGATTCAGGCGCCGGACGCCGCGCAGCAACGCATGAGGACCGGTGGGCAGTAGTTCGATACTGCGCGGCTCTTCCAGCAAACGCGGCTCGGTGCCCAGCAGGGACTCGACCTTTTCTGTTTCCCCGGCGTCCTCCCGCGAGTCGCGCGCATCCGCCTCGGCGACGCGCTGCGCGAGCGGTGTGCGGTCGAGCCGTTGCGCCCGCGCCGCCAGCGTCTCGAATTCGACGCCGGTGAGCGATTCGATTTCGACCACCGTGCTCGAACTGCGCCCCGCGCCCCAGCCCGGCTGATCGACGAGCGCGGCGCAGATCAGCAGCGTGTTGCCGCGGCGGACCCAGGCGTCGAGCGCGCCGAACTCGTCGTTGCGGAATGCCTCGAGTCCCGGCAGCGAGAGGATGAGCAGGTTGCCGCGCGACGCGATCTCGAGCCCGGGCAGCTCGGTGTAACGATCGCGAAACGACCGCGCGGCGATCCCGGATCGCGCGAGCCATTCGAACAACGCCGCGTAGCCGTTGCCGCGGCGCTCGGACGTGGTGGGACGCGCGGTGTCGGCGTCCGGATCGAGCGTCGGCGTCGGGCGCAGCCACATGCCGTAGAACGCGGCCAGCGCGGCGCAGGCGAGCAGCAACGTGACGCCACGCTCGCGCATCAGCGTTTCACCGGCAGGCGCCCGAATTTCGCGAGCAACTCGTTCGCGCGGTTCACGGCCTCCTCGAGCACCGAACTACCCGGAGCCTCGGGCGCGTAACGCACCTGCTCGGCGACGGCCGCCACGCGCGCGAGTCCGGCGCGGTCGTCGGCATCGTCCAGGTCGGCGCGCCGCGCGATCGCGTTCGCGGTCAGCCCTTCGGACGCCGGCAGGCGGTGCGTACGCGTCAGCGCTTCGCCCAACAACCGCAACAACATGCCGGGCCGGTCCGCGAGCGGCGCGGCCGAGACGTCCGCGAGCACGAGCCGGCGGCGCCACGGCGAATCCGGCGCGGTGCGCTCGGCGGTGCGCCGCCGCGCCGAGAGCAGTCCCGCGGCGCGCAATTCCCCCGCGATGACGAACAACACGAGGCCCGCCACCATCGCGTAGCCGACATAAGTGATGGCCCGCGCGATGCCTTCGCTGGTCTGCAACTGGCGGCTCCATTCCTCCAGCCAGCCTTTGCCGTCATCGTCATCGCGGCTCTCGAGCTTCTGCTTGAGCCAGCGCTTGAATCTTTCCCAGCGCGTCGCGCCCTGCTGGCCCTGCTCCCCCAGCTCCGCCAGCACGGGGACCAGGATTTCGGGCTCGGGCGGCGGTCGCGACGCACTTTCGTCGCCGGCTTCGCGCACCAGCTCCACGAGCGCGCGCAGGCTCGCGGCGGAGACTTCGTCGCGGCGTTCCGCGAGATCGCGCGGCAGCAGCTCGCGCCACGGCGCGTTGGCGAGCGCACGCGATAACTCGGGGCAACGTCGCTGGATTCGCGGGTAACCCACGTCCACGCGCGGATCGAGCCGCTCCGCGCACGCCTCGACGACGCGTAATGCCCCGTCATCGGCCGCGAAGGCGCTTCCCGCGAGCAGCAGCGAGGTCCACAGCGCGCGCCTCATGATGTCGTTCCGCTCGCCTGCGCGTCGCGCAACTTGAGGTCCTCGTACGCGACGATGAGCACGGCGATCACGAACGGCACGCCGAGCGCACCGACCACCAGCCACATCATCGAGGAGACGGCCGCGAGCAGAAACAGGTCCGCGCGGCCGAGCATGGGAGCCATCATGCCGACCAGGATCGCCGCGAGCACGTAGAACACCGCGACCATGCAGGCGGTCGCGAGCAAGGCGCCGACCATCCGCCAGCTGCGGCGACGCGAGACGCGTGCGCACTTCGCGACGGCCGCGAAGGGTCCGAGGTTGTCGCACCAGAACGCCGGCAGCGTCGCGGCCAGCAAGGCCGAGGGCCACAGGATCGGCACCATCAGCACGAGCATGATGGCCGTGCCGTACATCGGGTTGAAGAAGGACGCGAACGCGGCGAGCAGCAGCGGGAACCCGAATGCCGCGAGCGTGGCGATGACCGCCGGCGCCCAGCGGCCGAGGACCGTGACGATTTCCGCGCGGAAGCGCGGCCGCTGTCCGCGCGAGATCGCCTGCAGTCGCAACGTGATCACCCCGAGCAGCGCGACGCCGAGCAACACGGCGAGCACGAAGACCGCGCCGCGGTCCCAGGCGGACGAGCCCACCGAGCGGGATCTGAGGAAGGTCTCGTACAGCGTCGGCAGCTCGAGCACCAGGACCGCGAGACCCGAATACGGCAGGGTGCGCAACAGCCCGGCGCGAAACAGCCGGAATGCCGCGTCCAGCACCTCGCCCGTCATGAGCGGGCGCGCGAGCGGCACGAGGCCCGCCGGGTTCGCCAGGATCTCGGTCATGCGAAGCATGATACCGATGCCCGGAGGATCTCGGGCATCATCGCCCGGCGATGAATCCATCCTCCGACAGGCTGCTCGCGCAGGCCGCGCTCGAGATCGAGCGCCGCGACGCCGAACTGCTGCTGGCCGCGGCCTCGAACCTCACCCGCACCCAGTTGTTGGCGCACGCGGGTGACCCCGTCCCGCCAGCGGTCGCCGCGCGCTTCACCGAACTGTGCCGGCGCCGCTCGCACGGCGAGCCCGTCGCCTATCTTCTGGGCCGGCGCGAGTTCTGGTCGCTCGACTTCAACGTCGACCCGTCAGTCCTGGTGCCGCGGCCCGAGACCGAGCTGTTAGTGCAGCGCGTGCTGGATTGCGTGGACGTTACCGGCGCCGAGGTCGCGGACCTCGGCACCGGGTCGGGCGCGATCGCCATCGCGCTGGCCCACGAGCGCCCCGAGTGGCGCGTGGTGGCGACCGATGCATCGGATGCGGCGCTCGCGACCGCACGGCGCAACGGCGCGCGACTGGTCCCAGGCCGGATCGAATGGCTGGCGGGTGATTGGTTCGCCCCCCTCGTCGGCCGGCGCTTCGACGCCATCGCGAGCAATCCGCCCTACATCGCCGACGACGACCCGGCGCTGGCCGACGACGGCGTGCGCTTCGAGCCGCGTGCGGCGCTCACGCCGGGTGGCGATGGCCTTAGGGCACTCGCGACGATCATCGACGGCGCGCCCGCGCATCTCACCTCGGGAGGCTGGCTGTTCCTCGAACACGGCACGAGCCAGGCCGGCGCATTACGCGCACTGCTTGTGGCGCGCGGCTTCACTCACGTAACCTCGCACCGCGATCTCGCCGGCCACGAGCGCGTTACCGAAGGCAAATGGCCATGAGGCTTTCCCACCATGCTGGTTTTTGAGACGAATCTCGGCACGTTCGAGGTCGAACTGTTCGAGAAGGAAGCGCCGATTTCGAGCGCGAATTTTCTGAGTTACGTCGACGATGGCTTCTTCGACGGCGTGATCTTCCACCGCGTCATCCCAGGTTTCATGATCCAGGGCGGCGGCTTCGAGCCCGGCATGAAGCAGAAGAAGACCAAGGCGCCCATCAAGAACGAGGCGACCAACGGCCTCAAGAACGGGCGCGGCACGCTCTCGATGGCGCGCACCAACGACATCAACAGCGCCACGGCGCAGTTCTTCGTCAACCTGGTCGACAACGACTTTCTCGATCACGCCGGGCCGTCGAACTACGGCTACGCGGTGTTCGGCAAGGTCACCTCCGGCATGGACGTCATCGACAAGATCGCGAAGGTGAGCACCACGAATCGCGCCGGCCACCAGAACGTGCCCGCGCAGGACGTGACGATCACCAAGGCCTCACGCAAGTAACGTGAAGAAAAGCTGGCGGCGGCGGCTGGTGCGGTGGTCGCTCACCGCGGTCGTCGCCGTTTTTCTCGCCACCGCCCTGCCCGTCATCGCGATGCGCTGGGTCGATCCCTGGTACAGCGCGTTCATGCTCGACGCGGCGCTCGATGCGAGCCGCGCGGGCAAGTCGAACTACCGGACCGACTATCGCTGGGCCGACCTCGAACAGGTTTCGCCGCACGCGGCGGTGGCCGTCATCGCCTCGGAAGACCAGCTCTTCCCGTTCCACACCGGCTTCGACTTCAAGTCGATCCGTGAGGCGGTGCGCCACAACGAGAAGCAGGCGACCAAGCGCAAGCCGCGCATCCGCGGCGCGAGCACGATCAGCCAGCAGGTGGCGAAGAACCTTTTCCTGTGGTCGGGCAAGGGTTATTTCCGCAAGGGACTCGAGGCCTATCTCACGCTGCTGATCGAGCTCGCGTGGCCCAAGGAGCGCATCCTCGAGGTGTATCTCAACATCGCGCAGTTCGGCGATGGCATCTACGGCGTCGAAGCCGCCGCGCAGCGTTACTGGAAGAAGCCCGCGGCGCGGTTGAATCGCTACGAGGCCGCGACGCTGGCGGCCGTGTTGCCCAATCCCATCCGGCTGAAGGCCAACAACCCGTCCAACTACGTCGCGACGCGCCGCGATCAGATCATGGCGCAGATGAGCGGCCTCGGCGGCGCGCGGTATCTGGAGGAGCTGGAGAATCCGACGGAACCGCCGAAGGCGCGTTCCGTTAATGGAAAATAGACCGCCGAAGGCGCGTTCCGTGAATGGAAAATAGACCGCCGAAGGCGCGTTCCGTGAACAGGAAATAGCAGCCCGAATCAGTTGATCGCGTCGCTGCCCTTCGGCGCCGCGTCGGCGAACAGCTGCTCGGCGTCGATTGCATCGAACTTGTAGGGCTTCTGGCAGAACTCGCAGGTCACCGTGCAGGCACCCTGCTCCGCGATGACGGAGCGCACTTCATCTGCCCCTAGAGAACGCAGCACGTTGACGACGCGCTCGCGCGAGCAACGACATTCGAACGTGACGTCATGTCCGCCGAACACGCGCACCTCGTCGGCGCCGAACATGCCGACCAGCCGTTGCTCGATATTGTCTTCGAGCAGCGAGTCACGAGTGAGCGCGGCCATCGCAAGGTCCGCCTTCATCCACGCCGCTTCGAGCTCTGCGGGGTCGACGCCCTGCTTGCCGCCTTCGCCCGGCATACGCTGCACGAGCATGCCGGACACGACGCCCGGCGTCGCCGCGATCATGACTCGCGTAGGCAGCTGCTCGGATTGGACGAAGTAGGCCTCGAGCGATTCGGCGAGCGAATCGCCGGTGATCGGCACGATGCCCTGGTAGCTGGACGCGCGATCGGTGGCTTCGACGGTGACGACGATCTGGCCATCGCCGGCCAGCGAGCGAAAGCCGGGCTCGCCTTCGATAGGTTCATGCCGCGCCATGCCGCGCACCTTGAAATCGTGCGTGCACTGCGCGACCAGCAGGTTCACCAGCCCCTTGCCCTGCAACTGCAGCGTGAGCGTGCCGTTGAACTTGAGCGTGGCCGCGAGCAGCACCACCGCGCCGACGGCCTCGCCCAGCAACTGTCGCACCGCGGGTGGATAGTCCTGGTGCTCGCGCAGCTCGAGCCACGAGCCCGTGAGCCGCACGGCGTGGCCGCGGATGGGATGCCGTTCCAGTAGGAAGCGCCGGACCGTGTCGGAACCGCTGGTCATCGCCGTCTCAGCCAGCGAGCTTCTTCTTGAGCAGCTCGTTGAGTTGCGCGGGGTTCGCCTTGCCGCCGGTGGCCTTCATGACCTGGCCGACGAAGAAGCCGAACAGCTTGTCCTTGCCCGAGCGGTAGTCAGCGAGCTGGCCGGGATTCTTCGCCATCACTTCGTCGATGGCCTTCTCGATCGCGCCCGTGTCGGTGATCTGCTTGAGGCCCTTCGACTCGATGATGGCATCCGCGTCCTTGCCCTCCGTCCACATCGCCTCGAACACGTCCTTCGCGATCTTGCCGGAGATCGTGTTGTCGGTGATGCGCCCGAGCAGACCCGCCAGGCGCGCCGCGTCGATGCGGCTCTCCGTGATCTCGAGATTGTGTTCGTTGAGCGCGGCGGCGAGCGAGCCGGCCACCCAGTTGGCGGCGAGTTTCGCCTGCTCCTTCGAGGGTTCCTTTCCGCCCGCCAGTAGTTTGGCCATCTGCTCGTAGTACGCCGCCAGTTCCTTCGACGAGGTCAACACACCCGCGTCGTATTCGGACAGGCCCAGCGTCGCGACGAAGCGCGCCGCCTTCTGGTCCGGCAGCTCCGGCAGCGTCGTGCGCACGTTTTCGATGAACGCGGTGTCGAGCTCCACGGGCAGCAGGTCCGGATCCGGGAAGTAGCGGTAGTCGTTCGCCTCTTCCTTCGAACGCATCGAACGCGTCTCGCCCTTGTCCGGGTCGTAGAGCCGCGTTTCCTGCACCACCTTGCCGCCGCCTTCGATCACGTCGATCTGGCGCGCGACTTCGTAGTTGATCGCCTTCTCGACGAAGCGGAACGAGTTGATGTTCTTGATCTCGGCGCGCGTGCCGAACTTCTCGGCGCCGACCTTGCGCACCGACACGTTCGCGTCGCAGCGGAACGAGCCTTCCTGCATGTTGCCGTCGCAGATCTCGAGGTAACGCACCAGCGTGTGCACCTTCTTGAGATAGGCCACGGCCTCCTTCGCCGAACGCATGTCCGGCTCGGAGACGATCTCGATGAGCGGCGTGCCGGCGCGGTTGAGGTCGATGCCGGACTGCTTCGGCAGCCCTTCGTGCAGCGACTTGCCGGCGTCTTCCTCGAGATGCGCGCGCGTGATGCCGATGCGCTTCTTCGTGCCGTCATCCAGCACGATGTCGAGGTGCCCCTTCGCGACGATGGGCAGCTCGTACTGGCTGATCTGGTAGCCCTTCGGAAGATCCGGATAGAAGTAGTTCTTGCGCGCGAACACCGAGCGCGGCGCGACCTGCGCGCCGATCGCGAGGCCGAACTTCACGGCCATGCGCACGACTTCGGCGTTGAGCACCGGCAGCACGCCCGGGTACGCGAGATCGACGAGGTTCGCCTGCGAGTTCGGCGCCGCACCGTACGCGGTGGGCGATCCCGAGAAGATCTTCGACTGCGTCGAGAGCTGCGCGTGGATTTCCAGTCCGATGACGGTTTCCCAGGTCACGACAGCTTCTCCCCTGCGAAGGCCGCGGGAATCCTGCGATGCCAGTCCGTCTCTTTCTGATACGCGTGCGCCACGTTGAGCAGTCGCGCTTCCCCGAAATGCGGCCCGCAGATCTGCAGGCCCACGGGCAGGTCGCGCACGAAGCCGCAGGGAATCGACATCGCGGGCACGCCCGCGAGGTTCGCACCGATCGTGTAGATGTCGTTGAGATACATCTGGATGGGATCCGACGCCTTGGTGCCGATCCCGAACGCGACGTCCGGCGCGGTCGGCCCCATCAGCACGTCGACTTCGCCGAACGCGCGCTTGAAGTCCTGGTTGATGAGCTGCCGCACGCGCTGCGCCTTGAGGTAGTAGGCGTCGTAATAACCGGCCGAGAGCACGTACGTGCCGGTCATGATGCGCCGCTTGACCTCGGCCCCGAAGCCCTCGCCGCGCGAGCGCTTGTAGAGGTCCATCAGGTCCTTCGGATCCTTCGCGCGATAGCCGTAACGCACGCCGTCGAAGCGCGCCAGGTTCGAGGAACACTCGGCCGGGGCGACCACGTAATACGTGGGCACGGACAGCGGCAGCGCCGGTAGTTTGACCTCGACGAGCTTCGCGCCGAGCTTCTCGTAGACCGTGAGCGCCTCGCGGATGCATTTCTCGACCGACGCATCCAGGCCCTTCTCGAAGAATTCCTTGATGAGCCCGATCCGCAGCCCCGTGAGCGGGGCATCCAGCGTCGCGGCATAGTTAGGAACCGGGGTATCGACGCTGGTCGAATCGCGCGGATCGAAACCCGACATGGCGCCGAGCACCAGGGCGGCGTCCTCGGCCGACACCGAGATGAGCCCGCCCTGGTCGAGGCTCGACGCGAAGGCGATCATCCCGTAGCGCGAAACCCGGCCATAGGTCGGCTTGATGCCGGTGACGCCGCACAGCGACGCCGGCTGGCGGATCGAACCGCCCGTATCGGTGGCGGTGGCGATGGGCGCCACTCGCGCGGCGACCGCGGCGGCCGAGCCGCCGGAGGAGCCGCCGGGAACGAGTTTCACGTCCCAGGGATTCTTGACGGGCCCATACCAGCTGGTCTCGTTCGACGATCCCATGGCGAATTCGTCCATGTTCGTCTTGCCCAGGGTCACCATGCCCGCGACATTGAGCTTCTCGACGACCGTGGCGTCGTACGGCGAGACGAAATTGTCGAGCATCCGGGAGCCGCAGCTGGTGCGCACCCCCCGCGTGCAGAAGATGTCCTTGTGCGCGAGCGGCAGACCCGTGAGCGACCCGGCCTGCCCGGAGGCCAGCAGCGCGTCGGCGGCCTTGGCCTGCTCCAGCGCCGCCTCAGGGGTGACCGTGATGAAGGCGTTGAGCGTCGGCTGCGACGCCTCGATGCGCGCGAGCAGCCCTTTCGTGAGCTCCGTCACGGAAAACTCTTTGGCGCGGAGCTTTTTCGCAAGCTCCGCCAGCGTAAACGTGTGCATTTTCTTACTCGATGACCTTGGGGACGAGGTACAGCGCGGCTTCCACTTGCGGAGCGTTGCGTTGATACAGCTCGTGTTGATCCTTTTCGGTCACGACGTCGGGCCGCAGGCGTTGCGCGAGACCCGGAAGGGGATGAGCCATGGGTTCGACGCCACTGGTGGGAGCGGCGTCGAGCTGCCCGACGAGATCGACGATCTTCGAAAGGCTGTCCTGGTAGACGGGCACCTCGGCATCGGTCAGTGAGAGGCGTGCGAGATGCGCGATGGAGTTGATCTGATCGCGATTGAGGCTCATCGGAAACTCAAGCAAAAGAAGTAAAAAGTGTGCGCGGAATCATACCCGTTGCCTTGTGGGGCGTGCTGCAGATTGTTAAATTGCCGAAACTTTTTCGCGCTTCGCCTGGTTGCTCCATGTTTAAACGCTTGCGCGGCTATTTCTCCAGCGATCTTTCGATCGACTTGGGAACGGCCAATACCCTCATTTACGTCCGTGACAAGGGCATCGTGCTCAATGAGCCGTCCGTTGTCGCGGTGCAGGACGAACATAGCCGAGGTGGCAAGGTCATCGTCGCCGTAGGCGCCGAGGCCAAGAACATGCTCGGCCGTACTCCTGGTCACATCAACGCCGTGCGTCCCATGAAGGACGGCGTGATCGCAGACTTCACCTATACCGAGAAGATGCTGCAGTACTTCATCGGCAAGGTGCACGGCAACCGCGTGCTCAAGCCCTCGCCCCGCGTCCTCGTATGCGTGCCCATCGGTTCGACCCAGGTCGAACGGCGCGCCATCAAGGAATCGGCCGAAGGCGCCGGTGCGCGCAGCGTGTCGATAGTTAGTGAGCCCATGGCGGCGGCGGTCGGCGCGGGACTTCCCGTGAACGAGGCGCGCGGCTCGATGGTGCTCGACATCGGCGGCGGCACGTCAGAAGTGGCGGTGCTCTCGCTGAACGGCATCGTGTACGCGGCCAGCGCGCGCATCGGCGGCGACCGCTTCGACGAAGCCATCATGAACTACGTGCGCCGCAACTACGGCATCCTCATCGGTGAAGCCACCGCGGAGCGCATCAAGATCGAGATCGGCGCAGCCTACCCGGGCCAGCAGGTCCGTGAGCTGTCCGTGAAGGGCCGCAACCTCTCCGAAGGTGTGCCGCGCAGCTTCACGCTGAATTCGAACGAAATCCTCGAAGCCTTGCAGGAACCGCTGCAGGGCATCGTCGGCGCCGTGAAGCAGGCGCTCGAACAGACTCCTCCCGAGCTGGGCGCGGACGTCGCGGAACGCGGCATCGTGCTCACCGGCGGCGGCGCGCTGCTGCGCGACATCGACAAACTACTCATGGAAGAGACCGGCCTGCCGGTCGTCATCGCCGAGGACCCGCTCACCTGCGTGGCCCGTGGCGGTGGACGCATCCTCGAGCTGCAGGACGAAGTCGGGCCAGGAAGCTTCGGCCTCGAATAACACGTGGCGGTCTTCGGTAGCGGCGGCAGCCGCTCACTCGGTGGACGAGGGCCGTCCTTCGGGTTCCGGTTTTTCTGTTATGCCGTGCTGTCGGTCGTGCTCATGTTCTACGACCAGCGCGGCGGCTGGCTGGACACCGCGCGATATGGCCTGCAGGCGGCTATCTACCCGCTGCAACTCGCCGTCAACTCTCCCTCCGCGGCCTGGAACTGGCTCGATGAGAGCTTCACGACGCGCGAGACCCTGCGCAAGGAACTCGACGAGGTGCGCGGCCAGCTGCGCGAGCAGCAACTGATCACGCTGCGCCAGGCGGCGCTCCAGCAGGAGAACGCCACGCTGCGCGGCCTCAACCAGGCGATGCCGGAAGTCATCGAGAAGCGTCTCGTCGGCGAGGTCGTCAGCCGCGAGACCTCGACCCTGCGGCAGCGCCTGTTGGTCAATCGCGGCGCGAACCAGGGTGTATACAAGACGCAACCCGTGGTCACGGGCGCGGGCGTGCTCGGCCAGGTCTACCGGCTCGGGCCATTCAGCTCCGAGATCATCCTCATCACCGACGCCGAACACGGCTTGCCGGTGCAGGTGCTGCGCTCCGGCGTGCGCACCATCGCGCTCGGCACCGGCCGCGCGACCGCGCTCGAGCTGCCGTACGTGCCGCAGAACTATGACGTGAAGGAAGGCGACCTGCTGGTCACCTCGGGACTCGGACAGATTTTCCCGTACGGCTTGCCCGTGGCGCGGGTCACGCGCGTGGAGCGCGACCCGACGGAGCCGCTGGCGCACATCTTCGCCGCGCCGCTCGCCAACATCGACGCCGACCGCGAGGTCATGTTCGTGTGGGGCCGCGCCAATCATCCGGCCTCCCCCGCCTCGCCCGAAGCGCTGGCCCTGCAACAGGAGAAAAAGCCGTGAGCTTCACGCGCCGCGAACCCCGCTGGGCCGTCACGTTCACGCTGCTGCTGGCGCTGATCGCGACCGTGGTGCCGCTGCCGTCGTGGCTGGCGGCGGTGCGCCCCTCGTTCCTCGCGCTGGTCATCGTCTACTGGAGCATCTTCGCGCCGCACGCCGGCGGCATCTTCGCCGCCTGGCTCGCCGGACTCGCGCTCGACGTCTTCAACGGCGAGGTGCTCGGACAACATGCGCTGGCGCTCGCGCTGGTCGCGTACATCGCCATGAGCCTGCACCAGCGGCTGCGCAACCAGACGCTCATCCAGCAGTCATTGTTCGTGTTCGCGGTGCTCACGCTGAACGAATTCATCGTATGGGGCATCGAAGGCTGGACCGGAACCGCACATACGATCGCGACCCCCTGGCGCTGGATTCAGCCGATGGTCGCCGCCATGTTGTGGCCCTTCACCGCGATGCTGCTCGGCCGTACACACGCGCGCAGCTGAGCGCACCCGCAAGCGACAGACGAGGACATGGGAACAGTCCGCATCAAGGATCACTGGGCCGAGCAGCGCCTGTTCGAGCGCCGCGCGCTCGCGGCCGCGTTCATCATCGCCCTGATGACGGCGGTGCTGGTCGGCCGCCTGGTCATCCTGCAGGTGGTGCGTTACGACTATTACACCGATCTTTCGCAGGGCAACCGCGTGCGCGTCGAGCCGCTGCCCGCGCAGCGCGGACTGATCCTCGATCGCAACCTGCAGGTGCTCGCCGAGAACCGCCCCGCCTTCCAGCTCGAGCTGGTGCGCGAGCGCGTCCCCGACGTCGACGCCACACTCAAGGGCCTGATCGACATCGGCGTGCTGCCGGCCGATGACCTCGACGACACCCGCAAGCTGGTGCGCTCACGGCGCAGTTTCGAGAGCGTGCCGATCCGGCTGCGCCTTACGGAGGAGGAGATCGCGCGTTTCGCCGTGCATCGCTTCGAATTCCCCGGAGTCGACATCGCGACGCGCCTGACGCGTTTCTATCCGCACACGGAACACGCCGTGCACGCGCTCGGCTACGTGGCGGCGATCAGCGAAAACGACGTCAAGAAGCTCGAGAAGGCCAACCAGCTCGGCCGATACGCGGGCACCTCGCTCATCGGCAAGCTCGGCATCGAAGCGTCATATGAAGAGGAATTGCACGGCAGCGACGGCTCGCGCCAGATCCTCGTGAACGCGGCGGGCCGCTCGGTGCAGCGCCAGGGGACGCTCGCGCCGGAGCTGCAGGAGATCAAGCCGGTTCCGGGACGCGACGTCATCACGAGCATCGACCTGCCGACCCAATTGGTCGCCGAGCAGGGATTGATCGGCCGCCGCGGCGCGGTCGTCGCCATCGATCCGAACAACGGCGACGTCGTCGCGATGGTGTCGACGCCGGGCTTCGATCCCAACGCCTTCGGCCGCGGGCTTACGCGGCCCGAGTTCAAGGCGCTCAACGAGAATATCGACAAACCGCTGCTCAATCGGGCCATCAAGGGCGAATATCCGCCCGGCTCGACCGTGAAGCCCGTCATCGCGCTCGCGGGCCTGACGTACGACGTGACGAGTCCGCAGCGAACCAAGGCCTGTCACGGTTTCTTCACGCTGCCGCGTTCCCGGCACCGCTATCGCGACTGGCGCCCCAGTGGACATGGCGTCGTGAACATGGAGATCGCGATCGCGCAGTCCTGCGATGTGTACTTCTACGAGCTCGCCAGCATGCTCGGCGTGGACAACCTGTCGGAGTTTCTCTCGCACTTCGGCCTCGGCGCGTATACCGGCATCGACATCGGCGGCGAACGGCGCGGCATCCTGCCTTCGCCCGCATGGAAGAAAGCGCATTTCAAGAATGCGGCGGACCAGGTGTGGTTCCCGGGTGAAACCGTGATCTTCGGCATCGGCCAGGGGTATCTCACGGTCACGCCGGTGCAGCTCGCGCACATGACTTCGATCGTGGCTTCGCGCGGCAAGAGTTTCCGGCCGCGCCTCGTGACCGCGCTGCGCGATCAGAACACCGGCAAGATCGAGAAGGCCGAACCCGTGCTGCTCGAAACCGTCGACGCCGCCTCGCCGGAAAACTGGCAGATCGCGGTCGACGGCATGATCCGCGTGATGAACAACGGCACGGGCAGGGCGAGCCAGCGCGGCGCGGAATTCCAGATTGCCGGCAAAACCGGCACCGCGCAGGTGTTCACGGTTGCGCAGAACGAGAAGTACGACGAAGCGAAGCTCGACGAGCGTCTGCACGATCACGGCTGGTTCGTGGCGTTCGCACCCGCGGAGAATCCAAAGCTCGCGGTCGCCGTCATCATCGAGAACGGCAAACACGGCACCGCGGCCGCGGTGATCGCGCGCCGCGTGCTCGACCAGTTCATCCTCGGCAAGACCACGACGCCGGAAATTCCGCCACCCGTGAAACGGGCCGACGGCAGCACGGTCGAAGCGCCCGCCGCGGCGGGAGACGAGTAACGCCATGCCGATGTACGAGCCTATCGAGACCGGTACACGCAGCCAGCGCACGTTCACGCTCGCGGCGCGCCTGCTCGGCGCGCTGAAGCTCGACGGCCCGCTGCTGGTCGGCATCAGCCTCATCGCGCTCTACGGACTCGTGGTGCTGTACAGCGCCTCGGGCCAGAACTGGGGCCGCGTCATCGATGGCGGCATTCGTGTGGCACTCGGCGGCGTCGCGATGTGCATGCTGGCGCAAGTCAAACCCGCATTCCTGCGCCGGCTGTCGCTGCCGCTGTGGATCGTGGGCGTGATCCTGCTCGTGGTGGTCGACATCACCGGCCACATCGGCAAGGGCGCGCAGCGCTGGCTCGATCTCGGCTTCATCCGCTTCCAGCCGTCAGAATTCCTCAAGCTCGCGGTGCCGATGACCTGCGCCTGGTGGCTGCACGAGCGGCCGCTGCCGCCGGACTGGAAATCGCTGATCGTGCTGTTCTTCATCATCATGATCCCGTCGGGACTCACGATCATCCAGCCCGACCTCGGCACCGGCGGCCTGATCCTGATCGGCGGCATGATGGTCGTCATCATGGCGGGATTGCAGTTCCGCGTGATGTTCGGACTCGCGTTCGCCGGCGTCGCAGCCGCATGGTTCGCGTGGCACTACGTGCTCTACGACTACCAGAAGCAGCGAGTCTTCACGTTGCTCGACCCGGAATCCGACAAGCTCGGCGCGGGTTATCACATCATCCAGTCGCAGATCGCGATCGGCTCCGGCGGGGTTTTCGGCAAGGGCCTGCTCAACGGTTCGCAGGGTCAGCTCGAATTCCTGCCGGAACGCACCACCGACTTCATCTATGCGATGGTGGGCGAGGAACTCGGCATGCTGGGAGCGGCGATCCTCTTGCTCCTTTACCTGTTCGTTGTAGGACGAGCCCTATATCTCGCTTCGGAAATGCAGGACACCTTCGCGCGGCTGCTCGCAGGTTCGATCGCGCTGACGTTTTTTGTTTACGTATTCATCAATGCGGGCATGGTGAGCGGTCTGTTGCCGGTCGTCGGTGTGCCGCTGCCGCTGGTCAGTTACGGCGGCACTTCGATGGTGACCCTCCTGGCAGGCTTCGGTATCCTGATGTCCCTGTACTCGCACCGGAAGCTCGTAGCATCGTGACGCGGCTTTTCGCCCTCGTCCTTACATCGATCGTCTTGTTTTCCACGGGTAGCGCTCATGCGGACGGCTCGTTCGTCGGTCGCACCCGTTTCGATCTCGATCGCCCGGAGATCCGCGAATTCGTCGAGGCCACCGCCGCCGCGCACAAGGTGCAGCCGCTCGAGATCTATCGCCTGCTCGCCAAGGCCGAGCCGCAACCGAAGATCATCGAGGCCATCAGCAAGCCCGCCGAGAAGGTCGCGCCGTGGTTCGAGTACCGCGAGCGCTTCCTCACGGAGCAACGCATCGCCGAGGGCGCGCAGTTCATGATCGAGCACCGCGAACGGCTCGAGCGCGCGCGCAAGGAAACCGGCGTCGCTCCCGAGTACATCGTCGCGATCATCGGCGTGGAAACCTACTACGGCCGGCTCACCGGCAAGTGGCGCGTGCTCGACGCGCTCGCGACGCTCGCCTTCGACTATCCACCGCGCAGCGCATTCTTCCGCGGCGAGCTCGCGCAGTTCATCCAGCTCGCGAGCGAGGAAGAGGTCGACCCGCTGACCGCGCTGGGCTCGTATGCCGGCGCGATGGGCGCGCCGCAGTTCATGCCCTCGAGCTACCGCCGCTACGCGGTCGACGGCAGCAACGACGCGAAGCGCAACCTGTTCGCGGACTGGGATGACGTGATCGCGAGCGTAGCCAACTACTTCAAGGTGCACGGCTGGGTGGCCAACGGCCCGGTGCTGGCCGATGCGGTGCTCGATCCGGCCGCGCCCGTGACCGCGGAGGCCGGCGGTCTCGCGCTCAACCAGACCGTCGAAGGCCTCAAGGCCAAGGGCGTGGAGTTCGATCCGGCCAAACTCGCGGGTAACGCGCCCGCGCTGCTGGTCCCGGCCGAGACCGCGCAGGGTCCGGCCTACCGCGTGGGCTTCAAGAACTTCGAAGTCATCACGCGCTACAACCGCAGCGTGCGCTACGCCATGGCGGTGCACGACCTAGCGCAGAACATCGTGATGCGTGTATCCGCCGCGAACGATCCCGCGCGCGAGCCGGCCACGCAGCTCGCCTCGCAATCGGCTTCCGAAGGCGTACCGCGCTGATGCGTTCCGGGCCGGCGGCCTTGCCGCGACTCGCGCGCACGATCCTCTTACTGACTCTTTCCGCCTTCGCGCTTTCCGGTTGCAGCCTCGCGCGCCGCAAGCCTGAGAGCCCGAGTCCCCGTTCCACCACCGAGATTCCCTCGGGCTCGGCCGTGCCGTCGGTGCCACCCGACGTGCTCGCGATTCCGGATGCGGTGCCGCGCGTCGAGCCGCTCGGCAAGCGTGGCAACCCGCGGTTCTACGAGGTCTTCGGCAAGCGCTATCACGTCATGGCGACGAGCGAGGGCTGGGTCGAGCGTGGCACCGCGTCGTGGTACGGACCCGGCTTTCATGCCGCGTCGACCTCGCTCGGCGAACCGTACGACATGTACGCCATGACCGCCGCGCACAAGACTTTGCCGATCCCGGCCTACGCGGAAGTCACGAACCTGCGCAATGGCCGAAAGGTCGTGGTGCGCATCAACGATCGCGGGCCCTTCGTCGGCAACCGCATCATCGACCTGTCCTACACGGCGGCGGCGAAGCTCGATTTCCTGCGCGAGGGCACCGCGCCGGTGGAAGTGCGCGTGATCACGCCCGGCCGCGATGCGCCGGGTTCCGCCGAGCCGCGGGTACTGCCGACCGCCGCGCCCGCGCCTGCGTTGCCGCCTCCCGTCAAGGTGGTGAACGCACCGGCGCCCGACGCCGGCGCGCCCACGATGTTCATCCAGGCTGGCGTGTTCGCGGATCATGAAAATGCCCGACGTCGCGTCGAGACACTGCTCGCCGCCGGCATCGAACTCGCGAGCCTCGACGAGATCGTGCGCTCGGAGCGCGCGCTGCATCGCGTACGCGTGGGCCCGTTCGCGACGGTCGAGGAGTTCGATCTGAACCTGTCGCAGGTGCGCGCGCTTGGAATCACCGACGCAAGGCTGCTGACGGAGTAGTTTCAGCGCGTACAATCGGGGTCCTCGATCTCTTTCAGTCCCACTTTCTGGAGATACCCCGCAATGCCGATGTCCCGGCCTGCCCTCGCTTTCCTCTGCGTTTCACTGGGTTCAATGCTGGGCATCGCCCAGGCGGCCGTTCCGGTACCCAAGCCTCCCGCGAACGACGCGAAGGCCTACGTGCTCATGGATTTCCAGAGCGGCCGCGTGCTCGCGGCCCACAACGCGGACGTGCAGAGCGAACCGGCCAGCATCACCAAGCTGATGACCGCGTACATCGTGTTCGACGCGCTGCGCGAGAAACGCCTGGCGCTCACGGATGAGGTGCTGGTGAGCGAGAACGCCTGGCGCACCGGCGGTTCGGCCTCCGGCGGCTCCACGACCTTCCTCGAAGTGAACTCGCGCGTGCCCGTCGAGGTGTTGATCAAGGGCATGATCATCCAGTCGGGCAACGACGCCACGATCGCGCTCGCCGAGAAGTTAGGCGGCACCGAAGACGGCTTCGTGCAGATCATGAACGAATACTCGCGCCGGCTCGGATTGAAGGACACGAACTGGGAGAACAGCTGGGGCGCTCCTGGTGCGCGCCACTATGCGTCCGCCAAGGACCTGGCCATCCTGTCGCGCGCGCTCATCCGGGACTTCCCCGAGTACTACCGCTGGTACTCCGAGCGCTCGTTCACCTGGAACAAACACACGCAGTCGAACCGCAACGGCCTGCTGGGACGCGACCCGTCGGTGGACGGCATCAAGACCGGCCACACCAAGAGCGCCGGGTACGGACTCGCGAGCTCGGCGCAGCGCAATGGCATGCGGCTCATCGCCGTGGTGCTCGGCACCGGCGGCTTCAAGCAGCGCGAGGATGCGAGCGCGTCGCTGCTCAATTACGGCTACACGTTCTTCGAGACCGTGAAGGCCAAGGGCGCCGGCGACGTCGTGCTCAAGCCCGAGGTCTACAAGGGCGAGACGGATCGCGTGACGCTCGTGCCCGCGCGTGACGTGTGGGTCACCGTCGGCCGCGGCGCGGGCAAGTCGCTCACCACCAACGCCACCGTGAAGGAACCCGTCGTCGCGCCGATCAAGAAGGGCGCCACGCTCGGCGAGCTCACCGTGAGCGACGGCAAGGAAATCGTCGCACGCGTGCCACTGGTCGCGCAGGCGGACGTGCCGGAAGGCGGCTGGTGGACGCGCATGGTCGACGGCATCGCCCTCTGGGCGCGTTGAGGCGCGGTAGATGGGCGAGCCGCTGCCGATCTGCCACCTGAACGGCGAATTCCTGCCCTTGCGGGATGCGCGCATCTCGCCGCTCGACCGCGGCTTCCTGTATTCCGACGGCGCCTACGAAGTCACGCCGGTATACGGCGGTCGGCCGTTCCGTTTCGATGAGCA
Organism: Pseudomonadota bacterium; assembly: GCA_023457495.1. GTDB lineage: Bacteria > Pseudomonadota > Gammaproteobacteria > Steroidobacterales > Steroidobacteraceae > CADEED01. The sequence continues at coordinate 21,639 of JAEWLQ010000104.1, forward strand.
TCATGCGCGGCTGACGCGCAGCCTCACCGAGATCCGCATGACCGATCCGCTGACGCGCGACGAATGGCGCGGCCTGTATCGCGAGCTCATCGCGCGCAACGGTGCGGCTTCGTCGGATGCTTATATCTATGTGCAGGTCACGCGCGGCGCCGAATACGGGCGCAACCACGCGCCGCTGCCCGATGTGCCGCGCACCATCTTCGCGTTCGCCGCGCCGTGGCCGACCGGCCGCGCGGGCTGGCAGGAAAACGGTCTGCCCGCGGTGACGGCGCAGGACACGCGCTGGGCGCGCTGCGACATCAAGTCGGTGTCGTTGCTCGCGAACGTGCTGTTGCGTCAGCTCGCGGTCGACGCGGATGCCTCCGAGTGCATCCTGCTGCGCGACGGACAACTGACCGATTCGAGCGCATCGAGCGTGCACGTCGTCATCGGCGGCGAGCTGCGCACGCCGCCGAATTCGTGGAAGCTGCTGCCCGGCACCACCCGCGGCGTGCTCGAGGAAATCGCGGACCGCGCCGGGGTGAAGTGCCGCGCGACGGACGTTTCCGAAGCCGAGCTGCGCGGTGCGCAGGAAATCATGCTGGGCGCCGCCACGCGCGAGGTCCAGCCCGTCACGTCGCTCGACGGGAAGCCGGTCGGCGACGGCAAGCCCGGGCCCGTGTGGCGCAAGCTGTACGACGCCTACCAGCAATACAAACGCGAACTCGCGGGGAGGCCGTGGTGAAGGACATCTCGGGTGATGGCGAGGAGCTGCTCAAGTTTCCCGTCGAATACCCCATCAAGGTCGTCGCCCGGCGCAACGAAAACCTGCGCGCGAACATCGACGCGATCGTGCGCTCGCATGTGCCGGAACTCGACGATTCGCAGATCAGCGAGCGCGAGAGCAACCAGCAACATTTCATTTCGATCACGTACACGTTCACCGCACAGAGCCGCGAGCAAATCATCGAGCTCGCCAAGGCGCTGCAGGCGAACAAGGACGTGATCATGCTGATCTGATCAGCGCAGCAGGTTGCGCTCGAGGAACCCGACGGCGTTGACGCGATAACCCTCGGCGTCGAAGCGCGAGAAATCCTGGTGAGCCGCGCCTTCGACGATCCACAGGGCCTTCGGTTCGGCCGCGGCCTCGTACAACGCGCGCGTATCCGCCTCGGTCGTGTGCTCGTCCCGCGATCCACCCACGATGAGCACCGGCGCGCCGAGCGCGGCGATGTGCCGGATCGGCTCGAGCTCGTGGGCGGCGATGTGCATGCGCGGCTCGATCTGCACCATCAACAACGGCGCGAGCGCGTACTTGAGCGCGCCGGCGCGTATGCCCATGCGGTTCTCGATGGCTCGCCCGATGCGCGGGTAGGTGGCCTCGAGCACCACGGCGTCGAACCCCACTGGCTGTTCGCCCAGCAGTACGGCCGCGCCGCCGAGTGATGATCCGAGCACGCCCAGTTTGCGACCGGGCGCGTGCGCGCGCAGCCAGTCGCGCGCGGCGCGGACATCGGTGGATTCGCGCCAACCCATCGTGATCATGCCGCCAGGCGTTTCGCCGTGTGCCTGCAGGTCGATGAGCAGCACGGAGAAGCCGGCGTCGATCAGCACCCGGGCGCGCGGGATCATCGAGGCGCGATCGCCGTGCACGCCGTGCAACAGCAGCACCGCGGGTTGGTCGGGACCGAGATCGCGCCAGGAACCGGCGATGGCATAGCGGGGACCGGGAATCGACACGTTCGTGAAGCCCAGGTCCGCGGGCAGCGAGACGGAATGGTTAGCCGGCGCGATGAGCGAGGATCCGAGCTGCCAGGAGATGGCTCCCAGCACGAGTATGGCCGTGACCACCACCGACCCGGTCCAGATCAACCAGCGGCGGCGGGCGCGAATCACAGGAGCGCTACGCAGGCGGGAAACACCACGCGAATCGACCGAATGACGCGAGGTGGCGCACGACGTGGCGGAAACTAGTGAGCGATCGCTGTGGCGACCGCGTCGGCGGTCTGGTGGACCGCCTCGAGAAGATTGTCGGTGTCCGCGTCGTCGCCGGCGAATTTTCCCGGGATCTTCCGCCGCGGCGAATGCACGACGCGCACGCTCAAGGGCTTGCCGGCGAACGTGCCTTCGAACTCGGAAATGAGCGGGAAGAACGACGAATTGAGCTCGTCGGCGTCGTACCAGCCACCCGCAGACTGCTCACGCGTGCAGTTGCTGCCCGCCTTGCGCTGCTTGCTTCCCGTGGGAATGTTGTAGCCGCCGATGCCGACGCCATCGAGCAGCGAGCCGCCGCCCTGCACCTGCTTGTTGTAGTAGATGGACCAGTTGAGCACGGTGAGCGTCTTGCCGGCGCCCGAATCGATCAGCATCCGGGCGAGATCCGTCTTGAGCAAATCGACCTTGAGCGGATCCGAGGCGACGTCGGGGATGCGGTACACGTCCTTGTTGCACTTGCCCTTGAGTTCGACGAGAGCGGCGCCGTCTTTCTCTTCCTTCGGCCGCAGGTCGATGACCACGAGCTCCGGGTCCGCCGCCGGCTCCTGCGCCTGCACGCCGGTGAGCGACGTCGCAAGCAGCAGTGCGGCGAGATGACGCATCACGCGGTGGCGCAATCCGCGCCGTCTTTTCCGGTGCGGAGATTCTCGAGCGCGTGCTGAAGGAAAGGCGCGAACGCGCGGCCCGTCTCCTCGACCGTCGCATCCGGTTGTCCGAGCGCGGCGAGCTGCGTCATCTGCAATCCCGCGTAGCCGCAGGGATTGATGCGCTGGAAGGGCTCGAGATCCATGTTCACGTTGAATGCGAGGCCGTGGTAACTCGCGCCGCGGCGGATGCGGATGCCCACGCTCGCGATCTTGCGGCCGTCGACGTACACGCCCGGCGCGCCCTGCTTGCACTTCGCGGTGATCCCGAGCGATGCGCAGTAATCGATGACCGCGCGTTCCATCGCGGTCACGAGGTCGCGCACACCCAGCTTCGCGCGGCGGATGTCGATGAGTGGATAGACCACGAGCTGGCCGGGTCCGTGATACGTGACCTGCCCGCCCCGGTCGATCTTGACCACCGGAATGTCCCCGGCCGCGAGCACGTGCCCCGCGTCGGCATTGAGCCCCAGCGTGAACACCGGCGGATGCTCCAGCAGCCAGATCTCGTCCGGCGTGTTCTCGTCCCGCGTGTCGGTGATGCGCTGCATCTCCCGCCACGTCGGCTCGTACTCCACCTTCCCCAGCCAGCGGACGGTCGGTGCCGCGGTTGGTGCCGGGAGAGAAAAGACTGAGTTAGTTGCATCGGCCTTCGAGTCGGCGGGAACCGCGGCCGCTAACTCAGTCTTTTCTCTCCCGGCACCAACGGCAACTACGTTAGTCAGGCCGGCGTTGTTGCCGTTGAGGGCTTGTTCGGCGCGGTAGCTGGAGCGCACGAGCGGACCGGCGACGCATTCGCGGAAACCTTTCGCGAGGGCCCACTCGCGGTACTGGCCGAACTGCGCGGGGGTCACGAAGCGCTCGACGGGCAGGTGATGCACGGTCGGGCGCAGGTACTGGCCGAGCGTGAGCAGGTCGACGTTCGCGGCGCGCAGATCGTCCATCGTCTGCGCGATCTCCTCGTCCGTCTCGCCGAGGCCGAGCATCAGGCTGGTCTTGGTCAGCACGGAGGGCTTGTAGCGCTTCGCGTGCGCGAGCACGGCGATGGTCTGTTCATAACTGGCGCGCGGATCGCGCACCGGATGCGTCAGCCGCTTCACCGTCTCCACGTTCTGCGCGAACACTTCGAGGCCCGAATCCACCACGGTCTCGACGTCGCGCATCACGCCCTGGAAGTCCGGCGTCAGCGCCTCGACCGCGACCTGCGGCGTGCGCCGCTTGATCGCGCGGATCGCCGCCGCGTAATGCGCGGCGCCGCCATCGGGCAGGTCATCGCGATTCACCGAGGTCAGCACGATGTACTTGAGCTTCATCAGCTCGACGCTGCGCGCGGTGTTCTCGGGCTCCTCGGCATCCAACCAGCCGCGCGGATTGCCGGTATCCACCGAGCAGAAACGGCAGGCACGCGTGCACACCGCGCCCATCAACATGATCGTCGCGGTGCCGGCGTTCCAGCACTCGCCGATGTTCGGACACTTGGCTTCCTCGCACACCGTCGCGAGCCGATGCTCGTGCACGATGTCCTTCACCGCGCCGAAGCCCTTGCCCACCGGCAACGGCGCGCGGATCCACGCCGGCTTGCGCCCGGTGGGCGGCGCGACCGCGCCGCGGGTTTTCTGACCGTCCTTGATGGCGGTGAAACCCTGTGGGGTCACGTACTTTTCGCCGCTACGCGCGCCGCGGCTGTCCGGTGCGGTGCGTTCCGTCACGACCGCGATGTCTTTCAGGGATGCCATGATCGGACGCGATTCTACTATCTCCGGCGGCTACTCCGGGCCCGCCGCGGCGCCCACATCCTGGGCCGGCGGGCCGCCAAGTCCCGGAATTGCCTGGGTTTTGCCGTTGATATTGAGCTGGCCGGCCTTGAATTCGATACGGCTCGTGACCCGCCCATCCTTGCGGGCGGCATAACCCTCGCCCACGACCATGTCGACGGACGCCGAATCTCCGCCAAAGTCGTTGATGAACGCGTCCGACACATCGATGTCGAGTTCCGCTTCGAGCTTGCCGACCATGGCCAGGCCACCGGCCTCGAAATCGGCCTCGGTCAGACCCTTGAAGCGCAGCACGCCCTTGATGACGCCGTTCCCTGACTTGGTCGCGAGACTGATGCGATCGATCGCGAACTCCGGATCGTGCGCGAGCAGCGTGAAAAAAGTTTTCCGTTCGTCCTCGGTCATTCCGAGCGAAACATCAGGCGTAGCGTCCAGCGCCCTCGCGTACGACGACTTGATGGCGAACATCAACTTGTCGAGGCTTTCCGCATGCAGCTGGCGCAACGTGAAGTCGTAGTGCGCTTCGGTCAGCGAGAACTGCTTCGATTTGACCGGTCCCGACCCGAACTGGAATGACAGGTCGATGAAATCTCCCCGCGGCTTCGTCTCCACGCGGTATTCGATGTCGTTCGTTTCGATGATATCGCCCGATCCATCGACCCGGATGGAGCCGATCCTGAATATGCCATCGCTGTCGTAGAGCTCGTTCAGGATCCGCTCGGCGGTGCCTTTCGCTGAGAAATCGCGCATCACGAAATGCGTGCCCTCCGAGCGGACTTCGAAGCGCGGCCACTCGCCGTCGAAATCCATTTGCGCCGCATCCCGCGAGAAATGCACATTGAATTCGAAGTCGTCCCAGGAAACCTCGACGCCCTCTTCGGGTTTCAGGGAGCGGGCCTCGGCCGACACCGTCGCAGTGCCACCACCGAAGAAGCCGACGCGGGTCGCGATCTCGAAGGGCTCGTCGTCGCCGAACGTGGAGACCAAGGTCTTCCGTATCTCGTCGCTCCAGTCGATGTGCGTGTCGACGCGCGCCGCGCCCAGACCGAAGGGCCAGAGCACCGGGCCGTGCAGGATTTCATTGCGCACCGTGACCCGCGCCGAGCGGTCCGTCGGCGGCGCGACCTGCGTGGAAACGGGCTCCGCCGATTCGTCTGCGTCCGCATCGTCCTCGTCGTGCCCGGCCGCGGCCTCACCTTGCGGCGCCGCCGGCTTCCCGGCCATCACCTCCTGGAGCATATCTGTCCAGGGGTTGCGCAACTCGAACGTCACGATCTGCTCGGAGCGGAACCAGCCCGCTGTGTACTTGCGCTCGACGACCGCCATGTACGGCATCTCTTCGAGTACACGATTGATGCCTTCATCGATGTGCCGCTCGGCGAGCTTGCCGAAACCCCAGGGCGCGAAGACGAGCAGGGCCACGAGCGCCGCGGCCGCGGCGACCAACTTCTTCATCTTGTTCGTTCTCCCAGTGAAATGCGGTCTACGAGAGCTGCGCATCGAGCGCCGCGAGACGCTCTGGCGTGCCGATGTCAAACCACCGACCCGGATGCAGCTCGCCCGTCAGCGCCCCGCGCGTTATGGCGGATCGCAGCAGCGGCGCGAGCGGAAACTTGCCCGCCTGGCAGCCGGCGAAGAACTCGGGTCGATAGATTCCGACGCCAGAATACGTGTGGCGCGCGCCCTCGCGATCGAACACACGTCCGTTTTCCAGCACGAAATCCCCGCGTGCGTGCTGCGGCGGGTTCGGCACGAATACCAGGTGCGCCAGCGAATCCGCGGGCGGATCGCGGCGTAACGCGCCGAAATCGATGTCGGTCCAGACATCGCCGTTGACGACGAGGAACGGCGCGGCGCCCAGCAGCGGCAGCGCGTGGAATATGCCCCCGCCCGTCTCGAGCGCCTCGGGACGTTCGTGGCTGTACGTTATGGAAAGCCCCAGACGCGCGCCGTCGCCCAGCACCGGTTCGAGCATGTCGCCGAGCCAGCCGGTGTTGATCACGACTTGTTTGAAGCCGCCCGCAGCGAGCCGCTCGAGGTGGTATTCGATGAGGCGTTTGCCGGCGACGCGCAGCAGCGGCTTCGGTTCGCGGTCCGTCAACGGACGCATGCGCTCGCCGCGTCCCGCGGCGAGGACCATTGCCCTCACTTGGCGGGCCTACGCTTTTGATTTCGCCGCGCTGGCCGGCGCGATTTCGCGCGCGCCAACTTCAGGCGCCGCGCGGCTTTCTTCTTCACCACCACGCGCTTGCGCGCGGTTACGCGTTTCGCGCGCTGCGCGACTTTGGCGCGCGGCGCGCGCCCGGCGCTGCGTACGACCTTCGCATTGCGCACGACCTTCGACCCGCGCACGACCTTCGACCCGCGCACGACTTTCAAACTACGCGCGACCTTGGTGCTGCGCACGACCTTTGCACGCCGCGCGACCTTCACACGTCGCGCTACCTTCGCGCTCCGCACGACCTTTCCGCGCCGCGGGGCCTTCACGCGTCGCGCAACCTTCCTGGATTTCTCCGCCGCGGCCCGCTTCGTCTTTTTCACCGCCACCCTGCGCTTCGGTCGCGCCGCGGCCACCGCGGCCGCCCCGGCGAGGCGGATCGCCCGCGCCTGCTCGCGCTGGTTAGCCGGCTCGAGCAACGGTGCGATGCGCCAGTCGAGCCAGCGGCCGAACTCGACCAGCTCCGGATACCAGCGGCAGGCATCGCGCACGTATTCGAACGTCAGTGGCAGGTCGGCGAGATAGCCGATCTTGCCGTCGCGGTGCCACAGGCGGCAGAAGATGCCGAGAACCTTGATGTGCCGCTGCACGCCGATGAGATCGAACCAGCGCATGAACTGGTATTCGCTGTCGCCGACGTTCGCGCCGAGATTGCCGAGCACCCGGCGATGGCCGCGCACCCAGCGCTCCACGCGCTCGCGCGACCAGCTGATGTAGCAATCCTTGAGCAGCGAGACGAGGTCATAACCGATCGGTCCGCGCAGCGCGTCCTGGAAATCGATGACGCCCGGCCCGCCCTCATTCAGGACCATCAGGTTGCGCGAATGGAAATCGCGGTGGACGAACACCTGCGGCTGCAGCAGCGCCTCGTTGATCAGGATTTCGTTCGTGACGGTGATCAGGGCGCGCTCTTCGGGAGTGAGCTCGAGCCCGAGATGTTTGCCGAGGAACCACTCGGGAAACAGGTTGAGCTCACGCTCGAGCGGCGCGCGATCGTAGGGCTCGAGCGACTGCGCCGCCCGCTGGCCGCGCACCTGGATGTTAGCCAGCGTGGCCAGCGCGTCGCCGTACAACTTGTCGACGCCGCGACCGGTCCTGAGCAACGACAGGTATTGCGTCGAGCCCAGGTCCTCCATGACGATCAGCCCGCGTTTCACGTCGGCGGCGTGCACGTGCGGCACGTGCGCCCCGGCCTGCTCGAGCAGCGCACTCACCTTCAGATAGGGGGCGATATCCTCCTTGCCGGGAGGCGCGTCCATGACGATCAACGTATCGGCCTTGGGCGCCCAGGCCGAAGGGTCGACGTCACCGCGCGACACACGGAAGTAACGGCGGAAGCTGGCGTCAGCGGATGCGACCGTTATGCGTCCGATACGCCATCCGAGGTCGCGGGTCAGCCAGGAACCGATCAGCGAGAGCCGCGCGTCGTTGTTGGGCAGGTCGTTATTGAGCATTCGATATAAGTATAGTGCGGGCACATGGCGCGGGTGACCTCGACAACGGCCGGAAGAGTCGGCCTCGGACTGACATTGCTCGTGGCGATGTCCATCGCGCTGCCGTCTGCCCATGCCGACGAAACCACCTGTCCACCTTCCGCGGTGGCGGTCCCCCCGAAGCCCTCCGAGCAAGCCGAACCGGCCCCCGAGCCCGGCGATGGGAAGGCCACGATCGACGGCGACAAGATCGAGTACAACGTCAACGGCAATGCCGTGTTGTCCGGCAACGTCGAGATGCGCCAGGGCAATCGGGTCATACGCGCCGATCACCTCGAATACGACACGGAAAACCAGCGCGCGAAACTCGAGGGCGGGGTCGAGTTCATCGATCCGGCTTTCAAGGTGCGCGGCAACAGCGGCAGCTACTCGCCGGTGCTCGGCGCGCAGTTCGAAGGCACCGAATTCGAATTGCCGGAGCGCGGCGCGCGCGGCGCCGCGCAATCGTTGCAGATGGACGCCTCCGGCAAGGTGACGCTCGAAGAGGTGTCGTTCACCACCTGCCCGATGGACGACATGTCCTGGCAGATGCGCGCCCGCGGCATCGAGCTCGATACCCGCACGCGCAACGGTGTCGGCCGGGGCGCCAGCGTGCGGTTCAAGAACGTGCCGATCGTCTATCTGCCCTGGATGACGTTCCCCATCGGCTCGCAGCGCAAGAGCGGATTCCTGTTCCCGAACATCGGCGGCTCCTCCCGCAACGGCGCGATGCTCGAGGTGCCTTACTACTGGAACATCCGGCCGAACGTCGATTTCACCGCGCAGCCCATCTATTACTCCAAGCGCGGCGTAGACTTCGCGGGCGAACTGCGCTACCTCACGCATCGCCAGCGCGGCGCCTTCGAGTTCAACTATCTACCCAGCGACGACGAGTTCTCGAACGAGAACCGCACGCGCCTCTACCTCGCGCACGTCGCCGAGCTGCCGGGCGACTGGCGCTTCCGCATCGACGCGACCGACGTGAGCGACAACCAGTATTTCGAGGACTTCGCCCGCGGCCCCGAGGGCACGAGCGTGCCGTTCGCCGAAAGGCTCGCGGAGTTCTCCTACCGCGACGAACACCTGAACGTGCGCGGGCAGGTCCAGGATTTCCAGACCATCGACGACGATCTCGATCCGATCGACCGGCCGTATTCGCGCGCGCCGCGCGTGCTCGCCTCCGGCGACTGGAACATGGGCCTGGGCGCCCTCGATTACGGCTTCGACGCGGAGCTGGTGAATTTTCAGCGCAACGTCGGCGTCACGGGCTGGCGTCTCGACGTGGCGCCGCGCGCCGGCTTCGACTGGTCGGGACCGGGATTCTTCGTGCGCCCCTCGGCCGGCTACCGCTACACGCAGTACGACCTGACCGACCAGGACCCGGGCGCGGACGATGCGCCGATTCGCTCGCTGCCCTTTGCCTCGCTCGATGCGGGCCTGGTGTTCGAACGCGCCTCCGGATCGCATGGCCAGCGGCGCATGACGCTCGAACCGCGCGCGTTGTACCTGTACACGCCGTACCGCGACCAGGACGAACTACCCCTGTTCGACACCGGCCTGCCCGACCTCAATCTCGTGCAGCTGTACCGCAACAACCGCTACGTCGGCGCCGACCGCGTCAACGATGCGAACCAGATCGCGTTCGGCCTCACGAGCCGCCTGTTCGACGGCGCATCCGGCGCGCAGTACATCGCGGCGAGCATCGGGCAGATCTACTATTTCGATCGACCGCGGGTCGTTCTGCCCACCGAAATTCCGAGCACGCGCGACACGTCCGACTTCATCGCCCAGCTCTCGTTGACCGCGTACAAGGACTGGAATCTCGAAGCCGGCATCCAGTGGAATCCCGAGGATTCGCGCAGCGAACGCTCGCAGTTCCGGCTGCAATACCGGCCGGATGGCGATCGGGTGATCAATCTCGGATACCGTGCCCAGCGCGACCGCATCGAGCAGGGAGAAGTGTCCGCCGCCTGGCCGCTGGGCGACCGCTGGAATGCCTTCGGCCGCTGGGTCTATAGCCTGCGGGACCGGGACACGCTCGATCAGTTCGCGGGCTTCGAGTACAAGGCCTGCTGTTACGCGCTGCGGGCCGTGGCGCGCCGCTTCATCTCCAATCGCGACGGCGAGCGCGAAACCGCATTCTTCATCCAGCTGGAACTGAAGGGTTTGGCCAGTGTCGGAACCCCAGCCGACGCTTTCCTGGAACGGGCAATTCGAGGATACTCGCCGGAAACTTCCGCCCGGTGAAAAACAACCCCATGATTCGAAAGGCTTTTTCGCGCGCCCTGTGGCTCGCGCTCGCATCCCTCGCCTTCTCCACCGCGCATGCGCAGACCCGCGAGGCAAGCTCCTCGGGCGTGTTGCTCGACCGCGTCGCGGCCACCGTCAACGACGGCGTGGTGCTCACCAGCGAGCTCGACGAACAGACGCTCATCATCGGCGAGCGCCTGCGCAGCCAGAATCTGGAGCTGCCGCCCGCGAGCGTGCTGCGCCGGCAGGTCCTCGACCGCCTCATCATGCAGGAGCTGCAGATGCAGCGCGCCGACCGCGCGGGCATCAAGGTTTCCGACGAGACGCTCAACAATGCGATGACCGACGTCGCGAAGAGCAACAACATCAAGCTGGCGGATCTGCCGGAGGTGCTCGCCTCGCAGGGCATCGACTACGCCGGCTATCGCGAGTCCGTGCGCAAGGAGCTCGCGATGCAGATCCTGCGCCAGCGCGACGTCATCCAGCGCATCAACGTGAGCCCGCGCGAGATCGACCAGTTCCTCGAACGGCAGAAGAAGATGCCGGACGACACGAACCAGTACGACGTGTCGCACATCCTGATCGCCGTGCCGCAGGCCGCGACGCCCGAAGAGCTCGACGAGGCCGCCCGCAAGGCCGACGAGGTCTATCAGAAGGCCACGTCGGGCGAGGACTTCGGCCGCCTGGCGGTCGCGTATTCGAACTCGCAGACCGCGCTCGAAGGCGGCTCGCTGGGCCTGCGCAAGGGCTCCGAGCTGCCGACGTTCCTGGCCGAGCCCATCGCCACGATGAAGGCCGGCGAAGTCACCAAGCCCATCCGCACGCCGTCGGGCTTTCACATCGTGAAGCTCAATGAAGTGAAGGGCGGCCAGCAGGTGCTGGTGAACCAGGTCAATGCGCGTCACATCCTGATCAAGACGAACGAGTTGCAGGACGATGCGACCGTCAAGCAGAAGCTCGAGAACATCCGCGACCGCATCGTGAACAAGGGCGAGAACTTCGCCGCGGTGGCGTCGGTCGTGTCCGAGGATCCGGGCTCGGCCTCCGAGGGCGGCAATCTGGGCTGGGCGAACCCGGGAACCTACGTGCCCGAGTTCGAGCGCCAGCTCGCGCTGCTGCAGCCGGACGAGATCAGCGAGCCATTCCGCACGCAGTTCGGCTGGCACATCATCCAGCTCCTGGGGCGCCGCCAGTTCGACACCACCGAGGACGTGCGCCGCCAGAGAGCCTACATGGCGCTGCGTGAATCGAAGGCGGACGAGGAAACCGAACTATGGCTGCGTCGCCTGCGCGACGAGGCCTACGTCGAGTACAAGCTCTGAACCCGGGCCAGAAGCGCGTCGCCGTCACCGCGGGTGAGCCCGCGGGCATCGGCCCGGATCTGTGTCTCGCGCTCGCCGGCCTTTCGCTGCCCTGCCCGGTCGTCGTGATCGGCAGCCGCGCGCTGCTCGCCGAACGCGCGCGGCAACTCGGCCTCTCGCTGCAGCTCGAAGCCTATCTACCTGACGCCGCCCCGGCCGCGCACACGCCCGGCCGCCTGCAGGTGCTCGACGTGCCGCTGGCGGCGCCCTGCGTCGCGGGCAAACTCGACCCGGCCAACGCGCCCCACGTGCTTGCGATGCTCGACCGGGCGATCGCGGGTGCGGCGCAGGGCGAATTCGCGGCGATGGTCACGGCGCCCGTGCAGAAAAGCGTGATCAACGATGCCGGCGTCCCGTTCACCGGCCATACCGAATACCTCGCGGCGCGCACCAATGCGGATCACCCGGTGATGCTGCTGGCGGCGGATTCGCTGCGCGTCGCGCTCGCGACGACACATCTGCCGCTGCGCGCGGTCGGCGACGCCATCACGCCCGCGCTGCTCGACACCACGCTGCGGATCGTCGACGCGGACCTGCGCGCGCTCTGGGGCATCCCGCGTCCGCGCATCGCGGTCTGCGGGCTGAATCCGCATGCCGGCGAAAGCGGGCATCTCGGCACCGAGGATCGCGACGTGATCCAGCCGGCCATCGAGCGCGCGCGCGCCGCGGGCCTGCTGATCGACGGCCCCCTGCCCGCGGACACCGTGTTCGTGCCGCGCCATCTGTCCCACTACGACGTCGTGCTCGCGATGTACCACGACCAGGGACTTCCCGTGCTCAAACACGCCGGTTTCGGTCACGCGGTCAACGTGACGCTGGGCCTGCCCATCGTCCGCACCTCGGTCGATCACGGCACGGCGCTCGATCTGGCGGGCACGGGCCGCGCCGATGCCGGCAGCCTGGTCGCCGCCACACGCCTCGCGATCGAATTCGCGCAGCGGCGCGGGAGTTAGCGGCCCTTGGTGTTCGCGCGCAAGCGGTTCGGTCAGCACTTCCTCCATGATCGCGGCGTCCTCGACCGCATCGTGCAGGAGATCGCTCCCCAGCCCGGCGATGCGCTGGTGGAGATCGGTCCCGGTCGCGGCGCGCTCACGGAACGGCTGATCGGCCGCGGACAGACGCTCGATGCGATCGAGATCGACCGCGACCTCGCCGCCCGCCTGCGCGAGCGCTGGAACACGCGGTCCGATTTCGAACTGCACGAAGCCGACGCGCTCGACTTCGACTTCTCGCAGCTGGCCGCGCGCCGCGCCACCCGGCTGCGGGTCATCGGCAACCTGCCTTACAACATCTCCACGCCGCTGCTGTTCCACATCGCGGCCGCGCATGAGCACATCCACGATCTGCACGTGATGCTGCAGAAGGAAGTCATCGATCGCATAAGCGCGCAACCCGGCAGCCGGGAGTACGGCCGGCTCACGGTCATGCTCGCGCCGTGGTTCGAGGCGAAGTCGTTGTTCGACGTCGGCCCGGGCGCGTTCACGCCCGCGCCGCGCGTCTGGTCGGCGGTGGCCCGGCTCACGGTGCGGCGCGAACCCGCGTTCACCTTGCCCCCGGCATTCGCGCGCACGGTATCGGCCGCGTTCTCGCAGCGGCGCAAGACCCTGCGCAACGCGCTGCGCAGCGTGATCGACGTCGAAGGCATCGTCGCGGCCGGCGTGGATCCGTCCGTGCGCCCCGAGACGCTTTCCCCGGCCGACTTCGCGCGCATCGCCGCGCAAGTCCGGCAAGACTAGTAAACTCGGCGCCGCATGGAATCCGTCGTTCACAAAATCCGCGTCAGCGTGGATACGAGTTATCTCGAAGACCAGTCGAATCCCAAGGATCATCGCTTCGTGTTCTCGTACACAATCACGATCCGCAATGAAGGCAGCGCCGCGGCGCGCCTGCTCGCGCGCCACTGGATCATCACCGACTCGAACGGCAAGGTGCAGGAAGTGCGCGGCGAAGGCGTGATCGGCGAAAAGCCGCACCTGAAACCGGGGCAGTCCTTTCGTTACTCCAGCGGCGCCGTGCTCGAGACGCCGGTCGGCGTCATGCAGGGCAGCTACCTCATGGTCACCGACGACGGCGAAGAGTTCGATGCGCCGATCGCGGTTTTCCGGCTCGCGATGCCCGGCGTGCTCCACTGAGCGGCGCGCATGGCCCGGTACGCCATCGGTGACATCCAGGGCTGCTGCGACGAGCTGAAAGCGCTGCTCGAGCGCATCCACTACACGCCCGACCGCGACGAACTGTGGTTCGTCGGAGACCTCGTGAACCGCGGCCCGAAGTCGCTCGAGACGTTGCGTTTCGTACGCTCGCTCGGCGCCGGCGCGACGGTGGTGCTCGGCAATCACGACCTGCACTTGTTGGCGCTCGCCTATGGCAGCAAACGCAAGCCCAAGGAAGGCGACACGCTCGATGAGGTGCTCGACGCGCCCGATCGCGATCAGCTGCTCGAATGGCTGCTCACCCGCCCGCTCGCGGTGTTCGACGAGCCGCGCGCCGACTTCCTCGTGCACGCGGGGCTGCTGCCCGGCTGGACGCCGCGCTTCGCCGCCAAGCTTGCCCGCGAGGTCGAAGCCGCGTTGCGCGACGATGCGCGCAGCCTGTTCGACGCGATGTACGGCAACAAGCCCGACAAGTGGAACGACAACCTGCGCGGCATGGACCGCCTGCGCGTCGTGATCAACGCCTTCACCCGCCTGCGCTTCTGCGAGCGCGACGGCACGATCGATCTCAAGATGAAATGCGCGCCCGGCGAACAGCCCGAGCACCTCTATCCGTGGTTCGACGTGCCGGAGCGCGCCAGCCGCGACGCGCGCGTGGTGTGCGGGCATTGGTCGACGCTGGGCTTGAAGCGGCGCAAGGACCTGCTCGCGCTCGACTCGGGCTGCATCTGGGGCGGCTCACTGACCGCGGTGAATCTCGACACGGAAGACGAGCCGGTGCAGCTCGCCTGCCGCGGACATCAGGAGCCGGGCGAAGGCTGAGCCGGCGCGACGTTCGCGGGCGGGATGATGTCCTGGGCTCCGGACTGCTCTTCGGCCGGAGCGGGTTCGGCGGCCGGCGCGGCGCCTGGCGGGAGCTGCGTGGGTGAGACGAAGGTCGGCTCCGCCGTGGGCGTGGCCGCCTCGGCGAAGACGGGCATCGGGCCCCAGGAAATGTAGATGGCCGCGGTCGTCGGCGTGAAGAGGCTCGGCACGAATTCCAGATCGATCGGCTTGACGCCGCTCGCCGATACCGGCAGCACGTTGCGTTCTTCGCCGCGCACTTCGATCTGCTGCACGCTACCGGGACGCACCCGCACGGCCACGCGGACCGGCCAGGTGTTCTGCTCGCGCAGTCGCGCGGCGACGCTGCCCGTCCCGCTGACACCGGAGAGGTCGATGATCAGCGTGTTGCGGTTCCAGTACTGCGGGTAACTCGCCGACGTGCCATCGGCATTGACGAGCTCGACCTCGCTGACGACTTCCGGGCCCGGCTTCGGTTTCTTCCCGAAGGGCCACATCTTCGACATCGTGCCGCAGGCGCTGAGCGCGAGGGTCAGGGCGACGATCACCGGCAGGCGCAGTTTCACGAGGGGCCACTCCGTTATGGCAACACTGTTAGCCGGGCGCCACGATATCACGCAAGCCCGGCCGGAGCCGCGCGCCGGGCTGACGCCGCGTGGCGACAACGCGGGCATTTGTGGAAGCGATCACATCGGGCCCGCTCCAGCGTCTACCATACGGGGCCGCGCTACTCCTATACGCGAACAAATCCATGCTCAGGCCATTCAACTTCAAACGCTGGATCGACGATAACCGGCATCTGCTCAAGCCCCCGGTGGGTAACAAGCAGGTGTTCACGGACAGCGAGTTCATCATCATGGTCGTGGGCGGGCCGAACAGCCGCAAGGATTTCCACGTCGACCCCGGTGAGGAATTCTTCTACCAGCTCGAAGGCTCGATCACGCTCGCCACCATCCAGGACGGCAAACGCGTCGATCTAACCATCGGCGAGGGCGACATCTTCCTGCTGCCGCCGAACATGCCGCACTCTCCGCGCCGTCCCGCGAACACCGTGGGCCTGGTCATCGAGCGCGTGCGCCGCGCGGGCGAACGCGACGGCTTCCAGTGGTACTGCGAGAACTGCCATACGAAGCTCTATGAAGAGTTCGTCGAGATCACGAACATCGAGACCCAGCTTCCGCCGGTGTTCGACCGGTTCTTCGGCAATCCCGCGAACCTCACCTGCCGCAATTGCGGCACGGTGATGGATAGACCCAAAGCGGCCGGATGATCGCCCGGCTCAGCTTCGGCGGCCACGAGATCCGCGCGGCGCTCGATCGCGGCGTGAGTCTTGCCATCGCGGTGGAGTTCGGCGCGCCGGGGCCGCGGCATTTCGGCGCGCCCGCGCCCTCCTCGACGCCGTTCGTCGCGGGCAGCTTCAATGGCAGCGTCGCGCACGGCGCATCGGCCAATTGTTCGACGCTGACACTGACGCCGCATTGCCAGATGACGCACACCGAAAGCGTGGCGCACCTGACGCGCGAATCCGGCGACGCGTGGCGCGTGGTGCCGCGCGGGTTGCTGCCCGCCGTGGTAGTTAGCGTGCTGCCCGAGCCCGCGCGCGAATCGAACGAGAGCACCGATCCGCAGCCCTATGGCACTGACACGCTGATCACCAAGCGGCGGCTGCGCGCCGCGTGGCCCATGGCGCGGATGGTCGATCCCGTCGCCGCCATCATCCGCACGCTGCCGAACGATGCCTCCAAGCGCAGCCGCGACTACAGTGCGCTGATGCCGCCGTACCTGACCCGCGAGGCGGTCCAATGGCTGGTAGAGAAGCGCATCGAGCACCTGGTGCTGGACGTACCCTCGCTGGATCGCACGCATGACCAGGGGTTGCTGGTCGGGCATCGCATTTTCTTCGGCCTGCCTCCGGGCAGCACCGCGCGCGGCGACGCAGCACGGTCCCGCGCCACCATTACGGAACTGGCGTTCATCCCGGACGAAGTCCACGACGGCCCCTGTGTGTTGTCGCTGGCCGTGCCGGCGATCGGCGGCGATGCCGTTCCCAGCCAGCCGATTGTGTATCCTCTTGCGCCATGAACGCATCGGCCTCCGCCCTGTCCGCTGAAGCCGCGCTGCTGCCGGAATTCTCGGTGTCGCTCGACTACGCGCTCGACTGCGACGCGGCCGATATCCTCGCGCCGTATCGCCGACAGTTCGAGCTGCCGCGCGGCAAGAACGGCGAGGCGCTGATCTATCTGTGCGGGCATTCGCTCGGTCTCGCACCGCGCGCCGCGCTCGACTACGTGAGCGAGGAACTCGCCGAGTGGGCGGAGATGGGCGTCGCCGGGCATCACGCCGCCACGCGCCCGTGGATCGACTACGCGCAGAATTTCACGCGAGGCCTGGCGCACGTCACCGGTAGTTTGCCGCTGGAAGTCGTGGCGATGAATTCGCTCACGATCAACCTGCATCTCATGATGGCGTCGTTTTACCGGCCGGTGGGACTGCGCGACAAGATCCTGATCGAGGCCGGCGCGTTTTCCTCCGACCGGCACGCGATCCTCGGGCAGATCGGCTGGCACAAGCTCGAGGCCGACGATGTGCTGGTCGAGCTCGCGCCGCGCCGCGGTGAGGAGACGCTGCGTCTCGCGGACATCGAGGCGAAGATCGAGGAGCTCGACAGCGAGCTTGCGCTGGTGCTGTGGCCGGGCGTGCAGTACCGCACCGGACAGGCGTTCGATTGCGCTGCAATCACCCGCGCGGCGCATGGTGTGGGCGCGTTGGCCGGCTTCGATCTCGCGCACGCGATCGGCAACCTGCCGCTGGCGCTGCACGACTGGAACGTCGACTTCGCGGTGTGGTGCTCGTACAAATATCTGAACGCTGGTCCGGGTGCGATCGGCGGGTGTTTCGTGCACGAGAAGCATTTTTCGAGCGCGCCGTCGCGGCTGTCGGGCTGGTGGGGACACGAGCCGCAGACCCGCTTCCAGATGATGCCGGAGTTCCGGCCCGCGGCCGGGGCCGCCGGCTGGGCCGTGAGCAATCCGCCTATCTTCTCCGCCGCGCCGCTGATTGCCTCGCTCGAGATCTTCCGCCAGGCCGGCATCGAGGATCTGCGCGCGAAGTCGATGCGGCTCACGGCGTATGCCGAGCGGCTGCTTCAGGAGCGCTGCGGCGCCGATATCCAGATCATCACGCCGGCGGCGCCCGCCGAGCGCGGCTGCCAGCTGTCGTTCCGTGTCGGCGGCGGACCCCGGCGCGGTCGCCGCGTGTTCGATGCGTTGTCGTCGCGCGGGATCATGTGCGACTGGCGCGAGCCCGACATCATCCGCATCGCGCCCACGCCGCTCTACAACCGCTTCGTCGATGTATTCGAATTCGTCGAACAGCTCAGCATGGCGCTGAAGGAGATAGGCTGAGCCGATGAGCGGACCTGCCGCACCGGGCGTCAACATCATCGGCGCCGGACTCGCGGGTAGTTTGCTCGCGATCCTGCTCGCGCGCCGCGGTTACCGCGTAACCGTCTACGAGCGCCGTGCCGATCCGCGCCGCGTCACCGCGAATGGCGGCCGTTCCATCAACCTTGCGCTCGCCGCCCGCGGCATCCGCGGACTGCAGCTCGCCGGCGTGCTCGATCGCGTGATGCCGCTCGCGATCCCGATGCGCGGCCGCATGGTGCATGAGCATGATGGCAGTGCCGCGCTGCAGGTGTATGGAGTGCGGCCGGAAGAAGTCATCTACTCCGTCTCGCGCGGAGAATTGAACCGCGTACTAATCGAGGCCGCTGCGGCATTCCCGAATGTCGAGCTGCATTTCGGGCAGGTGTGCCTGGGCCTGGCGCGCGGCAAGAACGTCGTCGAGTTTCGCGACGAGGCCACCGGGCGGATCTACGACGCCGCCCACCAGCCCACGATCGCTACCGACGGCGCGGGCTCGGCGGTGCGCGATGCGCTGCTCGCTCGCGAAGTGAGCACGGTTCGTGAAGAGCCGCTCGATCACGATTACAAGGAGCTCACGATTCCCGCGCGCGAGGGGAAACACGTGATGGATCCGAACGGGCTGCACATATGGCCGCGCGGCGGGTTCATGCTGATCGCGTTGCCCAATCTCGACGGCAGTTTCACCGCGACGCTGTTCCTGGCGCGCTCCGGGCCCAACAGCTTCGCCCAGCTCACTTCTCTGACCGCGGTCGAAGAGTTCTTCGAACGTGAATTCCCCAGCGCCCGCGCGCTGATGCCCGACCTGGCGCGCGAGTTCAACGAGCATCCGCAGGGCTCTCTCGGCACCGTGTATACGCGCGGCTGGCACCTGGATGGCGATGTGCTGTTGCTAGGCGATGCCGCGCACGCCATCGTCCCCTTCCACGGACAGGGCATGAACTGCGCGTTCGAGGATTGCGTGGAGCTGATGCGGCTCATGGATGAGCATCATCATTGGACCGGGTTGTTCGAGGCGTTCGAACGCGAGCGCCGGCCGAACACGGATGCGATCGCGCGGATGGCGCTTGAGAATTATCTCGAGATGCGCGAAGCGGTGCTGGATCCGGAGTACCGGAGGAAGAAGAAGGAAGCGGAAGAGCTCGAGAAAGAGGATCCGAATTTCGTCCCACGGTATTCGATGGTGATGTTCCATCCGGAGATACCGTATTCCACCGCTCTCCGCGGAACAGACCGGAAATGAAAAAGGCGCGGAAGCTTTCGCCTCCGCGCCCTTTCGAACGATGGTTCAGATGATCAGGGCGTCGGCGCGGCCGCCGGCTCCTTGACGATGTCCAGCAACTCGACATCGAACACCAGCGTCGACTTCGGCATGATCTTCGGCGGCGAACCGCGCTCGCCGTACGCCGTTTCCTGCGGGCAGATCACGGTGGCCTTGCCGCCGACCTTCATCGTCTGCACGGCTTCGGTCCAGCACGGGATCACGCCATTCAGCGGGAACACCGCGGGCTCGCCGCGCTGGATGGAGCTGTCGAACACCTTGCCGTCGATGAGGCGGCCTTCGTAGTGCACCTTCACCTCGTCGGTCGCGACCGGCGACGCGCCGGTGCCTTCCTTCGTGTGCTTGACGAGCACGCCGCTCGGCAGCTTGGAGACGTTCACTTCCTTCTCGGTCTTGGCGAGGTAGTCCGTGCCGGCCTTCGCGTTCTTCTCGGTGAACGCGACCATGCGCGCCTGCTGCATCGCCTGCACCTTCGGAATGAATTCCTCGGCGTTGATGTCGGTCTTGGTGCCCTTGACGCCATCCGCCAGGCCCTGCTGCACGAGCGCGAGCTCCTCGGGCGTGAGATCGAAGGTCACGAGCTGCTGGCTCATGAGCTGGCCGATCGAGTAAGCCGTCTTTTGCTCGTCGGTAACGGGTTTGACCTCTTTCTCCTTGGCGGAGCAGGACGTGAGGGCAAGGGTGCAGAGCAGTGCCGTAAAGGCGGTGAGTTTTTTCATAGGGCCGCGAGCTTATCCTGAGGGAGGGGGTATTGGCACGCTTTTCGGCCTCCTGACTAACACGGATTACCGTTTTTCCCACACCTCGAACGTCATGGGCCAGGCATGTCGCTCATCGGCGGCATGTGTCTCGCGCTCGACCACGTTCCATTCGCGTTTGTCGAGTTCCGGCCACACGACGTCGCCCGGAATGTCGCCGTGCACGCGGGTCAGGTGCGCGCGCCCGGCGCGCGGCAGGAACAGCCGGAACAGGTCGGCGCCGCCGATGATCATGATTTCCGGCGCCTCTCCGCTTGCGCGCAACGCAGCATCGACGTCGTGCACCACGGTGACGCCGTCGCGCCGGTAGTTAGCATCGCGTGTCAGCACGATGTTCTGCCGGCCGGACAACGGCTTGCCGATGGATTCGTACGTCTTTCGTCCCATCACGATGGGTTTGCCCATCGTGAGACGCTTGAAGCGCTTAAGGTCCTCGGGCAGGTGCCAGGGCAAAGTATTGTCGCGGCCGATCACGCCGCTATCGGCGACGGCGACGATCAATGTCACGAGTGGCGTCATAGAAATCCCTCGAGCGGCCGGCGGCGGAACCAGCCCGTGAAACTCATCCTCTCGCGCCGCGCCGGCAGGACTTCATGTTCGAAGCGATCGGACTGGAATGCGACCAGTCGCCCGCCGATGGGCAACACTTCGACGGTCTCTCCTCCGGGCACGAATAGATGGAGTTGGCCGCCATCTTCGGCGGCCCACCCGACATTCAGATAGACCACGGCGGAAATGACCCGCGAGTCCGAGCCCACCAGCCGGTCGAAGTGGCGCGCGTACGCGGCGCCCGAGGGATACAGCGCGAAATGGCCCTGGAAGTCCTCGAGCCCCGCCATGAGCTCGCGATTGAGCGCGACGCGCAGCTCTTCCAGCCGCGCGAGCAGATGATGTTCGGCGTCGCGCTCGGGGTGCGTGAGCCAGGAGATGAAATCGCCGCGCACTTCCGGATCCAGACGTTCGTTCGCGCCGCGGCCGACGCGCGCGGCGCGCAAGGCGCCGGACGCATGCAGCTCGATGCAGCGATCGTGCAGCGCGCCGAGCAGCTCCGGGTCGGCGAAATCGTCGACGATTCCGAAGCCGCGTTGCGCGAGCTGCTCGATCAGGCGCGTCGGCGTGTGCGCTGCCTGCGGCCGGCCTGCGGACGGCGACTCTTGCGATCGTCCTTCTTCCGCGCCGTCTTGCGGGTCGTCTTCGGAGCGGCCTTCGGTCGTCGCTTCGCCTTGGCCTTCGTCTTCAGCACTGTTTTCTTGGGAGGCCATAACATGGTTCCGCGGCACTGCGGCGAACCGCAGCGGCAGGCGTAGATCTCATCGACGTTGGGCGGATCGTCCTTCTCGCGTCCGATCTCGTAGTCGTAACCGAGCTCCTGGCCCGGCCCGATGTCGCGCGTCGCGTCGATGAACACGCGCCGGTTCTCGATCACGGACTCGCAGTTGCCCTTGCACTGGTGATTGATGAAACGCGCATCGTTGCCGCCGACGCCCGCGTCGATCACCGTCTTCTTGTCGACGATGAACAGGAACGTGTGGTTGTCGTTCTCGTCGTGATCCTCGTAGCGCGCGTCGGCCGCCGCGTGCGAAACGCGATCCCCGAGGTACTCGATGATCCGGGTGCCCTTCTTGATGTGCGCGACCGCGAACACGCCGCGGCCGTGGACGGGCGAATTGCGCACTTCGACCAGCGGCGAGGTTGCGATCGGCGGACCGCCGCGCGTGGGTTGTGGCTGGCTCGACATGTCTATCTTCTTTTTCATACTGCTACGGGCGCCTTGATCGCCGGATGATGCTGGTAATTCACGAGCTGAAAGTCTTCGAACGTGTAATCGAAAATGGTCGGCGGGCGGCGGGCAATTTGCAGCTTCGGCAATGCCAGCGGCACGCGCGTCAGTTGTTCGTCCACCTGCTGGAGATGATTCGAATAGAGGTGGCAATCCCCGCCGGTCCAGATGAATTCTCCCACGTCGAGGTCGCATTGCTGCGCCAGCATGTGAGTGAGGAGCGCGTAGGAGGCGATGTTGAAAGGCACGCCGAGGAAGATGTCGGCGCTGCGCTGATACAGCTGACAGGAAAGCTTGCCGCCCGACACGTAGAACTGGAAGAACGCGTGGCAGGGCTGCAGCTTCATCGCGTCGAGCTCGCCGACGTTCCAGGCGCTCACGATGATGCGGCGGGAATCCGGATTGGAACGCAGCTGCTGAACGACCTGCGAAATCTGGTCGATCTCGCGGCCATCGCGCGTCGGCCACGAGCGCCATTGCTTGCCGTACACCGGACCGAGTTCGCCGGTTGCGTCGGCCCACTCGTCCCAGATCGAGACGCCATGTTCGCGCAGGTACTTCGTGTTCGTCTCACCGCGCAGGAACCACAGCAGCTCGTACGCAATCGACTTGAAGTGCACGCGCTTGGTCGTGACCAGCGGGAATCCCGCGCCGAGATCGAAGCGCATCTGGTAACCGAACACCGACAGCGTGCCGGTGCCCGTGCGGTCCGCCTTGCTCGCGCCGTTGCGGCGCACGTGGCGCATGAAATCGAGGTACTGCTTCATGTCTGCAACGCGAAGTTACCTGACGGCTGACGCCGGCGATACGCCATGAACACGAGCGTGAGGCCCACCAGCAGCATCGGCAGGCTCAGCAACATGCCCATCGTGAGCCAGCCACCCGCGAGATAGCCCAGGTGCTCGTCCGGCAGACGCCAGAATTCCACGATGATGCGGCTCAGTGAATAGATGACCAGGAACAGGCCCGAGGGCGCCAGGCGCGGCCGCGGCTTCGAGGTGTACCACCAGAGGATGGCGAACAGCAGCGCACCTTCGAGCGCGGCTTCGTAGAGCTGCGTCGCGTGCCGCACGACGCCGTTGTACATGAAGCCCCAGGCAACGTCCGTCGGCTTGCCCCACAACTCGGCGTTGATGAAGTTGCCGATGCGCACGGCGAGGATGCCGATGCCGGGCAAAGGCGCCGCGAAGTCGAAGACGTCCGCGATGCGGCGCTTGCGGCGCACGGCGAAGATCGCGAACGCGATCAGCACGCCTAACAACCCGCCGTGGAACGACATGCCGCCGTCCCAGACTTTGATGGGGTACCACCATTCCTTGGCGGTCCAGTACTCGAGGCCGTAGAAAAAGACGTAGCCGAGCCGTCCGCCGATCAGCGTGCCCAGCATGCCGAAGAAGATGAAATCGTCGACGTCGACCGGCTTCCACGTGGATCCCGGTTTGCCGGCACGCACGCGCCCGAGCCACCAGGCGGCCGCGAACGCGACCAGATACATGATTCCGTACCAGTGGATCTTCAGCGGCCCGAAATCGCCGAACAACGGGATTTCGAATGCAACCTTGTTGAAGCCGGGGTACTGGAACATCGGGCGCCGATTCTACTTTCTATTCGCGCGTAACGCGGCAGAAAAAGGCCTTGAGATAGCGCGTCTCCGGGATAGCCGGATGCACGGGATGGTCGGGCGATTGTCCGCCCTGCTCCAGCACCTGGACGAAGCGGCTCGAGTGACGCGCCGCCGCCTGGATCGCCGAGAGCAGATCGTCCGCGGCCATGTGATACGAGCACGAGCAGGAGACGAGAAGGCCGTCGCGCTCGATGAGCGGCATCGCGAGCTGGTTCAGTTTGCGATACGCCGCGAGCGCCTGCGGCGTGTCTTTCTTGCGCTTGGCGAAGGCCGGCGGATCGAGGATGACGACATCGAAGCGCGCGCCGCTCGCGTTGAGCGCCTGCAGCGCATCGAACGCATCGTCGCGGATGGTCTGGACCTCGACGCCGTTGGCGCGCGCGTTTCGCGTGACGTATTCGAGCGCGGTGGCCGACGCATCCACACACGCCGCGCTGCCGGCGCCGCCCTTGAGCGCGCTCACGGCCCAACCACCGACATAGCTGCACACGTCGAGCACGCGCGCACCGGGGGCGAGGTAACGCCGCAGCCGCTCGCGGTTCGCGGCCTGGTCGTAGAACCAACCGGTTTTCTGGCCGTCGGCCAGCGGCGCGACGAAGTCGATGCCCTGTTCGCGGATCGAGATCTCCGGCGGGACCACGCCGCCCTGCTCGCCCGCGAGGCTGACCGATTGCGCCAGGCCTTCGAGCTCGCGCGCGCCAGAGTCGTTTTTCCAGACGATCTCGCGGGCGTTGGTAACCTTGAGGATGGCCGCCTCGACCTCGGCCTTCAACCGGTCGATGCCGGCCGTGCCGCTCTGCGCCACGACGATGTCGCCGTATCGGTCGAGCACCAGTCCCGGCAGGCCGTCGGACTCTCCGAACAGGAGACGGTAATAGGGCTCACGATACAGCCGCTCGCGCAGCGCCTGCGCCACGCGCAGCCGATGCACGATGAGCGAGCCGTCGAGTGGATAGGCGGGATCGCGCCCAACGATGCGCGCCGCGATCAGCGTGCGCGGATTGACGTAGGCGAATCCCAGGAACTGGTCGCGGTCGGAACGGACATCGACCACCGCGCCCGGCTCGAACTGGGTGAGTGGCGTGGCCGCGGTGTCGACCTCGTTGCTGAAGATCCACAGGTGGCCGGAGCGCAATCGGCGGTCTTCGCCGCGCTTGAGTTTCAGGACAGGGACGGACATGGGCGTATTCTAGCCGTCTATGGATGCGCCCAAGAATGTAGAGACGAACGCCGCGAAAAACCGGCTGGCCCACGAAACCAGCCCGTACCTGCTGCAACACGCCACCAATCCCGTGGAGTGGCATCCCTGGGGCCGCGAGGCGCTGGAACTCGCGCGCGAGAGCGGCAAGCCCATCCTGCTGTCGATCGGGTATTCGGCCTGTCATTGGTGCCACGTGATGGCGCATGAATCCTTCGAGGATCCCGCCACCGCCAAGGTCATGAACGAGCTCTACGTGAACATCAAGGTGGACCGCGAGGAGCGCCCCGACCTCGACAAGATCTACCAGCTCGCGCACCAGGTTCTCACCCAGCGCGGCGGCGGCTGGCCGCTGACAATGTTTCTCACGCATGACGATCAGAAGCCATTTTTCGGTGGGACGTATTTCCCCAATACCGCGCGGTATGGGATGCCGGCGTTCACCACCCTGCTGCAACGTGTGGCCGGTTACTACCGCGATCAACGCGAAGAGCTGCGCGCGCAGAACGATTCGCTCATGAACGTGTACAACGAGCTCGTGCCGCCGCCCGCCGATGCCGGCACGCCGCTCACCGCGGCGCCGCTCGATGGCGCGCGCGAGCAGCTCGCGGCGACGTTCGACAAGCGGTACGGTGGGTTCGGCGCCGCGCCGAAGTTTCCGCATCCGGGGTCGATCGATCGGCTGATGCGGCATTGGTATCGCACCGCTTCGAGCACCGCGCCTGATCTGCATGCGTTGTACATGGCGACCTTGACGCTGACGCGCATGGCCGAAGGCGGCATGTACGACCAGCTCGGCGGCGGCTTCGCGCGTTACTCGGTCGATCAGTTCTGGATGATCCCGCACTTCGAGAAGATGCTGTACGACAACGGCGCGCTGCTGGCCTCGTATTCGGAGGCCGCGCTGGCGACGGGAGATCCGCTGTTCAAGCGCATCGCGGTCGAGACCGGCGAGTGGATGTTGCGGGAGATGCAGGACGATGGCGGCGGGTTTTACAGCGCCTACGACGCCGACTCGGATGGACACGAAGGCAAGTTCTACGTGTGGTCGCGCGAGGAAGCGCAGGCCGCGCTGACGCCGCTGGAGTGGAGCGTGTTCTCACGGCGCTTCGGCTTCGATCAGGAGCCGAACTTCGAAGGCGCGTGGAATCCGCATGTGTTCGTTTCGGTCGAGCAGATTGCGAAGGAGCAGCAGCTCGCGACTGAGGTGGTCGAACGCGAGGTGGACTCCGCGCGCGCCAAACTGCTCGCGGTGCGCAGCAAGCGCGTGTGGCCAGGGCTGGATGACAAGGTTCTGACGAGCTGGAACGCGCTCGCGATTCGGGGTCTTGCGATCGCGGCGCGTTGCGTTGGGCGGGCGGACTTCGCGGAGGCGGCGGAACGTGCCCTCGCCTTCCTGCGCGCGGATGCCTGGCAGACCCGGCCTGGCGGCGGACGGTTGCTCGCGACCAGCAAGGATGGTGTCTCACATCTCAATGCGTATCTCGACGATTACGCCTATCTGGCGAATGCATTGCTCGAGATGCTGCAGCTACGTTGGCGCAACGAGGATGTGGCGTGGCTGCGCGAGATCATCCGCGCGATGCTCGAGCACTTCCAGGATCGCAAGGATGGCGGGTTCTTCTTCACGTCTGATGATCACGAGACGCTGATCCACCGCAGCAAGAGTTTCAGTGACGATGCGATTCCGGCGGGGAATGGGATCGCGGCGCGGGCGTTGTTGCGGGCGGGGTATCTGCTGGGAGAGCCGCAGTGGCTTGAAGCGGCGGAGCGGACATTGCGTGCCGGGTGGCTTGCGCTCAATCGCTATCCGCATGGGCATGTGAGCATGCTGGAGGCGCTGGCGGAGTATCTGGAGGCGCCGGAGATCGTGGTCATTCGTGGTTCGAGCGACAAAGCTGCCGAATGGCAGCGCGAGATCGAGAAGTTGTATGCGCCGCATCGGCTGGTATTCGCCATCCCGGCGGAGCTCGCTGGGCTTGATGCCGCGGTTGCGGACAAGCGTGCCGGCGATGCGACGCGCGCTTATGTGTGCCGCGGCGCAACGTGCTCGGCGCCGATCGAATCGCTGCCGGATCTCGTGCGCCAGGCACAGGCGCGCCTGGCTGAGTAGTTCGAGCCAGTGCCAAACCCAACCCAAGGACTCCAGATGCTGTCCGGAATGATGGATAGACATCTTAGTTAGAGCGAGATCGGCCCTCTTTTCCCCGAACAATCGCGTCCGATACGCATCAAGGTCCGATTGCAAATCTCGGCTTCGGCCAAGCGCCCTTCGACCCGCTGTCAGAGATGGCCGCAAGGCGTCAGAGATATTGCGCCAAGGGCGCTCAATCAGTTTCGGGAAGCAGGTCGTGTACTTTTGACACCGCGCTGCAGCATCAGGCGCACGCGATACACAGGATGATCCAAATTCTTTGGAGGAAGTTGGTGATTCGAGAAATATTTCGATCGTTGCTTTTCGTCCTTGGCGCGGCCATGAGCCTCCCGTTGCACGCGCAGCTGACGGCGCCGGTGAAGAATGGTGAGACCACCATCACCGTCACGGGCACACGGAACCGCGAAGCGAAAGTGGAGATGAGCAAGTGGCGCATGGCGGAGACGCCGCACGTCGTCGTGTTCAGCCAGAACGACGAGGAGGAATTGCGCGAGACCGCCCACAATCTCGAGAAGCTTCACTTCGTGCTCTCGGCCTTGTTTGGGCGGGTGGACGCGCCCGACGAGACGATCAAGATCGCCGTCACGATGATCGGACATGCCGGGGTGTTCGAGCAGTTACGGCTGACGGAGTTGCGCTGGCAATACGGCCCGTTTCCGCAGAAGTTCGCCAAAACCATCTACTACGATCCACGCGAAGAAGGGTCGGTCCTCGCATCAACCAAGGACGGTGTGAATCTGATCCTGAGTCCTTCAAGCGGCCGTGCCACGAACCGCAATTGCGATTGGGGCGACGACGACCCTCCATTGGTCAGCTATTCCGGCGCGAAACCACATCCCGAGGCACCGCTGGAACAGGTCGTCAGACTATTGCCCGCAAACGAGGTGGCCTTCTGCCAATCGGCTGAATCCCGACTTTATGCCGGTTTCGCTCAGAATTATCTGCTGACCTATTTTCCGGCCGCCTACCCGCGCTGGTTTCTGCAGGGATTCGGCGAGCTGTTCGCGACGATGAAAGCCGGCGACGACTTCGTGGAGTACGGCGAGCGTCCGCGAGGGCTCTTCTCGGTCATGGAGCATTACGGCAAATATCCGATAACGGACATTCTCAACGGCCACTATCTTTCCGGAACGGGACGAGCCTGGACACCCTTTCACGCATGGCGGTTGGTCCACCTGATGTATTTCTCGGAGGAGTGGAAGCCGCGGATGCACGCCTACCTGAACGCCATCGCGCACGGTGCCGACCTGCAAAGCGCCGCGAGCGCCTTCGGCAATCCGGCTCAGCTCCAGAGGGCCGTGAGCGATTACCGGGGACGCAAGCTGCAGGTCGAGCGGATGACCTTTCCACCCCAGCGCGCGCCGGAACCGACAGTGCGCCAAATGACTCGGGCGGAGGCCGGCCTCATCCAGGGCCGGCTCGAGCTTGGAGCTCGAATCGAGGCGCCTGCAGAAGATAGTCCAGAGCATTCGGCGGCGCTCGAGCGTCGCTCGGACTGGCTCGCCGGCCTGCGCGAGAATGCACGGCAGTTCCCCAACCTGATCGAAAACCAGCTGCTATTGGCCGAGGCCGAGTGCCGGTCCGGCAATCCGGACGAGTGTCTCGCGGCCGCCGATCGGGCTATCGCACAGTCGCGAAGGGATACCACGGCGCTGGTGTGGGCAGGCATGGCACTGGCGCAGCAAGCCGCGCGCGCTCCGGCCGCCGAACGGCCGCGCCGGCTCAAGGAAGCGAGAAAATATATCTCGCGAGCCAACCGGCTGGACAAGGACGGCATCCTGCCACTCATCGCGTACTACAACAGCTTCGCTGTTGCCGGCGAGCAAGCTTCGGACATTGCAGTCGAGGGGTTGGCCAAGATCGTTTTCTCTTCGCCCGCCGCGCCCACTCCGCGATTGAAGCTCGGTGAGGAATTCATCAAGCGCGAACGCGACGAGGCTGCGAGCAACACGCTCCTGCCCGTCGCCATGGGAGCCTTCGAAACACCCGAACGGCCGGCCGCCGCCGCTCTGCTTCTGAAAGCACGGGCGGCGGAGCCCTGACGCGCAGTGCCCAAGTCGCGGCACACATGGCCTCGGACTTCACCATTCGCGTTTTAGGTGCCCATCCCCATCGCGTGGCCACGCAGAGCTGGCGGGCTGGTCAAATCGTCGCGGCAATGGCGGGGTGCCGCGTTGAGAGCATCATTTGTGCTCTCCGTGCCTATGAGCGGGATGACACTCCGAAAGGCATTGGAGATCCGGCTAGGTGGCTGATCCACTTCGCAGGCCTCGAAAGCGACGAATCAGGCAAGGCCTCTGTCCCTTGAATTGAAATCATCCATGGCGGCGAAGCCGTGAAGAGCCTGGGCAGTTACGGCGAGCTTCTGCGCTCACGTAGTGAGCGCCGTCTCGTGCCAATAGTCGGCTGCCTAACACCTCGTTCGAGCTGACGCATGTGGGATAAAGTGCCAAGCTCGTGCGCCGGCGCGCGCGCCGCTCAACTCAATCGTTAGGTTTCTGTCAACGTCGGCACAAGTGACAAGAGGGAGGCTCATTTATGCGTCAGTGGGTCATGGAGTTCACGCTCAGCACATACCGCTTTCTGCTTCCTATCGCGTGGGTAGTGCTTGGAGTTTCAATTGCGGTATTGCTGCCCCTGTGCGCTTGGCGAAAGACCCGGGCATCGGCGGCGGGTTGGCTACTAGCAAGCTCGTACATTATCGGGATTACGACTTGGTTCCTGGGCGCGGGTATAACTTTTGCATCCTTTGGCTGGTTCGGTCTGATCATCGGCTTGCTTATTCTCGGCGTCGGGGTCGTACCACTAGGAATAGTCGGTGCCTTTTTTAAGCTCGATGCAAATGGCCTCGCACTTTCCATTCTGGTGATGCTTGTCGTGACCTTCAGTCTCCGCTTTGCAGCGATCCACTTCGTCGAGAAGGCTGACACCTAACACTTCGTCGGAGGGGACACGTCCAAGATAAAGTGCCAAGCCCTTACGTCGGCGCGCGCACCGCTCAACTCATTCGCTAGGCGACACACGGGCTTCTCGCATGATTTCAACGGCAATCACGATTGTTTCGATTCTTGGTGCATTTGTTGCGGGCTGGTACGTTGCCTCTGAAACTATTAGACACGAGGTGTACACGCGTCGCTTCGATGCCTATCAGAGACTTGTCGATTCAGCGACAAGACTGGTGTCCGCATCGATTTGGGCGTCCGCCGACGCAAAGCAATACGGCGAGGCCATGTTCGCGGCGCGACTTGAGCTCATGGAAGAATACAGCCGCCAAGCTCTGCATCTGTCCCAAGATGTCGCGAATGCAATACCGCCGCTCTATGCCGCTACTCCTGTTGCCGATCTTGAGAAAATGAAGGTAGCGTTCAATGCGATGACCCACGCAATGTCCCACGATTTGAGATTGAAGGCGGTAACGCTTACGACAAACGTCTTGATTCCAAACGCACGCAAGTAGTGTCGCCTAACACCTCGCGGGAGCAGACACGTGATAGATCAAGTGCCAAGTTCATGCGGTGGCGTGCGCGCCGCACAGCTCAAATTGTTAGGCGTCACTCGAGGCTTCTCTTGAACCCGGGCTTCAGCGAACGAACGTACGAATTTTGCTTCAACGCGGAGTACTGCCATCTCAATGCGGCAATCCTCGCATCGCATCCTCACATTCCTACACAGAATGCCGAGAAGGACCTTGGCTACGATGTTGAGTTCGAGATACGAAGAGGCGGATTTGTGAAGTCTCTATTTCTCCAGCACAAGGTCTCATCATTTGCCTCAGTCCGTGCTGGCCGAAACGGTAAGTTCTATTCCCATCACGGCGGGCCGTATTACCGCTTTCCCGTCGATAACGCGCAGCATCAGACATTGCTTGATCTCAGTGTAACTAAAGGCGATGCCTTCTACTGTGCGCCGTGCTTTATCGGAAGCAAGCCGCTCGAGGCTCATTGGCGTGCGCAGACTATCGGAGCAAATTCGCTGCTTCTCGACCCCGTGCAGGTCGGGCCAGCAGGTCTTGGACGGCACAACATCACATACGGACCAGCGGGCGAGATCCCCGCTCTTCACTCGGATACCAGGACCTTTGAAAGGGCTTATCGTGCCGACAAGGAACGGATGCCGCCGCTCAAGCGGCAGGAGATAAATCCGAGATACGTTGAAGAACTAAGCGAGGAGTTGCTACAAAAGACACCGAATCGGGGTGCGGCGCGGCCAATCCTCCGCGAGACACATGGGAAAAGGCCAATTGAAGTGGCACAACAACTGCTAGGTCGGCTTTATCAAGTGTCTTGGATTCTCATCCGTGACGCCTAACACGACACTCGAGCGAACGCCTGGACGATGAAGCGCCAAGCCCAAACGGCGGCTCGCGCGTCGCTCAGCTCAATCTCTAAGGACTCAAACCGGCGCGCCCACTCGTGTGCCCCGGAACAGGCCTCGAGGCCAATCACGCACGGCGGCAGCTGCGCCACGACCGCCGCCAGGCGTACCCGAATCACCGTCTTACGTAACGCCACCGCGCCTTGCCCATCTACCGCGCGCGGCGAGAACACATTCTTTGCCAAATCGATTCCGCAGGTAGTAACGTTCCCACAAGATTTTCCCTTTTCGTTTGCTGATTGGAAATGCACACACACTTCAATGTTGGCACTCACGTGCCTCTTCGGGACGGGGCAGTCCCTTACATTCGTTAGGCGGCAAGATCATGCCTACCACCCTTACTAGGTCACTTTTGGTTGTCTTGCTCCCGGGCGTTGTCACCGTTTCACCTTGGCTTCTTGCGCTTGCACTCTACACAGAGGCAACGCTGGGCTTGGACGACTATCCTGCGTTGGGCCATGCGCTTCTTTTCGCTTGTGTTGCTGTGGTCGGTTCGATATTCGAAGACTTAGGAACTCATATTGAGGTCCACTGGGATCGCAGGCGGGAGACGGAGTATTCCTTAAAGGACAATTGGTACGCGTACCTTGCTCATAAGTTTGAAGCAGAGCCTGTGGGCTTTAAGTACATGGCGAGACTTGCCACCACTCTCTACTTTGAGCTGTCTATGGCATTTGCAGCGCCGACGTTTATGGCAGGCGCCGGCGTCTTAGCTGCAAGTCGATTCCCGGACTACATGTGAGAAGTGGTCCCGGTTAGTCAGACAGCGGGATAAGTGGAAAACCGGCCTATTGCGGGCGAGGATATCGCCTGAAAGGAAGGAGTTCCATGACCCGACGATCACGACGCAATCACTCATCGGCCTTC
>JAEWLQ010000105.1 GCA_023457495.1 Pseudomonadota bacterium
GGCGCGGCCCAGCCTGTTCACCGGACCGCTCGTCGTCGGGGGGCTCGGGGTTCTTGTCGCCCAGCCCCGGCCGGATTCTTTCTACGCGGCGCGCGTCGCGCCCATTCTGGAGGCGCATTGCGCCGGATGCCACGGGCCGCGGCTGCAGCGCGCGCGATTGCGGCTGGATACGCTCGGCGACGTGATGCTGGGCGGCAAGAACGGGCGCGTGGTCGTCGCCGGCCATCCGCAGGCGAGCGAGATGTATACGCGCCTGCTGCTGCCGAAGAGCGATCGGCGCGCGATGCCGGCGGGCAGCAAGCCGCCGTTATCCGAGGACGAGATCCGCGTCATCGAGTTGTGGATCGCGGCCGGCGCGTCGGGCAACACCCGCGTCGAGGAGATCGCGAATGCACCGCCGCCGCCGTCGGCGCCGGTCAAGGTCGCGGAGTCGGACGCGGCGGCCGTGGCGCAGGCGCGCGAGCCGCTCGCGCAGCAGGTCCGCGCGCTCGGCGAGCGTTACCCGGGAGTGATCTCCTATCTATCGCGCTCGAGCGCGGAGCTGACCATCGACGCGC
Source organism: Pseudomonadota bacterium (assembly GCA_023457495.1). GTDB lineage: Bacteria > Pseudomonadota > Gammaproteobacteria > Steroidobacterales > Steroidobacteraceae > CADEED01. The sequence continues at coordinate 558 of JAEWLQ010000105.1, forward strand.
AGCGCCTGGGCGCTTCGTTCGGCGACGACGATCTCGCGCAGTTCGCATCGGTGGCGACGGCGGTGTCGCGGCTGGATCTGTCGGGCACGGCGATCACCGATGCTGCCGCGAAGACGCTGGCCGGCTTCGTTCGGCTGGAGTCGCTGCGCCTCAATGGGACACGCATCGGCGACGAGACACTGGCCGCGCTTGCGGAGATGCGCGGGCTCGAGAGCCTGGCTGTGATAGAGACCCAAGCGAGTCGAGGTCGCGTCGCGGAACTGCGCCAGCAAGGCCTGAGGGTATATGACGCCGGGGAGTGAGGCCTCCGCGACTGGGTTGCCGCCCACGGCCGACTTGCCGCCCGCGGTCGACTTGCCACCGACCGCCATCGCGCCCGAGCGCATCGGCGTCTGGGATCTGCCGACGCGGTTGTTCCACTGGAATCTCGTCGCGTTGATCGTGACGTTGTGGGTCAGCGCCATCCAGGGCTGGATGACCGTGCACTACGTCTGCGGCGTGGCCGCTCTCGTGCTGGTGCTGTTTCGCATCGCCTGGGGTTTCCTCGGCTCCACCACCGCGCGATTCTCGGATTTCGCGGCGTCTCCCGGCCGCGTCATCGCCTATCTACGCGCGCTGCGCCGCGGCGGCGCGCCGCTTCACGCCGGCCACAATCCCGCGGGTGGCTGGATGGTGATGACCTTCCTGTTGCTGATCCTGGCCCAGGCCGCGCTCGGCCTGTTCGCCAACAACGAGTTCGATTTCAAGGGACCGCTGGCGGAGCTCATCAGCGGCAAACGCTCGGATCTGCTGACCCGTATTCACGTCTTCCTGTTCGATGCGATCCTGGTTTGCATCTGGGTGCACCTGTGCGCGATCTCGTTCTACGCGCTGGTCAAACGTGACGACCTCGTTGGCCCGATGCTGCGGGGGAGCAAGCTCAGTGGGCGCGTACCCGCTGGCCTGCGCCTGAAGTTCGCGTCGCTGCGGCGGGCCGCGTTGGTTCTCGGATCGATCGCGGTGTTAGTCGTGTTGCTCATCCTGACACTGGGGAGAATTCGCGGATGAAACTCACTCGCCGACGCGCCATGCAGGCGCTCGCCGCGCTCGCGGTCGCACCCACGGGCGCCGCGACCAAGGCCGGCTTTTCGCTCAAGTGCTTCGCGACCGACTGGGGCAACAAGGCGCCGTACGATGAGTTCTGCGCGAAGGCCAAGGCAGCGGGATTCGACGGTGTGGAAACGTGGGTTTCTCTCGACGAATTCGAACAGGCCTCGAAGATCGCAACCATCCGTCGCCACGGTCTCGACCTCGGCATGCTGATCGGCGGCCGCGAACCCGACCCCGCCGCGCACCTCGCGACGTTTGCCGCCCAACTACCGGTGGCGCTGGCCGCGAAGCCGGCATACGTGAACTGTCACACCGGGCGTGACTGGTTCGATGCGGCGCAGAACCAGCGCTTCTTCGATCTCGCGCACGAGGCCGCTCGCCGCGGCGGCATTCCGATCCACCACGAGACACATCGCTCCCGCGCGCTGTATTCCGCCGCGGTGGCGAAGGAGTATCTGCGCCGCGATCCGGCGTTGCGCCTCACCTTCGATGTGTCGCACTGGTGCGTGGTGAGCGAGAGCCTCCTCGCGGATCAGCCCGAGGCGCTGGATCTCGCGATCGCGCGCACCGATCACATCCACGCTCGCGTCGGCCAGCCCCAGGCTCCGCAGGTCGGCGATCCGCGCGCGCCCGAATCCGCCGCGGCGTTGAATGCCCACCTCGCGTGGTGGGACCGCATCGTCGCGCTCAAGAAGACGGCCGGTGCGCCGCTCACGATGCTGAGCGAATTCGGGCCTCCGCCCTACACACCCACGCTGCCACACACGCGCGAGCCGGTTTCGGACGCGTGGGAGATCAACGTCTGGATGATGAAGCTATTCCGTGAGCGGTACGCGTAGAGCACGCAGTGGTGGGCTACCCATTCGGGTTCGCGACATCAGCCAGGCGCCACGATTTCGTAGCCGAGCTTGCGCAGACTTTCCAGATAGCCATGCCCCCCGAGCAGAGCACTCATCGGCAGGAAGGCAAGCGTGCTGTCATTCGTCGCCAATGCCTTGCCTGCCGCGGCAAACCACAGTTCGTCCATCTTCTCGCGCACATCAGCGGGGACGGGAGTGGCCATTGCCAGCGCGCCCGTGATGGCCTGCTCGCAAGGCAAATCGGGATTCGGCAGCGGCGGCAGCTCCGCAAGCTTCGCGAGATCACCCGTGGCCCACGCGCGAGCGCGGGCATCTTCCACCGGCTTGTTCGACAGCGCCTCGGTGAGCTCGACGGTCCGGGCAAAACACTCCTCGTCGGCAAGCTTCTCGCGCGAGAACGCCTTGATCTGGCCACGCAGATCGTCCGTCTTGAAGGTGAATTCGAGAGTGGGATTCGTCACGGGAATCTTGTTCTTCTCCACGTGCTCCCAGACATCTCCCCAATAGCCGCCCTGGCCGAGCTGCAGTTCCTTGATCGCGGCGGTGCGCAGTTTCTGAGCGGCCAGGAAGGGACGCATCTTCTCCACACCCGAATCGCGACCTAGATAGAGCTTCTTCTGCACCAGCCAGCGCGCGTAGACATCAGGCTCGATCAATTCTTGCAGCTTGGCCTTGTCGGGATTCTTGCGCAGCTTCATTGCCGCCGGCACGAGACTGAGCATGCGGAACACGCCGACCTTTTCATCGGGTTTCAGCGAGGCTCCCGCCTGCTGGAGAATCTCTTGCGATTGAGACGCCACGCGCTTCACCTGCTTCGAACTGAAGCGCATCCCCTTGGGAAGCAGTGGCGGTTCACCGACGATCCAGAGCGTGTGGCCTGGATGATCAGGATGCGTGACCTGCCACATGCCGGGTCCCGCGAACTCGCCGGTGACGACGATTTCGTCCATCGGCCCCTCGGTTGTTTGGGCTCGGGAGTCATCGAAGTTGAGCCCGCAGGCGAGCACGAACGCGATTGTTAGGGTTTTACGCATGCGCGACGTTGGAGGTGAGGTGCCGAATAATAGTTCCGGATTGGTCGACATGCAGTGATCCGCGGTGCCCGATACCCACCTTGGGATCGTTACGGCGCGCCACTTCTGATTAGATCCATCTACCGAATCGATCGAACTCAACTGCCAGGGGGCATCATGGATCGTCGCATGTTCATGCGGATTGCGTCGGCGAGCGCTGGGGCGTCCTACCTCAGTGGGCTTTCCGCCGCTGAGCCGCCGCGATTCAGCCCCTCGTGGCAGTCGCTGGTCGAAGGCTATCAAGTCCCCGCATGGTTTCGCGATGCGAAGCTCGGCATCTGGGCGCATTGGAGCGCGCAGTGCGTGCCCGAGGCCGGTGATTGGTACGCCCGGCAGATGTACATCCAGGGCACGCGGGAGTATCGGCATCACCTCGAGCACTATGGCCATCCCGCCGATCGTGGCTTCATGGAAATCGAGAACCTGTGGAAGGCGGAGAACTGGGACCCGTCGGGTTTGCTCGATCAGTTCGTGAAAGCCGGCGCGAAGTACTTCGTGGCCCTCGCCAACCATCACGACAACTTCGATGCATACGACTCGAAGTTCCACGAGTGGAACTCGGTGCGCGTGGGGCCGCGCAAGGACATCGTGGGAACCTGGGCAAAGCTTGCGAGAGCGCGTGGGCTCAAGTTTGGTGTCAGCAATCACTCGGCGCACGCCTGGCACTGGTACCAGCCTGCCTATGGTTACGATCCCGAAGGCGCGCGCGCGGGCCAGCGTTATGACGCCTTCAAGCTGCGCAAACAACATGGACGCGGCACCTGGTGGGAAGGGATGGACCCGCAGACTCTGTACACGGGGCCTAACATGGTCATGCCGGATGGCATCACCACGATCAAGACGGCGCAGCGATGGCACGAGGAGAACGACCGCATCTGGGATGAAAAGCCTCCCGCGATGAACGAGGCCTTCGTGCGCCGCTGGGTCAACCGATGCCGCGACCTGCTCGATCAGCATCACCCGGACCTGCTGTATTTCGACAATTTCGATTTGCCGTTGGGACAGGTGGGGCTCGACATCGCCGCCTATTTCTACAACGCCAGCATGGGCTGGAATCGCGGCGCGCTCGAGGGCGTTCTCAACGTGAAGATGGTGCCCGCCGAGCGGCGCGCGGGCCTGGTCGAGGACGTCGAGCGCGGATTCCGGGAGAGCATCGAACCGCTACCCTGGCAGACCGACACCTGTATCGGAGACTGGCACTACAATCGCTCGCATTTCATCAACAAGAGCTACAAGTCGGCGAAAACCGTCATCCAGAGGCTGTGCGATATCGTGTCGAAGAACGGCAACTTGCTGCTTTCGATTCCGATGCGCGGCGACGGCACCATCGACTCCGAGGAGAACAAGGTGCTGGTTGAAATGGCTGAATGGATCTCGGTCAACGGCGAGGCGATTTACGGAACGCGTCCGTGGCGCACGTACGGCGAAGGGCCCACGCGAGAGGCGGGTGGAATGTTTGGTGAAGGCAAGAATGCGGACTTCACGCCCGAGGACGTTCGATTCACATCCAGGAACGGGACTCTCTATGCCATCGCTTTTGGCCGCTCGGCGGACGGTGCGTTGCGAATCGGCACGCTTGGATCCGAGTCGTCCATCGCACCGGGCAGTATCGACACCGTGCATCTGGTTGGCAGTGGCGAAGCGTTGCCGTTCACGCGAGATCGTCGCGGGCTGAGAGTTCAGATACCCGAGGGCATGGCAGGGGTTGCCGCGGTTTCGGTGGCGATCCGGGGGCAAGGAGTCGCGTGAGAAGCCTCTTCAGGCAGAACTTTGATTCGCGCGGCATCCCTAAAGACGCAGTCGGTCGAATTATCGAGTTTCTCTACCCGTTGGATGGAGGGGTCGTGATGTACTAGTTAGTAGAAGCGAATACCTGGCTCGCTAACGAGCCTCGCCGCTGTCGCTACTCTTCTCGATTCCGGCACAGAAGCGGTATTTTTTTCCGCGTCTCGTGCCAGCAATCGTCAGTATTCGTCGTCGTCCGGAGGTCTGTTTTCGTCATCCGGCATCATGGCATCCCGCCACGCAGAAACGTCCACACCGTACCTCAACTCCGCATCCTCCAGATTCCATGGATCTGATAAGGAGACTTCAATGTCGCAGTAGAATGGAAAGGTCTGCCGAATCTCGGCACCGATGTCGTTGCGGACATCCGAGTTCGAGCCGTATTGGAGGATAACCTCGATCGAACCTGATGATTTGTAGATGATGTTATCTGGACCGATTGTATCTACGACCACTCTATCCACGGACAAGTCTTGGATGAAGTGATGGGTTGATAACTCATCTACCTCGAGTATCGTTTCGGTCAACAGGGCATCGACGGCAACGTTATCGAGGGATTCTGCAATTTGGTCGACGATTGCTGCGCGACACGAGTTCATGACATCCAGTAGCGCTTTAACAGCCGCGATCGTCGCCTCAGCGAGGGTTTCCTGCTCCGACGGAATCACCACCACGGTATGTTCGCGGGCATGCACCTGCTTGCTGCATTCGTCGACAGCATCAAGCAGCCGCTTTCTCAACGGACCGGGGTTTATCTGCAGTCTCTCTGCGACGAAGCTGTCAAGCAGACCGCCTTGAATGGCGTAGTTGATCCGCTGAGCCCGCGTCGGTTTTCCATCCTCTTTCTCGGGCTTAAACCAAGCGCAGCGCATCACGCTATTGATGGGTGCCAAGGTGTCCATCATGTGTTCAAAAAGAATGCGCATTGCGGTCGAAAAGAAATTCAGCCTAAGCGGATTCTCACGATCCTCCAGCGCGCGACGCGCGCCTTCTAAGCAAGTCTTAGAAAAATCGTCCGCGACTTTCGATTTCAACTGATTCAGCTGGTCCGTCAGAGTTGTCATGTGCAATCCTTTATCTGACAGTTCCAAGACGGCCTTTCACTTTCGAGTCTTGCTCCAGCTGATCGAGGCATCGACGGCGACTACGGCCGCTTCATTTTATTGCACCAGTTAGCGACCCCATCACCATCCGACCAAATCCTAATAATTCAGTGAACCGCGCTTTAAAGCTGCTCCGCGGCGGAGCTTCTTGATTGCATCGAACTCGCGTCTCAGCTTCGCTGCAGGAAGTGGGTTTGTCTGTTTGAGGCTACCGATCTGTGATCCAACGCGACCGAACAACTTATCGAAGTCACCTGTAAAATCGCCAGATTTTGCGCGCTTTGCAAGTACGAACAGCTCCAGTCGGAGTTGATTGCGATTCGCACGACCGCGTGAAGCGGCTGTATTGACGTTTAGATTGTGCACTTCCATTCTGACACCAGCGCTGGTGATCGACTGCTTCGATCGCTTTGGTGTGAAGCCGGAGCGAATCATCATGCTCCGCAAGTCGGCGACCACACATGTGCGCTCACTGCGCGATAGGCGTCGAGTTGTAGACGCGTGAACATCGTCTACGAATCTCGAATATCGCAATCCGCGCTGTTGGAGTCGATTTCTCACAGCCCATTCGGTTCCATATAGCGCGAGATTTGCCAGGGCGGTACTAGTCTTCGCCCCCTGCGCTAAGCGGCCATCCTTCGTACAGAGTGCCGTCAGTAGGGCGGCCACAGGCGGTGCGAATCGGAAGATGTGTAGGAAGATGCTTTTGATTCGGATCGAGGGAATTGAAGGATAGAAGTCCGCGACGTCTTCTGAGAAGAGCAATTTTGCTCCCGCATGGTGCTGGGCATTTCGGATGTAGCCACGTCTGTGCTCGGGATCCGCGATTCCTCCCATCAAGTAGGTGGGGAAAAATGCCTTGTTTAGGACGCGCTTGAGAATCGCATCCTGAATCGATTTCAGAGGAGGTTTGGCGTCATAGGTCGGTCTTACTTTTCCTTTCTTGTTAACCAAGATGGGACCGCGATACATCGAATTCGCTCGAGCAGCGATTCGGCGCAAATGTTCTTCGTTAGTCCCAAGCAGCCGCGCAAGGGAGGATATAGACCCGACTGGTGATAGGTCATAGAAGGGTCGGCTGCTCTCGATCGTCATCTGGCTGTGCCGTCGCTTGTAGTAGTTTTAATGTAGCGGCAGAAACCTTTTCATGCACTTCAGGTGCGACGCCTGCAAGCTCGTCAGGATTGCTGGCTAGGAAAACCAGCAAACTAACCGGAACCCCGAGTGCGGCACAAATCGCTTGAAGTTTCTCTAGTGTTGGTTGGCGCTTTCCGCGCTCCACCAGCGACAAGAATGAGGGGCTAACACTTGCAGCATGGCCTAGCGCAGGAATCGACTGCCGACGCTGCTGACGACAAAACCGGATTGCATAGCCTATGTTCATTTAAAAGGTAAAGGTCAGTTGTATTAGTGCGACTGTTTCATGCCTGCATCGTCGGTAACTTGGATTACCTGATCGGTCATTCGTCCTTCATCATCTTGATAAATCTTTCGATAGTTGGCAGCGCTGCGGCCCAATGCGAGAGCAGCTTCAGGCACTCAAGCATCCTAGAAGCTGTTGCGCCTCCGGGCGTCAAACACAATTCCAACTTTTCAATCGTCCTATCAAGTGACTGCACCAATGCGCGGTCCGACTCGCAGTACACCGTCCGAACTTCACGAAGAAGCTGAACGGCTTCTCTAACAAGCACCATTTTTGGATTGGTATCCATGGTGTGCTCCTCTCTGTGGAAACGACGTCCAAGTGACGCCCGTCGCCAACGCAACATGTGTCGTTCCGCACGAGTCGAACACGCCAACTGCCTTACCTCACCCTCCCCGTCGCACCACCAGCCGAGCTGGCAATGGCAACCTCGTCGCGAAAGATCGCAACCGAGAACCGTCACCGCGCCGCGTTGATTGCGTCGCGCAACTGCTAGGAAATAGATCAGCGCGCCGCCGCGCCGACCGACCACGCACAGCTGTTGCTGTGTTTGGCCTTTCACCCACACATGTTTCAAAGAGCAGCTTGTTAAAGAGCACACGCCTGCTTCAGGCGGCGATGGAAAAGTACATGATCTGTGACTCTGAGTCAACAAAGAGCCTGATCGAGTCACAGCCTGTCGAATCTCCTGCGGAAGCGCCCCGGGGCGGTAGTGCGAGGGAAGCAAGTCTTTGAGTGGCCGTAGGTTCTTGCGAAAAAGCTGCAGGCGACGAATGGAACCGTGAGGCGGTCACTCAGACCACTCCTAACTACACGGGATTCCAAACTGTAGTTTGGAGTAATCAAAGCGAGGCCCAAGGAGCAAAACTGTGGCCCCACGCGCATAGGAGCAGCGCCGATCTGTATGGTTGTGGGCCTGCTTGGATTCGAACCAAGGACCAAGGGATTCACGTTACCGAAGCGTTTCCGCCCCGCGTGGACTATCTCTTCACCCGCGAGCATTTGGTCTAACTAACTAAACCAGCCACCCGGTAGGGTGCGGGACGCTCTAGCCTGTCATCAAGGGCACTGAAGCCCCCAGGTAGTCTCTGCACCTTCCGGAGCTGCAGCTCCGGCTTGGCTCAGGGTTGCCATGTTCGTGGCTCTTCAGCGCACGACGAAGGTTTCCCTGAATTCATCCCGTCCACTGCGCAGGTTTCCCTGCGCAGGCACCTATATAGATGAGTCCCCTGCACTAACCGCTGTGCTACAGGCCCAACCGGGCGCGATTGTACCGTGCTACGTCAAATGCGGCTTGCTTGCACAGTGATATCACTCTAGTATCAGCGCAACGATAAGCAACGGGTCATGTCGGCCCGTGATGGGGGAGAGTGCAATGACTACGCCGGGTGGAACGCAGGAAGTCGACTTCAAGAGCACGAGCGGTTATCTCGCGCTGCTCATCGCCTTGCTCTCGCTGGCCGGGTTCATCTTTTTCATGGTCAGCCGGGCGCCGCTGATCGCGATTCCGCTGCTCATCCTGTTCGTCTTCATCGTCAAGGGCATCTACATCCTTCAGCCGAACCAGTCGGCGCTGATGATGCTGTTCGGCGCCTACCAGGGCACGGACTACTCGACGGGCCTGCGCTGGGCGAATCCCTTCATCAACACGAAGAAGATCAGCCTGCGCCTGCGCAACTTCAACAGCGAGAAGCTGAAGGTGAACGACAAGCGCGGCAATCCGATCGAAATCGCGGCGGCGGTGGTCTGGCGCGTGAGCGACACGGCGCGCGCGGTGCTGGACATCGACGACTTCGAAGCCTACGTGCCGGTGCAGGCGGAGGCGGCGGTGCGTCACCTCGCCAACGAGTACTCGTACGACCATCACGAGGACGGCGACGAGAAGCTCACGCTGCGCGCGGGCGGCGACGAGATCGTCCTGAAGCTCAAGAAGGAGCTGCAGGACCGGTTCGAGAAGGCCGGCCTGTTCGTCGAAGACGCGCGGCTCACGCACCTGGCCTACGCGCCGGAAATCGCGGGCGCGATGCTGCGCCGTCAGCAGGCGGAAGCCGTGATCGGCGCGCGCAAGCAGATCGTGCTCGGCGCGGTCAGCATGGTCGAGATGGCCCTGCAGGGCCTGACCGAGCGCGGCGTCGTCGAGCTCGACGCCGAGCGGCGCGCCGCGATGGTGTCGAACCTGCTGGTGGTGCTCTGCGCGGAGAGCGAGGCGCAGCCGGTCGTCAACGCGGGCACGCTCTATCAGTAGGCCAGGCGGGCTGTCTTGAGCGAACCCCCTTCAAGAAAGGCCTTCCTGTTGCGCCTCGATCCGGCGGTCGCCGCCGCGGTCGAGGCGCTCGCGGCGCACGAGCAGCGCAGCGTCAACGGCCAGATCGAATGGATGCTGCGCGAGGCGCTGGCCAAGCGCGGACGGACGATCAGCACGACGGTGCGCACCAATGCACGCCGTCTGAAGAAAGAAGAATGACGGGCCGCGTCTTTCTAACTATCCCCGCCCGTCAGCCGGCCTTGCCGAAGTTCTGACAGCCGGCGGTCACGGCGGCATCCCCGGGCGATTTCGCGCAGGCCTGCGCGACGCTGCTGCGCAGTTTCGCGTACACCGCCTCGCGCGCCGGGGTCGTGCTCCAGGCGTGCAGCTTCCCATCGAGACGGTTCAACCGCGCCAGCGTGCGCCGGTGAATGCGGTTCGGGCCGTCGAGCTCGGCCGCGACGGCCAAACCCACCTGCTCGATCTTCGCGGTGTCATCCGGCGTGAGCCGCAGCAGTCCATCCAGGTAGCTGTAACCCCACTGGAAACGCGACGCCGGGCCCTGCGCTTTCTCGTACGCCTCCGCCATCAGTTCGAGCGCACGCGTATTGTTGCCGAGATGCTCTTCGACGTCCGCGAGATCACCGATGTAGTAGTGAGGCGTGTTGGAGGTCTTCGCCTCGATCGCGAGCAGATCGCGCGCCCGCTCCCACTCGTCGAGCGCGATATAGATGTTGATCGCGGAGTTCACGATTCCCGCGCGCACGTACGGCTCCTGCGGCACCTCGAGCATCTTCGTCGAGGTCGCGATCGCGACGCTGCGCACGTCGGTGGGCACCTTGCCGTCGGCGGCGTACGCCTTCGATGCGGTGATCTTCATCAACTGCGCGGCGAGCTGATCCGCGGGTGCGAACGAGGTATTCGCGGTGGCCGCATCCGCGACCGCCATGTAACGCTCGCGCAGCGTCGGCGCAACCTGCGGCACGGTGTTGCGCGCGGCAGCGAAAAACGCGCCGGGCAGGCTGCGCAGCACATCGGCATTCGCGAGCGCGATTTCCTTGTTCGCGAGGATTTCGTTCACGCGCACGATGAGCACGGACAAGGACTTGTCCGCCTTGCTCCCCGCCTCGATCGCCGCGCTCTGCGCCCGCGCCGCCTCGGCCGCCGCGCGAATACTCAGTCGCGCGCGTTCCTTCTCGAGCTCCGCCGGGCACAGCCGCGCCGCGTTCTCGAACGCGGTCTGCAGCTTCGCGTTGTCGAAGATCCCATCGTCCTCGAGTCCGAACGCGTGATACGCGAGCCGGCGGCAATCGCTGGCGTCGAGCGGCGCCCCGCCCTTCACGGCGAGATCGACCACGTCCTTCACGGGCCGCACGTCGCCGAGCGCGTTGTCGAGCACGCCGGCGTAGAGAGACAGATCCATGTTGCCCGCGATGCGCGTGATCTCCGTGCGATCGGGCTTGAGCACGACGACGGTGGGATATCCCATCACGCGGAACACGTCTCCCCATTTCTGCGCGTCGGGAAGATCGCCATCGAGATAGACGGGAACGAACAGCTTCGACTTCTCGATGAAATCCGGGCGGCTGAACACCGCGGACTTGAGCTGCTTGCACGGCGGGCACCACTGCGCGCCCCAATACAGCAGCACCGGCTTGCCGGAGGCTTGCGCCGCGGCAAAGGCCGCGTCGACGTCGCCGTCGAACCAGGCGATCCCCGGCGCGTCCGAATGCAGGCGCGCGAAATCGACCGCGGACTCCGCGGCATCGGGCGCGGTCTTGGTCACCGGCGTCGCTTCCCGCGTGCGGTCGCAGGCGGCGAGTGATAACGAAAGTGAAATGGCGAGCGTCACGGCGAGGCCGCGGCCAGACAGATTTGCGAGCAGCATTCGTACTTCTCCGAGCAACGCACGCACGTTAGCATGCGTGGCCATGACTGAACGATCGGCATTCGAAAAGGTTCTGGCGACGCGGCTTTCGCGACGCTCCATCCTCGCCACGGGCGCGGCCGCCGTGGGTCTCGCGGCCTGCACGCACTCCTCCGCGCCCGCGCCGGCCCGCGGGAATTCGTTCACGAGTATCGAGCCCCAATCCGTCGACAAGTTCGTCATCGCGGACGGCTACCGCTACAACATGGTGGCGCGCTGGGGCGACAGCCTTTTCCAGGGCACGCGCGACTTCGATTCGCGCCGGTTGTACGCGGACGATTGGCTCGATGCCGACGCCGTAGCGGCGCAGCATCGCCAGTTCGGCACCAACGCCGACGCCGTCGGGTATTTTCCGTTGCGTGAAGGCCGCGCCGCGCGCGGCCTCGTCTGCGTGAACCACGAGTACGTAAACGTCGATCTGATGTTCCCGGGGCTGCGCGGCTTCGGGGTTCCACCCAAGGTTCGCGCCGAGTGGTACGCAAAACATCCGCAGGCGGCCGCGTTCATGCAGGCCGCGGTCGGCGTCTCCGTGATGGAACTGGCGCGCGACACCGACGGATGGACCCGCGAGCTCGCCTCGCCTAACAACCGTCGCATCACCGCGAACACTCCGATGGAGATCATGGGTCCGGCGCGTGGTCATCCGCTCATGCGCACGAACGCGGATCCGGCCGGTGTGCGTGTGCTCGGCACGTTCGCGAACTGCTCCGCCGGCAAGACGCCGTGGGGCACGTATCTCACCTCCGAGGAAAACGTCGACGATTTCTTCGCGCTGGGCGACGAGCCGCCGCTCGAGGCGAATCGCCGCTTCCCGCTGCGCAAGCTGAGCTACTACGGCTGGGACCTGCTGGACCCGCGCTTCGATTCGAAGCACGAGCCGAACGAGTTCTGCCGCTTCGGCTGGATGGTGGAGATCGATCCGCACGATCCGAAGTCGTTGCCACGCAAGCGCACCGCGCTCGGCCGATTCCAGCACGAGGGCGCGAACACCATCGTCACGAAGAGCGGTCACGTTGCCGCCTACATGGGCGACGACGAGAAGTTCGAGTACATCTACAAGTTCGTGACGCGCGACAAGTTCGATCCGAAGAATCCGGCGGCGAACCGCGACCTGCTCGACCACGGCACGTTGTACGCGGCGCGTTTCGATGCGGACGGCACGGGCGTGTGGCTGCCCCTGGTGCACGACGAAAAGGGCCCGCTCAATTCCGGCGCCGGCTTCGCCAACCAGGGCGACGTCGTCATCAAGGTGCGCGCGGCGGCGGACTTGTTAGGTGCGACGACGATGGACCGGCCGGAGGATGTCGAGCCGAGCCCGATCACCGGACGCATCTACATTCCCTGCACCAAATCCGAGAGCCGCGGCGTCACCGACAAGAAGGAATGGTACGGACGCGAGACCGAAGTTGGCGTGAACGCGGCCAATCCGCGCCCCGACAACCGTTCGGGACACATCATCGAGATCACCGAGGACGGCGACGACGGCACGGCGACGAAGTTCACCTGGAACGTGTTCCTGCTCGCGGGCAATCCGGGTGAAGGCCGTTACCTGACGAACGCGTCCGACATCGCGCCCGGCAAACTCGCCGCGACGGACACCTATTACGCCGGCTACCCGAAGCGCGAGGAGCAGAGCCGCGTCCACTGTCCGGACAATCTGGGCATCGATCCGCAGGGACGGCTCTGGATCGTCACGGACTCGGATGGCAAGGGCGTGCCTAACAACGGTTGCTTCGTGATGGAAACCAGCGGTCCACAACGTGGCCTGCTCAAACAACTCGCGAGCGGGCCCAACGGCTGCGAGGTGTGCGGCTGCGAGTTCACGCCGGACGGAAAGACCTTGTTCCTGGCGATTCAGCATCCGGGTGAAGGCGGCACGCTCGACAATCCGGTGAGTCATTGGCCGGACGGGCCGGGTTATCCCGCGCGCGCAGCGCTGCTCGCGGTCGAACGTGAAGACGGTGCACCGGTTTGACCGGCTGATTTGACACATTGAGGCCGGCGGCCCGTTCAGCCGCGATTCAATCATCGGTCGATAGATTGGCAGCCATGGACACCCGGCTGCTCTTCAAACTCATCGCCCCCGCCGTGCTGCTCGCCTCGCTCAGTGGCTGCGCCAGCCTTTCGAAGAGTGAGTGCCTCAACGCCGACTGGCAGGACATCGGCATCCGCGACGGCGCCGATGGACGTCCGGAGGACTACCTCATCCGCCACGCGACGGCCTGCGCCAAGGTGGCGGTGACGCCGGACCGCGAGAAGTGGCTCACCGGCCGCGAGCAGGGACTCGACCGCTTCTGCGTGCCCTATCGCGCCTATCAACTCGGCGAATACGGCGGCAGCTTCGACGTCGGCATCTGCCGGCGCTACGACCAGGACCGTCTCGTCAACGCGTACGAACACGGACTCGAAGTCCATCGGCTCGGCGCGGAAGTGGATTCGCTGCAGAGCGAGATCTACAGCCTGCGCACGGCGCTCGAGAAGGAAGACGTGCCCGCCAAGGAACGCGAGCGCATGGCCTGGCGGCTGGGGCGGCTCGAGTATCAGAAGCATGACGCGCAGGAGGCCTACGAAGCGGCGCGTTATGGTGCGCGCAATCTCTAGCGCGTCGAGGAAAAGGCCGGCCGGACCAGGCAGTTAGACGTCGCGCCGGCGTCGATTACAAATTCGCACAGAATCGGGAGAGACGGCCCTGTTAGATAGGCCGAGCGGTGCGCGGCGGAACGCCACCGAACTCGGAGGCCCTCCATGCGTTTCCCGACCAATACAGGTTCAAGCCATCGATCGACCGGGCCCTTGCGGAGGGCGGCGCCGCATACGGCTACGTGGCGGAGCTTCGCGGCCACGCTCGTGTTGGCCTTATCGAGCGCGCATCCCGCCGTCGCGCAGCGGGCATCGCCCACGGGCTTCTTCATTGGCGCGGACGTCGGCAGGTCGACGCTCGACGACTATGAGTTCGGGAATGTGGGCGCCCTCATGACGCGCGACGGCACGGACGAGTCGTTCCGGCTCATTGGCGGTTACCGCTTCTCGAAGTACTTCGCTCTGGAGACCGGCTACGCCGACCTCGGGAGGTTCAGCGCCGAGGTCGAAGTCCCTTGTCTCATGATTGCTGGAAGTGACTGCGACTATGACGTCGATACTTCGGTCGACGGCGCTTTCATCAATGCCGTCGGCACCTGGCCGCTGAGCAAAGGTGTGTATCTGAGCGCCATGCTCGGCGCCTTCTACTACCGCTCCGACACGCGCACCGTGCTCGATCTGATCAGTGCTCCAGCCCGCACGAGCGATTCCGGAATCGTCGCCCAGTTCGGGTTCGGCGCGGGATTCCACATCAACGAACGTTTCACCATCACGCTGGACTGGCTGCGGAACAAGGACGCGAGCATTCACACCTGGCCGAACTCGCAGAGTCGCTACGACGCCGAGTTCTCGACGGTGACCGCCGGCCTGCGTTTCTCGTTCTGAACAGCGACTAACCGCGCGGCTTGGCGCGCCGCGTGGGCTCGGCCTCGAGCGGATTCTCCGGCCAGTAGTGGCGCGGGTACCGGCCGCGCATGTCCTTGCGGACTTCGACGTAGGCGTTGCTCCAGAAGCTCGCGAGATCGCGCGTCACCTGCAGCGGCCGCTGCGCCGGCGACAGTAGTTTGAAGGTGACCGGCACGGCGGCGCCGCCGATGCGCGGCGTCGCGGCGAGGCCGAACACTTCCTGCATGCGCATCGAGGCGCAGGGCGCGTTGTCGTCGAGGTAGTCGATACGTGCGCGCGAGCCCGTTGGCAGGGTGATATGCGTGGGCGCGAGCTCGTCGAGCTTCTGTTGCCGCGGGTACGGCAGCCGCGAGCGCAAGGCGTCGAGCAGCGGCACGCGCGCGAGCTGCGAGCGGCGCGTGATTCCCTCGAGGAAGGGCTCGAGCCAGCTGAGATCCTCGGCCAACGCCTCGCGCGAGTAGTTCGGCCAGTCGGCGAGTTCCTTGCGGCCGAGAGCCCGCACGAACTCACAGCGTGCGACGAAGTCACGGGAATCATCATCCCAGGGTAACGCGTCGAGCCCGAGCGACCGGACCCCTTCGACCATCGCGGCGGCGCTCGCATCGCGCGGCACTTCGGGCAGCGGCTTCTCCTCGATCAGCAGGTCATCGAGCCACACCGCGCGGCGCGCGACGATGGTTTCCGTGCGCCCGTCCCAGTGCACCTCCTCCGCGCGGCGCACCCGCTCGCTGAAGTGCTCCAGCAGATCCGCGCGCGACAGCGGCGCGGCGAGTCGAATCTGGGCCTCGCGTTCACGATCGTCCAGATCGAGCGCGACGATGAACTCCTCGCGGGCGATGGACTCGGGCCCCGGGAACACGGCGCCGCGGCCGTTCGCGAGCTGGTAACGCGCCTCGTTGCCGGGACGGCGGCGGCCGATTCGATCCGGATACGCGAACGCCAGCAGGACGCCCGCGCCGACACCCGCCGACGGGATGCTCGCCGGCGCGCCCAACTGCTGCTCGAAGGCGCGCTGGGCGCGCCTGACGCGATCGAGGGCGCCTCTATCTACTCCCGAGCCACGACGCAGCGTTTCGAGCCGCGTGCGGATATCCGAGTCGCGCACGCCACCGCCGGCGCGCAGCAGGTCGCGATCCGACAGAAGCGCGGCGAGCTCCGCGCCCAGCGAGGCGACGCCGAGCCGGCGCGATTCAAGTAGCAGATGCGCGAGCCTCGGATGCGCGGGGAATTCCTGCATGGCCTTGCCATGCGGGGTGATCCTGCCGGCCGTGTCGAGCGCGCCGAGGCGCCGCAGCAGGTCGCGCGAGCTCGCGAGCGTCGCGGCCGGCGGCGGATCGAGCCAACGCAGTGACTCCGCTTCCGTGCCCCACGCCGCGAGATCCAGCGCCAGCGGCGCGAGATCGGCGACGCACACCTCCGGCGGCGCGTAAGCCGCGAGACTTCTTTCCGCGCCCTCTCCCCACAGCCGGTAACACACGCCGGGCGCGGTGCGGCCGGCGCGGCCCGCACGCTGCTCCGCGGAGGCGCGCGAGATGCGGTGCACTTCGAGACGATTCATGCCGCTCGACGGATCGAACAGGCTGCGCCGCTCCAGGCCCGCGTCGATCACGATGCGTACGCCGTCGATGGTGAGACTGGTCTCCGCGATGTTGGTGGCGAGCACGATCTTGCGACGCCCCGCATTCGCCGGCGCGAGCGCCGCGTCCTGCGCGTCGGGGCCGAGTTCGCCATACAGCGGCAGTACGTCGACGCCCGGCTCGCCGAGCATTCCCTGCACGCGGCGGATTTCGCCCGCGCCTGGGAGGAAGACCAGCATGTCGCCTTCGCACTCCTGCAGTGCGCGCCTGATCGCGCGCACCACCGCGATCAGCGGCTCTTCGCGCCCGCCCGGCAGCTGCGGCATGCCGGTGCCGAGGTATTTCACCTCGACCGGGAAGACGCGCCCCGCGGCCGTGACCACCGACGCGTCGCCTAACAACTTCGCGACGGCGGCGCCGTCCAGCGTGGCGGACATCACCAGCAGCCGCAGCTCCGGCGCAAGATTGGCCTGCGCATCGAGCGCGAACGCGAGACCGGTGTCGGCGTGCAGGCTGCGCTCGTGGAATTCGTCGAACAGCACTGCCGCGATGCCTTCGAGCGCCGGATCGCTCTGCAACATGCGCGTGAAGACGCCCTCGGTCACGACCTCGATGCGCGTGCGCCGGCTGACGCGCGTTTCCAGCCGCATGCGGTAACCGACGGTTTCACCGGGAGATTCTCCGAGCGTGCGCGCCATGCGCGTGGCCACCGCGCGCGTCGCGAGCCGCCGCGGCTCGAGCATCACGATCTTGCCGCCCCGCAACCACGATTCCTCCAGCAGCGCAATCGGCACAACGGTGCTCTTGCCGGCGCCGGGGGGCGCTTCGACCACGGCGTTGGGATTGCGCTGCAGCGCGGTCCGCAGCGCGGGCAGGACTTCGTCGATGGGGAGGCCGGACTTCACGAGGCGCGGATCATACCGCGAGTGCCTCTGCTAACATCCCTGCCATGCGTTGGCGTGAGAGTCGACAAAGCCGCAACGTCCAGGATTATCGCGGACGCACCACCGGCCGGCCGGGCATGAAGTTCGGCATCGGCGGCGGCATCATCGCGTTGCTCGCGGCGTATTTCCTCGGCGTGGATCCGCGCGTCATCATGGGCCTGATGGGCGAAGGCGGCGGCGCGCAGACCGAAGAACAGATCGAGGCCGGCACGCCCGGTGACGAGGTCGGACAGTTCGTGGCCGCCGTGCTCGGCGACACCGAGGACACCTGGAACGCGATCTTCGCGCAGGCCGGGCAGCAGTACCCGGCCCCCTATCTAGCCATCTTCGAGCAGGGCATCAACACGGCGTGCGGATCGGCGACGTCCGCGGTCGGGCCTTTCTACTGTCCGGCCGATCAGAAGGTCTACATCGACCTGCAGTTCTTCCGCCAACTCGAAACCGAGTTCGCCGCGCAAGGCGATTTCGCGAAGGCGTACGTGCTCGCCCACGAAGTCGGGCATCACGTGCAGACCGTGCTCGGCATTTCCGACAAGGTGCGCAACGCGCAATCGCGCGCGTCGGAAGCGGAGGCCAACGCGTTGCAGGTGCGCATGGAGCTGCAGGCGGACTGCTTCGCGGGCATCTGGGCGCATCACGCCGATCGCGCGCGCGGCATCGTCGAAGCCGGCGATATCGATGCGGCGCTCGGCGCCGCGTCGGCCGTGGGCGACGACACGATCCAGAAGCGCGTGCAGGGACACGTGAACCAGGAATCCTTCACGCACGGCTCCGGCGCGCAGCGCCAGGAATGGTTCCGCCGCGGCTTCGAGTCGGGCAACGTGCAGGCCTGCGACACTTTCCAATGAGCGCGGATCCGGGCATGCGCAAGCCGGTCGCGACCGGCGGCTGCCAGTGCGGCGCGGTGCGTTACGCGTTCTATGCGCCGCTCGAGAATACGCACGTGTGCCATTGCCGCATGTGCCAGCGCGCCACCGGTGGACTGTTCGCCGCGCTCGCCGGCGGGTCTCCCGACAACTTCGAGTGGACGCAGGGCGTGCCTAGCTACTTCGCGAGCTCGAATCTCGCGCAGCGAGGTTACTGCGCGGCCTGCGGCACGCCGCTCTCGTTCAAGTACAACATCGCGAGCGCGCGCATCTACACGACCATCGGCTCGCTCGATCGTCCCGAGGACGCGCCCATCGTCAAGCAGTTCGGGATCGAGAGCCGGCTGCCTTGGGTGAAGTTCTGCGAGGACGTGCCGGGCGAACGCACCGGGGAATCCGCGGCGGAGCAGGAGTTCCTGGCGAAGATGCAGGACAACCAGCGCCAGGGCTGAAGGACTGGCGACACGCCCGGCACTCCGCCTCGGCTCTATCCACCCGCGCCCCGCCTATCTGTAAAGCATGCTTGACAGGCTGTTTTGGCCCGTCTAACCTGTCAAGCATCCTTTACAGGCGGCGGAGAGCGAACATGCGCGAAGGCGAAGCACTGCGGCGGTATCACTGGGAGCTTGCCGGCACCCTGCTCTTGTATACGGGCGTACTGTTCGGCTCTATCACGATCGCGAAGACCATGGAGCCGAGCCTCGCGCGGACGGCGCTGCTGCTGTCGCCCGCGATTCCGATCGCGCTCGCCATCTGGGTCATCGTGCGGCAGTTCCGCCGCATGGATGAATTCATCCGGCTGCGTTCGCTCGAGAACATCGGGATTGCCTTCGCGGTGACGGCGGGCTGGACGCTCACGTACGGATTCCTCGAGAACGCCGGATTCCCGAAGCTGACGATGTTCTGGGTGTGGCCCGTGATGGGCGCAGTCTGGGCGACCCTGTCCATCGTGCGCGGCGGAAGCTGGAGTCGATGAAGAACCTGGTCCGCCAATTGCGCATGGAGCGCGGCTGGAGCCAGGGCGAGCTGGCCGATCAGCTCGAAGTTTCGCGTCAAACGATCAATGCCATCGAAACCGAGAAGTACGACCCGAGCCTGCCGCTCGCCTTCGCGCTCGCGAAGCTGTTCGGGAAACCGATCGAAAAGATCTTTCTAACGGAGTAACAACCATGTTTCGCAAGACTTTCGCGGGCTTCGCGCTCGCGCTCTCCCTGCTCGCGCCCGCGTTTGGCGGCGCCTCGAAGTTCGATGCCGGCGCGCTGGCAGTCGAACAGGTTTCCGACAAGGGGCCGGCGGTCATCCTGATTCCGGGGCTCGCGAGTGGGTCGTGGGTGTGGAGGGACACCGCGGAGCGGCTGAGCGGAACGCATTCCGTCTATCTACTGACGCTGCCTGGGTTCGATGGGCGGCCGCGCGACGCGGAGGCGAACCTCGAGACGGTGCAGCGGGACCTGCTCGTGTTGATCGAATCGCGCGGCATCGCGAAACCGGTGCTGATCGGGCACAGCCTGGGCGGCACGTTGTCGCTGGCATTCGCTGCGGATCATTCGGACAAGATCGCCGGGGTGGTGGCGGTGGATGGGTTGCCGGTGTTCCCGGGGACGGAGCGCATGACGGGCGATCGTGCTCCGCTCGCCGCGAATCTGCGCGCGCAGATGTCGGGGACGCGCGAGCAGTTCGTGGCGGGCCAGCAGGCGTACATGCGGCAGATCGGCAGCATCTCCGAAACCACGGCGGACAAACTCGCGGAGCTCACGAGCCGCAGTGATGCGCAGGCGACGGTGGATTTCGCCGCGCAAGTGATGGCGCTCGACCTGCGCCCCAGGCTCGGCGACATCAAGGTGCCGGTGGTGGAGGTGTCGCCGTTCCATGCGCCGGACCTGGCGGCCATGGGCATCGACGAGGCCGGCAAGGCGAACTACTACCGGATGCTGCTGAGCGGCGTGGAGAAGCTCGACGTCGTGTCGATCTCGCCCGCGCGACACTTCGTCATGTTTGATCAGCCGGAGAAGTTCGCCGCGGCGCTCGATGGTGCGCTCGCGAGCATGTTCGCGACCGCGAATCGATGAATGTCGTTGGAGCTGGAGGGCGTAGCTAGTTCGAGAGCTGCACGAGGTCCCAGAGATTACCGTACAGGTCCTTGAATACGGCGGCGGTGCCGAAGGGCGCCGCCGCCGGATCTCGCGCGAATTCGACGCCCTGCGCCTTGTAGGCGTGGTAGTCGCGCCAGACGTCGTCGGTGTAAAGGAACAGGAACACGCGGCCACCGGTCTGGTTGCCGATGCGCGAGGTCTGCGTGTCACCGACACCGCGCGCTAGCAGTAGTTTGGCGCCGGCGCCGGCCGCGCCGGGCGGCTCGATGACCACCCAGCGCTTGTTCTGCGCGGGCACGAAGCTGTCCTCGACGAGGGTGAAGCCGAGTTTGCCGACGTAGAAGGCGAGCGCCTCGTCGTAGTCGCGCACGACGAGGGAGACCATACCGAGTTGCTGTTTCAGGTCTGTCCCCTTTTGCTAGGAAACGAGGAATGTCCCCATTACTTCACGGGGCTGAGGCCGCCCCAGGGCTTGATGCGGTTGAGCTCGGGCACGATCGCGCGGCGCATCTTGAGGAAGCTGAGCTCGCCGTATTCGCGGTAGATGACCTCGCCCTTCTCGTTCACGATGATCGTGTAGGGCAGCTCGCCGCGCCAGGCGCTCTTGGGCTCGAACGCGTCATACAACTCGTCCTTGTCGTTGCTCGCGAGGATGTAGTTCTTCGTCGACGCGTGTTTCTTCGTGAGGAATTCCTTCACGGAGGCTTCCTGGTCGGGATATTCGGCGGCGATGGTGACCATCTCGAAGGGGCGGCCACGGAAGCGCAGGTTGTGCTCGACCAGCTCGTCGAACTCCGTGATGCACGGGCCGCACCAGGTCGCCCAGACGTTGATGAGGCGCAACTTCCCGGAGTCCTTGTTTTCGCGGACGGCCTTGAGCGTCGCGGCGTCGGCCTTCTCGAGCGTCACGGGTTCCGCGGCCCAGCGTGCCTTGTATTTGGCGTACTCGGAGACCTTGTCGGCCCATTTGACCGAGCAGCCGAACACGCGGGTGGAGGTGACCGGCGGTTCCTTGCCCGCGAGCAGCGCGTCGATGGCATTGCGCGTGTCGTGTTTGGTGGCGAGCGACTCGCGCTCGGACTCATCGATGCGGCCCTCGAAGCGCAGCTTGCGCGCCTTGTCGAAGATGAACACGTGCGGCGTCGCGACCGGGCCGTAGGCGTGCGACATCTCCTGCTTCGGACCATCGTCCAGCCAGATGAAGTTGAATTTCTGGTCGCGCGCGCGTTCCTGCATTTCGGCGAAGGAGTCGGACAGGTCGCTCCAGGCGAGCTCGTCGAGACGAACCGCGGCCGCGTGATTCGGATTCACCGCGATCACGGTGACGTTCTTCGGCGTGTAGTCGGCCACCAGCTTCTTGATGCGTTCCTGGTAAGCCTGCGCCGTCGGGCAGTGCGGGCTCGTGAAGACGATGACGAGGATGTCCGCCTTCGCGAAGCTCCTGTCGGTGTAAGTCTTGCCGTCGATGCCCGGCAACGAGAACGCCGGCATCGCCGACCCGATGGGCAACGTCGGCGGCTGATCCGCCGCGCCGACCGCCCCGGCCATCGCCATCAGCAAAGCAGCAACCACTCCCCGTCTCATGCGTCCCCCTGTCGTGCCGTTGTTGGTGCCGGGTGAGAAAAAGCTGAGTTAGCTTTCGGTGACATCGCACCCGGCAGTCGAATCATGCTAACTCAGCTTTTTCTCACCCGGCACCGACAACGCCCAGCCTCACGCGCAGTTTCGCGGCGCCTGGCTCGGACATGGCGTCGATGAAGGCGCGCACGCGCGGCGGTAGCAGGCGCGTGGTGGGATAGAGCACGTTTATCGGCAGCGGCGCGGGGCGAAAGTCGCGCAGCACCTCGACCACGCGTCCCGCGTTGATCGCGTCGGCGGCCATATAGTCCGGCGCCTGCACGAGCCCGAGGCCCGCGCCGGCCGCTTCGATGAGCGCATCGCCATCTCCCAGGCGTAGCCGCGCCTCGGGATGGATTTCCGTGTTCACGCCGTCCACGCGGAACTGCCACGGCCGTGCGCGGCCAGTGGCCGAGACTCGAAACAGCACGCAGGAATGCCGCTCGAGATCGTAGGGACTGCGCGGCTGCGCGTTGCGCGCGAGATAGTCGGGACTGCCGACCACGACCAGATGTTGATGGCCGATGGTCCGCGCAACCAGCCGCGAATCGGCGAGCGCCGCGATGCGCACGACGGCGTCGAGACCCTCGCGGATCACGTCGGAAAAATGATCCGACAGGCGCGCCTCGATCGTGAGTCCGGGATGCCGCTCCAACATCTTTCCGAGCACCGGCACGACGACGCGCCGGCCATAGGTCACCGGCACTTCGATGCGCAGCGTGCCGGTCGGCGCCCCGCTGGCACCCGCGGCGGCGGACTTCAGGATCTCGACCTCCTCGAGGATGCGCTGGCATTGCTCGAACAGCTGCTGACCGTCGGGCGTGAGGCTCACCTGGCGGGTCGTCCGGTTGAAGAGGCGCACCCCGAGCTGGGCCTCGAGTCGACCGATGCTCTTCGCGATGGTCGAGGGGGTTTGGGAAAGCTCGCGGGCGGCCTTGGCGAAGCTGCCGTTCCGGGCGGCCGTTGCGAAGGCCAGGACCTGCTGAATGTTGTTCATTGAGGAATATTGTTCCTCAATGATTGGACGCTCAAGGCGATTCTGTCGGCGAGGCTGGCCGGACACACTGCGGCGGCGTCCGAGTCACCCCCTCTGGAGCCCCCCGCCATGCAAGTCAGTCCCAACCCCGTTCTCGCCACGTCCCCCTTCCCCGGCATCCTGCACGCCACTCTCGCCGGCTCCGAACAGGGGCTCAAACAACTCTCCATCTGGCAGCAGATCCTCGAGCCCGGCGCCGCCACCCCGCCCCATCGGCACGATTGCGAGGAAGTCATCCTGTGCTCGGCCGGCCGCGGCGAGCTTCGCCTGGTCGGTGCTGAAGGCAGCAATCGCAAGGTCTCCTTCGGCGCGCACCAGACCGTGTGCATCCCGCGCAATGCGCTTCATCAGCTCGTGAATGCCGGGCGGGATCCGCTGCACGTCGTCGCGGTGTTCTCGAAAACGCCGGTCGAGGTCTTCCGGGCGGATGGCGAGCCCGTTGCGCTGCCCTGGTCGAGTTGAAACCCCGCGCCGACTGAAAACTTAAGCGCGTATTAGGAATCCGCCCGTGCGCGATCCCGATAATGCGCGCCCTCGGTGTCTGGCGTGCCCGGCACCCCCGTTCAGTCATTCTGGGAGTTTTCGTTCATGTTGAAGTCCTTTGCTCTCGTTGGCGGCTTGCTGATTGCCACCAATGCCCTCGCCCAACAGTCGCTGCAGTCGATGCACACACGCATTCCCGCGCCGCCGAAGTCGGCCGCGGCCGCGCCGGCGTGGCTCGCGAGCGCAGAGGTCGTCACGCTCCGCAAGCAGCTCAAGGATCAGCGCGCGTTCGTCGAGAAGCTGAACGCCGATGCGAACACCACGGCGCCGGGCGCGCTGACCAATGCGGGCGGCGTCGATTTCCAGCGCGCACAACGTGACCCTGAGTACGCGAAGCAGATCCAGGCGAAGCTCGCGTCGATGAGCCAGGCCGAGCAGATGGCCTTCGCGATGGAGATGTCGAAGGCGACGCAGCAGGCCGCGATGCAGAACGTCGTGGCGATGAGCAAGGATCCGCCGGCCGTGCAGACGGCGGCCGAACACTACGCCGACTACCAGACGAAACAGATGACCAACGGCGGAATCACCGCGCAATACGCCGCCGTCAGCGACATCCAGGCGAAGGTCAGCACGCGTTCGATGGAGATCGCGGAAAAGGCCGAGAAGTCCTTGAAGTGCAGCGATGGTGAAGGCGGCTGCGCGACCAAGGCCGACGAGGCGGCGGACAAGGCCACGCTGCGCGCGGCGCACGCGCAGATCGTCGCCGAGTACGATCGTGCGCTGGTGCAGATCGGCCAGCAGGTCGAGGCGGCGCGCAAGGCGCGGCTCGCGGACATCGCGGCGGTGCAGAAGGACATGGCGGCGACGCAGTACGGCGCCGCGGCGCAGAGCAGCGCGAACAAGCAGCTGCTCGCGGCGTATCACAACACCGCGCTGATCGAGGTCGAGCAGCTGTTCACGCTGTCCGAGGATGTCGCGAAGTGGGCGGCCCAGCGCTTCAATGACCGGACCATCAACTTCGTATCGATCGACTGACCTTTACAGGAATCCGAGGTCGGTGGTCGTGAAGTTGCCGACGTTGGGGAGGATGCCGGGTAGTTCGGCTGGGCTGCAGCCGAACCAGCGCGCCAGCGTCGCGGCGAACTGATCGATCGCGGTGGTCGGCAGCAGCCGGCCCTGCCCGACCTGGTCGGGGGTCTGGATCGACACGTGCGGAGCGGTTCCGCAGAACCGCCCGCCGTTCACCGCGCCGCCCATCACGAAGTGATGACCGCCCCAACCGTGATCCGAGCCGTCCGCGTTCGAGCTCAGCGTGCGGCCGAAATCCGACGCGGTGAACGTGGTCACCTTGTCGGCGACGCCGAGCTCGACCGTCGCCGCGTAGAACGCGCTCATCGCATCGTTGATGCGCTGGAGCAGCCGCGGATGGTCCTGCATCAGCAGGTTGTGGTTGTCGAAGCCGCCGAGTGAAACGAAGAACACCTGGCGGCGCAGCCCGAGCGAATTGCGCGCGCCGATGAGCCGCGCGACGATCTTCAACTGGTTAGCCAGCCCGTTGTTCGTGCCGAACGAGGTGTTCACGTTCACGAGTGCCGAGTTGACGATGCCCTCCATCTCGATGGAGCGGCGCGTCACGATCGCGTATTCGTTCTCGAACGCGTGCGTGCTCTGGCGCGTCATCAAGGTGTTCAGGGCATTACGCAACGCCGACGAGCCATACGGCGACTGCGTGAGCCCGTTGACGCGGATCGCGCCATTCGGACTGATCTGGTACTGCAGCGCGTCGCGGCCCGCGACGAACACCGCGTTGCCCGAGGCCGAAATGCAGGTCAGCAGTGAATTCCCGCCATTGCTCGACAGCGCGATGTCGCCGAGCCGCCCGCCCCAGCCGATGGTCGATCCCTCGCTGTCGTTCGACTGCCAGATCGACTGCTGGTCGTTGTGCGAAAACAGCTTGGGCGGCAGCGGATTCGCGACGCGGTTCGTGCTCTGGTACTGCGCGAGCGTGGTTGGCTGGATCAGCGGACCCACGTTGAGCTGCACCGCGAGATGCCCCTGGTCCCACAGCGTCTTCAATCCCGTGAGCTGCGGCGCGAGTGCGTACTGCAGGTTGTCGGTGAGCGTCTGCGCGACCAGCGGCGTCAGCGCGTTCGGCGCCAGCGCCGCGCGCGCGATGGCTATGCCCGCCTGGTCTTCGCCAGCGGCGCCGGCGCGGATCTGGTGATACAGCGCGTAGTTAGCCGCGTCGTACGGCACCACCGTGTTCGCGTAGTCGTTGCCGCCGTACAGGAAGATGCACACCAGCGCCTTGTAGTCGCTGCTGTCGAAGGCGGCGGCCTCGGAGATTGCCGCAAGGTTGATCGCAAGCGGCGCAGCGACACCCATCGCACCGAGGTGCATCGCGCGCTGCAGGACCATGCGGCGAGTCCAGTATTCATTCCGGCTCATTTCTGCACCAGGTATTCAGGCGAGCACAGGATCAGCAGGCAGGCGCCCGCCAGCAGATTTAGCTTCGCGTCGTTCGAGCTGCCCGCGGTGACGTTCATCGCGGTCAGCGCCGCCGTGATCGTGTCCAGCGAAGCCTGCGACAACTGGTTAGCGGTCATCCGCAGGTTCAGCCACGCGACCACCGCCGGCACGTCGTGCGCGATCGGCAGCAGCGCCGCGTAGGTCGGCCGCACGTCGTTGTAGCCGCCACGGATGACCCACGTGAGGAAGTTGGAGTAACCCGCGACCGTGGTCTCGTTGACGAGCTGGAACTCCGGCGCCTGCTTGTTGGCCGCCGCGAGCGCCGTGTTCGGCGGCACGTAGCCCGGCCGGAAGAAATTGAACACCGACGGCGAGCGCAGCGGACTCTGCCCGAGCGCCGTATCGCTGCCGGACAGATCGTAGATCTCGTACGCGCCATTGGTCGACGTGATCCCCACCGTGCGCGCCCATTGAACGAAGCGCACCACCGGCTCGCGCAGCTTGCCCGACATCGTCTCCGACGCACCCGGCAGGGTGCGCGCCTCGGCATCCGTGAGGATCGCCGTCCACACCGCGCGCAGATCGCCGCGCACGCCCGAACCGTTGTTCGCGAACGCCGCCGCGACGCGGCCGACGTAGGCGGGACTCGGGTTGCTGGTCACCAGGCGCTGGATCATCTGCCGCGCGAAGAACGGACCCACGTTCGCGTGGTTGAAGAGCTGGTCGAGCGCCAGGCGCAGCGCCTCCGGACCCGCGGTATTCGCAGGAATCGTGAGCCCCAGGAACGTGACGGCCTGCGTCGAGTGGTTGTTAGGGATGAACCGCATGCGGTTCGTCGCGAAGCGCGTGTTCGGCACGTCGTAGTCGTGCCAGGAGACGTTCGTGAACGTGCCGCCGTTCGACGTGTAGTCCCAGTCGTAGCCCGTGAACACGCGCGCGAGATTCGTGATGTCGCTCTGCCCGTAGGTCTCGATGGGGTGGTCGTTGGCGTCGAGACGGTGCGAGCCATCGGGGTTCAGCTCGTACAGGCCGATGGTGAAGAGCTGCATCACCTCACGCGCGTAATTCTCGTCCGGCTGGCGACCGTTCGCGTCTTCCTTGAGGTTGCCCTTGGTGTTGAGGAAGAAGCCCATCGCCGCATTCAGCGTGACGCGTTCGAGCAGCTCACGGTAGTTGCCGAAGGCGTTGGCGCACAACAGGTCCCAGTACGCGCCGATGACGTACGGTGGATAGAAGCCGTCGATCGGGCTGAGACTCACCACGAAGAATTCCGACAGCGCGAGCGCGACACGCTTGCGCATCTGGTCCGGCCCGGCCAGCAGCTGGTTCCAGATCATGAAGTCGCCGAATTGCGGCCAGAAGTAGCGCTGCTCTTCGGTGATCGAATTGTGATTGCGCGAGTCGAGCCAGGCGACGCCGGTCTGGCCCAGCGGTTCGGTGTACTTCGAGTTGAGCCACGCCGCGTAGCCGTTCGTGCGCACTGACGACAGATCGGAGTCCGTCATCGCGAACTGGGCCTGCAGCAGGAAACGCGCGGCCTCGGCTTCGCCGATGTTGACGGGCGGAGTCGGTGGGCTGGGCGATGGCGGGCTCGGCGCGGGTGGGCTGGGCGCCGGCGGACTCGGTGCGGGCGGACTGGGCGCGGGCGGACTTGGATTGCCGGGCGCCGCGCTTCCACCGCCACCGCCGCCGCAAGCGGCGAGTGCAAGCGCGCCCAATGCCACGGCGACACCCGCTCCACGGGAATCGGCGCAATCTTCAGCCGGTTCGGTCGACGTCGTATCGACGTCGTTCTCCAGTTCCTGCACGAGCCCCCCTGATCAGCTCACGCACCGTACCTTAAGGAGCCGGAACCGGCCAAACAAACTGTCGCAATTTTGCGTAGGGGCGAACCCGAGGACTCAGGCGAATCCGAGGCTCGAATTCGAGAAATTGCCGATGTTCGGCAGGATCCCCGGCAATTCGGTCGCCTCGCAGCCGAACCACCGGCCCAGGGTCGCCGCGAACTGATCCACCGATGTGCTGGGCAATAGCCGGCCCTGGCCGACCTGGTCATCACTTTCCACCGACACGTGCGGCGCCGTGCCGAAGAAGCGCCCGCCATTCACCGCGCCGCCCATCACGAAATGATGCGCGCCCCAGCCGTGGTCCGAGCCATCGGAGTTCGACGACAGCGTGCGGCCGAAATCCGAGGCCGTGAACGTCGTGACTTTGTTCGCGACACCGAGCTCGACCGTCGCCGCGTAGAACGCGCTCATTGCGTCATTGAGGCGGGTCATGAGCCGCGGGTGGTCGCTCATGAGATCGTTGTGATTGTCGAATCCGCCAAGCGAGACGAAGAACACCTGGCGGCGCACGCCGAACGCGGCGCGCGCGCCGATCAGCCGCGCCACGACGCGCATCTGGCTGGCGAGCCCATTGCCCGACGGGAATGCGGTAGTTAGCGAGACGCCGCCCAGCGCATCGTTGACGACGCCCTCGAGCGCGATCGAGCGGCGCGTAACGTTGGCGCATTCGTTCTCGAGCACGTGGGCACTGTCGCGCGAGACGATGGCGCGCACCGCCTCGCCCAGTGCGCCGCGCAGTGCGTTGATGCGGATCGCGCCGCTGCTGCTGATCTGGTACTGCAATGCGTCGCGCCCGGCGACGAACACGCCGTTGTTGCTGGCCGAGATGCAGGTCAGCGTCGCATTCGTTCCGTTGCTCGACAGCGCGAGATCGCCGAGCCTTCCGCCCCAGCCGTTGGTCGCACCCTCGGCGCCGTCCGACTGCCACACGGATTGCTGATCGTTGTGGGAGAACAGCTTCGGCGGCAGCGGATTCGCACGGCGGTCCGAACTCGCGTATTGCGCCTTCGTCGTGGGCTGCACCAGCGGGCCGACGTTCAGCTGGATCGCGAGGCGGCCGGCGTCGAACAACGATTTCAAACCAGCGAGTTGCGGCGCGAGCGCGTACTGCAGGTTGTCGGTCAGCACGGCGCCATCGAGCGGCGTGAGTGCGGTCGCGGCCAGATCGGCGCGGGCGATCGCGATACCGGCCGCGTCTTCGCCCGCGGCGCCCGCGCGGATCTGGTGGTACAGCGCGTAGTTGGCCGGGTCGTAGGGCACCACCGTGTTGGCGTAATCATTGCCACCGAAGAGGAAGATGCACACGAGCGCCTTGTAGTCAGTCGCGTCAAAGGCCGCCGCCTCCCCCATCGCCGCGAGATTGATCGCGAGCGGCGTCGCGACGCCGAGCGCGGACAACTGCAGCGCGCGTTGCAGGACGAGCCGACGGGTCCATTGCTGGCTGGAAGTCATTTCTGCACCAGGTAGTCAGGCGAGATCAGCACGAGGAAGGATCCCGCGGCCAGCATGTCGAGTTTCGCGCTCGCGCTGCTCGAGGACGTGATGCCGTAGGAGCGCAACGCGCGATTGAGAACGTCCAGCGTCTCGCCCGAAAGCTGGTTCGCGCTGAAATGCAGATCCAGCCAGTCGATCACGGCGGGAATGTCGTGTGCGATCGGCAGCAGCGCGGCGTAGGCCGGTTTCACATCCCGCACGCCGTCGCGCGTCACGGACTGCATGAAGTTGATGTAGCCGGCCGTGCTCGACTCGTTCAGAAGCTGGAACTCCGGCGCCTGCTTGCCAGCCACCGCGATCGCGGTGTTCGGCGGCACGTAGCCGGGCCGGAAGAAATTGAACACGGATGGCGCGCGCAGCGGGCTCTGCGCGAGTTGCCGGTCGCTCTCCGAGAGATCGTCGATCTCCCACGCGCCGTTGTCGGATGCAGCCTCCGCCGTGCGCGCCCATTGCACGAAACGCACGATGGGCTCGCGCAGCTTGCCGCGCAGCGTGTCGTCATCGGTGGGCAGCGCGCGCGCTTCCTCGTCCGTGAGGATCGCGGTCCACACCGCCTTGAGATCGCCGCGCACGTCGTTGCCGTTGTTGCCGAAGACCGTCGCGACGCGTTGCACGTAGGCGGGAGACGGATTGCTGGTCACGAGCTTCTGGATCATCTGCCGCGCGAAGAATGGCCCGGTGTTCGCGTGGTAGAAGAGCCGGTCGAGCGCGATGGTCAAAGCGTCCGCACCGGGCGTCGTGCTCGAGATGCTGGCGCCGAGGAAGTTCTTGTCCATGCGCGAGTGGTTGTTGGGGTTGAGGCGCATCCGGTTGATGGCGAAATGCGTGCTCGGGATTTCACTACGCGACCAGGCGACCGGCGTGCGGCTGCCGCCGTTCGATAGATAGTCGAAGTTGTAGCCGGTGAAGACCCGCGCGAGATTGCTCACGTCGTCGGGGCCGTAGGTCTCGATCGGCTTGTTCTCTGCGTCGAGCTTCGGCGTGCCGTCGAGGTTCAGCTCGTGCAGGCCGATCGTGAAGAGCTGCATGACCTCGCGCGCGTAATTCTCGTCCGGTTGCCGGCCGCGTGAGTTCTCGCCTAGATTGCCGCGCGTGTTGAGGAAGAAACCCATCGCGGCATTGAGCGTGAGCGCTTCGAGGAGCTCACGGAAATTGCCGAAGGCGTGCGCGGTGAGCACGTCCCAGTACGCGGCGATCAGATAGGGCGGGTAGAACACGTTGATCGGAGTGAGACTCACGACGAACTGTTCCGACAACGCCAGCGCCACACGCTTGCGCATCTGATCCGGGCCGGCGATGAGCTGGTTCCAGATCATGTAGTCGCCGGGCGTGCGACTGAGGTAGCGCTCCTCCGCGGTGATGGCGTTGTAGCCGCGGGAATCGAGCCAGGCACAGCCGGTCTGGCCCGCGGGTTCGGCGAAGCGCGCATTGAGCCACGCGAGGATGCCACCGCCGCGCAGCGCGGCGATGTCCGCATCGGTCACGGAGAACTGCGCCTGCTGCAGGAAGCGCGCGGCCTCGGCGTCGGTCGCGGGGGTTCGATCGACCAGCGGGGGTGGGCGCGGTCCGGGCGCGGGTGGTGGTGGGA
>JAEWLQ010000106.1 GCA_023457495.1 Pseudomonadota bacterium
TCGTGTTTCCGCCATTGCCGCCGTCGGCGCCGTTGCCGCCGAGGCCCACGACCAGCGCGCCGGAATCGCCGGCATTGCCGCCCGGACCGCCGACGCTCTGCGCGAACACACCGTGCGCCGCGTAACCAGTGCCGGCGAGCGCGTCGCCGGTGCGCACCGTGCCGTAGTTAGTCGCGTTGGCCGTGCCGCCATGGCCGCCCGGGCTGCCCGTGCCGGCATCGCCGACCAGGCCGTAGGAATCGCCACCGGTTCCGCCGCCGCCGCCGAGACTCTGCGCGTACACGCCCACCGCGCCGTCACCGCTCGTGACGATGTCGCCGTGGTTGCGCGCGGTCGCGGTGCCGCCCTGCGCCGCCTGGCCGCCGCCCGCGCCGCTGCTGAAGATGTAGCCGCTGCCGCCGGTGCCGCCGGTGCCCGCGCGGCTCTGGATGAACATGCCGTGCGATTCGCGGCCCGAGGTCGTGATGTCCACGTAGGAGTCGACTTCGACGTTTCCGCCGACGCCGGCGACGCCGCCCATCGCGGCCGGCAGCGCGCCCCAGGCGTTGCCGCCCGTGCCGCCGTTGCCGCCGCGGCTGGTCACGACGAGAGCCGGTGCGTCATCGGCAGTGGAATAGAGATTGCCGTTGGTTTCGACGGTGGTCAGGTCGTAGTCCACCGGGGCCGCCGACTGTCCGGGATCCCCAGGCTCGGCCGCTTCGCCGATGGTCCAGCAGCCGAAGAAGCAGATCTCGATGCCCCAGCCGCTGTCGCCACTACTGCCCCACGCGCCGTTGTGGTTTTCGACGAAGCGGTTGCTGCCGATGATCTGCGGCGGACGCACGATCTCCGCGCCACGGCCCGGCACGCTGTCGAGTCCGGGCGGCCGAGTGCTGCTGCCGCTGGGTGTATAGGTATATGCGATGAAGCCATTGGAGCCGCCGCAGGCCGGGCTGCATTCGATGCCGATCGGCGAACCATTGACGTTCGGGTCATCCGGGTCCGGATCCGTACCGAGCCGGTGTTGCGTGATTGTGTAGGTCTGTGCAGGCACTGCGGGCCGCGCAGCCGAGTACGGTCGTCCCGGAAAAGGCGGCGTCTGAGAAGGGTCCGCCGGGAGCTCCGGCAATTCCGGGACGGCATCGGTGCCCGGGATGGTGAAGACCGAGCCCTCTTCGGTCGGGCCGGCCCACAGCCACAGGCCCGACACCGTCTTGACCGAACCGTAAGGATTGAAGATGAGCTCGTCGATGACCTCTTCCTCGTCCGTTTCCGGGTTGGTGAATGCGCCGCCTTCCACGTAGCAGGGGTGATAGTTCGACGCCATGTCGCACCAGAGCGTGGGGGTCTGCGACCAGGCGAAGGGTGATCCGCACAGGGCGAAGGCGATCAAAGCGAGGCGAGGTGCTTTCACTTATGGGCTCCGGAACAACGGAAAAAGCCGCGGGCGGTGGGGACGCGCGCGGCTTGGGAAATAGACGAACGGGACGTTCTATCGAGGGCAGCGGGGGGTGGGATTGCTCGCTGCGGGAGACCGCCGCTCGTCCCTCGGGGACTCGGGACCACAGTCGCTGGCGGAGAGGGTGGGATTGCTCGCGGCGGGAGACCGCCGCTCGTCCCTCGGGGGCTCGGGACCACAGTCGCTGACGCGACCGTGTCCAACTTTGCTCCGCAAAGTTGTCGAACTCCCTTTTTCATTGTCCCGTGGGTTCGAATCCCACTTGGGTCAATATTCTTGTCTGGCGGAGAGGGTGGGATTCGAACCCCCGGGACCCGTGAGGGACCGCCGGTTTTCAAGACCGGTGCATTCAACCGCTCTGCCACCTCTCCGGCGGGGATAGCGGATTGCGCGCGCACGCTACTGCAAAGACCCGGCGCGGTCCAGCCGACCGGCATCCAGGCCCATGCCCAGGGCGCAAACAACAGGAATGCAGGACCGCGTCCGCCGGTCATCAATGGGTACCCTCCCAGGCCCCCATTGCAACTTCGAAGACACCTTACGGCAATTGCCCGGACGGGCTAAGCCGGGACCTAAGCCTTTTGGCCTAGCAAAAGGCGCGCGATTCCCACGCTATGAAAAACACCCACCGAGGCAGTGGCTAGTCGAGCGTCGCCTTCTTTAAGATGTGGCGTGTGAAGCTGCTCATCGTCGACGACCATCCGCTGTTTCGCGACGGCCTCGCGGCGCTGCTGCGTCAGGCTTCGGCGGACACGTCCGTCGTGCAGGCATCCTCGACCGAGGATGCGCTCAATATCGCCGACGAGCAGATCATCGACGCGGTCTTCATGGATCTGATGATGCCCGGACTGTCGGGCGAAGCCGCCGTGCGCGAATTCGCGCGGCGCCATCCGGATCTGCCGGTGATCGTCCTGTCGAGCTCGGAGAGCGCCAGCGACGTGCGTCGCATGTTGAATGCCGGTGCCTCCGGATACATCCCGAAATCCGCCACCGCGAAGACGGTGGTGTCCGCCTTGCAGCTCGTGCTGTCGGGCAACATCTACGTGCCGCCGCTGCTGGTGGCCGCGACCGCACGCACCGCCGGACACGATGCGCACGATGCGCCACGTTCGCTGGCGCAGCTCACCGAACGCCAGGTCGACGTGCTGCGATACCTCAAGGACGGACTCACGAACAAGGAGATCAGCGCGAATCTCGGCATCGCCGAGAAG
This sequence comes from Pseudomonadota bacterium, assembly GCA_023457495.1. Classification (GTDB taxonomy): domain Bacteria; phylum Pseudomonadota; class Gammaproteobacteria; order Steroidobacterales; family Steroidobacteraceae; genus CADEED01. Next base: position 2,650 of record JAEWLQ010000106.1, read on the forward strand.
ACCGTGAAGGTTCACATCGCGGCGATCTTCAAGACCCTGAACGTGGTCAACCGTACACAGGCTGCGAAGGCTCTGCGCGACGCGCCCGACGCGCTACGAGATGGGTTATAGCGGCGCGCAGCCGACTGTTGGCCACCGGCTTGTGCAGCAGTAGCAAGCCACTGTCCGCCGCTTCCTTGATTCGATCGGGCGCGGTGTCGCCGGTGATGAGCATCCCCGGGATTTCGTCGTCGTTGTATTCGTCGCGCAGCCGCTGAATGATGCGGATGCCGTCTTCGTTCTCGCGCAGGCGGTAATCGCAGATGATCAGCACCGGGCGGTCCGGGCAGTTCGCGAGCTTGTCGAGCAGTTCGTCGCCCGAGCCGGCCACGATGGCGTCATATCCCCAGCTCTCGAGCAGGCTCTTCATCGCGAGCTGGATGGTCGACTCGTCATCGACGACGAGAATGAGGCCCGATCCGGCGATCGCGGCCTCGGGTGCGCGCGGCGGCGCGTTGGCCGCGACAGCGCCGGCGTCCGCGAGCGGCAGATCGATCGCGAACATCGAGCCATGGCCCTGGCGCGAGCGGAAGCCGAGCGGATGGCCTAACAACTGCGTGAGTCGCCGGACGATCGCGAGCCCGAGGCCCACGCCCTTGGTGCGGTCGCGCTCGGGATTCGCGGCCTGGTAGAACTCCTTGAAGATCTGCGGCTGCTCGGACTGCGCGATGCCGCGTCCGGTGTCCCAGACCTGGACGGTGACCGTGCGCCCGCGGCGGCGCACACCGACGAGCACGGCGCCGCGGTCCGTGTACTTGATCGCATTCGCGACGATGTTGCGCACGATGCGCTCGACGAGCAGCGGATCGGAGTACACGGCGACGCGCGTCGGTCGACAACGCAGCTCGACCTTCTTCGACTCCGCTTCCGAGGCGTGATCGCGGCAGATGCGTTCGAGCAGCGGTTGCAGCGCGAACGCCTGCGCATTGACCTCGACCACTCCCGCATCCAGGCGGGAGATGTCCAGCAGCCCATTGAACAAGCCACCCATCGCCTGCACGGAGCTGTCGATGTTGTCGAGCAACCGTCCCGCCTCGTGATCGACGATGCGCGGCCGCAGCGCGGCGACGAACAGCGACAACGCATGGACGGGCTGCCGCAGGTCATGGCTCGCCGCGGCGAGGAAGCGCGACTTGGCGTTGCTGGCCTCCTCCGCTTTTCCTTTCTCGTCGCGCAGACCGGCGATCAGCTCTTCGTTCTCGAAGCGCAGGCGCACCGACTCCTCGAACTGCGCGCTGTAGCGCCTGGCCTGGTCGGCGATCGCCGCGAGCCAGCCGAGGATGATGAGTGCGAGCACCCAGTGTATCCAGTCGGCCTGCGCGATCATCCAGGCCGTCGGCACCAGCAACATCGGCAGCATCGAACAGTAGATGGCCGGGCGCAGCACGCCGAAGGCGGTGATGGCGCCGCTCGCCACGGCGCAGACATACAGCATGAACAGGAGCTGCATGTCGAAGCGGTCGGCGGGCAACATCCAGGGGGAGCCGATGCCGAGCGCACAACTGCCGACGAGCGCCCCGAGCGTGAAGCGTCGCGCCCATGCGCGCCATTCGTCATCAGGCGGCTTGCGTCGCAGATAGGTGAAGATCAAGGCGAGTCGCACGCCGATCTGCAGCGTCATCAGCGCCATGAAGACGAGCGCGACGCGCCACTCGACCGCGCCGCTCCCGGCGATGATGGCCGAGACCAGCATCGCGCCGATCCACGTCGCCGTCATGCCTGGAGCGGTGTTCTGGTAGGCGGAGCGTACCTGCTCCGCGCTGATGCGATTTTCGAGCGCGATGTTGTTGTTTGGCATGCGAGGGCCCGTTTGCCCCGCAGGCTAACCGAGAACTACGGACTTGTCCTGCCCGTCCCGCTCGCGCCTCGACGCCGCGCTCACCTCACGTGGTCAGCAACGCGCAGGATCAACGGCCGATAGCCAGGCTGCGCAGGAATCCGATCGAACTGCGGAATTTGCGCGCCGTGCCGCCGGGCACACGCAGAGCGCGCATCACCAGGCCGAATGCCTCGCGAATCTGGCCTTCGCGCCGCTTGGTGGCGGCCGCTTCGAACTTGGCGCGCACGATGCGATCGAGATATGCCGCGCGATGAGCCGGATTCGTCACCTGCGCATCGACGGACAGGTAAGCCTGGAGCCTGGGAATTGCGAGCTTCATGAAGTCGACCGTGAGGTTCGTATCGTGCCGCCGCACTTCGACCACCGGGGGAATCGTGTATCCCACCGGGCCGAGACTCGAAGCGAGTAGCGCGAACGGCAAATCCGGGCAAATGCGCAAGCTTTCGTTGAAGCGTTGACCGGCGAGTGCCGAGCGTCGATAGATGATGGCCTGACAGAAAGCGGGCACGTCGTAAAAACGTACCAGCTGAAGGAACGCATCGCCCTCGATGATCCTGCCTCCTTCGACCGCGGCGGCTCGCGCTGGCACCGTCTTGAGCTCCGGGTAGAACTCAAACTGCTCTTTCGGATGGTACGCGCCGGTGGCGTGATCGAAGCGCACGAAGTTGCCGAATACGTACACGAGCTCGGGGTGCGCGTCCATGACGCCACATTGCAGTTCGAGCTTGTTAGGCAGCCAACGGTCGTCCGAGTCCAGGAACGCGATGTATTCACCGGTCGACTCGTCCAGGCAACGGTTGCGGGCCGAGGCCTCCCCTCCATTCTCCTTGCGGACATAGCGCAGGCGCGGGTCGGTGATCCGGCGGACGACCTCCTCCGTGTCGTCAGTCGAACCATCGTCCACGACGATGATTTCGTCCGGCTGGCGGGTCTGGTTCAGCGCGGACTCGATCGACTCCTTGATGAATCGTCCGCAGTTGTAAGTGGGTATCAGGACAGAGATTTTTGACATGCGCGGTATGCTGCCTACGGAACCCGGGCAAAGCAATTGACGCCCGCCACCCATGGCGCCGGATATGTGCGCCAACCCACACTTGCGGCGGGTCGCCTCATTTTGATCATGTTTCCGCGTCTGACCCGCGACGGAAAATGCGGGCGCGCGCCGCGTTCCCGCCCAATTTGTCCTGGGTGTCTCGCCCGGCGACCTCGCGACATCCGGCACGAATGTGCTCGCGGAATGCACTGCGCATTTTCCGAATCTTGACAGCCGCGGCAGGCGGAATGAGCATCGCGCGCGCATCCGGTAGTCAGGAGCAAGGGAATGCGAGATCTGACTCTTCCGTGCAGCGCCGGGCGCATCCGCGCGGCGCTGAACAATTCCATGCTCCCGCCTCACCTGTGATTCCGCCTCACCGCCAAGGTCTCTTCATGGCGGTGGTGCGTGTCGACGTCGTCGTCATCGCTCAATCAACAGGGGGACATCATGGCTCATCGTCCTGGGCTCGCCCGCGTTCTCGCGGTGTACCTGGCGCTCGTCGCGGCGCCGCTCTTCGCTCAAACCCACAACTACGCCGAAGCCCTGCAGAAGTCGCTCTTCTTCTACGAAGCGCAACGCTCGGGCGACCTGCCGGCCAATAACCGCATCAACTGGCGCGGCGACTCCGGCATGACCGACGGCTCCGACGTCGGCCGCGATCTCACCGGCGGCTGGTACGACGCCGGCGATCACGTGAAGTTCGGACTGCCGATGGCGGCCTCCGCGACCATGCTCGCCTGGGGCATCGTCGAATACCGCTCGGCCTACGTCTCGACCGGGCAACTCGCGAACGCGCTCGATCAGCTCAAGTGGGCGACTGACTACTTCATCAAGGCCCATCCGAGCGCAAACGAGTTGTACGGACAGGTCGGCAACGGCGGGCAGGATCATGCCTGGTGGGGTCCGGCCGAAGTGATGCAGATGGCGCGTCCGTCGTATCGCATCACGACCTCGTGCCCCGGTTCCGATCTCGCGGGTGAAACCGCCGCCGCGATGGCCGCGGCATCGATCGCGTTCCGGCCCACGGATCCCACCTATGCGAACACGCTGCTCTCGCACGCGCGCCAGCTGTATTCGTTCGCGGACAACTATCGCGGCAAGTATTCCGACTGCATCACGGATGCGGCCGGGTACTACCAGTCCTGGAGCGGCTACAACGACGAGCTCGTCTGGGGAGCAATCTGGCTGTACCGCGCCACGAACGAATCGGCCTTCCTCGACAAGGCCCAGTCCTACTACGCGAACCTGTCCAACCAGCAGCAGACGGCCAACAAGTCGTACAAGTGGACCATCGCCTGGGACGACAAGTCCTACGGCTGCTACGTGCTGCTGGCCAAGCTCACCGGCGCGACGCAGTACCACCAGGACACTCAACGCTGGCTCAACTGGTGGACCATCGGCGGCACCGCGCTGGGCGCCGACGGCACGCGCGTCAACTACAGTCCGGGTGGACAGGCGGTGCTCGACCAGTGGGGCTCGCTGCGCTACGCGGCGAACACCGCGTTCGCCGCGCTGATCTACTCGGACGCCATCTCGGATACGGTGCTCAAGGCGCGTTATCACGACTTCGCCGTGGGCCAGATCAACTACGCGCTCGGCTCGAACCCGCGCAACTCGAGCTACGTGGTGGGCTTCGGCGCGAATCCGCCGCGCAATCCGCACCACCGCACCGCGCATGGCTCATGGACCGACCAGATCAACTTCCCGGTGCAGAGCCGCCACGTGTTGTACGGCGCGCTGGTGGGCGGACCCTCGTCTGCCAATGACCAGTACACCGACGATCGGTCGAACTACGTGAACAACGAAGTCGCGACCGACTACAACGCCGGGTTCACGGGCGCGCTGGCGCGGCTCGCCCAGGAGTATGGCGGCACGCCGCTCGCGAACTTTCCGCAGCCGGAGGCCGTGGTCGGCAACGAGATTTTTCCCGAGGCGTCGATCAACGCCGCGGGCTCGAACTTCACCGAGCTCAAGGTGCTGCTGAACAACCAGTCCGGCTGGCCGGCCCGCATGGGCGACAAGCTCTCGTTCCGCTACTACTTCACGCTGGAGTCCGGCGTGTCGCCGGGACAGATCTCGATCAACGCCAACTACAACCAGTGCCAGGCGCCATCGGGGCCGACCCAACACTCCGGCTCCATCTACTACATCACCATCAATTGCACTGGCGTGAAGATCTATCCCGGCGGGCAGTCGAACTACCGCAAGGAAGTGCAGTTCCGCATCGCGAGCTCGGGCGCCTGGGATCCGACCAACGACTGGTCGTACACGGGCGTCGCGACGACGCCGGGCAGCACTCCGGTGCTCGTACAGCGCATCCCCGTCTACGACAACGGCGTGCGCGTCTTCGGCAGCGAACCCGGCGGCGGCACGCCGGACACGCAACCGCCGACGACGCCGGCGAACCTGCGCGTGACCACCACGACCTCGTCCACGGTGACGCTCGCATGGGACGCATCGACCGATGACGTGTCCGGTGTGACCGGCTACCAGGTGTTCCGTGGCAGCGGCACCTCGCCGGTCGGCACTCCGTCCGGCCTCACCTTCACCGATACCGGCCTCGCGGCCAGCACCACCTACTCCTACACGGTGCGCGCGGTGGATGGAACGGGCAAGGTCTCGTCGGCCAGTGCCGCGGTGAACGCCACGACCACCGCGGTCTCGAAGGATTACTCGGTCGCCGCGTCTCCCGGCACTCTATCGGTGGCGCGTGGCGCGAGCACTTCGACCGCGATCGCCATCAACCGCACCAACTTCACGGGCGGCGTCACGATGAGCGCCAGCGGTTTGCCGAGCGGCGTGACTGTCGCGTTCAGCCCGTCGGGCTCGACCACCGGCAACTCCGTAACTGCGACCTTCTCGGCCTCGAGCACGGCCGCGCTGGGCGCAGCGACGGTCACGCTGACCGCGACGTCGGGTAGTTTGTCGCGCACGACCACCGTCGCGCTGACCGTGACGGGCGGCGGCAACGGCGGCACGGTCACCGCGACGCCGGTGGTGTCGACCAACAGTCCCTGGTTCAACGAACTGCAATTGCAGCTGGCGAACACCGGGACGTTGACCGCGCTGACGGTGACCATCGTGGTCCAGCGCACGTCGGGCGTGAGCTACTCGGGCATGTACAACACGGTGGGTGGACAGATCGCGCACACCAACAGCAGCACGACCGGCGCGATCACCTACACGTTCACGCTGGCGGCGGGCCAGACGCTGCCCGCGGCGACCGGCCGGACGTTCGCCGTCCAAACCAGCGGCAATGGCACCTTGCACCCGACGTCAGGTGACACGTACACGGTGACCTACACGAGCGGAGGTCAGTCGTTCACGACCTCAGGCACGTTCTGAAGAAATGGGGACATTCCTCATTTCCTGGCAAACGGGGACGCACCTCGAAAGGTGCGTCCCCTCCCCAGCTTCTCGACCGAGCGATCGAGGATGATCCCATCTTCATCGATGAGCAGCCGCAAACAGCGCTGACCATGGAAAAACGTCAGCCGCGTGCGTCCCGCGTCTTCGTCCACGCCGCGTTCGCACAGGCTCGTGATTCGCTCATGGCGCATGGCATCCAGAACGGTCGCCGGATCGATGCCGAACCCTTCGGCAATGATCGCCGCATCGACGCGGAACTCGCCGCCTTCGCAAACCACCGTGTTCATGATGCCTCCGCGGCCGACCGCGCGTGATCGAAGGTGGCGCGATAGTCCTGCAGGACGCCATCGAGCTGCGTCACGGCCTGCCCGGAAGTTGCATCGTCCTTCAGCTGAGCGGCGGCGGCCATCATGCGACCGATCAGCACGTGCAGTGCCGCGTCGGGCTCGGGCGGAAGCTTGCAGTTCCTCACGATGTAAGTGACGTTTTCCTCGACCGTTTGCGCGAGCCGCAGGGCCTGCTCGCGCGACACGGGTTCACTCGTCGCTCGCGCCTGTTCCACGCCCGCTTCGATCCGCGACATTCCGGTGCGCAATGGCTCATCCGTCGGCCATGTCTTGCCTTCGGGCGGCGCGGTCATGACCGCATCGTGGGCTGCATGCGCGTCGTGCGCGTCGTGCGCACCCGGCTCCTCGTGTGTGGACCCGGCGCCCGATACACCGCCTTCGCCGGAACAGCCCGCAAGACTTGCAGACATCAACGCCAGCATCAGCGCGACGATGAGACTTCTATTCATGATCGTTTCCTCCGAGAGAGCGCACGAATCGTTCACCCCTGCCGAGCAGTACACCCTGACTACTCGCGATCCCGAATTCCAGGCTGGTCGCTATCCGCCGGGCCGGCTCGATGAAGTGGACCGCGACTTCTTCGCTGAACAGCTCGCGCGCGGTCCGCTCGAAAAGCTCGAGCCAGCGATCGAAATGCCGGGCATCGACCGGCAAAGGCAGATGCATGCGCATGGGCTGCCCCCGATACACCCCACTCGACAGGACGACGGATGACCAGAATGCGCACATCCGCTGCAGATGCGGTTCCCAATCCTGGATGCGCGCCTCGAAGACGGGTCCGAGCAATTCATCGTCGCGGATGCGCGCGTAGAAGGAACGCACGAGCTGCTCGATCATGCGTTCATCGATCCCGGTCTGTTCGCGCAACTGTTGCACGATCCGGGCGCGCGGATCTTCGTCAGCCTGGGCGGTATCCATCGGACGCCAGTATGACCCCGTGGGTCACGGCGGAGCACTGATCCAGGTCAGTTGACTCAGATCTTTCCGACGCCGCCCATGTAAGGCCGCAGCGCCGCGGGCACCGTGATCGAGCCGTCCGCGTTCTGATGATTCTCGAGCACCGCGACGAGAGCACGGCCCACGGCCACACCCGAGCCGTTCAACGTGTGCAATGGCTCCGGCTTGCCGGTCTCCGGATTGCGCCAGCGCGCCTGCATGCGCCGCGCCTGGAATGCCTCGCAATTGCTGCACGAGGAAATCTCGCGGTATTTGCCCTGGCCCGGCAGCCACACCTCGATGTCGTAGGTCTTGGCGCTGCCGAATCCCACGTCGCCTCCGCACAACGCGACGACGCGATACGGCAACTCGAGCTTCTGGAGGACCTTCTCCGCGTTCCCGACGAGTTCCTCGAGCGCCGCGTACGAATCCGCCGGCTTGACGATGTGCACGAGCTCGACCTTTTCGAACTGGTGCTGACGGATGAGGCCGCGCGTGTCCTTGCCGGCCGCGCCGGCCTCGGAACGGAAGCATGGCGTGTGCGCGGTGAACCTCATCGGTAGTTTGGCCGGCTCGATGATGCTGTCGCGCACCAGGTTCGTCAGCGGAACTTCCGACGTGGGAATCAGGAAAAATCCCTGCTCGCTGCGCACGCGGAACAGGTCTTCCTCGAACTTCGGCAACTGGCCCGTGCCCTGCAACGCCTGGCCGAGCACGATGTACGGAACGTATGCCTCGGTGTAACCATGCTCCTGCGTGTGCAGGTCGAGCATGAATTGCGCAAGCGCGCGATGAAGTCTCGCAACCCCACCCTTCATCACCGAGAAGCGCGCGCCGGAGATCTTCGCCGCGGACTCGAAATCGAGACCGCCGAGCTTTTCGCCGAGATCGACGTGGTCCTTCGGCGTGAAGTCGAACTTGCGCGGCTCGCCCCAGCGGCGCACTTCCTTGTTGGCCGTCTCGTCGCGCCCTTCCGGCACCGATTCGTGCAGCAGATTCGGCAACCCGAGCTGCCACGCATCGAGCTCGGTCTGCACGGCGGCGATGGCGGCGTCGCTCGCGGCCAGCTGCTTCGTGAGTTCTTCGGCCCGTGCGAGCAGCGCGCTGGCGTCCTCGCCCTTCCCCTTCGCCATGCCGACGGCCTTTGCGTTCGCATTACGCTCGGCCCGCACGCGGTCCGACTCGACCTGCGCGGTCTTGCGGCGTTCCTCGAAGGCCGTGAAGGCGGCCACGTCGAGGTTGAACCCGCGGCGCGCGAGATTGGCGGCGACGCCTTGCGGGTCGGAACGGAGAAGCTTGGGATCGATCACCGGTATTCCTCAGCTAATACATCGAGACGAGCGCGCCGCCGATCTTCACACCGAGGATCGCGGCAGCGAGACAACCAAAAACCGTGGCACCGACGTACGCGAGCGCGGTCGCGGAGAACCCCAACAACACGGTCTCGATCGCGAACGCCGAGTAGGTGGTGAAACCACCCAGCACGCCGGTCATCCAGAAAAGGCGCGCATTGTCGGCGCTGCCGCCACGCGCCGCAACATACATATAGAGGAGTCCGATCGCGAAGGAACCGAGGAGATTCACCGTCAGGGTCGCCACGGGCCAGCCGCTCGCGCCCATCGGCCAGAGCCGGTATGCGCCGTAACGCGCGACGCTGCCCAATGCACCACCGATCGCGACCAGGAGCCAACTCATTTTTCTTCCTCTTTCGGGGGTTCGCGGGACGGAGTCTCGCCGCGCAGTCTCGCCAGCGCCTCCCCGATCCGGATCTCGAGTCCGCGGTCGGTCGGCCGATAGTAGCGCCGGTCCGGCATGTCGTCGGGTAGATAGCGCTCGCCTTTCACGAACGCGCCGGGCTCATCGTGCGCGTAGCGATAACCGGCGCCGTAACCCAGGCCTTTCATGAGTTTGGTCGGCGCATTGCGGAAGCGCAGCGGCACGTCGAGCGTGCCGAACTGCTCGACATCGGCGCGCGCCTCGCCGTACGCCACGTAGGTGGCGTTGCTCTTGGGCGCGACGGCGAGGAATACCACCGCGTTGGCCAGCGCGAGCTCACCCTCGGGACTGCCGAGCCGGTCGTACGTGGCCCAGGCGTCGAGCGCCATTTGCGCGCCGCGCGGATCGGCGAGACCGATGTCCTCGTAGGCCATGCGCAGGATCCGCCGCGCGAGGTAGTGAGGGTCACACCCGCCATCGATCATGCGCGCGAACCAGTACAACGCGCCGTCCGGATCGGTGCCGCGCACCGCCTTGTGCAGCGCCGAGATCTGGTCGTAGAACTGCTCCCCGCCCTTGTCGAAGCGGCGGCGGCCGCCGGCGGCGACCTCGCGCACGTCGTTGAGCGTGATGGTCGCCACGTCGCCATGCGGCTCGGCGAGATCCGCGGCGACCTCCAACATGCCTAGCGCGCGCCGCGCGTCGCCGTCACCGGCATGCGCGAGCGCGATCAGCGCCTCATCGGAGATCTCGAGGCGGCGCGCTCCGAGACCGCGCTCGGCATCCTCGAGCGCGCGGCGCAGTAGTTTGACGAGGTCGACCGCTTGCAGCGAGCGCAGGACGTAGACACGTGCGCGCGACAGCAGCGCGCTCACGACCTCGAACGAGGGATTTTCCGTGGTCGCGCCGATGAAGGTCAGGGTGCCATCCTCGACATACGGCAGGAACGTGTCCTGCTGCGACTTGTTGAAGCGGTGCACCTCGTCGAGGAACAGCACACTGCGGCGTCCGCGCTCGGCGCGCGCCGCGCGCGCGCGTTCGACCGCCTCGCGGATGTCCTTCACTCCGGCCATGACCGCGGAAAGCTGCATGAACTCCGCATCCGCCTGGCGCGCGATCAGGCGCGCGAGCGTCGTCTTGCCGGTGCCGGGCGGGCCCCAGAGGATCAAGGAGTGCAGTTGCCCTTGCTCGAGCGAACGGCGCAGCGGTTTGCCGGGCCCGATCACCTGCTCCTGGCCGACGACTTCGTCGAGTGTGCGCGGCCGCATCCGGTCGGCCAGCGGCCGCAGGCCATCATCGGGCCGCGGTTCGCGCAGGAAATCCGGCTGGCCGGTTCCGGAGCCCGATGAACCGGATCGCGGGCTCACTTCAAGCCGCCTGGCGCCCTAACAACCGGGCCGACCATTCGGGCCAGCGATAGAGTCCGAGGCGCGCGACGAGCAGTCCCAGCAGCGCTCCGGCCGCATTGGAGAACACATCCTTGACTTCGCCTTGACGCCCGACATTCATGTAGTACTGCGCGAACTCGACGCTGATGCCGAACGCGAGCAGGAAGGCGAAGATCTTCCACCAGCGTCGCATGGGCACCAGCCCGGCGAAATACAACGCCAGCGTGCCGTGCCCCACGAAATGGCTGATGACGTCGTTGACCTCGAACGCCTTGGGTATCTCCTTGCCCGGGGTCAGGCACAGCACCGTCGCCACGACGACCAGCACCACACCCACCATCCACCAGAACCGACGCAAGTTCATGACAACGGCGTTCCGATCACGTCTGCGTCGGCGGGCGGCGTGAATGCGACTTCGGCATCGTCCACCGGCGCATTGCGCTTGCTGACTTCGAATACGAGCTCGACCGTCTGGCCCAGCTTGTCCTTGAGCACCATGCGCTTCAGTTCTGACCGCGCGAATGCGAGCCGGGCCTCGCGAAAATCGGCGTCGGCGCTGCGCGGCGTGACGGAGACCCAGTCGAGTCCTTGGCTGCGTTCCGCCGGTTTGACCACGAACAGCTTGCGGATGTCGCCTTCGCCGGACAACAAACTCGCCGGCGTCGCGGTCAACGCGGTGGCCGCGGGTCTCACCGAGACCTGCTCGAGATCGCGGTCGTAGAACCACAGGTTCCTGCCGTCCGAGATCATGAGTTGCGCCGACGCGCCCGCGCCGTCGGGAGTGAGCTCCCAGCGAAAGCGCCCCGGCCGCACGATCACGAGCTTGCCGCTCGCCTTCTGCACCTGCCGGCCGCGCGCGTCCGTGACCACCTGGGAAAATTCCGTGCGCAAGGTCTTCAACTGCTCGAGGTACGTGTCGAGCGGAGTCTGAGCCTGGGCGGCCTGCGCCAGGGAGAACGCGAGGATCGCGCCGACGAGCCGGATAGCCTTTCTCATTCGCTTCCCGCCGGAGCGGGCGCGATGATCTCGCGGGAACCGTTCGGCTGCAGCGGACCGACCACGCCGGCCATTTCCATGCTCTCGAGCAGTCGCGCGGCACGGTTGTAGCCGATCTTGAGGCGACGCTGCACGTAGGAGATGGAGGGCTTGCGCTCGGTGGTCACGATCTTCACCGCCTCGTCGTACAGCGCATCCTGTTCGCCATCCGCGCCGCCCTCGCCGCCCGCCGACGGCTCGCCGGAAATTCCGGCCAGTGGCGTGCTGGGGCCGTCGAGAATGTCTTCGATGTAGTTGGGCGCGCCCGTCTTCTTGAGCGCCTCCACCACGCGATGTACCTCCGCGTCGGCCACGAACGCGCCATGCACGCGCGTCGGCACCGAGGTTCCGGCCGGTAGATAGAGCATGTCGCCGTGACCCAGCAACGCCTCCGCGCCCATCTGGTCGAGGATGGTGCGCGAATCGACGCGCGCCGACACCTGGAACGCGATGCGCGTCGGGATGTTCGCCTTGATCAGACCGGTGATGACGTCGACCGACGGACGTTGCGTCGCGAGCACGAGATGGATACCCGACGCCCGGGCCTTTTGCGCCAGCCTGGCGATCAGCTCTTCGACCTTCTTGCCGACGATCATCATCATGTCGGCGAGTTCGTCGATGATCACGACGATGTATGGCAGCGGAACGAGATCCGGGATCTTGCTCTGATCGAGCGTGGGATCGTTCGCGGCCATGGCCGTCATGACCGGGTCCCGGATCGGCTTGCCCGCGTCGTTCGCGTCTTTCACCTTGCGGTTGAAGCCGGAGATGTTGCGCACGCCGAGCGCGGACATCAGCTGGTAGCGCCGTTCCATTTCCGCGACGCACCAGCGCAACGCGTTGGCCGCGTGTTTCATGTCCGTGACCACGGGCGCGAGCAGGTGCGGGATACCCTCGTACACCGAGAGTTCGAGCATCTTCGGGTCGATCATGATCAGCCGCACGTGTTCGGCCGTGCTCTTGTAGAGCAGCGAGAGGATCATCGCGTTGATCGCGACCGACTTGCCTGAACCCGTGGTACCGGCCACCAGCAGGTGGGGCATCTTCGCGAGATCCGCGGTGACGGGCGCGCCGCCGATGTCCTTGCCGAGCGCGAGCGCCAGCGGCGACTGCACTTCGTCGTAGGACTTCGACTTGATGATCTCGCCGAGCGTGACGATCTCGCGTTTCTCGTTCGGGATCTCGAGTCCCATCACGGACTTTCCGGGAATCACCTCGACGACACGCACGCTGATCGCGGACAGCGAGCGCGCGAGGTCCTTCGCGAGGCCGGTGATCTGGCTGACCTTCACGCCCGGCGCCGGGCGCATCTCGAAGCGCGTGACGACGGGCCCGGGCTGCACCGCGACCACTTCCACTTCGACGCCGAAATCCTTGAGCTTGAGCTCGACCAGGCGCGACATCGCCTCGAGCGCTTCCGACGAATACCCGGATTCGCGCGCCGGCGGGTCGTCGAGTAGTTTGAGAGGCGGCAGCTCGCCCGACTTCGGCGCGTCGAACAGCGGCACCTGCCGCTCCTTCTCAACGCGTTCGCTCTTTTCCACCACGGGCGCCGGCGCCTCGATGCGCGGCTTCACGCGCGCGGCGGCCTTCTTCTCCTCGACCTTGGCCGCCTCGACACGCGCCTTCTTGGCTTCGACGCCCACCGCGACGTCGCGCGCCACACTGCGCCGCGCCTTGATCCAGCCGATACCGTTCCAGATGCCGGCCCCGATGCCATCGACGATGGTGAGCCAGGAGACCCCGAACGCCACCGAGATACCGGCCATCAGCGCCGCCAGCATGAACAGCGTGGCGCCGAGAAAATTGAAGTTCGACGCGAGCCCGTCACCGATGAACTGGCCCAGCACGCCACCCGCGCTCTGGCGCAGCGGTTCGGCGCTCCAGTGCAACGTGGCGAGCCCGCAGCTCGCGAACAGCATGAGCATGAAGCCGCCGATGCGCACCGCGGTGTTGACGCGCGTGCGGCCCTCTTCGTCATCGCGCTGCCGGAACATCACGAAGCAGGCGACGCCCAGCATGATCGGGAATAGATAGGCCGGCCGGCCGAACAGGAAGAACAACGTGTCGGAGAGCCAGGCGCCAAACCGCCCGATGCGGTTCGCGACCGCCTGCTCCGAGCCCCCGGTGTACGAGAAGCCGGGATCGTTGGGATCGTAGGAAGCCAGGGCGACCAGCAGCACCAGCGCGATCACGCCGATCGCCAGCACCGCGCTTTCACGCAACCCCCGGGAGACGGCGGCGGTGAAACGTTTCGCGGGCTTGGTACGGTCGTAGGTGGTGTCAGCCAATGGCGCAGTCTCTCGCGTTAAAAATCATGTCTATGTGATTGTATAGGCGCGTCTTTCTCAATGTCAGCTCATCAACGCCGGATGGGTCACTTTCCCGTTTTCGACGTTGATGCCGCGCACGAGACCCGGGTCGTCCCGCCAGTCGCCGTCCGCGAGCCGCGCAGCGTAGGCGGCAATGGACGCCGACAAGGCCTGTGAAGAGGTGCGCGGCACGGACCCCGGCATGTTCGTGACGCAAAAATGCGTCACCCCTTCCCACTGGAACGTCGGCGCTTCCCAGCTGGTGGGCCGCGTCGTCTCGATGCACCCACCCTGGTCGACGCTGATGTCGACGATGACGCTGCCGGCTTCCATGGAACGCACCATGTCCGAGGAGACGACGTGCGGTGCGCGCGCGCCGGTGATGAGCACGGCGCCGACCAGGACATCCGCGCCGCGGACGGCGTCCGCGACGTCGGACACGTGTGGATAGAGACCCGTGACGTTCGGTCCCATCGCGCGGGCCGCGACGAGCTTGTCGCGATCCTTGTCGAACACGATGACCTCGGCGCCGAGACCGGCGGCGACGAGCGCGGCGTTGCCACCGGCAACACCGCCGCCGAGCACCACGACGCGTCCGCGTTTCGCGGCGGGCACGCCGCCTAACAAGATTCCCTTCCCGCCCTGCGGCTGGTGCAGCAACGTCGTGGCGTATTGCATGGAGAGCCTGCCCGCGATGTCGCTCATCGGCGCGAGCAGCGGCAGGCGCCCCGCGCGATCTTCGACCGTTTCGAATGCAACGGCGGTCAGTCCGATGGAACACAGCCGCCGCGTGAGCTCGGGCAGCGCGGCGAGGTGCAGGTAGCAGAACAGCAGGTGATCCTTGCGCAGCCGCGCGAGGTCCCGCTCGATCGGCTCCTTCACTTTCACGATGAGCTGCGACTTCGCGAACAGTTCGTCCGCGCCGGGTAACACGGTTACGCCCACATCACGAAATGATTGGTCGTCATAACCACTCTTCTCGCCTGCGTGTGATTCGACGAATACTTCGTGGCCGCCGCGCACGAGCTCGACACAGGCCGCGGGAATCAATCCGACCCGCCCTTCGCGGGGTTTCAACTCACGGGGAATGCCAATACGCATGAGGTGTCCGTTAACATGTAGTACGGCCGAAAGACGGCGCGCTCCGCCTGGCCGGACTCGATGCAATGTCTACCTGAAACTTGAAAGCAGCGCCGCGCGCGCAAATAACCGGCTAAACGCCACTGATTGAACGAAATTATACATGACCACTTCTCGCCATAATTCCCTCGTCATCCTCGGTTCCGGTCCCGCGGGCTACTCCGCCGCTGTTTACGCCGCTCGTGCCAACCGCAAACCCCTGTTGATCACCGGCGTCGAGCAAGGCGGCCAGTTGATGACGACGACGGAGGTGGACAACTGGCCCGGCGACGCGCATGGACTCACCGGACCCGTGCTCATGGAACGCATGAAGGCGCACGCGGAACGCTTCGCCACGGAGATCGTCAACGATCACATCCACACGGTGGATTTCTCGAAGCGCCCGTTCACGCTCACCGGCGATTACGGAACCTATACCTGCGACGCGCTCATCATCGCCACCGGGGCGTCCGCCAAGTATCTCGGCATCCCGTCCGAGGAAAAATTCCGCGGCAAGGGTGTATCGGCCTGCGCCACCTGCGACGGATTCTTCTACAAGGGGCATCGCGTCGTGGTCGTCGGCGGCGGCAACACCGCGGTCGAAGAGGCGCTCTATCTATCCAATCTCGCGAGCCACGTGACGGTCGTCCACCGCCGTGACAAGTTCCGCGCGGAGAAGATCCTGCAGGACCGCCTGTTCGCGCTCGAGCAGACCGGCAAGGTGCGCATCGCGTGGAATCACACCGTGGATGAAATCGTCGGCGATGACAGCGGCGTCACGGGCGTGCACATCAAGCCCACGCAGCACGGCGGCACGATCGAAACTCTGGACGTCACCGGCGCGTTCATCGCGATCGGTCATACCCCGAACACCGGCATCTTCGCCGGCCAGCTCGACATGCACGATGGTTACATCAAGGTGAAGAGCGGCGCCGACGGTGGCGCCACCGCGACCAGCGTGCCGGGTGTGTTCGCCGCTGGCGATGTCGCGGATCACGTGTATCGTCAGGCCATTACCTCCGCCGGATCCGGATGCATGGCGGCCCTCGATGCGGACAAGTATCTCGACCAGCATCACGGCGATTGACCCGGCCGCCTGGGACGCACTCGACGCGGGCGGCTCACCCTTCCTGCGCCATGCATTCCTGGCGGCGCTCGAGAACCACGGTTGCGTCGGTCCGCGCACCGGCTGGCAACCCGTGCCGATAACGCTGCACGACGAATTCGGACTCGCCGCTGCGGCGCCGGCTTACATCAAGGCCCACTCCTTCGGCGAGTTCGTGTTCGACTTTTCCTGGGCGCAGGCCTATGCGCACCATGGTCTCGACTACTACCCGAAACTGGTGCTGGGCGTGCCGTTCACGCCGGCCAGCGGGACACGGCTGCTGATCCGTCCCGGTCTCGACGCGCCGAAAATGCGCGCTGCGTTGATCGACGCCATTCGCGGCTTCGCCGAGGAACGCGCGCTCTCCTCGATCCATGGCCTGTTCGTGGCCGACGCGGACCGCGAAGCCTTCGGCGCCGCCGGCTGGCTCGCGCGCCGCGACGTGCAATTCCATTGGCACAATCGCGGATATCGGAGCTTCGAGCACTACCTCGAGGAATTCACCGCCGAGAAGCGCAAGAAGGCCAAGCGCGAGCGGCGCCGGGTCGCCGAGGAAGGCATCGCCTTCGAAACCTTGTCGGGCAGCGCGCTCGACCGGGCCACCATCGACGAGGCCTTCGACCTGCATCGCGACACGTTCCTGCGGCATGGCAACGAGCCCTACCTCACGCGCGCGTTCTTCCGTGCGCTGCCGCAAACGGTGGGCGATACGTTCATGATCAAGCGCGCGCGCCGCAGCGGCGAAACGCTGGCGGCGGCGATGTTTTTCTGGAGCCCGGAGGCGCTGTACGGCCGCTACTGGGGCGCGAACGAGCTGCATCACAGCCTGCATTTCGAGACCTGTTATCACCAGGGAATCGAGTTCTGCATCGAGCGCGGCATCGCGCGCTTCGAGCCCGGTACGCAGGGCGAACACAAGGTGAGCCGCGGATTCGTGCCCGCGGATACCTGGTCGACGCACTGGATCGTCGATCCCCGCTTCCGGGCCGCCATCGGGGAGGCCCTGCGCCGCGAAGACCCGCACGTGCGGAATTACGCGCGAGAAATCGCGCAGCACGTTCCCTTCCGCGAGGGTCGGCGCGCCGCACGGCGGTCTGGTTCAGAATGACGCCGTCGTGAACAAGACCATCACATGGCTCGCGCCTGAAGGTGACCGGGAATGGTTCCCGCCGATCGACCATGCGCTCGATGAACCGGAAGGCCTGCTGGCGGCCGGCGGCGATCTTTCGCCCACCCGGCTGCTGGCCGCGTACCGCCGCGGCATCTTTCCCTGGTATTCGGCCGGCCAGCCGGTGTTGTGGTGGTCGCCCAATCCGCGCGAGATCCTGCTGCCCGCGGAATTCAAATGTTCGCGTAGTCTTGCGAAAACGTTACGAAATCGCGGCTTCGAAATATCGTTCGATCAGGATTTCCCGGCCGTCGTGCGCGCCTGCGCGGCGCGACGCGAAAACTCCACCGGCACCTGGATCACGCCGGAGATGCATGCCGCGTATTGCCTGTTGCATACACAGGGTCACGCACACAGCGTCGAGGTGCGATTGTCCGGTGAGCTGGTCGGGGGACTCTACGGAGTGTTGATGGGCCGCGTATTTTTCGGCGAATCCATGTTCAGCCGCGAGCGCGACGCCTCGAAAGCGGCGCTGGCGCGGCTGGCCGACAGGGGGGTTGTTGCAGGACTCACACTGATCGACTGCCAGCTACCTACCCCGCACCTGCGCACCCTGGGGAGCAAGCCGGTCAGCCGCCGGGAATTCAGCGCGCTGGTTGCGGCGGCCGTGACCGGTCCCGACGTGCCGCTGTTTTCGATCCCGTGAAATTTGGCTCGCCTGCCGTCACTTTTCTGGCAGAATTCGCCGCCTTCGTGGGTATCACAGGTTCCGGATGTCGAAAGAAGATGCGATTCAGATGGAGGGCGAAGTCGTCGAGACTCTGCCTAACACCACTTTCCGCGTGAAGCTGAAGACCGGTCACGTCGTCACGGCTCACATCTCGGGAAAGATGCGCAAAAACTACATCCGCATCCTGACGGGCGACCAGGTTACCGTCGAAATGACTCCATACGATCTGTCGAAGGGACGCATCGTCTACCGCGGACGTTGAGCGCGGCGCATGTCAGCCCCGCGCCGCAGCCAGGCTGAATACACCCGGCGAATGCATGCGGTCGTCGAACACATCGACCGCAATCCAGACGACAAGCTCGATCTCGCGACGCTCGCCGGCATCGCCCACTTCTCGCCTTTCCACTTCCATCGCCTGTTCCATGCGCTCATGGGCGAGCCGCTTGGAGACTACATCCGGCGTCGCCGGCTCGAGATCGCCGCGGTACGCCTGCGCGCGCAACCCGCGGTGCCGGTGCTGCAGATCGCGCTCGGCGTGGGCTTCGGATCCGCGGAGGCATTCAGCCGTGCGTTCCGCGCGCGCTTCGGCGCCGCTCCGTCCCTGTATCGAAACAGCAAGACGGGTCAGGTGAAGCGCAAACGCGGACAGTCCGCGGGCAAACCCGGTCAGGCACACGAGCGCCGCAACCGCGAACATGCGACCTCCTCATCCAAGGAAACTCGCATGAACGTAAAGCTCGTCGATCGTGAACCCGTGCACGTGGCCTACCTGAGGCACACGGGGGAATATGGCCCGGCCATCGGAAAGTTCTGGATGCAGACCGTTGCGCCATGGATGGCCACCAACAACCTGTTCGGCCGTGAACGCTTCGGCGTCAGTCTCGACGTCGCGAGCGTGACGAACCCGCAGCAGCTGCGATACGACGCCTGTGTCGCGAGCCCCGAAGGTGAAGTGTTGAGCGGCAAGCCGCTGCACAAGGTCATCCCGGGCGGTCGCTACGCCTCGCTGGCCTTCGAAGGCACCAGCGCCGAAGTTCCGCAGGCCTGGGACGCATTGCTGCGCGACTGGTTGCCGACGAGCGGATTGCAGCTCGATTCACGGCCTTTCTTCGAGTACTACCCGGTGCTCGGAAAATTCGACCCGAAGACCGGTCGATTCACCTGCGAGATCTGCGTCCCGGTCAGCCCGCTCTGAACTCGGGACGAAGGTCCGATGGCGGTGTGCGGTCCGCGGTGGCCAGCATCGTCAATGAACACACAATCCGAAAAGAGCGGGTTCTCGCTCGCGAATCTTTCGGCGGCCAACTGGCTGGCGATCGTGCTGGTCATCCTGGCCGCCGCGTTCATTCTCCAGAACCGGGACCGCGTCACGATCGATGTCTTCCACGTCGGCATACAGATGCCGCTGTGGCTGAGCCTCAGCGTGATGTTCGTGGTGGGCTGGCTGAGCGGCCGGTTCTGGCGTCGGGGCAAACCCGCCGACTGATTCCGTCGGCTAGTGCAGTGCCGGCAATGCCGGCACTTCGTTCGGGAAGGTCTCGAGCTTGAGCTCCTTCCCGTCCGCGCTCACGCCGATCTTCACGGTTCCACCTCCGACGAGTTTGCCGAACAGCAACTCCTCGGCGAGCGGCCGCTTGATCTGCTCCTGCATGAGCCGCGCCATCGGCCGAGCGCCCATCTTCGGGTCGTAGCCCTTCTCCGCGAGCCAGCGGCGCGCCGGGTCGTCGAGCAGGATGCTGACGCCCTTCTTCTCGAGCTGGGCCTCGATCTCCACCAGTAGTTTGTCGACGACCCGCTCGATCACGGGCATGTCGAGCGGCGCGAACTGGATGATCGCGTCGATGCGGTTGCGGAACTCGGGCGAGAACAGCCGCTTGATGGCCTCGGCGCCATCCGTCGCGTTGTCCGACTGCACGAAACCGATGGACGCGCGATTCATCTCGAACGCGCCGGCATTCGTCGTCATGACGATGATGACGTGGCGGAAATCCGCCTTGCGGCCGTTGTTGTCGGTGAGCGTGCCGTGATCCATGACCTGCAGCAGCAGGTTGAACACGTCCGGGTGCGCCTTCTCCACCTCGTCGAGCAGCAGCACGCAATGCGGATGCTTGGCGATCGCCTCGGTGAGCAGGCCGCCCTGGTCGAAGCCGACGTATCCGGGCGGCGCGCCGATCAGGCGCGAGACCGTATGCCGCTCCATGTACTCCGACATGTCGAAGCGGATGAATTCGATACCCATCGCGATCGCGAGCTGGCGCGTCACTTCGGTCTTGCCGACGCCGGTGGGACCGGCGAACAGGAAGCTGCCGACGGGTTTGCGCTGGTCGCCCAGGCCCGACCGCGCCATCTTGATCGCGGAGCCCAGCGATTCGATGGCCTTGTCCTGGCCGTAGATCACGAGCTTGAGATTGCGCTCGAGATTGCGCAGCACTTCCTTGTCCGACTGCGACACGCTCTTGGCGGGAATGCGCGCCATGCGCGCGACCACATCTTCGATGTGCTTGACCTCGACGGCGGCCTCGCGCTCGTTGACCGGCTTCAGGCGCAGGCGCGCGCCGGCCTCGTCGACCACGTCTATGGCCTTGTCGGGCATGTGCCGTTCGTTGATGTGGCGCGCCGCGAGCTCCGCGGCGGCGCGGATCGCGTCGTTGGTATACGTGACCCCGTGGTGCTGCTCGAAGCGCGGCTTGAGGCCCATGAGGATGTCGACGGTCTCGTTGACCGATGGTTCGACCACGTCGATCTTCTGGAAGCGCCGCGCGAGCGCGTGGTCCTTCTCGAAGATGCCGCGGTATTCCTGGTAAGTGGTCGAGCCGATGCAGCGCAGCTCGCCGTTGGTGAGCACGGGCTTGATGAGGTTCGACGCATCCATGACGCCGCCGGAGGCGGCGCCCGCGCCGATCACCGTGTGGATCTCGTCGATGAACAGGATCGCCCCGGGCTGCTTCTTGAGCTCGGCGATCACGCTCTTGAGGCGCTTCTCGAAATCGCCGCGATACTTCGTGCCCGCGATCAGCGAGCCCATGTCGAGCGAGTAGATAGTGCAATCGGACAGGACGTCGGGGACCTTGCCCTCGACGATCATGCGCGCGAGGCCCTCGGCGATCGCGGTCTTGCCGACACCCGCCTCGCCCACGTACAGCGGGTTGTTCTTGCGGCGGCGGCACAGGATCTCGATGGTGCGTTCCACCTCGAGCTGGCGCCCGATCAGAGGATCGATCTTGCCGTCCTGCGCGAGCTGGTTGAGGTTCGTCGTGTACTTGTCGAGCGCGCTGCCGCCGTCGGGCTCGCGTTCGCCTTCGGTCGCGGCCTCTTCCTTGCCGGACTTTTCCTCGGCGATCTTCGAAAGTCCGTGCGACACGAAGTTGACGACGTCGAGACGCGTGACATCGGCCCGATTCAGCAGGTGCACGGCGTGGCTCTGCTTCTCGCTGAAGATCGCGATGAGCACGTTCGCGACGCCGACCTCTTTCTTGCCGGAGGACTGCACGTGGAACACCGCGCGCTGCAGCACACGCTGGAAACCGAGCGTCGGCTGGACTTCACGATCCTCGTCGGCCGGCAGCCGCGGCGTGGTCCGGTCGAGATGATCGTTCAGCGAATCCTTCAGCCGGTTCACGTCCGCCCCGCAGGCCCGCAGGATCTCGCGCACCTTCGGTGTGTCGAGAATCGCGATCAACAGGTGCTCGACGGTGAGGAACTCATGACGAGCCTCACGCGCCTTGGCGAAGGCGTCGTTCAGACAGAATTCGAGCTCTTGCGATAACACCTTGGCAACCTCTCGGCCGTTACATCTCGTGCCTTACGCCTCCTCGAGCGTGCACATCAGCGGATGATGATGGTCGCGCGCGTACGAGGTGACGAGGGCCACTTTCGTCTCGGCTATTTCGTATGTGAACACACCACAAATACCCTTGCCCTGCGTATGTACCTCAAGCATGACCCGCGTCGCAGTCGTGCGGTCCATGCGGAAGAACTTCTCGAGCACGTCGACGACGAATTCCATCGGGGTGTAATCGTCGTTGAGCAGCACCACCTGATATAACGGCGGCTGCTTGGTCTTGGGCTCGGCTTCTTCGACGGCGAGGCCCGCGCCCCCATGATCGGGGCGTTCAGTTTCAGAGCTGGGCATTGGCGCCCTTTATAGGGGTCGTCAACAGGCATGACAAGTGGACGGTTGGGCTCGTCGCTTTGCCAAGACAAAACAAGCGCTTGAGGGCGCGAAGGAACGAAACGTATCATCATGGAAATGGCTGCGAACATCTGGAGCTCGGGCGCAAGTGCTGGAGGCGACTGGCGCTCCCGCGTGATCGCGCGCGCTCCGCAGATCGTGACGTTCATCCTCGCTCTGGCGCTCGCGGCTCAACTGGCGCTGATTGTGGTCGGCATGAGCGGTCGCAGCCGTCAGACGGCGCCTCCACCTGTCGCCGCGGCGCCCGCCCCCCCTCTCGACATCGGCGCGCTGGTGAATGCGCACCTGTTCGGCAATGCCGTCGTGCAGAACACCGGCGGCGACGCCGCGAACGCTCCGCCTTCGAGCATGCCGCTGGTCCTGGCGGGCGTGCTCGCCACCGAGGATCCCAAGCTCGGCATGGCCATCATCGGCGAGAACGCGGCTTCGGCGAAGGTCGTTTCCGTCGGCAAACAGGTCCCGGGCGGCGCGCAGCTCCATTCCGTGTACAACGATCGTGCCGTGATCGATCGGAACGGCACGCTCGAATCCGTCTTCCTGCCGCGGCGTTCGACGTCCGCGGCGGGCGCCCCGCCGCCGCCGATGCCCCTGGCGGGCGGTAACGATCAGGCGGTCGAGCGCATGCGCAGGCTGGTCAACGAGGACCCGGGCATGCTCGGCCAGGTCGTACGGCCACAGCCCGTGTTCGCCGGCGGCAAGATGCGCGGATTCCGCGTCTATCCCGGGGCCAACCGCCAGGCTTTCGCCCGGCTGGGACTGCGGGCCGGCGACCTCGTGACCGCCATCAACGGTACCCCGCTCGACGACCGCGACCGTGCCCAGGAGATCTTCGGCACCCTGAATTCCTCGACCGATGCCCGGGTGATGGTCACCCGCAATGGACGCCAGCAGGAACTCGTGCTCAACATTGCCCAGGTGGCTGCCGAAGCCGAGCAGCTGGGCAGCGGCGGCGATGGCATGATTCCAGCTGATGCGCCACCGGCGGAACCGCCGCCAGGGAACGAATAACAAGTCTCATGCAGTACCAGTCAAACAACACGAAGATCCGATCCTTCCGCTTCAACGTATTCGCCCTGCTCGTCGCCTTCATGGCGACCGGCATCGCCGGTGCGCAGCAGCTCAGCGGCCAGCGCATCACGCCTAACTTCCGGGAAGTGGAAATCGGCCAGATCATCGACGCGGTGGCGCAGGTCACGGGCAAGACCATTATCCCCGACCCGCGCGTGCGCGCGCAGGTCACGATGCTCTCGCAGACGCCCATGACCCCGGGCGCGTTCTACGAAGCGTTCCTCGCGCTGCTACAGGTGCACCAGTTCGTCGCGGTGGAATCCGGCGGCATCATCCGGATCGTCCCGGACGCGAATGCCCGCCAGCTCGTCAACCAGGACCTGCCCGACCGCGTGAGAGGCGGCTCCGAGGAACTGGTCACGCAGGTGGTGGCGGTGAAGAACGTGAACGCCGCGCAGATCGTGCCGGTACTCCGCCCCTTGCAGCCGCAGTCCGCGCATCTGGCGGCCTATCCGTCCAGCAACATCCTCATCATCTCGGACCGCGCCAGCAACGTTAGCCGCATCATGCGCATCATCGCGCGCATCGACCAGGCGGGTGACAGCGACGTCGACATCATCAATCTGCAGCACGCCACGGCGGCCGAGGTCGTGCGCGTGGTGAACACCTTTTTCACGCAGCCAGGCGCCGGGGCCGAAGGCGGCGGTGGTTCCCCCGCGCGCGTCATCGCTGACGACCGTTCGAACAGTGTTCTCATCGGCGGCGAAAAATCGCTGCGGCTGCGCATCAAGACCCTGGTCGCGCATCTCGACACGCCGCTCGAGAGCGGCGGCGACACGCAGGTGCGTTACATCCAGTTCGCCGACGCGGAGAAGCTCGCGACCAAACTCAAGGAGCAGATCAGCGCGACCGTGGCCATTACCGGTGGGGCGCCCGCGGCCGGTGGGGCCGGAGCGTCGTCCGTCGCGGCGAGCGCGGATCGCACGACCACGATCTGGGCCGAGCCCGAGACCAACTCGCTCGTGATCACCGCGCCCGCGAAGGTGATGCGCTCGCTCATGTCCGTCGTCGACAAGCTCGACATCCGCCGCGCCCAAGTGCTCGTCGAGGCCATCATCGTCGACGTGCAGGTGAAGAAGAACGCCGAGCTCGGTGTGAACTGGGCCGTCTGGTCCGAGGACAGCAGCAACATTCCGGTCGGGACGTTCCAGTCGCCGGTCGGCGGCGTGAATCTCGCGCAGCTCGCGGCCGCGGTCGACAACCCGGCCGCCGCCGCCGCGAGCAATCTCGGCAGCGGCACGACGTTCGGCATCGGACGCATCGCGGCCACCGGCGTCAACTTCGCCGCGATGCTGCGCGCACTGCAGGGCGACGCGAACACCAACCTGATCGCGACGCCGTCGGCGGTCACGATGGACAACCAGGAAGCCGAACTGAAGGTGGCACAGGAAGTGCCCTTCATCACCGGCCAGTACACCAACACCACGGGCAGCACCGCCGGTGAGGTGAATCCTTTCACCACCGTGCAACGGCAGGAAGTCGGCACCATTCTCAAGATCACGCCGCAGGTGAACGAAGGCGGCGCGCTGGTGCAGCTCAAGATCGAAATCGAGAGCTCCGATCTCGCCGGCACCACTGGTGACGTCGGCAGCGCCATCACGCTCAAGCGCACGATCAACACCAACGTGCTCATCGAAGACGGCGGCATCGTCGTGCTCGGCGGCCTGATCCGGGACGGCGACGTACGCAGCGAGCAGCGCGTGCCCTACCTCGGCCGCATCCCGGTCCTGGGCGCGCTCTTCAAGACCCGCAAGCGCGATTCGGAAAAGACCAATCTCATGGTGTTCATCCGGCCGAAGATCCTGCGCGACGGCCTCGCCACGGCCATCGCGACGGATGCGAAGTACAACTACATCCGCAACGAGCAGATCAAGGCTGGCAGGCCGAAGACCGAAGTTCTGCCGCTGATCCCGTTCACCAAGGAACCGGTCCTGCCGCCCATTCCGCCGCCGCTGGCGCCGGACCAGGCGCCGATCTCCGATGCCCCCGCGCCGCCGTCCGAGTCGGGACCGACCGCGCCTCAGCCGGCGCTGCCGCAACCGCAGCAGCCGCCGCCTGAAACACAGCCGCAGCCATGAACGCAGTCCCGGCGCCCGAGGTCACTCGCCCGCAGCGCGTCGGCTTCGCGTTCGCCAAGCGCAACGGCATCCTCGTGCAACGTGTGCACGACGGCGTGGCCGAGTGCGTGTTCCGCCCCGGCGCCGCGCCGCGCGCGATCGCCGAGGTGCGTCGCTACCTGGGCATCCCCATCCGGCTCGAGAAGGTCGAGGAGAGCCACTTCGATTCGCTGCTGCGGATCGCCTACGAAGCGGGCAGTGACGCCATGGAAGCCGCCTCCGGCGTCGAGGAATCGACCGATCTCGCCCACCTCGCGCAGGAGCTGCCCGAACAGGCCGACCTGCTCGAGAGCGAGGACGACGCGCCGATAATCCGACTGATCAACGCGGTGCTGACGCAGGCCGTCAAGGAAAACGCCTCGGACATCCACGTCGAGCCGTTCGAGAACCGGCTGGTGATCCGTTTCCGCGTGGACGGTGTGCTGCGCGAAGTCCTGCAGAGCAAGCGCGCGGTCGCGCCACTGGTGGTTTCGCGCATCAAGGTCATGTCGAAGCTCGACATCGCCGAGAAGCGACTACCGCAGGACGGCCGCATCAGCCTCAAGATCGCCGGGCGTTCGGTCGACGTGCGCGTCTCGACCATTCCGTCGGGCCATGGCGAACGCGTGGTGCTGCGTATCCTCGACAAGCAGGCCGGCCGCCTGGAGCTCTCGGCGCTCGGCATGGATCCGCAGACCGAGCAGCAGATCGGCGACCTGTTCAAGAAGCCGCACGGCATCATTCTGGTGACGGGTCCCACGGGCTCGGGCAAGACGACGACGCTGTACGCCGGCCTCGAGCACCTGAACGACAACACGCAGAACATCATGACGGTCGAGGACCCGATCGAGTACTACATCGACGGCATCGGCCAGACACAGGTCAACACCAAGGTCGAGATGACCTTCGCCCGCGGCCTGCGCGCCATCCTGCGCCAGGATCCGGACGTGGTGATGGTCGGCGAAATCCGCGACCTCGAAACCGCGCAGATCGCGGTGCAGGCCTCGCTCACCGGCCACCTCGTGCTCTCCACCTTGCACACGAACACGGCCGTCGGCGCCGTCACGCGACTGCGCGACATGGGCATCGAGCCGTTCCTGCTCTCCTCCTCGCTGATCGGCGTGATCGCGCAGCGCCTGGTGCGCACGCTCAATCCCGATACCAAGCAGCCGTTCAAGGCCGGCGAATACGAGCGCCGGCTGCTGGGCCTCAAGCCCGAGGATCCGTCCCCGACGCTGTATCGTCCCCACGACGGTCCGGCCGGCTTCCGCGGACGCACCGGCATCTACGAGCTCGTGATCGTCGACGACCAGATGCGCACGATGATCCATGACGGCGCGGCCGAGCACGAGCTCGAGCGCTACGCCCGCACCCTGACCCCCTCGATCCGCGACGACGGCCTGGACAAGGTCCTGCGCGGCGAGACCACGATCGAAGAAGTGCTCCGCGTCACGCGCGAGGATTGACGCCTCCTTCACATGGGTGCCTTCGAATACACCGCGCTCGACAGCGCCGGCCGCGAGCAGAATGGAGTCGTCGAAGGCGACACCATCAAACACGTCCGGCAGATCCTGCGCGAGCGCCAGCTGCTGCCGGTCACGGTCGCCGAGGTCAAACACGGTGAGGCGAAACGCCAGCGTTCGTTTTCGCTGCGCCGCGGCGTCTCCGCGTCCGACCTGTCCCTGCTGACGCGCCAGCTCGCGACCCTCGTGAAGGCGGGACTGCCACTCGAGGAGGCGCTGCTCGCGGTGTCGCAGCAATCCGAGAAGCCGCGCGTGCAGAGCATCATGCTCGGCGTGCGCGCGAAGGTGATGGAAGGCCACACGCTCGCCGATGGTCTCGGGGAATTCCCGAAAGTTTTTCCGGAGATCTATCGCTCCACCGTCTCGGCCGGCGAGAGCTCGGGCCGGCTCGACGGGGTGCTCGAGCGCCTGGCGGACTACACCGAGAATCGAGAAGTGACGCGCCAGAAAGTCCTGGGCGCGATGCTCTACCCCATCGTGCTGTCGATCATCTGCCTGGGCATCGTCACCGGCATGATGGTGTACGTCGTCCCGAAGGTCATCGAGGTCTTCGAGTCGAGCAAGGGCAACCTGCCCTTCGCCACCCAGGTGCTGATCACCGTCAGCGAGTTCCTGCGCAACTGGGGGGTTTATCTTGCCATCGCCATCCTGCTGGCCATCGTAGGATTCATCTACTGGCTGAAGAATCCGGACAACCGCCGGCGCTTCCATCGTTTCCTGCTGCGGTTGCCGCTGGCTGGTCGCCTGGTACGCGGGTTCAACACCGCGCGATTCACGCGCACCTTCAGCATCCTGACCGCCAGCGCCGTCCCGGTGCTAGAGGCCATGCGCATCGCGGGCGAGGTCGTGACCAATCTACCCATGCGCGACGCGGTCGCCGCCGCGGCGGCCCGCGTGCGTGAAGGCGCGCCCATCGGCCGTTCGCTGGCCTCGAGCAAGTTGTTCCCGCCCATGACGGTGCATCTCATCTCCTCGGGCGAATCGAGCGGCGAGCTGGATGCGATGCTCGAACGCGCGGCGACCAACCAGGAGCGCGAACTCGATTCGATGATGGGTGCGTTGGTCGGACTGCTCGGACCTCTTCTCATAGTTGTGATGGGCCTCTTCGTCATGGGCATCGTTTTTGCAATGCTGATGCCGATATTCGAGATGAACAATCTGATCCGCTGACAATTCGTCGATAAGCCCCATTGCATGACGACTGCGCTCGTTTTATAACGCGGCCATCTGAGGCCTGCGTTTACTACGATGAACGAGAAGCCCGAGTCGGAAGAATTCGACGAAGACGAAGAAGAGACCGCGTTCGAGGCAACGAGCGAGGTCGATTTCGATCGCCTCGCCAAGGATCTCGACGCCGCGAAGAAGCGTGGCCAGAAATTGGGCGATCCCGCCTGGCGCAGGCTCGAGCGGCGCGTCGAAGAAAAGCACACCGCGGAGCTCACGAGCGACTTCGATGATTACGACATCGATGACGACTCGACCGCGGTGCGCAGAATGCGAAGTTAGGTGCACGCCGTCGAAGCGACGACGTCCGTGAGTGATCAACGGAAGTCCCGGGAGTGGGTCACGAGATTCCCGAGCAGGGACGTCCTATCCACCAGCTTGCGCGCGACCACGTGCGTGATCCCCGCCTCCTTCTGCAGTTTGCCGTGCACCTCGAGCAGCCGCGAGCCGTTCGCGGTGCGGCGCGCGGCTGACCAGACGCGTTCCCAGACGATCAGGTTCACGTAGCCGGTCTCATCCTCGAGCGTGATGAACATGACGCCGTCGGCGCTCTGCGGACGCTGGCGCGCCGTCACGATGCCGGCGACCCGCACCGTGCGTCCATTCGGCAATTCCTCCAGCGACCGTGACGTGACGATGCTCGACTCGTCCAGTTGCTCGCGCAGCAGCGCGAGGGGATGGCGGCCGAGGGTGAGTCCCTGGGAGCGATAGTCCGCCGCGATGTTCTGTCCCTCGGTCGGAGGCGCGAGCAGCGGCGTGGCCTCGGGGGCGTGCGGAACGGGCGCGAGCGGCAGTTCCTGTTCGCTGCCCGCCACCTGCCAGAACGTCAGATGCCGGTTACCGGAGAGCGCACGCAGCGCGCCCGCGTCGGCGAGCGATTCGAGTTCGCGGCGCGTGAGCTGGGCGCGCAACGTGAGGTCCTGCACGCTCGCGAACGAACCTTGCGCGCGCGCCGTCATGATGCGCTGGGCCGCCTCCTCGCCCAGACCCTTCACCATGCGCAGGCCGAGACGTAATGCCGGCTCGTCGTCGGCGCGCCTTTCGAGCGTGCAATCCCAATCACTGCCGCAGACACAGATGGAACGCACTTCCACGTCATGGGCGCGCGCGTCGCGCACCAGCTGCGCCGGCGCGTAGAACCCCATGGGCTGGCTGTTGATGAGCGCGCAGGTGAACGCCGCGGGCTCGTAACATTTCAGCCACGCGGAGCTGTACACCAGCAGCGCGAAACTCGCGGCGTGTGATTCCGGGAAACCGTATTCGCCGAAGCCCTGGATCTGGCTGAAGATCGAGCGCGCGAACTCCTCGCCGTAGCCGCGCTCGCGCATGCCTTCGATGAGACGGCGTTCGAAGTGTCCGAGTCCGCCGCGGCGTTTCCACGCGGCCATGCTGCGGCGGAGCTGGTCGGCCTCGCCCGGCGTGAACCCGGCCGCGACGATGGCGAGCTGCATCACCTGTTCCTGGAAGATCGGCACGCCAAGCGTGCGCGACAACACACCCTTCACCGCCTCGCTCGGATAGGTGACCGGATCGAGGCCCTGCCGCCGGCGTAGATAGGGATGCACCATGCCGCCCTGGATCGGGCCCGGCCGCACGATCGCCACCTCGATGACGAGGTCGTAGAACTCGCGGGGTTGCAGGCGCGGCAGCATCGACATCTGCGCGCGCGATTCGACCTGGAACACGCCGATGGTGTCGGCGCGCGAGATCATCTCGTAAACCCGCGCGTCTTCCTTGGGCACGTCGGCGAGCGTGAAAGGTTTGCGACGAAAATCGCTCACCAGCGCGAAGGCGCGGCGCAGCGCCGAGAGCATGCCGAGCCCCAGCACGTCCACCTTGAGCAGGCCCAGGTCGTCCAGGTCGTCCTTGTCCCATTCGATGACCGTGCGGTCCTCCATGGCGGCGTTCTCGATGGGGACGAGTTCCTCCAGCAGACCCTGCGAGATCACGAAGCCACCCACGTGCTGGGACAGATGCCGCGGGAATCCGAGCAGTTGTCCTGCGAGATCGAGCAGTAGTTGGATCCGGGGGTTGTCGGGCTCGAAGCCCGCCTCGCGCACGCGGTCGGCATCGACCGAGTTGTCCCACCATTGCATCACGCCCGAGAGACGCTCGGCCTGCACCGCATCGAGTCCGATCGCCTTGGCCATGTCGCGCAACGCGCTGCGCGGGCGGTAGCAGATGACGGTGGCCGTGAGCGCGGTGCGGTCGCGGCCGTATTTTCGATAGACGTATTGAATGACCTCCTCGCGCCGCTCGTGCTCGAAATCGATGTCGATGTCGGGCGGCTCGTTGCGCTCGCGCGAGATGAAACGCTCCATGAGCAGTTCGCCGCGCGACGGGTCGACTTCCGTGACGCCGAGCGAATAACACACCACGGAGTTGGCCGCCGAACCGCGCCCCTGGCAGAGGATGTTGAGCCGCCGCGCCTCGTTCACGATGTCGTGTACCGTGAGGAAATAGGATTCGTAGCGCAGGTCGCCGATGAGCGCGAGCTCGTAATCGATCTTGGCCTGCATGTTGTCGGGAATGCCGCCCGGCCAGCGCTTGCGGGCGCCGGCCTGGGTGAGCTTGCGCAGGTGCGAGGCGGGCGTTTCGCCTTCGGGCACGAGCTCGCGCGGGTATTCGTAACGCAACTCGTCGAGCGAGAAATTCGCGAGCCCGGCGATCCGTACCGTTTCGGCCAGCAGCTCCGGTGGATAGAGCCTGGCGAGCCGCGCGCGCTCGCGCAGGTGGCGCTCGCCATTCGGATGCAGCCGCCCACCCGCCTCCGCGAGCGTGACGCCGTGGCGGACCGCGGTCAGCGCATCCTGCAGGCGGCGCCGCTCGCGCACGTGCATGTGTACGTCACCGGCCGCGACCAGCGGCAGGCCCGAAGCGGCGCCGAGTTCGCGGCAATACGCGAGCCGCTCGCGGTCGATGCCGTCACGCGTGAGCTC
>JAEWLQ010000107.1 GCA_023457495.1 Pseudomonadota bacterium
CCGACCCCCCCCCCCCACCCCTCTCACCCCCCCCCCCCCCCACCAACCAACCTACATGTCGAGGTGGGTGCGGAGGAAGGCTTCGGACTTGCGGAGCATGTCGGCGCGGGCGGTGCCGTCGAGGAGGTCGTGGCGCAGGTCGGGGTAGACGACGAGCTCGCTCGGGATCCGGGCGCGGCGCAGCTCCTTGTACATCCGGCGCGACTGGTCGATCTCGACGTTGAAATCGCTGGTGCCGTGGAACATCAGCACCGGCGCCTTGAATGACTTCGCGCGCTGGGCGGGCGAGCCTTCCTCGAGATGCGGTCCCTTGCCGATCATGTCCGCCACCAGGAACGAGTTCGCGTGGATCGCGGACTGGTTCTTGTACAGGCGCAGATCGGTCACCGGCGCGACCGCGATCACCGCCTTGAAGAGGTTCGCGTCGAGCACGTTGGCCTGCAGCGCGGCATAGCCGCCATACGACCAGCCGAAAATCGCGAGCTTGCCGGGATCGGCCATGCCCTGGGCGATGAGCCAGCGCGCGCCGTCGCAAACGTCCCCGACCGAAACCTTCCAGCTCTGGAAACCATTGTTCAGAAACCAGTCGTCGCCGTATCCGGCGGAGCCCCGGAAGTTAGGCTGCAGCACCACGAACCCGCGCTGCGCGAAGAACTGCGCGATCCAGTCGAAGCCCCATTCGTAGCGCGACTCCGGCCCGCCGTGCGGCATGACGATCGCGGGCAGGTTCTTCGCCTCGGAGACGCCCGGCGGCAGGGTGAGGTAGCCGGGGATCTCGATTCCGTCGGCCGCCGGAAAGGTGATCGCCTCGACCGGTGACAGCCGCTTGCCCTTGAGCGCCGGGCGTGAGGCGGTGAACTCCTCGAGCGCCTTGCGGTTGCGGTCGAAGACGTACCACTGACCCGGATCGATATCGCTGGCGGCGCGCACTACGACCACCTGCTCATCCGCGCTCGCGCTCACAAAGTCTATGAGCGGCAGGTCAGGCAGTGCGCGCCGCACGGCCGCGTGGATGGCTTCGTATTCGGGATCGAAAAACTTCACCTGCCGGCGCTCGGTGACGTAGCTCGCGCCGATGACCCGCCCGGTACGGCCCACTCTAACTACATTCTCCACGTCCACTTCCGGCGAGGAGAACACCAGCTCGCTGCGCAGCGAACCGTCGAGCGCGATGCGATACAACGCGTTGCGGCCATCGAGCGGCTGCAGCACGTAGACCGAATTCGTGTCGGCATCGACGCCCACCGGCACGATGCCCGAACCGCGGCCGCCGTCGCTGCGATCCGCGGTGTATGTGCCCAGCTTTCGCCAGGTGCGGTCGCCCTGCATGCGGTAATAGTGGGTGTCGACGCCGCGCAGGTAGCCGGATTCGGCGATCGACGCGGTGGTCATGATCCGGATGTTGCCGCGGCCATCCGACATGTACCCGGCCACCTCGCGGCCGGGACGCTCGACCGGAGTGATCTTGCCCGTGCGTGTGTCGATGCGATCCACGCCGAGGCCTTCCTGGAACCGCGCCATGAGCCGCCCGACGCTCTTCTCCGGCACATAGGTGCGCTCCATCAGCACCTCGCCATCCACGCCGTTCAACCAGTCGACGATTTCACCGTCGTACTGGCGCCGGCCGAGCTGCTTCATCGTGTCCTTCTCGCCGAGCGAGAGCTGGTTCTTGCCGTCCGAGTCCATCGCGATGGTGCGGGTCTTGGGCAGCAACACGGTGTCCACGCGCTGCACTCCATACAGCGAGCACACCAGCCGGTCGGCGCCCGACCATTCGCAGCCGACCATGTTCATCGGCTTTCCATCGGTACGCGCCGAATGCCGCGCGACACCGGTCTCGAGGTCCAGAACGACGACCAGGCTGCCGCCGTCCTCCTCCGGGCTCACGTACGCCAGGCGCTTGCCATCGGCCGACAGGGAGGCGGAATAGGCGTGGTCCAGCTCGCCGAACCGGGCGGCATCGTCGGCCTGCGACTCGGGGTTTGCCTTATCCGCAGCCGCGTGCGTGCCCAAAAGGAGCAGCAACAGCATGACGAAGGGCTGCGATGGTTTCATGGGCGGCACGACCAATGCCTCGGGTTCCCCGCCCACGCAGGCTGCCTGACCTGGCGTCCTCTTTAAATGAGGCATTCGGGCAGGGCCGGGCAGATGACATAAAGTCCATAAGTATCAAGGCGCTGGCCATGACGCCATTCCCGGCGCATCACCCGGGCTTGCGGCAGAAAGGGGCGCTGCCTATACTGCGCGCCCTTTCGCCGGGGTCCCGTGCCTGCGCACAGTACCCAAGCGATTGATTTCCAGCGAAATCGGGCGAGGTTGGGAGAGTCTTTCGGGGCTCTATTAACCCAAGACCACTCGAGCTTCGCGGCCCCGCATTCGCGGATGGCCGCGCACTCTCGTGTTCTTCCTCGAGCGACTAGCTACCCGCGCACGCCAATTGTAGTTGTGCGCGTTTAGCGCACGAAAACGTGCGCGAAGAACGAGAGGAAAGTCATGAGCGTTGCTCTTATCGGCCGCAAGGCCGGCATGACTCGCATCTTCACGGATGCGGGCGAGACGGTTCCGGTAACCGTCATCGAAGTGCTGCCGAACCGCATCACGCAAGTGAAGTCCGTCGACAAAGACGGCTACCGCGCCATTCAGGTGTCTTTCGGCAAGAAGCGTCCGCAGCTTCTTTCGAAGGCGGCCGCGGGTCACTTCGCGAAGGCGAACGTCGAGCCCGGCAAGGCACTCGTCGAATTCCGCCTGAACGAAAAGGAAGGCGCGGATCTCGCGGTTGGCGCCGAGCTCAAGGCGGGCCTGTTCGAAGTCGGCGCTATTGTCGATGTCACGGGGACCACGATCGGCAAGGGCTTCGCGGGCACGATGAAGCGCCACAACTTCGGCGGTCACCATGCGACGCACGGTGTGTCCGTTTCGCA
Source organism: Pseudomonadota bacterium (assembly GCA_023457495.1). GTDB lineage: Bacteria > Pseudomonadota > Gammaproteobacteria > Steroidobacterales > Steroidobacteraceae > CADEED01. Next base: position 2,922 of record JAEWLQ010000107.1, read on the forward strand.
CAGAACCCCGGGCTCGATCGGCCAGCGCCAGACGCCGGGCCGCGTGTTCCAGGGCAAGCGCATGTCCGGCCACATGGGCGTTCAGCGCCGCACGACCGAGAACCTCAAGGTCGTCGAGATCGACGTCGAACGTAACCTGCTGCTGATCCGCGGCGCGGTCCCGGGCGCCGAAGGCGGCCAGGTCATCGTGCGTCCCTCGACGAAGGCCGAGGCGCAGAAGCGCCGCAAGAAGGTCGCGCCGAGCAAGATCAACACCGGCACGTCCAACAAGAAGTAATTGGCGGCACACATGAAACTCAAAGTTGCCAATGGAGCTGAGCTCGCCGTTTCCGAGGCGATCTTCGGCAAGGAATTCAACGAAGCGCTCGTGCATCAGGTCATCACGGCCTATCGCAACGCCGGCCGCTCGGGCACGAAGGCCCAGCTGACCAAGGCGGAAGTGCGCGGCGGTGGTCGCAAGCCGCGTCCGCAGAAAGGCGGCGGCACGTCGCGCGCCGGCTCGATCCGTTCGCCCATCTGGGTCGGCGGTGGCCGTGCGTTCGCCGCGAAGCCGCGCGATTTCGCGCAGAAAGTGAACAAGAAGATGTACCGCGGCGCACTGCAGTCGATGCTCTCCGAGCTCGTGCGCCAGGATCGCCTGATCGTCACGCAGGACTTCACGGTCGATGCGCCGAAGACCAAGCAGGTGGCCGAGAAGCTCAAGAAGCTCGAGCTCGACCACGTACTGATCATCGTCGAAGCGATCGACGAGAAGCTGTTCCTCGCCGCGCGCAACATCGCGCACGTCGAAGTGCTGCCGGTGTCGGCGCTGAACCCGCTCTCGCTCGCGAGCTACGACAAGGTGCTCGTGACGTCCGCGGCCGTGAAACTCATCGAGGAGCGCCTGCAATGAGTGCTGAGAAGGCAGTGAAGGCCGCTAAGACCCCGAAGGCCCCCAAGGCTCCGAAGGCCGCCAAGGCGAAGGTCGTCGACATCAAGGACGCGCCGAAGAAGGTTGCGAGCCAGGAAAAGCTGATCAACCTGCTGACCGCGCCGCACATCACCGAGAAGACCTCTCTGGCGATGCAGGACACGAACACGTATTCGTTCCGCGTGCTGCGCACTTCGACCAAGCCCGAGATCAAGGCCGCGGTCGAGCTCATGTTCGGCGTGAAGGTCGCGAAAGTGAACGTGGTGAACGAGACCGGCAAGACGCGCCGCTTCGGCCGCATGCAGGGTCGCACCCAGGACATCAAGAAAGCCTACGTTCGTCTCGCCCCGGGCCAGACGATCGACTACGAAGCCAAGATCAAGGCCTAAGGTAGCTAGACATGCCAGTCATCAAGATGAAACCGACTTCGCCGGGCACGCGCTTCCGCGTCAAGCTCGACAAGTCGCACCTGTGGAAGGGCGGCCCGCACGAGCCGCTGACCGAGAAGCAGAAGAAGCATTCGGGCCGCAACAACGTCGGCCGCATCACCACGCGCCACCAGGGCGCCGGGGCGAAGCAGAAGTACCGCATCATCGACTTCCGTCGCGACAAGGACGGCATCAAGGGTGAGGTCGAGCGCATCGAGCACGATCCGAACCGCACCAGCCACATCGCGCTGATCAAGTACGCCGATGGCGAGCGCCGTTACATCCTCGCCACCAAGGGCATGAAGGCCGGTGACGAAGTGCGCTCGGGCGCCGATTCGCCGATCAAGTCCGGCAATGCCATGCAGCTGCGCCACATCCCGGTCGGCTCGATCGTGCACAACGTGGAGCTCAAGCCCGGCAAGGGCGGCCAGATGGCGCGCAGCGCCGGCAGCTCCGTCTCGTTCACCGCGCGCGAAGGCATCTACGCGCTGCTGCGCCTGAAGTCGGGCGAGAGCCGCAAGGTGCACGTCGACTGCCGCGCCACGATCGGCGAAGTGTCGAACGACGAGCACAACCTGCGCGTGTACGGCAAGGCCGGCGCGAAGCGCTGGCTCGGCATCCGCCCGACGGTTCGCGGCCAGGCCATGAACCCGGTCGATCACCCGCACGGTGGTGGTGAAGGCAAGTCCGGCCAGGGCAATCCGCATCCGGTCTCCCCGTGGGGCCAGAACGCGAAGGGCCTCAAGACCCGCCGCAACAAGCGCACGACCAACATGATCGTGCAGCGCCGCCAGAACCGAATTCGTTAATAAGGACCCGTCATGCCGCGTTCACTGAAAAAAGGTCCGTTCGTCGATCTGCACCTTCTGAAGAAGGTGGAGACGGCCGCCGCCAAGAGCGATCGCAAGCCGATCAAGACCTGGTCGCGCCGCTCGATGGTCATTCCCGACATGGTTGGCCTGACGATCGCCGTTCACAACGGCAAGCAGCACATCCCGGTGCTCATCACTGAAAACATGGTGGGTCACAAGCTGGGTGAATTCTCGCCGACGCGCACGTTCAAGGCGCACTCGGGCGACAAGAAGGTGGAGGCGGCCTGATCATGGAATCACGTGCAGTACTGCGCTACGCGCGCATCTCGCCGCAGAAGTGCCGGCTCGTCGTCGACACCGTGCGCGGCGCGCCGGTCTCGAAGGCGCTCAACACGCTCAAGTTCATGCCCAAGAAGGGCGCCGACCTCGTGCACACGGTGCTCTGGTCGGCCGTCGAGAATGCGCAGAACAACCAGGGTGCGGACGTGGACGAGCTCAAGGTCACGAGCATCATGGTCGACGCCGCGCCGGTCCTTAAGCGCTTCGGGTCGAAGGCCAAGGGCCGCGGCACGCGCATCGTGAAGCGCAACAGTCACATCACTGTCGTCGTTGGCGACGGCAAGAAGGACGAGTAAGTCATGGGTCAAAAGGTCAATCCATTTGCCATTCGCCTTGGCATTACCCGCGACTGGGTGTCCAAGTGGTATGCCGGCAAGAAGCAGTTCCCGGCCCACGTGCACACCGATTTCCGCGTGCGCGAGTTCCTGAAGGCGAAGCTCTCCGACGCCTCGGTCAGCCGTGTGCAGATCGAGCGCGCCGCCAAGCGCGTCAACATCACGATCCAGACCGCGCGTCCGGGCATCGTGATCGGCAAGAAGGGTGAGGACATCGAGAAGCTGCGCGCCGAGACGGCGAAGATGCTGAAGCTCCCGCCGCAGGACGTGCGCCTCAACATCGCCGAGATCCGCAAGCCGGAGCTCGATGCGCAGCTCGTCGCCGACGGCATCGCGCAGCAGATCGAGAAGCGCGTGATGTTCCGCCGCGCCATGAAGCGCGCCGTGATGAGCACCATGCGCTCGGGCGCCCTGGGCGTGAAGGTGCGCCTGTCGGGCCGCCTGAACGGCTCGGAAATCGCGCGTACGGAATGGGCCCGTGAAGGACGCGTGCCGCTGCACACGTTCCGCGCCGACATCGACTACGGCCTGGGTGAAGCCAAGACCACCTACGGCGTGATCGGCGTCAAGGTGTGGATCTTCAAGGGCGAAGTGTTCGACAAGACCGAAATCGCCGAACTGTCCGCCGAGCAGGAAGCCGCGCAGGCAGCGCAAGGCGCCGCCGCTAACGCCGCCGCCGCCGCCGCCGCCGCCGCGGGCAACACGCCGGCCTAAGGTAGATAGACCATGCAACAGCCCAAGCGCACCAAATATCGCAAGCAGTTCAAGGGAAGGAACGCGGGTCTCGCCCATCGCGGCAGCTCGGTTTCTTTCGGCGAATACGGCCTGAAGGCCACGAGCCGCGCGCGCATGACCGCGCGCGAGATCGAAGCGGCGCGCCGCGCCATGACCCGTCACGTCAAGCGTGGCGGCCAGGTGTGGAACCGCGTGTTCCCGGACGTGCCGGTGTCCAAGAAGCCCCTCGAAGTCCGCATGGGTGCGGGCAAGGGCAACGTCGAGTACTGGGTCGCGAAGATCCTGCCCGGCAAGGTTCTGTTCGAGATCGAAGGTGTCGATGAAGCCACGGCGCGCGAAGCGTTCCGCCTGGCCAGCGCCAAGCTCTCGGTGTCCACCATGTTCGTGAAACGGCAGGTGCGTTGATGAGCGCCAAAGATTTGCGCGGCAAAGACGCCGCAGCGTTGCAGAGCGAGCTGATCAAGCTGCGCCGTGAGCAGTTCAGCCTGCGCATGCAGGCCGCGAGCGGCCAGGGCGTGAAGTCCTCGGACTTCGGCAAGGTCAAGAAGAGCATTGCGCGCGTGAAGACGGTGATGTCCGAGCAGCGCCGCGCAGGAGCCAAGAAATGAGTGAAGCAGAACAGAAAAAGCCGGCGCGCGCCCTGACGGGCAAGGTCGTCTCCAACAAGATGGAGAAGACGATCGCCGTCGAGATCGAGCGCCTGATCAAGCATCCGCGCTACGGCAAGTACATCCGCCGCACGACCAAGCTGCTGGCGCACGACGAGAACAAGGAAGCCCGCGAGGGTGACACCGTCTCGATCGCGCCCTGCCGTCCGCTGTCGCGCCGCAAGTCCTACAAGCTCGTCTCCGTGCTGGAGAAGGCTGGCGCGCAATGATTCAGCTCCAGACCATTCTCAACGCCGCCGACAACAGCGGCGCCCGCACGCTGATGTGCATCAAGGTGCTCGGCGGCACGCGCCGTCGCTATGCGCAGGTCGGCGACGTGATCAAGGTTTCGATCAAGGACGCGATCCCGCGCGGCAAGGTCAAGAAGGGCGAGGTGTACGACGCGGTGGTGGTGCGCACCAAGCGTGGCGTGCGTCGCGCCGACGGTTCGCTGCTGCGTTTCGATACGAACGCGGCGGTGCTCCTGACGAACAAGCTCGAGCCGGTTGGCACTCGTATCTTCGGACCCGTTACGCGCGAACTGCGTACGGAACAGTTCATGAAGATCGTGTCGCTCGCTCCCGAGGTGCTGTGACATGAACAAGATTCGCAAGGGCGACACGGTCGTCGTGTTGTCGGGCAAGGACAAGGGCCGCCAGGGCACTGTGCTTGCCATCGACGGAGAGAAGATCACCGTCGAGAACATCAACAAGGCGAAGAAGCATCAGAAGCCGCGGCAGAGCCAGGCGGGTCCGCTTCCGGGCGGAATCGTCGACAAGGCGATGCCGCTGCACATCTCGAAGGTTGCGATCTGGAACGCGGGCGCCAAGAAGGCGGACCGAGTCGGGATCAAGCAGCTCAAGGATGGCAAGCGCGTGCGCTTCTTCAAATCCAGCGGCGAAGTGATCGACGCCTGAGCGTCGATATCATCGTAAGGAATAGGCAGCAATGGCCAGGTTAAGAGAGTTCTACCAGAAGACGGTCGTTCCGAAGCTCAAGCAGGACTTGGGTCTGAAGAACGCCATGGAGATCCCGCGCATCACCAAGATCACGGTGAACATGGGCGTGGGCGAAGCCGTGGCGGACCGCAAGGTGATGGACGCGGCGGTTGCCGACCTCACCAAGATCACGGGCCAGAAGCCCAAACTGTGCATGTCCAAGAAGTCGATCGCATCGTTCAAGGTTCGCGAGAACCTGGCGATCGGCACGATGGTGACGTTGCGCGGCGAACGCATGTGGGAGTTCTTCGATCGTCTCGTCACGATCGCGATTCCCCGCATCCGTGACTTCCGCGGCATCAACCCGCGTTCGTTCGATGGCCGCGGCAACTTCAGCCTCGGCATCAAGGAACAGATCATTTTCCCGGAAATCCAGTACGACCAGATCGATCAGCTCCGGGGAATGGACATCACGATCACCACGACGGCGAAGGACAACAAGCAGGGAAAGGCCCTGCTCGACGCCTTCAATTTCCCGTTCCGCAAGTAAGGAACCACAGGGTATGGCCAAGACAAACATGGTCGAGCGCGAGAAGCGTCGCGCCAAGATCGTGAAGAAGTACGCGGCGAAGCGCGCAGCTCTCAAGGAGCTCATTCGCAGCCCCAAGACCTCTCCGGAGGTTCGTGCCGACGCGCAGGCGAAGCTGCAGAAGCTGCCGCGCGACGCGAGCCCGAGCCGCGGTCGCAACCGTTGCGCGATCACCGGCCGCTCACGCGGCGTGTATCGCCGCGTCGGCCTGGCACGCGTGAAGATCCGTGAAGCGGTTGCGCGCGGCGAGTTGCCGGGCGTTTCCAAGGCGAGCTGGTAAGGAGCGCATGGCATGAGCATGACTGATCCCATTGCCGACCTCCTGACCCGCATCCGCAACGCGCAGCTCGCGCGCAAGACGGAAGTGTCCGTGTCGTCCTCGAAGCTGAAGACGGCGCTGGTCAAGGTCCTGAAGGACGAAGGCTACGTCGCCGGGTTCAACCTGGTGAAGGACGGAGCCAAAGAGACGCTCAACATCGAGCTGAAGTACTACGAAGGCCGCCCCGTGATCGACCGCCTCGAGCGTGTCTCGCGTCCCGGCCTGCGTATCTACCGCGGCAAGACCGAGCTGCCGAAGATCCAGGGCGGTCTCGGAACCGCGATCGTCAGCACGCCGAAGGGTGTGATGACGGACAAACAGGCGCGGGCCATCGGGCAGGGCGGCGAAGTGCTCTGCATCGTGGCCTAACCAGGAACAGAACTATGAGCCGAGTAGCAAAGCGACCGGTCGATCTGCCGCAGGGCGTCACCACCTCGATGGCCGCGAACATGATCAAGGTCAAGGGCGCCAAGGGTGAGCTGTCGCTCGCCGTGGCCGACGGTGTGACCATCGAGCAGCAGGACAAGAAGCTGCAGGTGAAATTCGCCAATGCCGGCGCCCGCGTGTCCGCGGGTGCGACGCGCGCGCACCTGGCCAACATGGTGACGGGCGTGTCCAAGGGCTACGAGAAGAAGCTCGAGCTCGTCGGCGTCGGTTACCGCGCCGCGGTGCAGGGAAAGACGCTGAACCTCACGCTCGGCTTCTCGCACGCGGTGAACTTCCCGATCCCGGAAGGCATCTCGATGGAGACGCCCAGCCAGACCGAAATCATCATCAAGGGCATCGACCGCCAGAAGCTCGGCCAGGTGTGCGCGAAGATCCGCGCCATCCGTCCGCCGGAACCGTACAAGGGCAAGGGCGTTCGTTTCTCCGGTGAGCAGATCACCCTCAAGGAGGGCAAGAAGAAGTAATTCTTCGGCACTCATATGCAGATCACCAAGAAAGAGCGGCGCATGCGCCGCGCAGCAAAGACCCGGATCAAGATCCGCGAGCTGGGCGTGGCCCGTCTCACGATCCATCGCACGCCGCAGCACATCTATGCGCAGGTGTTCGATTCCTCGGGTGCGAAGGTTCTCGCCTCGGCGTCCACGGTGCAGGAGAAGGTCGCCAAGGGCCTGAAGGGCACGGGCAACGTCGAAGCGGCCAAGGCCGTCGGGACCGCGATTGCCGAGGCCGCCAAGGCCGCCGGCGTCACCAAGGTCGCGTTCGATCGCGCCGGTTTCATGTATCACGGCCGCGTCAAGGCGCTGGCCGATGCCGCGCGTGAAGCCGGCCTGGAATTCTGAGGACTAACTAATGGCACGACCCGACATGAAGAACCAGGCGCAGGACGAGTTCCTGGAGAAACTGGTTGCCGTCAACCGCACCGCCAAGGTGGTCAAGGGTGGCCGCCAGTTCGGCTTCACCGCGCTGACCGTCGTCGGCGACGGAGCCGGCCGCGGGGGGTTAGGATTCGGCAAGGCGCGTGAAGTGCCGGTCGCAATTTCGAAGGCCATGGCGCAGGCGCGCAAGAACATGGTGAACGTCGCGCTGCGCAACGACACGTTGCACTTCGCGATGCACGGCACGCATGGCGCGACCAAGGTCTACATGCAGCCGGCGTCCGACGGTACCGGCGTCATCGCGGGTGGCGGCATGCGCGCGGTGCTCGAGTGCGCCGGCGTGCGCAACGTGCTCGCGAAGAGCTACGGCTCGCGCAACCCGATCAACGTCGTGCGCGCCACGGTGAATGCGCTCGCGAACGCCAAGTCGCCCGATGACATCGCGGCGAAGCGTGGCAAAACGGTCGAGGAGATCCTGGGTTAATCCAGGAGGACACGAAATGGCTGCCAAGAACATCAAGATCACGCTGGCGAAGAGCCTCGCGGGTCAGTTGAAGAACATCCAGGCGTCGGTGCGTGGCTTGGGCCTGCGCCGTCGTCACCAGACGGTGGAAGTCGCCGACACGCCGCAGAACCGCGGAATGATCTACGCGGCGAAGCACCTGCTGACGGTCCAGGAGTAAGCAATGACGATGCGTCTGAACGACATGAAACCCGCCCACGGCGCCCGCAAGGCCCGTCTGCGCGTGGGACGCGGCGCGTCCGCCGGCCAGGGCAAGACCTGCGGCCGTGGCGTGAAGGGTCAGCGCGCGCGCAAGGGCGGCTACCACAAGGTCGGCTTCGAAGGCGGCCAGATGCCGCTGCAGCGCCGCCTGCCCAAGGTCGGCTTCCGTTCGAAGATGGAGAATCCCGAGGTGCGGCTGGACGAGCTCGCCAAGGTTGAAGGCACCGTCATCGACCTGGACGCCTTGAAGAAGGCCAACATCATCCCGACTTTTGCGGACCGCGCGAAGGTCGTGCTGTCGGGCGAGATCAAGAAGGCGGTTTCCCTCAAGGGTATCGGCGCCACCAAGGGCGCGCGCGAGGCCATCGAGAAGGCCGGCGGCTCCGTCGAGGCCCTGCCTGCGAAGCCGGCGCCGGCCAAGCTGGCCCCCAAGAAGTAAGGTTCAGGAAGCAGAACGACAGTGGCAGACAGCACTTCCAATCCGGCATCGGTACTCGGCGACGCGGCGCGTTTCGGCGACGTTCGCAAGCGCCTGATGTTCCTGATCGGCGGTCTGATCATCTACCGCATCGGTACGTATATCCCGGTGCCGGGCATCGATCCGGGGGCCGTCGCCCAGTTCTTCGACCAGAACAAGGAGACGATCTTCGGCATCGTGAACGCCCTGTCGGGCGGCGCGATGGAGCGCCTGTCCATCTTCACGATGGGCGTGATGCCGTACATCTCCGCGTCGATCATCGTGCAGATGATGTCGATGGTCGTGCCGACGCTCATGGAATATCGCAAGGAAGGCGAGTCCGGACGGCGCAAGATCACCGAGATCACGCGTTACGGCACGCTGGGCCTGGCGATGTTCCAGTCGTTCGTCACCGCCACCGGGTTGCAGAACTCCGGCATGGCCGCGCCCGGCTGGCAGTTCCTGTTCGTCGCGACCGTCACGATGACCACGGGTGCGATGTTCCTCATGTGGCTCGGCGAGCAGATCACCGAGCGCGGCGTGGGCAACGGCATCTCGATGATCATCCTCGGCAGCATCGTGGCCGGCATTCCGGGCGCGATCGGCGACACGGCCGGCCAGATCAACTCGGGTGCGATGTCGGGCCTGTTCGCCATCGTGCTCATCGTTGTCGTGCTCGGAGTCACCGCGTTCTGCGTGTTCGTGGAGCGTGCCCAGCGACGCATCCCGGTCGACTACGCGAAGAAGCAGGTGGGCCGGCGCCTCATGCAGGCGCAGACCACGCACCTGCCGTTCAAGCTCAACATGTCGGGCGTGATTCCGCCGATCTTCGCCTCGAGCCTGCTGCTGTTCCCGGCGACGATGGCCGGCTTCGCGGCCACGAACCAGGACACCGCGTTCGGACGCATCCTGCAGACGATCTCGACGACCCTCGGCTTCGGCGAGCCGCTGCACATCGTGCTGTTCGCCACGCTGATCATTTTCTTCTGCTTCTTCTATACGGCGCTGGTGTTCAACGCGCGCGAGACGGCCGACAACCTCAAGAAGTCGGGCGCCTTCATCCGCGGCATCCGCCCGGGTCAGCAGACCGGCGAATACATCGACAAGGTGCTCACGCGGCTCACGCTGTGGGGCGCGCTGTACATCACCGCGGTGTGCGTGCTGCCCGAGATCATGGTGGTCCGTGGTGGTGTGCCCTTCGTGTTCGGCGGCACCTCACTGCTGATCGTCGTGGTCGTCGCGATGGATTTCTTCTCGCAGCTTCAGGCCCACCTGATGTCGCATCACTACCCGGGTTTGCTCAAGAAGGCGAACCTCATGGGTTACGGCCGCTCGGGCGCGCCGCAGTAATTTGAGGCTCATTAAATGAAAGTCCGTCCCTCGGTTAAGAAAATCTGCAAGAACTGCAAGGTCGTGCGCCGTCGCGGCGTCGTGTACGTCATCTGCTCGGACCCGCGCCACAAGCAGCGTCAGGGCTAAACAGGTAGGAATAGAACATGGCACGTATTGCCGGCATCAACATTCCGATGAACAAGCACGTTGTCATCGGCCTCACGCACATCTTCGGCGTGGGTCGTTCGCGTGCGAAGGACATCTGCGCCGCCACGGGCATCGCCCCCACGACCAAGGTGAAGGATCTCACCGAGGCCGAGGTGAACCAGATTCGTTCGGTGCTCGCGAAGACCGCGGTCGAAGGCGACCTGCGCCGCGAGAACTCCATGAACATCAAGCGTCTCATGGACCTGGGTTCCTACCGTGGCATGCGCCACCGCAAGGGCCTGCCGGTTCGTGGACAGCGTACGCGCACCAACGCGCGCACTCGCAAGGGCCCGCGCAAGCAGGCGGTCAAGCTGAATGCTCCTCCGGGCAAAGTTTAATTAGTTAGGTAAATCACACATGGCCGAAGAAAAGAAGTCAGAAGCCGCTGCCGCGGGCACCTCGGGTGCCGCTGCCGCTGGTGGTGCGAAGAAACCGAAGAAGGCGCGCAAGAACGTCCTCGACGGAATCGCCCACGTGCACGCTTCCTTCAACAACACCATCATCACGATCACCGATCGCCAGGGAAACACGCTTTCCTGGGCGACCTCGGGTGGTTGCGGCTTCCGCGGTTCGCGCAAGTCGACGCCGTTCGCGGCGCAGGTGGCGGCTGAGAAGGCGGGCAACGCGGCGCAGGAACACGGCGTGAAGAACGTCGAAGTGCGCGTCGGCGGCCCCGGCCCTGGCCGCGAGTCGGCGGTCCGCGCCCTGAACGCCTGTGGTCTCAAGATCACGAGCATCTCGGACATCACCCCGATCCCGCACAACGGCTGTCGTCCGCCGAAGAAGCGTCGCGTCTAATTTCAGGAAACTCTTAAATGGCACGTTACACCGGTCCCAAGTGCAAACTCGCGCGTCGCGAAGGCACTGATCTTTTCCTGAAGAGCGGCGTGAAGCCGCTCGAGAGCAAGTGCAAGTTCCAGGTGCCGCCGGGCGGCATCAAGGGCGAGCGCAAGCAGCGTCTGTCCGACTACGGTCTGCAGCTGCGCGAGAAGCAGAAGCTGCGCCGCATGTACGGCGTGCTCGAGCGCCAGTTCGCCAACTACTACGTCGAAGCGGCGCGCCGCACCGGCTCCTCGGGTGAAAACCTGCTGAAGCTGCTCGAGTGCCGTCTCGACAACGTCGTGTACCGCATGGGCTTCGCCGCGACGCGCTCGGAAGCGCGCCAGCTGGTGGCGCACAAGGCCATCGCCGTGAACGACGGCGTGGTCACCATCGCGTCGTACCAGGTGAAGGCCGGCGACAAGATAACCGTGCGCGAGAAGGCCAAGAAGCAGTTGCGCATCCAGGGCGCGATGCAGATCGCGACGCAGGTCGGTCTGCCCGAGTGGGTGGAAGTGAACAGCACCGAGTTTTCGGGCGTGTTCAAGTCGGTGCCGGGCCGGGACGAGATCCTGCCGGACATCAACGAGAACCTCGTCGTCGAGTTGTACAGCAAGTAATTGTTTGCCCGGCCTCTCGGCCGGGATTTTGATTAGTTCGGGTCCGTTTCATTTGGGGCGGGCCGGGTTTTCATACCGTCGAAAAGGCGGAAGGTGAAATCAATGCAAGGTTCAGTGAGCGAATTCCTCAAGCCCCGAGTCGTGAAAGTGCAGCCCACCGCTCCGCGTCAGGCGCGCGTGGTGATCGAGCCGTTCGAACGTGGTTTCGGCCACACGCTCGGCAACGCGCTGCGTCGTGTTCTGCTGTCGTCCATGCCGGGCGCCGCGATCACTGAAGTCGAAATCGAAGGCGTGCTCCACGAGTACACCTCCATCGAGGGCGTGCAGGAAGACGTTGTCGACATCCTGCTGAACCTCAAGCAGGTTGCGCTCAAGATGCACACGCGCGACAGCGCGGAGCTGCGCCTGTCGAAGAAGGGCCCGGGCCCGGTCACCGCGGGTGACATCCACACGGACCACGACATCGAAGTCGTGAATCCGGAGCTGGTGCTCGCGAACCTGACGAAGGCCGGCGAGCTGACCATGACGCTGCGCGTCGAGCGTGGCCGTGGCTACCGTCCGGCGCTGAACCGCGCCGCGTTCGAGGAGCAGAGCCGCCCGATCGGTCGCCTCCAGCTCGATGCGTCGTTCTCGCCCGTGCGCCGCGTGACCTACATGGTCGACGCCGCCCGCGTCGAGCAGCGCACCGACCTCGACAAGCTGGTGATCGACATCGAGACCAACGGTACGATCGACGCGGAAGAAGCCATCCGTCGCGCCGGCGGGATCCTCAAGGATCAGCTGTCGGTGTTCGTCGACCTGCAGGGCGAGGAAGAGGCCAGCACGAAGGTGTCCGAGATGCAGTTCGACCCGCTGCTGCTGCGGCCCGTCGACGAGCTCGAGCTCACCGTGCGTTCGGCGAACTGCCTCAAGGCCGACAACATCCACTACATCGGCGACCTCGTGCAGCGCACGGAAGTCGAGCTGCTGCGCACGCCGAACCTCGGCAAGAAGTCGCTCACCGAGATCAAGGAAGTGCTGCAGAGCCACGGCCTCATGCTGGGCATGCGCCTGGATGGCTGGCCGCCGGCCGGCCTCAAGCACGACACCGATCGTGGAATGATCTAAGAATCTAGTTAGGAAGAAGTTTCATGCGTCATCACCTTTCAGGTCGTCAGCTCTCCCGCAATGCGCCGCATCGTCACGCGCTGCTGCGCAACCTGTCGGTCGCGCTGCTGCGTCACGAGACCATCCGCACGACGGTGCCGAAGGCCAAGGAACTGCGCCGCGTCGTCGAGCCGCTGATCACTCTCGGCAAGGAAGACAGCGAAGCCAACCGCCGTCTCGCGTTTTCGCGCCTGCGCGATTCCGAGATCGTCGCCAAGCTGTTCGACACCATCGGCCCGCGCTTCAAGGCGCGTCCGGGTGGTTACACCCGCATCCTGCACATGGAGCCGCGTCCCGGTGACAACGCCCCGATGGCGCTGATGCAGCTGGTCGAGCGTTCCGCGCCGGTGGCCGTCGAGGCCGCGCCGGAAGGCGAGAAGCCGAAGAAGGCCGGCAAGCCGAAGGCCGAGGCCGCGAGCAAGGAAGACAAGAAGGCGAAGGCCGAAGCGAAGAAGGTGCGCGAGAAGGCCGCGAAGGCCGCCAAGGCGGAGAAGACCGCCAAGGCCGCCGCCGCGAAGGCGGAAAAGAAGAAGACCGTCGCGCCGAAGAAGAAAAAGGCCGCTGCCAAGAAAAAGAAGTCGTCGAAGTAGTTCGACGCTTCGAGTCGATCCCGGACGGGCGCCCTGCGAAAGCACGGCGCCCGTTTTGTTTGTTTGGTCGCCGCCGGACCCCCGCCGCGGAATATGGGGGATCGCCCTAGTGCTTTAACAATGCCGTTGTAATCCAATCGGACGCTCGGTGGCCGGCATATGACGGGAGGGTTGATGACGGCACGAGCCCATCCTGGCCCGACCGACTGGCATTGGACCGGGAGCTCATGAAGGCGGCAAGAAGCGTACGACAGCGCCGGTGGGTGCAGTTCGCTCTCGATTCGTGGCGTTTCGCGCTGCCGCTCGAGACCGTTGAGCGCGTGGTGCGCGCCGCCGAAGTGACGCTTCTGCCCGAGGCTCCGGCGGTCGTTCTCGGGGCGATCGACATCGCCGGTGACATCCTGCCGGTCTTCGATCTGCGCAAGCGGATGGCTTTGCCCCCGCAGTCGCTGCATCCCTCGCAACAATTCATCATCGTTCGCAGTCCCCGGCGGCGCCTGGTGCTGCGGATCGACGAGGCCCTTGGGCTCATCGACGAATCCGACGTCCGTGCCATCGAACCGCCACCCGCGGATGTGCCGCGGATTCGCGGGGTGTTGTCACTCGCCGATGGCCTGGTGTTGATCCAGGACCTGGAGCGGATCCTCGAGGACGAGGAGCAGGTCGCGCTGAACGTCGCGCTGCGCGCGCTGGAGGCGGGCCATGGAACCTGAGGCCTTGCCCGCGCGCGAATGGACACGTCTCGCCGCGATCGTCGCCGACACCTGCGGCCTGCATTTTCCGGTGGAACGTTACCGCGACCTGGCGCGCGCGCTGGAGGCCGCGGCGCGCGAACGCGGTCAGCGGGATGGCGCCGATATCGCGCGAGAACTGCTGAACGAGCCGACGAGAGAGGCGGTCCTGCGCGCGCTCATTCCGCACCTGACCATCGGTGAAACCTATTTTTTCCGGGAAACCCCTGGGTTCGACGCGCTCGCCACCGAGGTGCTTCCGCGACTCATCGAGCGGCGCCGCGCCACCACCCGCACGTTGCGCCTGTGGAGCGCGGCCTGCAGCACCGGCGAGGAAGCCTATTCGCTGGCCATCCTCGTGAGCCAGCTGATCCCGGATATCGAGAACTGGCGCGTCAGCATCCTGGGAACCGACATAAACCCCGAAGCGTTGCGCAAGGCCGAGGCCGGTATCTATGGATCGTGGTCGTTTCGCGGCGCGAAGCGCGGCTTGCGCCGGAACTACTTCATCGCCGAAGACGAAAACCGCTATCGCGTGATGGACCGCATCCGTTCCATGGTCACCTTCCGCGGGCTGAACCTGGCCGCGAATGAGTTCGCTTCGCCATTCTCCGGCCTGCGCGACATGGACCTCATCCTGTGCCGCAACCTGCTGATCTACTTCACGCCCGAACACGCGCGTCGGTTGGTCCGCGGGCTGCGTGATTGCATCGTGGAGGACGGCTGGCTGCTGGTCGGTCCGAGCGAGTGCTCGCAGGAGCTGTTCCGCGACTTCGAGCCGGTGAATCTGCCGAACGCCATTTTCTACCGGCATCGCACCGCGACGCCGCTACCGGTGCCGGCTCCCCCCGCACAGTGGATCGACGTTCCAGAACCCGCGCCGTCCCGGCCGCCGCCTGCCGCTGTCCCCGCGCGATCGACGGCGGAGGAGGAAATGGAAAACGTCCGTGCGCTGATCGCGGCGGGTCGCATTGCCGAGGCCATCGAAAAGCTGCGCGCGGCGCTCGAGCGGCCGGCCCTGCGTCACGACACGCGGCTGCTGCGCCAGCTCACCCAGTTGCTGGCCAACCAGGGTGATCGTGCCGCCGCGCTCGAGGTGAGCGAGCGCTGGATCGCCGTCGACCGTCTCGACGCGGCGGCTCACTACTTCCACGCGCTGGTGCTGCTGGAGCTGGGTCAACGCGCCCGCGCGCGCGACTCCTTCAAGCGCGCCATCTATCTACTGCCGGACTTCGCGCTGGCGCACGTGTCGCTCGGCACGGTTGCGCGCGCCGAACGGCGTCACGATGAGGCGCGCAGACATCTCGAGAGCGCGGCGCGGCTGCTGGCCAGCCGTCCCGCCGCCGATGAAGTCGATGGCGCCGAAGGCATGAGCGTCGGCCGTCTGCGCGAGATGGTGAGCGCCTTGCTGGAGGGCCGCGCATGAGCGGCGACGAATCGGCCCGCGTGCTGCGTGAACGCGCCCTGGCGCTCGCGCGTATTCCCGAAAGTGCCGCGCCGCAAGAGGGGCTCGAGCTGCTCGAATTCCGGCTGGCCGAGGAACGCTACGCCGTGGAATCGCGGCATGTCAGCGAGGTGCATCCGCTGCGCGAGCTCACGCCGCTGCCGGGCACGCCGGCCTTCATCCGCGGCGTGGTCAACCTGCGCGGCCGCATCATCGCGGTGTTCGACCTGAAGAAGTTCTTCGCGCTTCCCGAACAAGGCATCACCGACCTTCATCGGATCATCGTCGTGCGTGGGGAGGGCATGGAGCTGGGTCTCCTGGCCGACGTGGTCGTCGGCGTGCGCGAGATCGAAGCGGCCTCACTCACCCCCACGTTGCCCACCCTGTCGAAGATCGGCCGAGAGTACGTCAAGGGCGTCAACGCCGAGCGCGTCGTGGTGCTGGAGCTCGAGCGCGTGCTCGCCGATCCACGCCTGGTGGTGAACCATGAATTTTCCTGAAGTCCTCAGCAGCGGAGATCGCAATGAAATGGAACGTCGGTAGCAAAATGGGCCTGGGCTTCGGCCTCGTGCTCGCGATCTTCATCGCGGTGGGCTTCGCATCGTGGCGCGCCCTGCAGAGCCAGTCGGAGGATGCGAAATGGGTTGCGCACACCCACGACGTGATCGCGACCATCGCCAGTCTGCGCTGGAACGCGCAGCAGGCCGAAAGCGCGCAGCGTGGCTTCATCATCACGGGCGACGATCGTTACAGCAGGCCCTACCAGTCGGCGTTGTCGGTCATCGAGAACAACCGGCTGCGGCTCATCGAGCTGGTCCGCGACAACGCGCAGCAGTCGGCACGGGCCCAGACACTCTCGACGATGCTCAAGGAAAGGCTGGCGGTGATGGCGGAGACGATGGATATCCGCCGGCGGCAGGATTTCGCGGCCGCGCAGCAGGCCGTGTTGTTGGGTCGTGGCACGAGTGTCATGGAGGACCTGCGCGAGCTGCTCGACGAGATGGACCGCCAGGAAGAGGAACTGCTCAAAGCGCGTGCCGCTTCGGCCGCAGCGACGACTCGCAGCGCCAACGTCACGGTCATCGGCGGAACCATGCTCGCGCTGCTGATCGCGGGAATCATGGGGTTGCTCATCACGCGCAATGTCGCGGGTCCCCTGCGCAAGCTCACCGCCGCGGCCGATCGGATCACCGTTGGCGATCTGGGGAGCGGCATCGATCTCGGCGAGCGCCGCGACGAAATCGGCCAGCTCGCCCAGGCGTTCGGACGCATGACGAATTCGCTGCGCGCCATGGCGAGCGCGGCGGATCAGATCGCCTCCGGGGATCTGCGCGCCTCGCTCGCTCCCCAGTCGCCGCAGGATGTACTCGGCCACGCCTTCGTGAAGATGACCACGAACCTGCGGGCGCAGATCGGGGGAATGCTCGAAGGCGCCACCGTGCTCGGATCGGCCGCGAGCGAGATCGTCGCGTCGACCACGCAGCTTGCCGCCGGCGCCAGCGAATCCGCGGCCGCGGTCAGCCAGACCACGACCACGGTCGAGGAAGTCCGCCAGACCGCGCAGATGGCCACGCAGAAAGCCCGCACCGTGTCCGACAACGCGCAGAAGGTCGTGTTGATCGCGACCACCGGGCGCAAGAACACCGAGGAAAGCCTGGCGGGCATGGGACGCATCCGTGCGCAGATGGAGGCGATCGGCAGCAGCATGATGCGGCTGTCCGAGCAGACCCAGGCCATCGGCCAGATCATCGCCAGCGTCGAGGACCTCGCCGCGCAATCGAACTTGCTGGCCGTGAACGCGGCCATCGAGGCGGCCAAGGCCGGCGAGCAGGGCAAGGGCTTCGGCGTCGTGGCGCAGGAGGTCAAGAGCCTGGCGGAGCAGTCGCGTCAGGCCACCGAACGCGTGCGCGTCATTCTCGGCGACATCCAGAAGGCCACGACCGCGGCCGTCATGGCCACGGAGCAGGGCGCCAAGGCGGTGGATTCCGGCAACCGGCAGACCGAATCCGCCGGCGAAACCATCCAGGCGCTGGCGGGCAGCGTGACCGAGGCGGCGCAGGCCGCGACGCAGATCGCGGCCTCGAGCCAGCAGCAGCTCGTGGGCATGGACCAGGTTGCCGGGGCGATGGAGAGCATCAAGCAGGCGAGCACGCAGAACGTCGCCAGCGCGCGCCAGCTCGAATCCGCTGCCCGCAATCTCAGTGAGCTCGGTCAACGCCTCAAGACGCTGGTGGCGGGCTACTCGGTCTGACGATGTCGAAGTCCGACCTGGAATTCCTCGCCAGGCTGCGCGCGACGTTTCGCGTCGAGGCGGCCGAGCACCTGCAGACCGTCGCGACGGGACTCATCGCGATCGAGAAGTCGGCGGACGCGGGGGCGCGCCAGCCGCTGGTCGAACAGGTGTTCCGCGCGGCGCACAGCCTCAAGGGCGCGGCGCGCGCCGTGGATTTCACGGATATCGAGACCGCCTGCCAGGATCTGGAGAGCCGCTTCGCGGCCTGGAAACGCCAGGAAGTGGCGGTCGACGCCGCCGAGCTCGATGCCGCGCACCGCTCGCTGGATGTCATGACGGCCGCGCTCGCGTTGCCTGCGGCCGCCAGCGCGGCGCCGGCATCCGCGGTTGCGGCCACGCGCGAATCCACGACCCCGTCCCCCGACAACATCGCCGGCGACGGCGAGACGGTGCGCGTGGCGGTGCGCACGCTCGACGAACACCTGCTCGGCGCCGAGGAATTGCTGACCGCGAAGATCGCCGCGCGGCAGCGCGCCGCGGACCTGGAGACGCTGGCGGCCTCTTTCGAGGAATGGCGCGAGAAATGGTCGCGTGCGCAGACCCAGGCGCAGGCCGGTGCGCTGCGTGCGGCCGATGCCGAGCTCGCCGGATTCTTCGAATGGAATCACGACTGGATGCGCGCCCTCGAGAGCCGGGTGCAGGCCTTGCGCCGCGCGGCCGGCCAGGACCGCCTGCAAGTCGAAAAGCTGGTCGATGACCTGCTGGAGAATTCCAAGCGCCTGCTCATGCTGCCGCTGTCGACGCTGAGCGGATTGTTCGCGAAGGTGGTGCGCGACCTGGCGCGCGAGCTCGACAAGGAAGCCAATCTCGAGATGCGCGGCGGCGAGGTGTGCATCGACAAGCGCATCCTCGAGGAAGTGAAGGACCCGCTGGTCCATCTGCTGCGCAATTGCATCGATCACGGCATCGAGCCGCCGGCCGTGCGCGCCGCCGCCGGCAAGCCGCCACGCGCGACCATCACGCTGGACGTCGCGCAGGTCAACGGCAACCAGGTGCAGATCTCCATCTCCGACGACGGCGCCGGCATCGATGTCGCCGCCGTGAAGGCCCGCGCCATCGAACGTGGCCTGATCTCGCCGGAGGCCGCGGCCGGGCTGGACGAGGCGGCCGCGCAGGCACTGGTGTTCGAGACCGGTCTATCTACCAGCCCGATGCTCACGCAATTGTCGGGCCGCGGCCTGGGCCTCGCGATCGTGCGCGAGAAGGCGCAGAAGCTCGGCGGCCGCGTCACGCTCGAAAGCCGGCGCGGCGCGGGCAGCACCTTGCGCATGGTGCTGCCGCTGACGCTGGCCACGTTCCGCGGCGTGCTGGTGCGCGCCGCGCGCCGCACGTTCGTCGTGCCGACGGCGCACGTGGAGCGCGTGACGAGTTTCCGGGACACCGACGTGCGCACCGTCGAGGGCCGCGAGACGTTGACTCACGAGGGCCGCGCACTGGCGTTGACGCGACTGGCCGAAGTCCTCGACCTGCCCGCCGTGCCGCAGCCGGCGCAAGCCCGCGCCACGGCGGCGCTGATCGTCGGCGCGGGCGCCGAACGCATCGCCTTCGCCGTCGACGAGGTCATCGACGAGCGCGAGGTCCTGGTGAAACGCCTGGGGCGTCCCCTGGTTCGCGTGCGCAACCTCGCGGGCGCGACCGTGCTGGGCAGCGGCGAGGTCGCGCCCATCCTCAACGTCGTGGACCTGCTCGAGTCCGCGCGCCGCCAGGGTCCGCTCGTGCGCGCGGCGGCGCCACTCCCTGCGGCGCAGGTCACATGCCGCGTGCTCGTGGCGGAGGACTCCATCACATCACGCATGCTGCTCAAAGGTATTCTCGAATCGGCCGGCTACGAGGTGAAGACCGCGGTGGATGGTATGGAGGCGCTCACGTTGTTGCGCTCGGAGAAATTCAACGTCCTGGTCTCGGATGTGGAAATGCCGCGCCTGAACGGTTTCGATCTCACGGCGCGGGTGCGCGCCGACCGCACGCTCGGCGAGTTGCCGGTGATCCTCGTGACCGCGCTGGCTTCGCGCGAGGACCGCGAACGCGGCATCGACGTCGGCGCCAACGCGTACCTGGTCAAGAGCGACCTCGATCAAAGCGACCTGCTCGAGGCGCTGCGGCGGCTGGCATGAAAAAAACCCTGGTGCTGGTGGTGGACGATTCGCCCAGCATGCGGATGATGCTGGTGCACGTGCTGGAGAGCGATCCGCGCATCCAGGTCATCGGCACGGTGAACGACGGGCAGGCCGCCATCGATTTTCTCGCGGCGGGCCAGCCGAAACCGGACGTCGTGCTCATGGACATCCACATGCCGCGGCTCGACGGATTCGAAGCCACGCGCCACATCATGGAGACGCGCCCGCTGCCCATCGTCATCTGCACGGCCACGGCGGATCCGCGCGAGCTCGCCGTCGCCTTCCGTTCGATGGAAGCCGGCGCGGTGGCCTGCGTCGAGAAGCCGACCAGCCTCGATGACCCGGACTACGAGGCGAGCGCGCGCAACCTGCAGCAGACCATCTGTCTCATGGCGGAGATCAAGGTAGTAAGGCGCTGGAGCCGGCCCGCCACCGCGCCGCGCATGACGGCCGTGCCGCTCGACCGGCCGAGACAACATCGGCTCATCGGCATCGGCGCCTCCACCGGCGGGCCACCGGTGCTGCAGACCATTCTCGCGGGCCTGCCGCGCGACTTCGCCGCGCCGCTCGTCATCGTGCAGCACATCGCGCGCGGCTTCCTGCCGGGCATGGTCGAGTGGCTCAATCAAACTACCAACATCCAGGTGCGCATCGCGTCGCATGGAACCGTGCCGGAGCCCGGGCACGCGTACATCGCGCCGGATGATTTCCATCTCACCGTGAGCGCGGGCGGCCGCATGCTGCTGACGCGCGAGGACCCGGTGAGCGGGTTGCGTCCGGCGGTGGCCAGCCTGTTTCGAACATTGGCGGACCACCTGGGCCGCAACGCCATCGGAGTGCTGCTCACGGGCATGGGCAAGGATGGCGCCGCCGAGCTGCGGCAGATGCGCGACGCTGGCGCGCTGACCATCGCGCAGGATCGCGAGAGCTCGGTGGTGCACGGCATGCCCGGGGAGGCGATCGCGCTCGGCGCCGCCGCCCACGTGCTGGCCGCCGATCGCATCGCGCGATTCCTGGTCCAGGAAATCGAGGGGACATCGTTGAGCAGAAGAGCGGAATCATGAGCAAGAAAACGGAAGCACCCGTGCGCGTTCTCATCGCAGAGGACAGCGCCACGCAGGCCGAAAGGCTGGCGCACATCCTCGGCGAGCAGGGCTTCGAAGTGGATATTGCCGCCAACGGCAGGCTGGCGCTCGAGATGGTGCGTCGCCGGCGTCCGGACCTGATCATCAGCGACGTGATCATGCCGGAGATGGATGGTTACGAGCTGTGCTCGCGCATCAAGCAGGATCGCGAATTCGGCGACATCCCGGTGATCCTCGTGACCACGCTCGCCGATCCGCAGGACGTCATCCGCGGCCTCGAGTGCCGTGCCGACAATTTCGTGCTGAAGCCCTACGATTCGGAAGTGCTGCTGCGTCGCGTGCAGTTCGTGCTGGTCAACAGCCAGATGAGCCGGGTCGATCAACCCGGCATGGGCCTCGAGATCGTCTTCAGCGGCCAGCGGCATTTCATCACCGCGGATCGCCTGCAGATCCTGAACCTGTTGTTGTCCACCTACGAAGCGGCGATCCAGCGCAATCGCGAGCTGTCCTCGACTCGTGACACGCTGCACGCGACCAACAAGGAGCTGCAGCAGCTCACGCACCAGCTCGAGGACCGCGTGCGCTTGCGCACGGGCGAGCTGGAGCGCAGCAACGATGCGCTGCGCCAGGCGCAGCAGGCGTTGATCCAGCAGGAGCGGCTGCGCGCGCTGGGGCAGATGGCGAGCGGCATCGCGCACGACGTCAACAACGCCATTTCGCCCATCTCGGTGTATTCCGAGTTGTTGCTGGAAAGCGAGACACTGACGGACCGTGCGCGCGGTTATCTCACGACCATCCAGCGCGCCATCGACGACGTCGCGCAGACGGTCGGCCGGATGCGCGAGTTCTATCGCCCGCGGGAACAGCAGAACCTGCTCGCGGACGTGGAACTCAATCTGCTGGTGCAGCAGGTCATCGATCTCACCCGCGCGCGCTGGAACGACCTGCCCCAGCAACGCGGCATCATGATCGAGCTGCGCACCGCGCTGTCGCCCGATCTGCCCTTGATCCGCGGCGCCGAGAACGAGATCCGCGACGCGCTCACCAATCTCATCTTCAACGCGGTCGACGCGTTGCCCGACGGCGGCGCCATCGAGGTCCGCACGCGCGTCGTGCGCCCGAGGGGGACGGACGCCGATGACGTACGCCACGTGGTGCTCGAGGTCGCCGATTCGGGCGTGGGCATGGACGAGGACACGCGCAAGCGCTGTCTCGAGCCGTTTTTCACCACCAAGGGCGATCGCGGGACCGGCATGGGCCTCGCCATGGTGTACGGCATGGCCAAGCGCCACAGCGCCGGCATCGAGATCGACAGCCGGCCGGGCGCGGGTACGACCATCCGCATGGTCTTTCTCGCCGCGAGTGGCCTGGCATCGACCAGCGGCCGGTACGCGATGCCCGCGGTCGCCGTGCCCAGCCTGCGGATCCTGGTCATCGATGACGACCCGGAGCTGCTGGATTCCCTGCGCACGATCCTGAGCGTCGATGGCCACGAGGTAACGGTGGCCAGCGGCGGACAGACGGGCATCGACGCGTTCCGCAAGGCGCTGGCGGCCAGCGATCCCTTCGAGATCGTCATCACCGACCTCGGCATGCCTTACGTGGACGGCCGGCAGGTCGTGGCCGCCATTCGCGGGATGTCGGAGGACACGCCCATCATCCTGCTCACCGGCTGGGGACAACACATCGACGACGACGCGCAAAGTCCGCAGGTGGATCGCCTCCTGAGCAAACCGCCCCGCGTGCGCGAGCTGCGCCAGGCGCTGGCGGAGCTGTCGGCGCGCCGCACCGCCCCGATCGACTGAAGCGCATGCCCGGCTGAGCGGCGGCTTTTGCCACTGCGCGAGCCGGTCGCGTAATCTCGCGGGGCTTCAGCAGTCAATCGAGGGGTTCGTCATGGGTCTCGCAACAGAATTCAAACAATTTGCGATGAGGGGCAACGTGATCGACATGGCCGTCGGTGTGATCATCGGCGCCGCGTTCGGCAAGATCGTCACCTCGCTGGTCGAAGACATCATCATGCCGCCGATCGGCAAGGTGATCGGTGGCGTCAACTTCACCGACCTGTCCGTGGGCCTGGGCTACGGCCCGGATGGCACGACGGAAGTGCTGTGGAAGTACGGCAACTTCCTGCAGGTCGCGTTCCAGTTCCTCATCGTCGCGTTCGTGCTGTTCATGCTGATCCGCACGATCAACAAGCTCAAGTCGCCGGACCCGGCCGCGCCGCCGCCGCCGCCCGCGCGGCAGGAAGTGCTGCTCGAGGAAATCCGCGACCTGCTCGCGAAGAAATAGCGGCTCATCGTGCGCGAGGCGCGGATCGCGCGCCTCGCGCATCGTTACGCGAATGCGGGGCGCGTGAGGTTCTCGTGGCCATTCGCGCGCGCGACGACATCGTCCTCGATGCGCACGCCGCCGAACGGCTTCAACTGCGCGACGCGATTCCACTCGATCATGCGGCCCAGGGGTTTGCCGCGGGCCGCTTCCAGTAGTTGGTCGATGAAGTAGAACCCCGGTTCGACGGTCACGACACAGCCGTCCTCGAGCTTGCGCGTGAGGCGCAGGAACGGATGGTTGTAGGGCCGTTCGATGATGCCGCCGCCGGCCTCGCGCTGCGTTCCGCCCACGTCGTGCACCTGCAGGCCGAGCAGATGGCCGATGCCGTGTGGATAGAACACGCTGGTCAGGCCGTTGTCGATGGCTTCGTCAGCGCTCACGTTGATGACGCCGATCTCGCGCAGGAACTCGCTGATCGCGCGAAACGAGGCGGCGTGGAAGTCGCGCCAGTCGAGCCCCACGCGCACCTGCGCGCACAACGCGAGCTGCAGTTCGTCGAAGCGCCGGATGATCGAGGCGAACTCGGCATCCGCGAAAGAATGCGTGCGCGTGATGTCGCTCGCGTAGCCGGCGAACTCCGCGCCGGCATCGATGAGCAGTGAGCGCGGTGTCTTGGGGCGCGTGCGATTCTGAACCTGGTAGTGCAGCACCGCGCCGCCTTCGTCGAGCGCGACGATGGGGTTGTAGGGAAGTTCGCACTCGCGCTGGCCGCAGGCGGCCATGAACGCCAGCGCGATCTCGAACTCGCTGCCACCCGCGCGAAACGCCTTCTCCGCCGCGATGTGCCCGCGCGCGCCCAGCACATTGGCCTCACGCAGGCACGCGATCTCGTAGGGCGTCTTCGCCGCGCGTCCGTAATCGAGCTGGGCGATCAGATGCTCGGGGTTGATGGCGGCCGGACCCCAGGACAGGAGCTCGTTGAACGGCGCGCCGATGAACGCGGTTCGCGACAAGTCCTGGGGCAGCGCGCCCCGCGATGCCGCGCGATCGGCGCAGCTCACGATCTCGAAGGCATCGGTCCAGTACGCCTGCGGCAGTTCGGGCGACTTGTGCCAGTAGTCAGCCGGCTGATGGATCAGCAGCCGCGGCTTGCGGCCGGGCGCGAAGAACACGAACGAATCCGGCGCATCGGCGAGTGGCGCCCACACCTTGAAAGGCGCCTGCACGCGGAAGGGCAGATGGTGGTCATCCAGGAACAGCAGCGGCGGGGTGCCGGCATGGACGAGCAGCGAGTCGTAGCCGGTGGCTTCGAGCGCGGCGGCGGTACGTTGCTGCACGGCTTCGATGTGCGCGGTGAATAACCCGGTCCAGCCGGTCACGTTCTGTTCAATGGCGTGTGAATTCATGAGCCGGATTCTATGCGCCGGGCCCTTCGGAAGGATTTGACGCATTGCAACAAACCCCGGTTTTCGTTAGGCCGCGTTCAAGCCAGCGAGGATCGGTGATCACGATTCGCCCAACACCCGACTAATGATGTCGCCAACTGCGGACAAAAGTGGCTTGTTTCAAATGGTTTGAGGAATCGATAAACTCGCGACCGCGATGCAAGTCGCAACAAACGTTTGTTTGGTCTCACTTACCACTAGAAAATTTGGGGTACCCCTACATGAAGATTAACGTCGCTCTCGCCGCTTCGATCGCGGCCCTCGCGCTGATGACCGCCTGCAGCAAGCAGGAAGCCGTTTCGACCGAAGCTGCCGCTCCGGCCGCTGAAGAAGCCGCTGCTGCCGCCACGGATGCCGCTGCTGCCGCCACGGACGCCGCTGGCGCCGCCACGGATGCCGCCGCTGCCGCCACGGACGCTGCCGCTGCTCCGGCCGATGCCGCTGCTGCCGACGCCGCTGCCGCTCCGGCCGAGGCCGCTCCGCAGCAGTAATCGATTCGATTATTGCTTCGAGCCATCAGGCTCAATGACGGCCCGGGCAGCACGCACAACGTCTGCCCGGGCTTTGTCTTTTCTGGAGGTGAATTCCCGTGACGGTGAGTGTTCGAGATGCCCGCGGCCTCGCCCGCGATCGTGAGTGGATAGAGCGCGCCTACCGCGACTATCTGGACGATCTCTCGCCGTTGAACACCGGCGTCTTCAGCACGACCTCGCTCGGCGAGATCGGCTACAGCGAATCCGACCAGCTCGCGCGCTGGTTCGGGGATTCCTCGGTCAGTCCCCTCATCATCATGCGCGGCGCGGAACCGGCCGGCTTCGCGATGGTCGCGCGCGGCGCGATGCCCGGACGGCCGCCCGTCGATTACCGCATGGCGGAGTTCTTCGTCGCGCGCGCATTCCGGCGCCGCGGTGTCGGGCGCTCGGCGGTCGAACTGATCCTCAATCGTTTTGCGGGACGCTGGGAGATCACCGAGTACCTGCGCAATCCCGTCGCCGTATCCTTTTGGCGCCGCGTCGTGGCTAACTACACGCAAGGGCGATACCAGGAGCGCGTCACGAACGGCGAAGTGCGCCAGGTATTCGACTCCGGCAGCTCGCGCGCCGCGAGCGCCTCGAAATGAATGAGTCGCGCCGGCTGTCCTCGGCCGTCGCGACGCTCACCGTCACGCTGGTAGCAACGACCATGGTCATGGAAGGTTCCGCAGCCGGCCCACGCCCCAGCGGGTCGCTCGTTCCCACGCGCTCGGAGGTCATCGCCACTCACGGCATGGCGGCGACGAGTCATCCGCTCGTGAGCCAGATCGCGCTCGACGTGCTCAAGCGCGGCGGCACCGCGGTTGACGCCGCCATCGCCGCGAACGCCGCGATCGGCCTGATGGAGCCCACGGGCAATGGCGTCGGCGGTGATCTCTTCGCCATCGTCTGGGATGCGAAGTCCGGGAAACTGCATGGGCTCAACGCGAGCGGGCGCTCGCCGCAGTCCCTGACGTTCGAGAAATTGCAGGCCGAGTTGAAGCGCCTGGATCGCAAGACGATTCCGCCGACAGGACCCTTGCCGGTTTCGGTGCCGGGCACCGTCGATGGCTGGTTCGAGCTGCATGCGAAGTTCGGCAAGTTGCCGATGAAAGAGCTGCTGCAGCCCGCGATCTCCTACGCGCGTGATGGGTTTCCGGTCACCGAAGTCATCGCGGCCGGCTGGGAAGCGAACGTCCGCACGCTCGCGAAATTCCCCAACTTCGCGGAAACCTTCATGCCGAACGGCCGCGCCCCGGCGAAGGGCGAGATCTTCCGCAATCCGCTGCTCGCGGACACTTTGTTGCGCATCGCCGAGGGCGGCCGCGATGCGTTCTACAAGGGCGACATCGCGCAACGCATCGAGAAATACCTGCGCGCGAACGGCGGCTACCTGACCGCCGCGGACCTGGCCGCGCACCACTCCGAGTGGGTCGAGCCGGTGTCGACCAACTACCGCGGCTACGACGTGTGGGAGCTGCCGCCGAACACGCAGGGCGTCGCGGCGCTGCAGATGCTCAACATCCTCGAGGGCTACGACATCCGGTCGATGGGCTTCGGCAGCGCGGACTATGTGCACGCACTCGTCGAGGCCAAGAAGCTCGCGTTCGAGGACCGGGCGCGGTATTACGCGGATCCCGAGTTTGCGAAGATCCCTTTGAAGACGCTGATCTCGAAGGAATACGCGGCGAAGCGGCGCGGTCTCATCGACCTGAAGAAGGCCGGGCTCGAATATCCCGTGGACACGAAGGCGCTCGACCAGAGCGACACCATCTACCTGACCGTGGCCGACGCGGCGGGGAACATGGTTTCGCTGATCCAGAGCAATTACCGCGGATTGGGATCGGGCATGACGCCCGACGGCTGTGGGTTCATCCTGCAGGATCGCGGCGAATTGTTCTCGATGACGCCGGGACACGCGAACGTGTACGCGCCCGGCAAGCGGCCCTTCCACACGATCATCCCCGCCTTCATCACGAAGGGCGACAAGCCGTGGATGTCGTTCGGCGTCATGGGCGGCGGCATGCAGCCGCAGGGCCACGTGCAGATCGTCGTGAACCTCGTCGACTTCGGCATGAACCTGCAGGAGGCGGGCGATGCGCCGCGCGTGCGGCACGAGGGATCGAGCGAGCCCACCGACGAGAAGATGCGCGACGGTGGCGAGGTGTTGCTGGAGCAAGGTCTCTCACCCGAGGTGGTGAAGGCGCTGAAGGCCCGGGGTCACAAGGTGACCGTCGGCAATGACGGCGGCTTCGGCGGCTACCAGGCCATTCATCGAAACGCGGAAGGCGTGTATTTCGGAGCGTCCGAGTCGCGCAAGGACGGCGCGGCGCAGGGTTACTGAACGGGAATACCCAGGTGGATCGAATCCTCCGGTGTCCCGAACTCCGACGCCTTCGGCCGCCGCGTCGTGGGCGCGAGCTTCCCGGAGTGAATCGCATCGATCCGCGCATGGGTCGCCTTCGCCGCGGCGACGAGCTCGGGGTAGGGCCGGTCGGTGACGTCTATCCACCCGATGTTGTAGTTCTCGCCATCGCGCCGGCCCGTCGCGGGCTGGTCTATCCACTGGTACCAGTGCGTGCCGATGATCGCCGGATGCGCGGCCGCGTTCTCCACGTAATACGAATACGCGACGCCGCGTTCGGCCTGGTTCAGGGTCTGCACGAGGCCGGGCGCGAGACCGCGCTCGGGCGCACCGAAGTGGAACTCGCCGATCAGGATGGGCAGGTCCTGGATCTCGTACACGCGGTCGATGAAGTCCTTCGGCGGCGCCCAGCGGTACTTGTTCATGCTGTAGACGTCGAAGCCGCGCGCGAGCGCGATGACATCGTCGGGCGGCGTGCCGCCGAAGCGGATGCCGAGGTGCAGGTGGTTGGGATCATGACGACGCACCGCGGCGTTGACGATCTCGAGATAGCGGCGAAATGCCGCATGGACCATGGCCTTGCGCGCCGCGGGCGTGTCGCCCTTGGCGAGCTCGGCGCGGAAACGCTGCTGTAACGCGCTGGCGGGGCCGGCGAGCACGAGATCGACGAGCTGGCTCTCGCGTCCCGGCCAGGGCGGCTCGTTGCCGATGAAGTAGCCGATCATCCACGGATCGTCCTTGCGCGGCGCCAGTTGCTCGGCGGCGTCGCGATAAACGCGGCGCGCGAACGTCTCGGAATACACATCGGGCAGGCCCATGATCGCGCCTTCGATCATCTGCCAGCCGCGCAGTGGATAGACGTATGGCTGACGCGCGGGCAGGCCCGCCGGCAACGAATCGTTGAGCGCGGGACCATAGGCGGTGTTGAGTCCCCAGGTGCGCATGCGGCGCGAAGTCAGCATCGCGCTCTGCGCGCGCCAGTCCTGGCCGAAGCGCTTCATCAGGTTGGCGGCATAGAAGGACACGGGGTCCCGGAAGGCATCGCCGGTCGCGCCGGGCGCGAACTCCTGGGTGGCGGTCGGAATGCTCGCGAACAGTTTGTCGCGGCCGACGATCTGCGTGAACGGCGGTGCGGCCCCCGCGCCGTTGACGCCCGCGGACCAGAAGCGGCATCCGCTCGGATCGACGAACCACCAGCGATTGTCGATCTTCTCCACGCGGAAGAAGCCGCTGGCGCGGCGCCGGCCGGACTCGTAGCCGCCATGGCGGCAGCCCGGGACGGACTTCGGCACGAGCAGGCGCGCCTCCTGACTCCATTCGCGCACCAGCAGGGCCGTGTCACGCGCCTTGCCGGGCCAGTCCACGTGTGCGTACTGCCCGTAGTCATCGATGATCGGCGTGCCGCCATCGAGAATCGCATCGCCCGGATCGGTCTTCGACAGGCTCACCTTGCGGATTTCGAGCGTCGCCGCGCGCGCGGGATATCGCATGGTCACACCGATGGAGCGAACGTTGCGCACGGGCCCGTGACCGCCCGCCTCGATGTTGATCCAGTAACTCGAGCGCGGCTGGTTCACCGTGGAGGCGAGCTCATCGGCGTCGCCGAGGCCCTGACGATAGAACCGCAGCGGGATCGAGGCCCGGGTCCAGACATTGGCGAAGGGATGGATGCGCTTGGAAACCGTCCCTTCATCGCCGATCAGCGCGAGCTCGAAGCGCTGGCTGGTCGAGGAGCGGTATTCGACCACCAGGAATTCGAAACCGCTCCAGTCGACGGGGAGCTGTGGATCGAAGGCGGCGAGGGGCCACTGCGTCGCCGCCACCTCGGAGGCGAACACGGCCTTTTGCGGCGCGCCCTGTACGCCCGGAACGATTCCGCAGGCGATGAGGACGGCGAGGGCGGTGGGGAGACGACGCTTCAAAACACGCCCGGGATGAAGCGCCACCGGACCTTCTGCATGTACTGCGCATACCCGTTGTCGAGCATCAGCAGGTGGCGCTCCTCCGTGATGGCGCGCAGAACGTAGATGGCCGTCCACCCGAACAGTCCGACGAAGAACATCGCGACCGGAAAGCCGTCGACGGTGAAGGCGCCGATCAAACCCGGGATCGCGCCTATCCACCAGGCGAGATTCTTGGCGGCGTACGCGGGATGCCGCACGAACGCGTAAGGACCGTGGCTCACGATGCCGCGATTGGTGAGATTGCTGGCCTTGAACGCGAGCGCGACCGAAGCCCAGGAGTAGATGGCCAGCGCGACGAGGATCGAGGCGTTGGCGCCGAAATGCGCAAGGTCGCTGGAGAACTGCGGGAAGTCGCTGCTCTGCCAGGGAAAGATCGAGCTCGTGAAACCGTTGAACGGCGGATAACACGCGAGACACACGGCCCAGCCGAAGAAGGTCGGATCGACGCTGCGGATGCGATTATTGAGCGCGGGCGTTTCGACGATGTAGCCGAGCGTGAACAGCAACGTGTCGACGAACAGGATGAGCTGGAAGCAGGTCCAGAACAGCGCGGAATCGAACAGCACGCGCCCGCTCGCGCCGTCGAGGAAGCTGTTGCGCAGGTTCACGAGGGAGTTGCTCATGTCGCCCACGTGGCCCAGGCACCAGTTGATCATCAGCGGCGCGAAGAAGAACTTGAGCAGCAGCGCGAGCGCGGCCTGCTTGGTGATGGGGGAGAACCGCGCCTGCAGCGGCAGCCTCCAGGGGTTGTTCGCCAGCGCGGCCCGGCGCGCGCGTGAGGGCGGCCGCCACAGCCGTTGCGTGCTGATCCACAACCCCTGCAGGAAGAGGTTCGCCTTGGAGCGCAGCCACGGATACCGCGCATAAAACGGGATCAGCACCACCGCGTACAACGCGATCAGCGCGACGATGAGCTGGCGGATGTGGATAGGGCCCCACTGGGCCTGGAGCATTCCCGCGTGGAAGCGGCTGGCGTACGTGACGATCCACCACGCGAGGCCGACGAACGCCAGCGTCGAGAAGTAGTTGGCCGCGAAGCGGCGCGTGAAGATGTTGGCGATCATGCTGCGAGGAGATCCCGCGGCGATTGTGGCACGAGACGCCGCTGCCGGCATGAGCGTGATCAGCTTGTGAGGGGCAGCGTGATGGCGAACGTCGTGCCGACCCCGGGAGCCGACTCGCAGCGGATCGATCCGCCGTGCGCATCCACGATGCCTTTCGCGATGTACAGGCCGAGTCCCGTGCCGGTCTTCTCGAGTTTGCGGCTGGCCGAGTAATAAGGATCGAAGATGTGCGGCAGGTCGTCCGCGGAGATTCCCGGGCCGCTGTCGGCGATCTCGATGTGCGCGTGTTCGCCCTGCGTGCGGCTCGACACCTTGATGGTGTCGCCGGGCGTGCAGAACTTCACCGCGTTGCCGATCAGGTTCTGGAAGAGTTGCATGAGCCGCGAGCGATCGGCCTGCGCATGCATGACGTCCGTTCCCGGCTCGTAACTCAACTCGAGGTTCTTCTCGCGCGCCGGCGCCTCGTGCACCGTGACCACCTCCCGCAGCACCTCGTTCACGACGACGGGCGAGGGACTGATCGAAAGCTGCCCGGAGCGCAGGTTCACGATGTCCATGAGGTCGCCGATCATCCGGTTCATCTGCTCGACGTTGCGGCGGATGCGCAGGTGCTGCTCGCGCACCTGTTCCGGCGTGAGGTTGTACTTGGGATTGAGCAGCATCGACGTCGTGGTGTGGATCACCGCGAGCGGCGTGCGCAGATCGTGCGAGACGATCGCGAGCACGTCCTCGCGCGAGCGGACTTCCTGCGCGAGTTTCTGCTGCTGACGATGGACGTCGATGAACATGTTCGCCTTCTGCCGCAGCACCTCCGGGTCGAGCGGCCTACAAAGCACGTCCACGGCGCCGCAATCCTGCCCGCGCAGCAGCGGCGAGTCCGCCTCCGCGATGAAGATGAGCGGAATACCCTTCGATTTGGCGGTGTCGCGCGCCACGTCGGTGAGCGTGGCGCCGTTCATCGGCGATTCGCGAACGGCCACGACGGCGAGCGCGACGTCATGGATCTGCAGGTGGCCGAGCGCTTCGGCGGCCGAGGATGCCGTGAGGAATTCGCGGTCGCCCGTCCGCAGCGCCGCCTCCAGGGCGGGCAGGTTTTCTTCGGAATCGTCTACGAGCAGAACCTTGACGGCTTCGGTCATTGTTAGCGGGGGCCTCACGGTCCAGAGTTCCGGAAGTTTACTAGGTCGGGGGCGCAACATCGGGTGCGGATATTTCCGCCATATCCGCCAGCCGAATCCTACGTTCGAAATCCCGTATCCGCGCCGCGCATTCGGCCGGCCGGGTCTGGAGCAGCATGTGCGGACCGTCGATCGTCGCGAGTTCGCCATCGCGGGCGAGGGCGAGAATCTCGTCGCCCGCACCACGCGGCACGAGCCGATCATCGCCGGCTCGCAGGTACAACAACGGCCGCGTGACGTCGCGCACCCGGTTGCGAACGTCCACGTCGGACATGGCGCGCAGGCGGGCGGTCAGCGTGGACGACGAAACCTGCGATAGCGCCCGCTCCTGGGCCGACCGCAGTGCAGGTGTGGCGAATTTCCCTAACAAAGTACGCTGCGCCAGGAACGAGGGAACCAGTTTGGGCGAGGCGAACCCCGCCAAGGGGCCGAGCAGCCGCAGGAGGCGGCTCGGGCTCGTGGCGAAGGACGCGCACAGGATCACGCCGATGAGGCCCTGCGGTGCGCTTGCGGCGATGGAAATCGCAACTGGACCCGAGAAGGATTCGCCCAGCAACACGAACGGACGATCCCTCGGCAACTCGCGGCGCGCGACTTCCACGTGCTGCGCATAGGTCGCGCGCCGATCCGGGTAACGGACGGCGGTACAGGCGAAGTGCTGATCCAGGAACGGCAGGAGCGGCGCGAACAATTCGCCGGTTCCATCCATTCCGGGCAGCAGCACGATGGCGGGTTTCATGTCGGGATCTTACTGAACGCGGCCTGAATGAGTAGATAGATAACTCGCTGGAAAGGTGGTCACGCCGCTGGTTAGAATGCCGCGGGGCCCAACCCCAGGGATGTGACAATGCGTCGAGGGATCGGATTTGCTGTCGTCGCGGCCATCGCACTCGCGGGATGCGGCGGGGATGATGGCGGCGCGGGGAAAGCGGACACGCACGCGGTGGGTTACCTTGTCGCCGGTGGCGCGCAGGGCGTCCGCTTCCGGACGGCGACGCAAGCCGGATTCACGGATGCGTCGGGTGGCTTTCGCTACCTGCCGGGGGAAAGCGTGAGTTTCTCCGTCGGCGGAATCGAGCTCGGATCGGCGCCGGGAGCCGATCGGATAACCCTGTTCACCCTGGCTGGCGCGCCGCAACCCACCACCGAAGCAGACTTGCGGCGCGAGCTGGACCGCGCCCTGCGGGTCCCGACGCCCTTCCTGCGGGCCGTGAACCTGGCGCGCTTCCTGATGGCATTCGATTCCGACGGGATCCCGGAAAACGGGCTCGACGTCTTCGCCGCGGGTTCGGCGCTCGATGGCGCGTCGCTCGATTTCGGCCAGGGCTTGTACGTCTTCGCGAGCCGCCTCGACGCATTGCCGCAGGCCAAGACCGAGAACATTCCCTACTGGCGGCCGGTCGCGCATCTCTATCGCGTGGAAAACGTGGCGGTCGCGGCACAGGTGCCATTGCACGTACAGAGGCGCGAGGAGTCGCCGTTCCTCTTTCCCGGTTCCGATATCACGTACACCTACCGCGACGATGGTCTGCGCGAATCGCTTTCCCAGGACATCACGCTCGATGGCGTACCGGATTCGATCACGCGCGTGACATACGACGCGATGGGACGGTACGCGACATCGCGGCAGCAGGTGGGTGACTTCTTCGGCGGCATCAATTTCATCTCCGAATCGACCTACGAGTACGACTCTCGCGGCCGTTTTCTGCGCCAGGACGGTCAGATCGATGTGTACGGCGACGGCACGATCGATTCGACCCTGTCAGGCGAGATCGAAGGCGCGCCGGCCGAGGACTTCGTGCGGCAGACCTTTCGCACGGACACGGATGGCGACGGCGACGCGGACATCATCGAAATCTACGAATCGACGCTGGACCGTGCGCTGCTCGTCCAGTCGTCGTCATCGCGCGTGGACGAGAACGCCGACGGGACTTTCGACTACCGCTACGAACAGGTCGCGAGCTTCGACTCGCGCGAACGCATCGCGATGCTGACCGAAGAATCCGATGACGACGGCAACGGCATCGTGGACTACCGCATGGCGACGGTGTTCACCTATACGGATTCGCCGCGCACCGCGCGCAGCGAGGAGTCGATCGACTTCGACGGCGACGGCGTCATCGACCGGATAACGATCACCACGCGCAATCTCGATGACATGGGCAACGACCTCACGCGGATCATCGAACAGGACGACAACGCAGACGGGATCGCGGAGCAGCGTTACACACAGACGTCCACCTTCGACAACGAGCGCCGCAGGCTCACGACCGTCGAGGACCAGGATTACACGGGCGACGGGATCGCGGACTTCCGCGTAAACGAGACGCTGTCCTATGCGCCCGCGGGCGGCCTGCTCACCCACCGATCGGATTCGGACTGGCTGGCGGATGGCGTGATCGACCAGCGGCAGGAACAGCGCTACGACTACGGCGCGGGAGGCGAGCTCCTCGGCTGGGGCCAATACGATATGGATGCGTCGCCCACGGAGCCTTCCCGCTGGATGACCGTGGAGAACATCGGCTTCGCGGACGGCGTCCGCGCGCTGGCGCAGACTTACTTCGACTTCGGCGGCGCCGCGGCTTTCTGATCCGCGAGCATCGGCCGCAGGAACTCCGCGGTATACGACTGCCGGTTGCGCGCCACGTCCTCCGGTGTACCGGCGGCGAGGATCGTCCCGCCGCCCGCGCCGCCTTCCGGCCCGAGATCGATCAGCCAGTCGGCGGTCTTGATCACGTCGAGGTTGTGTTCGATCACCACGACCGTGTTGCCCTCGTCGCGCAGCCGGTGCAGCACGTCGAGCAACTGCGCGACGTCGTGGAAGTGCAGGCCGGTGGTGGGTTCGTCCAGGATGTAGAGCGTGCGGCCGGTCGCGCGTTTCGCGAGCTCGCGCGCGAGCTTCACGCGCTGCGCCTCGCCGCCCGACAGCGTGGTCGCGCTCTGTCCGAGCTGTAGATAGGACAAGCCCACGTCCATCAACGTCTGCAGTCGCGAGCCCACGCCCGGCACGTTCTGGAACAGCCGCAGCGCCTCTTCTACGTTCATCTGCAGGACTTCGTGGATGTTCTTGCCGCGCCAGCGGATCTCGAGCGTCTCGCGGTTGTAGCGCTGGCCCTTGCAGACGTCGCAGGGGACGTACACGTCCGGCAGGAAGTGCATTTCGACCTTGATGAGGCCGTCGCCCTGGCAGGCCTCGCAGCGTCCGCCTTTCACGTTGAAGCTGAAGCGTCCGGCGTCGTAGCCGCGCGTGCGCGCCTCCGGCACTTCCGCGAACAGTTCGCGTAATGGACCAAACAACCCGGTGTAGGTGGCCGGGTTCGAGCGCGGCGTACGTCCGATCGGGCTCTGGTCGATGTCGATGATGCGGTCGATCTCGCCCAGGCCCTTGATGTCATCGCATGGCGCCATGTCCATCGCCGTGCCGTTGAGCCGGTGGTTGGCGTGCGCGAAGAGGGTGTCGTTCACGAGCGTCGACTTTCCCGAACCCGAAACACCCGTCACGCAGGTGAACAACCCGAGCGGAAACTTCGCCGAGACGTTCTTGAGATTATTGCCACGCGCGCCGATGACTTCGATGACCCGCTTCGGATCGAATGGCGTGCGCAGTCCCGGCAATGCGATCTGCTTGCGGCCCGAGAGGTATTGCCCGGTCAGCGACGCCGGATTCTTTTCGATATCGGCGGGCGTGCCGTGCGCGACGATCTCGCCGCCGTGCACGCCGGCGCCAGGGCCGATGTCGACGACCTCGTCGGCGGCGCGGATGGCGTCCTCGTCATGTTCGACGACGAGCACCGTGTTGCCGAGATCGCGCAGATGCTTGAGCGTGCCCAGCAGCCGGTGGTTGTCGCGCTGGTGCAGGCCGATCGAGGGCTCATCGAGGATGTACATCACGCCGGTGAGGCCGGAGCCCACCTGGCTCGCGAGCCGGATGCGCTGCGCCTCTCCGCCCGAGAGCGACTCCGCGCTGCGATCGAGGGTTAGATAGTCCAAGCCCACATCGACGAGGAAGCGCAGGCGGTCGCCGACCTCCTTCACGATCTTGTCGGCGACTTCGGCGCGCCAGCCGGCGACGTCGAGCGAGCCGAACAAGGTCTTCGCGTCGCCGACCGTGAGGTGCGCGATTTCCGGAAGCGAATGTGTGCCGACGAACACGTTGCGCGCGGTGCGATTCAAGCGCGTGCCGTGGCAGTCGGGACAGGGCTGCGTGCCGAGATACTTCGCGAGCTCTTCGCGCACCGGCAGCGAATCGGTTTCCTTGTAGCGCCGCTCGAGGTTCGGAATGATGCCCTCGAAGCGATGTTTCTTCTTCGTCGAACGGCCATTGCCCTGCACGTAGCGGAACTCGACTTCCTCGTTCCCGCTGCCGAAGAGCATTACCTGTTGCGCCTTCTTCGAGAGCTCTTCCCACGGCGTCTCGGGGTCGAACTTGAAGTGCTTCGCCATCGCGGTGATCAGCGCGTAGTAATACGAATTCTTGCGATCCCAGCTCTTGATCGCGCCGCCGGCGAGTGACAGGTGTGGATAGGCGACGACGCGCTGCGGATCGAAGAAATCCTTGAGCCCGATGCCGTCGCAGGTGGGGCAGGCGCCCGCGGGGCTGTTGAACGAGAACATCTTGGGCTCGAGCGCCGCAACGCTGTAGCCGCAGACGGGACAGGCCTGGCGGGACGAGAACAGCGTTCCCTCCGACGCGCCGGGCTTGTCGCTCTCGTAAGGCACCATGCGCGCGGTGCCGCCGGAAAGCTTGAGCGCGGTCTCGAGCGACTCGGCCAGGCGCTGCTGCGCGTCGGGACGGATGCGCAGCCGGTCCACCACGGCTTCGACGGTGTGCTTCTTTTTCGGATCGATCTTCGGCAGCGCGTCGAGCTCGTGCACGCGGCCGTCGATGCGCGCGCGCACGAATCCCTGGCCGCGCAGCGTCTCGAAAATGTCCGCGTGTTCTCCCTTGCGATCCACCACCAGCGGCGCGAGCAGCAGCACGGCCAGGCCATCGGGCAGCTTCAGCAGCTGGTCGACCATCTGGCTCACGGTCTGCGCCTCGAGCGGCACGCCGTGATCCGGGCAGCGCGCGATGCCGGCGCGGGCGAACAGAAGGCGTAGATAGTCGTAGATCTCGGTGACCGTGCCGACGGTCGAGCGCGGATTGTGCGAAGTCGCCTTCTGCTCGATCGCGATGGCGGGCGACAGTCCCTCGATGCTGTCGACGTCCGGCTTGTCCATCATCGAGAGGAACTGGCGCGCGTACGCGGACAGCGACTCGACGTAGCGGCGCTGGCCCTCGGCGTACAGGGTGTCGAACGCGAGCGAGGATTTTCCCGAGCCGGAAAGGCCCGTGATCACGATCAGCTTGTCACGCTGCAGCGTGAGGTCGACGTTCTTGAGGTTGTGGGTGCGGGCGCCGCGAATCTTGATCTGCTGCATGTGTCGAGGGCGATTTCTCGCGCGATCGTGGGGAAACAGCAGAGTTTAAGCGGCGAGGGCGGTCCGGGTATAACCAGTACCTCGGCGTGCCGAATACTGTATGGGCGGGGCGTCGGTCAGCGCTGAATCCAGTGGGGCACGTTTTCGGACGCCAGGAATTTCTCCGCGCCCTGGCCCTGCAGCATGGCCAGCGTGCTCAGCATGCCGGCCTGCGTGCAGGTGGGCGCCGCCACGGTGACCGAACGCGGCGCATCAACACGGGATGAAGTCGGGTCATCGGGGCTCCAGCAGTTGGCGAAGTTCGGCTTCGCGTTCGTCACTTTTTTTCGCGCGGAATCCCAGGTGCGTCCTGACGAGCTTGCCGCTGCGATCGAAGAGATAGGAAGACGGCATGCACGCGACGGCGAATTGCGTCGCGAGCGTGCCCTGGGCGTCGTAGACGATGTCGAAGTCCACCGGCACGTCGCGCAGGAATTTCTCGACGTCGGCGCGATTCGCATCGACGTTGACACCGACGATCACGAGTCCGTCATTGCCGTATTCACGATGCATCGCGTTGAGCCAGGGGAGCGATTCGCGGCAGGGTTGCACCACGACGCCCAGAAATCGACGATGACCACGCGGCCACGATAGGCGGACAGATCCAGCGATGGGGCTTGGGTGGCCGAGGCCGCGCCGCCCAGCATCGACATCACCGCCAGCGATACCGCCAGCCGGAAGGAGCGGCGCACAATCGGCGCGCAGGAAAACCATGTCATGACGACCATTGAGACCGTGAGACGTCGCCGCCGGACCAAACCCGTCGCGGCCTCGGGAAAAAATCCGATAGACGCCGGGGAGCTCTCCCTGTGCCTGGGTCCGATCGCGCGGCGTGACGCGACCCGGCTCGTGCTCGGGTCGCTGCCGGGCCGCAGGTCGCTTGCGATGCAGCAGTACTACGCGCATCCGCGGAACCTGTTCTGGAAAATCGTCGAGGAATTGTTCGGGTCCGACTCTCCGCTGCCCTACAAGCGGCGGGTCCGAATCCTGACGGCGCAGGGCATCGCGCTATGGGATGTTCTGGCGGCGGCCGAGCGGCCCGGCAGTCTCGATGCGTCGATCGTGCACGCATCGGCCCATGCGAATGATTTCCGCGGCTTTTATCGCGCGCATCCGGGCATCCGCCGCGTGTTCTTCAACGGCCGGAAAGCCGAGGCGCTGTACCGGCGGCTGGTGCTGCCGGCACTGGATGGGGAGTTTCCCGGCATTCGCTACGACTGCCTGCCGTCGACGAGTCCCGCCCACGCGGGCATGACGTTTGCAGCGAAGTTGTCGAGATGGCGGGCGATCAAGGAGGAAGATACGTGACGCTTGCGGACAAGGCGTGTCCCGTGATGTTTCGGGATGCATCGATGCGATACATATTGGCTTTCGAACATCCCCATGCGGGGCTGCAACTGGTGAAGGGCGGCATCCTGCCTGGCGAGAAGCCACCGGCCGCCGCGCTGCGTGAGCTCGAGGAGGAGGCCGGAATCGCGGACACGGCCATCGTGCATGACCTGGGTGTCTGGGATTCCGAGCACAAGGGCCACGTCTGGTCGCTGCAACTTTGCACCTTTTCTCCCCGGCTGCCCGAAACCTGGACTCACTACTGCATGGATGACGGTGGGCATGACCTGCGCTTCTTCTGGCATGACCTCACCGGGCAGCCGACCGATCACTGGGGTCCGCAATATCGCCGGGCATTGAACGAGATCCGCGAACGCACGCGCGCACTGCGCTGGCGCGGGTAATGTCGAGCGGCGCGCCGGAGGTTTGATAAGGTGGCGCGATGAGCTCCCTCAGTACTTCGCTTTACCTGCTCGCCGTCGCGCTGTGCCTGTTCTCGACCGGTCTCACGACGCGGGCGGCGCGGGGTCAACCGTACCGGTTCTTCACGCTCTTCCTGCTGATCCAGTCCGTCGTGTTCCTGTGCGAGCTGCTCATCGCGCATCCGGCCACGCCTTACAAGGCCCTGTGGCTCGCGACCCTCATGTCGTCCTCACTACTGCTGGCGCCCTGCCTGTGGCTCACCTTCAGAGAGAGTATCGGCGGCGAGTCTCCCGCATGGCGCCAGGTGCCGGGCACTCACGGACTCGCGATCCTCGCGGGCGCGTTGTTCACCGTGCCGCTCGCCCTATCCACCCATGCCGGCACCACCTGGGAGAATCCGGCGGAGCCTTCGAGCTGGCTCGAATCGAAGATCATCCACACGACGATGCTGCTGTGCATCGGCACCTTCGTGGTGCAAGTACCGTGGTACCTGGTTCGATGTCGGCGCATCGTCCTGGAACGGCTTGGTGAACGGCGCAGTCATTGGGCGCAGCTGCCGCTCGCGATCGTCTTCACCACGTGGATGCTGGCGATCGTGCGCACGCTCGACTGCGCCTTCATCAAGTGGCCGGCCACATTCTCGCTGGTGGTGGCCGTCGTGAGCGTCGGTGTGACGACCGGGGCGCTATACCTGCTGCTGCGGCAGTTCGGCGCGCTGGCGAAGGAGCAGGCCGCAAGTTATGCGAAGACCCCGCTGGGCCCGGGGGCGCGGGCGCGGATCCGGCGCAAGCTCGAGGCGGCGCTCGCGAACGAGGACATCTACATGAATGGCGACCTGGCCCTGCGCACGCTCAGCGAGTCGCTCAACGAGAGTCCCCACTATGTCTCGCAGGTCATCAGCCAGGATCTCCACACCACGTTCTACGATCTCCTGAACCAGCGTCGCATCGACGCGGCCATGCGCCGGCTGCGGGAATCGCCCGACGAGACGGTGCTCGCGATCGCCCTGTCGGTGGGCTTCAATTCCAAGTCCGCATTCCACGCGGCGTTTCGCCGTGTCACGGGGATGACCCCGAGCGACTACCGAAAAACGCCGTCTCCCGGGGTCCTCGCCGATCGGGAAGGACGCCAGATCGCCGACTGAGCGCGATTCTCGGGCCTCCAGACGAAAGGAGGCTCCGATGATTCCGCGACTGATGCTCGGACTTGCGTTGATGATTGCGCCGTCGTTCCTGGTGGCGGCTTCGCCCAGCGCCATCGAAACCCACGGCTACGACTCCGTGATCCTGCGCGACAACCTGATCGGATTGAATCCGCGGCGGCGCCTGAAGGTATACCTGCCTCCGGGATACGCCGAGGGCACCCAGCGCTACCCCGTCATTTACCTGCTGCACTCGATCAACTGGGACAACGAGCGCTTGTTCGCGCCGGGGACCCTCGCCCAGGCGACCTTCGATCGTGCGATCGAGCGCGGAGTGATCCGTCCGTTCATCCTGGTCGCGCCCGACTACACGACGCCGGGCCCGGGCAGCCTGTTCGCGAATTCCACGACCGCCGGTCGCTTCGAGGATCACACGATCCAGGAAATCGTGCCGTTCATCGACGCCCGCTACCGCACGTTCGCGCGTGCCGAGAGCCGCGGCATCACCGGAGACTTCATGGGCGCCTATGGCGCGTTGCGTTACGCGTTCCGGCATCCGGACGCCTTCAGCGTCGTGTACGGCATGCACCCGGTGGGGGCGGGATCGGGCGTCGAGCCCTTGTATGGACGGCCGGATTGGGCGCTGATGCAGCGCGCGCGGACCGCTGACGAACTCCACCAGGATCTCTACGCGCCCGTGTTCATGGCGATGATGCAGACTTTCGCGCCGAACCCGAAGCGTCCACCGTTCTTCTGCGACTTCATGGTCGACGTGCAGGGGGCGGTTCGCAAGGTGAATGCCGCGAATGTGCAGAAGGTCAAAGAAGGATTCTTCCTCGAGAACATCGCGCGGCAGGAGCGGGAGAACCTCGCGCGGCTGCGCGCGATCAAGTTCGATTGGGGGCGATACGATCCCACGTACGCGCACGTGCATTCCAATCGCGAACTCACGCGTGATCTCGACGAGCTCGGCATCGAACACGAAGCCGAAGAATTTCGGGGATTGCCGTGGGACAAATACTGGGCGCCCGAAGGAGGGCGCGTATACGAGGATGTCCTGCCGTTTTTTGCCCGGCACCTGGCGTTCGGCCCGTGATCCTTTGGCGTGACCCGGCGGCTTCGCGTTACGATCCGCCCCCCGATCGAGCGCATCCAGGACCGGAACTTCCGCATGGCCAAGCACGCACTGTTGAACAACGTCGAACACCGCGATCTGCGGATCATCACCCGCAGCGGCGCCGATCTCGGCGACAACGTGATGTGCGCGCTGACGTTCCCAGCGGAATTCCGCAACGTCCAGAACTGCTACCCGATCCTGTTCCTCGAGTCGCGCGAAAAGGTGATCGCACCGGTCGCGCTGTTCGGCCTGCGCGAGGGGCAGAACCTGTTCCTCACGAAGGACGGCTGGGATGCCCGCTACATTCCGTTGATGATCGAACGGCAGCCGTTCCTGATCGGAGACTCGGACAAGGGTCAGGTGATTCACGTCGACCTCGACAGTCCGCGCGTGAGCAAGACGGAAGGTTTCGCGGTGTTCAACGAGGACGGCAGCAACACCGATTACCTCAACCGGGTCTCGAACGCGCTCGCCACCATTCACGATGGGTTCGCGGCGACGCCGAAGTTCGTCGACGCGCTCATCGAGCTCAATCTGCTCGAAGCCTTCACGCTCGACATCCAGTACCACGATGGCAACAAGGCCAGCTTCGGTGGATTCCACACCATCCACGAGGATCGGCTGCGGAAGCTCGATGGCGCCGCGCTCGGCAAGCTGCACGAACGTGGTTACCTCGAGCCGCTGTTCATGATCGTCGCGTCCCTTTCGAAGCTGCGGGATCTGGTGGACCGGGCCAGCAAGCTGGCTCCTGCGGACCGCTGAGCCGGTAGTTATGCCGGCTTCTTGCAAAACTGTGGCGTAGTCGCCCCACGCCGGCCACGCGCCGGGCAATACTGCGGGCGCCGACGAAGGGCGCGGCGCGTGGTAGATAGCGGCGGTTCCATTCCATGGCGAACATCTACGAAGTCGCGGAGCTGGCGGGAGTCTCGCTCGCGACCGTTTCCCGGGTCATCAATCCGGGCGCCGGCGCCAATGTCAGCGAGAAGACGCGGGAGAAGGTGCTGAGCGCGATGCGGCAGCTCGGCTACCGGCCGAACTCGATCGCGCAGTCGCTGGCCACCCGCAGCTCCAATTGCGTCGGCGTGCTCGTTTCCGAGCTGGATGGTCCGTTCTTCGGCGCCATGCTGTCGGCGATCGAAAAGACACTCAAGGCCGCCGGCAAGTTCATGATGGTGGCGGCGGGCCACAACCGCGAGGAACAGGAGCGCGAGGCCATCCGCTTCCT
This sequence comes from Pseudomonadota bacterium, assembly GCA_023457495.1. Taxonomy (GTDB): domain Bacteria; phylum Pseudomonadota; class Gammaproteobacteria; order Steroidobacterales; family Steroidobacteraceae; genus CADEED01. Next base: position 45,358 of record JAEWLQ010000107.1, read on the forward strand.
CGTGAGCCGCAATTGCGACGCGTTGATCGTTCACGTCGAGCGGCTGTCCGACAAATTCCTCGTCGACCATGATCACAACACCACGCCGCTGGTGGTCATGAACCGCAAGGTGCGCGGGCTCGTCGATCATTGCTTCAGCCTCAACAACGAGCTCGGCGGCTATCTCGCGACGCGCGCGCTGCTGCAACGCAAGCACCGGCGCATCGCCTACATCTCCGGACCGCTCGATTTCGTGGATGTCCGGCAGCGGCTCGACGGCCACAAGCGCGCGCTCGCGGAGGCCGGGATCAAATTCGACGGCCGTCTGCTGCACGAGGGCGACTATCGCGAGCCCGGCGGACAGGACGCCCTCAACGCGCTGCTCGCAAAGCGGCTCCCCTTCACCGCGGTAGTTTGCGCGAACGACGACATGGCGGCCGGCGCGATGGCTGCCGCGCACGAACGCGGCATGACGCTGCCGGACGACCTGTCCATCGTCGGCTTCGACGACGCGCCGATCGCGCGTTACGTCTATCCCCGGCTCACCACCGTCCAATACCCGATCGCCGACATGTCGCGCATGGCCGCGCGCTGGGTATTGAAGAACGTCTACGAGCAACAGCAAGAGGTTCAGCAGGCCTTCGAGCCGAAGCTCGTGGAGCGGGACTCGGTCGGCAAACCCGCATGAGCGCGCCGCCGGATCGCTACGTGCTGCGCACGGTGTCGATCGTGGCGCTCGGCGGATTCCTGATGGGCTTCGACGTTTCGGTGATCTCCGGCGTCGTGAGTTTCATCGAGGCGGAGTTCGCGCTGAGCAAGATCGAAGTAGGTTGGGCGGCGGCGTCCCTCACGCTGAGCGCGACGTTGTCGATCCTGTGCGCGGGGCCGCTGGCGGATCGGTTCGGCCGGCGCGCGATATTGCGGGCCGCCGCCGTGGTCTTCACGGTTTCAGCCCTGGTGTCCGCGCTGGCCACGAGCTTCTCGATGCTGATTGCCGGGCGCTTGCTCTCGGGCGTGGGCGTCGGCGCGGCGCTGGTGGTGGCGCCCATGTACATCGCGGAACTCTCGCCCGCGGCGGTGCGCGGCCGCATGGTGAGCTTCAACCAGCTGTTCATCGTGCTCGGAATCTCGGCGGCCTTCCTGAGCAACTACTGCATCCTGCAGATTGCCCCGGCGCAGTGGAACTGGCGCTGGATGCTGGGCATCGGCGCGCTGCCTTCGTCCATCTACTTCGCGATGTTGTGGGCGGTGCCGGAGAGTCCGCGCTGGCTCGCGCTGCACGGGCGGCTCGATGCCGCGCGCCGCGTTCTCTCGCGCGCACATGGCGTCGAGATCGCGGAGGCCGAGCTCGCCGAACTGCGGATTTCGCTCGCGCGCGAGGCGGATGTGCCGAAGGCCCCGTGGCGGGAGCTCGCGTCGCCGGCCCTGCGCGGCGTGATGATCATCGGACTGACGGTCGGCGTCCTGCAGCAGATCACCGGCATCAACGCGGTGCTTTCGTATGCGCCCGTCATCTTCGAGCATGCGGGGGCCAATGCCGACGCGGCCTTCATGCAGGCGGCGTACGTGGGGCTCGTGAACCTCGCGTTCACGGTACTCGCGATGTTGCTGATCGATCGTCTGGGCCGCCGGCCACTGCTCATGTTGGGCACGGCCGGCATCGCGCTCAGCATGGGCCTGATCGCGTTCGTGCCCTCGCTCGTGCTGGTCGGCGTGCTCGCCTTCGTGGCGAGCTTCGCGATCTCGCTGGGTCCCGTGATGTGGGTGCTGTTGTCGGAGATCTTTCCGAATCGCGTGCGCGGCGTCGCCATCTCGTTCGTCGGACTGGTGAATTCGGGCGTGAGCTTCCTCGTGCAACTACTGTTCCCGTGGCAACTGGCGAACCTCGGGAATTCGCGCACCTGGATGATCTACGGCGCGTTCGCGCTGATCGGCTTCGTCCTCATCTGGCGCATCCTGCCGGAAACCCGCGGACGCAGCCTCGAGGAGCTCGAGGAGTCGCTGGTGCGGCAGGGTTGAGCCGCACGGCCGAGGTCGGCATCTTCCGATATCAGCGCTGTCGATTTCGCCGGTTCCCGATCGACCACGGTTCAGACATTCTGAATCGAGGAGCGATACATGAACTTCAGCTCGAAAATTGCCCCCTGCCTGTGGTTTGCCAGCGAGGCCGAGGAGGCCGCGCGTTTCTACACGGGAATTTTTCCGGATTCGCGGATCGGCAAGATCGCCCGTTACGGCAAGGTCGGATTCGAAACCCACCGGCAGAAGGAGGGCACCGTGCTCACCGTGCAGTTCGAGCTCGCGGGCCAGGAGTTCACGGCGCTCAACGGTGGCCCGCTGTTCAAATTCAACGAGGCCGTGTCGCTGCAGATCTACGTCGACGATCAGAAGGAGCTCGACTACTACTGGGATCGGTTGACGCAGGGCGGAGATCCGTCATCGCATGTGTGCGGCTGGCTCAAGGACAAGTATGGTTTGTCCTGGCAGGTGGTGCCGCGCGAGATGGTCGAGTGGTTTGGCGATCCGAACGAGAAGTCCGAGCGCGCGATGGCCGCGCTTCTGCAAATGGGCAAGCTCGACATCGCGGCGCTGCGCCGGGCATACGCGGGCTGACGCGTGGATTGGCTCGATGCGCTTCAATGGCCGGCCATGGCGGTGACGCTGCTCGCCGCCTGGCTGGTCGCATCGAGGTCGAAGGAGCGCCGCGAGGCGGGGTTCTGGATCTTCATCGCCAGCAATGTGCTGTGGATAGCTTGGGCCTGGAACGCACGCGCGTGGGCGCTCATCGCCCTGCAGGTGGGTTTGTTCCTGATGAACGTGCGCGGAGCGATCAAGAACGAATAAGATTCCCCGGTCGAGAATCGTAGGGGGGATCATGACCGATCGACGTTCGTTCCTGCGCGGATCATCCGTGCTGATGGCGCATGCCGCGCTGGGTGGAGTGTTCGAGGCGTTCGCCGCCGCTTCATCCCGTAAAGCGACTTTCTTCAACGAGTCCGAGATGCGCACGCTGCGTGCGCTCGTCGATGTGATTTTGCCCGAGACGGATTCCCCGGCCGCCTCGGCCGCGGATACTCACTACTTCATCGATCTCGCGGTGCCGGCCTGCGCCCAGCCCGCCGCGCGCGATGCGCTGCGCAAAGGCCTCGCGGACTTCGCGGGATGTGAAACGCTTTCCGCGGCCGAACAGACGAGCCGGCTCGCCGCTCGCGCCGCGAAGGACATCGAACTGCCGTACGAGCAGTCGTTCTTCAAGATCCTGAAGGATTACACGATGACCGGGTACTTCCTCTCCGAGACCGGCGCGACCAAGGCGCTGGCCTATCTGCAGATTCCCGGCGGTTTCCAGGGCGACATCCCGCTCGCTCCCGGCCAGAAGGCATGGGCGATCTGATGGCCGCCACGAACAATTTCGACGCCATCGTCGTGGGATCCGGCATGTCCGGCGGCTGGGCCGCGAAGGAGCTTACGGAGCTCGGCCTCAAGACCCTGGTGCTCGAGCGCGGTCGCGACATCCGCCACGTCGTGGACTATCCGACGGCGCTGAAGAATCCGTGGGAGCTGCCGCACAACAACCGGCCGACGAACGCGGACCGCGCGGCGCAGCCCATCCAGTCGACGCTCTATCTATACGACCAGTCGACGAAACATCACTTCGTCGACGACAACGAGAATCCGTACGAGCAGGCGAAGCCGTTCAACTGGTATCGTGGTTATCACGTGGGCGGGCGCTCGCTGATGTGGGCCCGCCACGTGTTCCGCTTCAGCGATCTCGATTTCGAGGCGAACCTGCGTGAAGGCGTGGGCATCGACTGGCCGATCCGCTACGCGGACATCGCGCCGTGGTACGAGCACGTCGAGAAGTTCATGGGGGCGAGCGGCGAGAACTCGGGGCTGCCCCAACTACCCGCGCAGGTGCTGCAGCCGCCGTTCGAGATGAATGCGCTGGAGAAGAAGATCCGGGCGGGCATGGACGATGCCTTCAAGGGCGAACGCAAGCTGATCTGCAGCGCGACCGCGGTGCTGTCGCGCGAGCACAATGGACGCGGCCCATGCCAGGGGCGCAACCAATGCGCGCGTGGCTGTCCATTCAGCGCGTATTTCTCGTCGAATGGCGTCACGCTGCCGGCCGCGGCGGCGACCGGCAATCTCACGCTGCAACCGGACTCCATCGTTCATTCGGTGATCTACGACGAAGCGAAGAACCGGGTGAAGGGTGTGCGCGTGATCGATACCCGGACCCGCAAGACCACGGAGTATTTCGCGAAGGTCGTGTTCTTGTGCGCGTCCGCGCTGAATTCTACGGCGATCCTCCTTAATACACGTTCGGCGCGCTTCCCGGACGGACTCGGCAACGACTCGGGCGAGCTCGGCCACAACCTCATGGATCATCACAACGGGGGCGGCGCGACGGCCAGCTTCTCGGGCCTGCTGGATCGCTACTACCGCGGACGACGTTCGACCAGCATGTACATCCCGCGCTTCCGCAACGTCACGAAGCGCGAGGACAAGTTCAAGCGCGGTTACGGCTACGAGGTCTACACCTGGCGCAACACCTGGACCCGCGGCGTCGGCACCGCCGCGTTCGGCGCGGATTTCAAGAACGAGATCACGCGGCCGGGCGAGTGGGGGCTGTTCATGGAAGGGTATGGCGAAACGCTGCCGTACCACGACAACCGAATCTGGTTGTCGCACGACAAGCCGGATCCGTTCGGCATGCCGCGCATCCACATGTCGATGGAGTACCGCGACAACGAGCGCGCGATGGCGCAGCAGATGATGGACGATGCCGTCGAGATGATGACCGCGGCCGGGCTCGAGAACGTGAAGGGCTTCAACAACCCCGTGACGCCGGGCAGCGTGATCCACGAGATGGGCACCGCGCGCATGGGGCGCGATCCCAAGACCTCCGTGCTCAACGCCCACAACCAGCTGCACGCCGTGCCGAACCTCTTCGTCACCGACGGCAGCTTCATGGTCTCGTCCCCGACGCAGAACCCCTCGCTCACCTACATGGCGATGACCGCCCGCGCGGCCCACTACGCCGTAGCCCAACTCAAGCGCGGCGAATTGTAGGTGCCGGATGGCGCGTTGGTGCCGGGTGAGAAATCGCTGAGTTAGCTCGCGATGACATCGGGTGATCGGCGCCGTCTGGCTAACTCAGCGATTTCTCACCCGGCACCTACCAACCTACCTACCAACTACTCTTCCTCGGCGTCGTGGTGGGCGACGATCTCGATGACGCGGGTGGCCGAGCGGGCGATGCCGGGCACCTGCTTCTCGGGGTTCCACAACTCGCGTACGTGGCCGCTCGGTGACTTCGATTCGATCGCGCCGGAGTTCGCGTCGACGTAGACGATCGATTGGTCGGACAGGCGCGACAACGTGCCCGGCGCCGCACCCACCGCGACCTGCAACGGTCCCGCGCCCGCATCCTTTAGAATGTGCGGGTTCGGGATGTTCTCGTCCGACCGCATGACCCGGCCGTTCGCCTCATCGAGCTTCCAGGCGGGCGAGCTGTTGTTCGGGAACAGATAGACCGCCGTGCCGACGACGGCAACGCGCGGGTTGGTGAATTCCCGCGGCAACGCGAACGAATCGATCGCGCCGTCCGCGAGCGACATGCGATTGAAGTCGAAGTAGCCACCCTCGGCGTTGGGCTCGAAATTCTCGCCGTCTGACGCATAACGCACGCTGACGAAGTAGGCCGAGCCACCGACCAGCGCCATCTCTTCCGAAGGACCCCGTACCTGGCTGCCCGGATACAGGTCCAGCGCCCAGGTCTTCGTGATCGCCCGCGTGGCCTTGTCGACGACGAGTAGTTGGCCGGTGCCCGCCTTCTTGTCGCGCGTGATGATGCCGATCCGATCCGGCGGATTGGCGTAGATAGTGAGATCACCAAGTTCCGCGACCGTCTGCATGCCCGTCCCGGTTGCGTACACGAGCGCGTCACGTCCGGACTTGTTGACGAGCAGCCAGCCTTCGGAGGCCTGGAGCGGCGCCGCAAGACCGACGAAAACGACAGCGGCAAACAGACTCTTCATGGCGGTACCTCTTATGGGTATTGATCCGCGCCTGCGAGTGGCGCCCAACATTCCGGCGCCTGGAATATTGCTCCGCCTTCAGTCACCTTTCATCTGCGCAACCGCACTGGCCGCGAGCAGGAAGGCGCCGACACCGTAGTACTGAGTATCCGTTTCCAGCACGTTCTCCGGCCGGTCGCTGACCTGCTGAACCCACCCCAGCCGGCCGTCCTTCGCGACCGCGCGTTCCAGCGCCTGCCAGCCACTCTTGATCGAGAGCGCATAGTCCTTGGCGTCGAGGAGGCCCTGGTTCACACCCCAGGCGAGCCCGTATACGTAGAAACCCGTGCCGCTGGTTTCCGGCGGCGACCCTTCCGGCCCTAACAACGAGGGCGGCCAGTACCCGTCGGGCTTCTGGACCGCCCGCAGTTTGACGGCCATCTGGCGGAACAGGCTTTCGAGCCGCGGCCGCTCCGGATCATCCCGGGACATCGACTCCAGCATGTTCGCGATGCCGGCGAAGACCCAACCATTGCCGCGGCTCCAGAAGAGCTTCCGGCCCTGCGCGTCGCGCCGGTCGAAGAATCGGCTGTCCCGGAAGTAGAGTTTCTCTACCGGGTCGTAGAGGAAGTCGGTCGCCGCCCAAAATTCCGACAGCGCGAAATCACGGTAACGCGTATCTCCCGTTTGCCGCGCGAGCTCGAGCCAGGCGGGCGGGGACATGAATACCGCGTCGCACCAGCACCAGCGCTTCAGGCATTCGGTCGATTCGTAATCCTTCGCCGGCACGAAGCTCAGGTGCGCGACGGGCGGCGCGCGCAGGATCGAATCGAACCGTTCCTTGAGCGGCACGATCGCTTCGCTGCCGGCGCCGTTGCGCGCGGCCCAGAGATAACTCTGGCCGATCACGTGATCGTCGGCGTGATAGACGCGCGGGCCGGGAGTCCAGCCATTCGCCTTGCCCTGCGCGAGGATCGCCTCTCGGAAGCGCTTCTCGTTAGTCACGTCGGCGAGTTTCGTCATGCCGACCCAGAACGCACCCTTCTGCCAGCTGCGCGGACGCTGCGTCTCTTCGCTGAACGAACTGACGCCGGCCGGCATCTTCTCCATGTGCGCGAGCTGCCAGTCGGCAACGCGCGAGGCGAGGTCAAGTACTTCTTTGCGGGAAGCGGCCGTGGCGGCGGTGGCTACGCACAGGCACAAGACGGTGAGTGCGCCGAGAAAGGAAGGTTTGTTCATGGTCCGATAGTAGCCGCAATCGTGGGCACGCCAATGGGACCAATGGTTGGAAAGGTATCAGGATCGCGCGACTGAAAACTTGCTGGTGAGAGTTGTCGCAGCGTCCTGCTGGGGCCGCGGGGATTGGCACTAGGAGATTGACCAGTTAGGCGTTGCGTGATGAAGTGGAAGCAGAAACTTATGTGTGAGATGCCGTGCTATCCGTCACTTTTGACGCAGATTGTACCCGCACTCTTGCGGTCTATTTATAGTTAGGTGGCACTGGAGAGGAAGCATGAAGCCGTCAGTCACCGTCCTGCTCTTCGCCGCGCTTTCTGGCTCAGCAGTTCGAGCTGAGCAACCACATATCGCGCCGACAACTTGCCAGGTCACCCGACCCAACGGGGGTGTGCATGAGAACGCTTCCTTATCGATCGGCCTCTACAAGGAGTATGTATTCCGGCCAGATGGGCCGGGCCTCATTGATTCAGACGGTGCGCTTGGAATTAAGGTGCTTTGGACTCGCAAGGTGCGTGGTCAGTTAGAAGTCGGTGGAAAGCGCCTAGACGGACATGCGCCGCCTGCGCGCGCTTACATTAACGATCTCGGCGAGACCGGAATCCAACCCAGCCTTCTGTTGTTTCCCACGCCAGGCTGCTGGGAGATCACAGGTCAGGTAGGCGATGGCAGGCTTACATTTGTTGTATTTGTTGAGAAAGTCGGAGACGGGCCTAAGCGGCGACTACAAGGCCCTGGTCAAGGGTTTCGAGTTTCTACTATTGCGGTGGGGGGCGCCTAGTGCTCCAAGCCGTCGATGTCGGTCTCAGTTGCTCCTGGCGCGGAATCCGGCGAATACGTCGTGAGCGCGATGGTGACTGATCTCACTAGCGCGAAAATTCCAGCAAGGCCTTCGGTGACTACTTCCGCTGGCGAACAGCTCAACTATTAGGTCGCGATGCGAATCAGTGGCAAGAGTTCCTCGAACTGATCTGGCCGTCGCGCTACGACCCCATCGCCAGCCGCAAGCGCCGTATTGTCCTGCTGGAGGTCTTCCTCGCCGTAGTGATCGCGCTCGCGGCAGGCCCCGAGATCTTTACTGCAATGGAGATGACGGCACTGATGGAAGTGCTGGGCGGTCTGCTTTTTCTGACTGCCATGCGCGCGGGGCTGAAGCTGGTCGCTCTGAACATCCTGAATTTCATCCTCAGGATCTCGTTTCCAATACCTGTCGCGGCCATCATGCGACCCAACGCGTCCATTCCGGTCAAACTATGTGCATCCATCTACATCGCCGCGATCGCTCTCTGGAGTTGGGCGCTGGCGTTGAGCGGCAGATAAACCCGTGACGCACGCGCGGCTCGTCAGATCATCCATCCGCCATCGATGACGTGAATCTGCCCGGTGGTGAATCCGGACTCATCGCTCGCCAGGTGCAGCGCGAGCGCCGCGATCTCCTCCGGCTTGCCCAGCCTTCCCATCGGCTGGCGCGCCTCGAACTCGGCGCGCGTCTTCGCATAATCGCCAGACGAGTGCAGGCGTGCCTGCAACGAGGGCGTATCGACGGTGCCGGGGCAGATGGCGTTGCAGCGAATGCCCTGCGCCACGAAGTCCGCGGCCACGGATTTGGTGAGCCCGATCACGGCGGCCTTGGTGGCGCCGTACGCGCAGCGGTCGGGTACGCCCGTGATGGAGCCTGCGACCGAGGACATGTTGATGATCGAGCCCGCACGCGCCGCGATCATCGCGGGCAGGAACGCGCGGATCATGTGGAACATCGCGTTGACGTTCAACTCGAACGCCTTGCGCCATTCCTCGGGATCGACGGTGAGGACGGTGCCCTTGGGCACCATGCCCGCGCAGTTGAACAACACGTCGATCCTGCCGACGGACTGCGCGAACGCGGCGATCGCTGCCGGATCGCGCACGTCGAGCACGTGCCCCTCGCAGTTCGCCAAGGTTCGCAGTGAATTTCCGTCGATGTCGACGGTCAGCACACGCGCGCCCGCGCGTGCGAACGCCTCCGCGCTCGCGTGGCCGATGCCGGAACCGGCCGCGGTGACCACCGCGGTCTTACCCTTCAGTCGTTCAGATTCCATAAGTCAATCGTGCCACGCCGGAGTAGATCGATTCACGTTCTGCGTCGCTGAGCTGCGCGAGCAGGGTTTCGCTGGTGTCGCGCCAGTCATCGTAAGTGCAGACGAGCTCGCACACGGGCCAGTCGCTGCCCCACATGAGCCGTCGCGGACCGAACTCCGCCAGCAGATGTTCGACGCTGTCGCGCAGCACGGCGGCATCGGCGCTGTGCGCCTCGGTCACGAGACCGGAGAGCTTGCAGACGATCGGCGTCTCACGCGCGAGCGCGGAGATCTCTTTCTTCCATTGCGCTACATTGCCGGACGCGATCGGCGGCTTCGCTCCGTGGTCCAGCACCATCACGAGGTCCGGATATCGCGCGATGAGCTCGCGCAGCGCCGGCAGGTGCTTCGTGAGAATCAGCGCATCGAACGTCAGCCCGTGATCGATCATCGCCTCGAATGCCGGCGCGAGATCCTCGCGCAGCATCCATTCGGGATCGGCGATGTCCTGGATCATCGGCCGCAGTCCCAGGAGTTTCGCGTCGAGGGCCAGCTTCCCGATGACCTCCGGCGCATCCGTGGCCTCGAAGTCCGCCCAGCCGACGACGCCGGCGATGAACGCGTTATCGCGGGCGAACGACAAGAGATAGTGCGTCTCCGCCACCGTCGGCGCCGCCTGCACGAGAATCGTCTGTGCAATCCCGGTCCGCGCGAGTGACGGCTCGAGGTCCTCCGGCAGGAAATCGCGGTAGATAGGAGCGAAGGCGGGAGTCAGCCAGCCGTAGTCGCCGCGATCCAGTTGCCAGAAGTGCTGGTGGCTGTCGACGCGCGTCATGCCGGCAGTGGAGCGCGCGGATCGACGAGACCGCGATCGCGCAGGGCGCGCCAGAATTCCGCCGGAATCGGCTGCGCGAACATCGCCGCGCAGTGGCGCGCTTCCGCGCCGCTCGCGCAGCCCGCGACGACACTCGCCACCGACGGGTGCGCGAGCGGGAATTGCAGCGCCGCGGCCGCCAGCGGCACGGAGAACTCCTCGCACAATGTCTCGAGCCGGCGCACGCGGTCCAGCACCTCGGCGGGCACGGCCGAGTAGTTGTAGTGAGATTGTGCTACCCCGCGCGAGCCCGCCGCGAGGATTCCCGAGTTGAACGGGCCGCCGCAGATGATGGACACGCCGCGATCGGCGCACAGCGGCAGCAGCTCGGCGAGCGCGGGCTGTTCGAGCAGCGTGTATCGGCCCGCAAGCAGGATGCAATCGAGCTCGCAGGACTGCAGCAGCTCCACGCACACTTCCCACTCGTTGACGCCGATGCCGATGGCACGCACCGAGCCGGCGTCGCGCAGCTCGCGCATCGCGCGATAGCCGCCGTCGAGGAATTCGCGGACGCGTGCGGCATGTTGAGCGCCGTGTGTCATCCGCCCGATGTCATGGCACAGCAGCACATCGACGCTGTTGACGCCGAGCCGCTCGAGACTCTCGGCATGCGAGCGCATGACCGATTCGTAGCCGTAGTCGAACACGGGCGTGAAAGGCTGCGCGGAAAAGAACCCTTCGCGTTCGATTCGCGCGTCCTGCGGGCCCGTGGGCACGAGCTTCCGTCCCACCTTGGTGGAGATCACAAGCGGTGGCTGCTCGCCGCGCAGCGCGGCGCCGAGACGCAGCTCGGCGAGGCCGAACCCGTAGTAAGGAGCCGTATCGAAGTACCGAACTCCCGTGGCGAGCGACTCGCGCACGGCGGAACGCGCCTGCTCTTTGTCTATCTCGCGGTACAGGTTGCCGATCGCCGCGCCGCCGAATCCGAGCACGCTGACTTCCACAGCCGTGCGCCCGAGCGGGCGGCGCGCGAGCATCGTCATGCCGAAGCGGCCGTCCTGCCGCGCGACGCCCAGGCGAAGACGAACACCATCGCGAAGCAAACCGCCGGCACGATGTACGCGACGTTGATCGACGTCTCGCGCGACACCCAGCCCATGATCGCGGTGAACACCGCGCCGCCGATGATCGCCATGACGAGGAACGACGAGCCGGATTTCGTGTACGGCCCGAGCCCGCGCAGGCTGATGGTGAAGATCGTCGGGAACATGATGGACATGAAGAAGCTCGAGGCGATCAGCGCGTACAGGCCGGTGGTACCGCCGGTCGCGACGGCGACGAGACACAACACGACGTTGATGGCCGCGAACAGGGCCAGCAGTTTCCCGGCGTTCACGCGCGACATCAGCAACGTGCCGACGATGCGCCCCGCGAAGAAGATGGCGAACGAGATGGGAAGCCAGTGCAACGCGTCCTTCTCGAGTGTTCCCGGGAAGTTCACCTGCGTGTAGCGGATCAGGAAGCTCCACACGCCGACCTGCGCGCCGACGTACGCGAACTGCGCGAATACGCCGAGCCAGTAGTGAGGGAAGGCCAGCAGTCCGCGGAAGCCGCCGTCGGTTCCGGCGCCCGCGCCGCGCGGCTCGTCGACCGGCGGAAACTTCACGCAGGCCACGAGCACCGCCCAGCCGGCCACCAGCGCGGCGATCAGGATGTACGGTAGTTTGACGGCCGCGAGCTCGGCGGAGCGGAAGGCCTCGAGCGCCGCCGGCGTCATCGCGGCCATCTCCTCCGGCGTGTGGTGCACGTCGGAGAAGATCAGGAGGCCGCCGATGTACGAGCCCATCATCGTGCCGATCGGGTTGAAGGTCTGCGCGAAGTTCAGGCGCTGGTCGGCGCTGCTCGCCGGGCCCATCACCGCGATCAGCGGATTCGCCGAGGTTTCGAGAAAGGCGAGGCCGCTGGCGATGACGTAGAGCGCGCCGAGGAACGCGTAGTAGTGGCTGGCATCGGCGGCCGGCAGGAACAGCAGCGCACCTGCGCCATAGAGACCCAGCCCCAGCAACACGGCGGCGCGATAACCGAACCGCCGCATGAACAGCGACGCCGGAATCGCGAAACAGAAATATCCGAAATAGAACGCGGACTGCACCAGGCTCGATGCGAAATCGTCGAGCTGGAACGCCTTGCGGAACTGCGGGATCAGAACGTCGTTGAGGCTGTTCGCCACACCCCACATGAAAAACAGTCCGACGATGAGGATCGTCGCGAACACGTAGCCCGGTGTGATCAGCGCGCGGCTCGGCTCCATGGCTTTCATCGAGGGGGTGCTCATAACAATTCTCCGTTGACGATTTCGGCGGATATGCGGCGCGCGGCGGTGCGCACGTGTTCGACTGCCTGAGGCATTTCGACCAGCAGGGGATTCGAGTGAACGAAAGGCACGACGAGCGTGGCGACCGCGGTTTCACCGCGCAGGATCGGCGTGGCCAGGTCGACGATGCCGCGTACGAAGTCGGAGGGGGCCTCGTGATGACCACGCGCGCGCACGATGTTTGCCCGCGCGGTGAACGACTCGGCGGCCTCGCCCTTGAGCCGGCAACGCTTGAGCCATTGCTGGCGCACCTCATCGTCCTGGTAGGCGAACAACACCAGGCCCGACGCCGCGCGCGCGATCTCCCGCCGGTAACCCACGCGCACGGAGAAGCCGAGATCACCGGGCCTCTCGATGCGCGCGATGACGACGATCTGATCTTCGGAGGCGACGGCCATGTGGCACGACTGTCCGACGTCCTGCGTGAGCTTGCGCATGATCGGCAGCGCGGTTTCCACCAGCGTACGCACCGGCGCCTGCGCCATCGCGAGCGCGAATAGTTTGTTCGTGAGTACGTAACCCTTGCCGTCGTCGGCCTGCGTGATGAATCCCTTGCTCTCGAGCACCTGGAGCATGCGGAACAACTCGCCGGCCGAGCGGCCGAGCCGCTGCGAGATTGCCGAGAGATTGAGCGGCGATTTTTCCGCCGCGAGCAGTTCGATGACGTCGAGGCCCTTCTCGAGAGCGGGCGCGCGATATCGCGCGATCTTCGAGCCCTCGTCCGCGATCGAGGCTACTGCCTCTTGATCTTGGTTTTTCATTAGAGCATTGTACTTTCATTATAAAAATGAGAGCGGGTTGTTGGGGGGACTCGGGCGTCGCAGCGCTCCTATTCCGTCATCGGAATCCAGTTGCCGGAAGGCGTCACTCGAAGGCGATTTCGCGCCGTCGATGCACGTCTCCCGGCGCATTTCATTGGCCGGGGGAATGATGAGATCACTTGCTGTACTCGTGTGTGTCGCGCTGCTTGCCGCCTGCGGAACGAAAAAGTCCGAAGGCTCGTTCGTGCGGAGCGAACGCGGCATCGTCGTCACGCCGGCCGCGAACGAGTCGCGCCGCGTGCGCCTCGAGGTCATCGGTGACCGCATCGTGCGTGTCACCGCGGCCGCGGATGGCAACCTCGATCTTCCGAAGAGTCTCATGGTCGTCGAGTCGGCGGCGGCGCCGGCTTTCGAGGTAGAGCAGCGCGAGGGCGACGTCGTTCTAACTACGACCCAGGTCGTCGCGACCGTGTCGCTGGCCGATGGCGCGGTGAAATTCACGGATGCTTCCGGCAAGCCGCTGCTCGCGGAGGATTCACGCAGCACGCCTGCCAAAGGTATTTCACAGCGTTTCAATCCGGGCACCGACGAGGCGTTTTTCGGCGGCGGCCAGCACCAGTACGGCATGGTGAACCTGAACGGCGAAGACGTCGAGCTGTCGCAGCACAACTCCGACATCGCGGTGCCGTTCGTCGTCTCGACCCGCAACTACGGCGTACTCTGGGACAACAACGGCATATCGCGCATCGGCGATCCGCGACCCTACGGCCTCGCATCGCGCGATCTCGTCATCCGCGACGCGAACGGCGAGGCCGGCGGCTTCACCGCGCGTTATTCGCTCGGCGGTGTGCAGAAGCTCGAGCGCATCGAGAAGGACATCAACTACCAGTACATCCGCGACCGCTTCGACTGGCCCAACGAACTGCTTGAACCGAAGGCGCCAGTTCCCGGCGCGCCGCCCAACATCCTGCCTAACCAGTCGGTGGTTTGGGAGGGCACGCTCGAAACGCAGAAGCCGGGCGTGCACAAGTTCCAGCTCTATGGCAGCAGCTACTTCAAGCTCTACGTGAACGACGCGCTGGTGCTCGATCGCTGGCGCCAGAACTGGAATCCGCTGTATCACCCCTTCGACGTGCCGATGACCGCGCAGGCTCCGACGAAAGTCCGCATCGAGTGGATTCCGGATGGCGGCTACATCGCACTGCTGCACAACGATCCGCTGCCCGATGCCGAGCGCCATTCGCTCACGTTCACCTCGGACGTCGGCCGCGCGGTCGACTATTACTTCATCCAGGGCGCCGACCAGGACCAGGTGATCGCCGGCTATCGCGCGCTCACGGGCAAGTCCGTGATGCTGCCGAAATGGGCCTACGGCTTCTGGCAGAGCCGCCAGCGGTATACGAACCAGAAAGAGCTGGTCGACGTCGTCAGCGAGTATCGCAAGCGCAAGATCCCGCTCGACAACATCGTGCTCGACTGGTTTTACTGGAAGGAGGATTCCTGGGGTTCACACGAATTCGACCCGGCACGGTTCCCCGATCCCAAGGGCATGGTGGATGCCGTGCACGCGCAGAACGCGCGCCTGATGATCTCCGTGTGGCCCAAGTTCTATCCGACCACGGCCAACTACCAGGAGCTCGATGACGCCGGCTTCATCTACCGCAAGAACGTCGAGGACGGTTACCTCGACTGGGTAGGCCCCGGCTACAAGAACGCGTTCTACGATCCGTATTCGCAGCCCGCGCGCGAGATGTACTGGCGCCAGGTCAACGAGAAGCTCGGCGTGCTCGGCATCGATGCGTGGTGGATGGACGCGACGGAGCCGGATCCGCACTCCAACCTGGACATCGATTCGCTGATCGCCCGCAACGGGCCGACGGCGTTGGGGCCGGCGGAGCAGCTCTTCAACACGTATGCGCTGGTCCACTCCGGTGGCGTCTACGAGGGCGCGCGCACGGCGCGGCCAGATACGCGCGCGTTCATCCTCACGCGCTCGGGCACCGCCGGCATCCAGCGAAACGCCTCGGCGGTGTGGAGCGGCGACATCGTGTCGCGCTGGGATGACCTCTACAACCAGATCTCGTCAGGCGTCAGCATCGGATATTCGGGGCTGCCCAACTGGACGTTCGACATCGGCGGCTTCGCGCTCGAGCAGCGCTTCAGCACGCCGAAGCCCAAGCCGGAGGATCTCGCCGAGTGGCGCGAGCTCAACCTGCGCTGGTTCCAGCTCGGCGCGTTCGCGCCCATCTTCCGCTCGCACGGCGAGTTCCCGTTCCGCGAGATCTACAATCTCGCGCCGCAGGGCTCGGAGGTCTACAACAGCCTCGTGTGGTACGACAAGCTGCGTTACCGGCTGATGCCATACATCTACACGCTCGCGGCCGACACGCATCATCGCGACGGCACGATCATGCGCGGCCTCGCGATGGACTTCACGGACGACGTCGCGGCGCGCAACGTGCGCGACCAGTACCTGTTCGGAAAGGCCTTCCTCGTGGCGCCGGTGTACAAGCACCAGGCGCGGTCGCGGCAGGTCTATCTACCGGCCGGCGCCAACTGGTTCGACTTCCACTCGGGAGCGGTGCAGTCGGGTGGCCAGATCGTCGAGGCCGCGGCTCCGCTGGCGCGCATGCCGCTGTTCGTTCGTTCGGGATCGATCGTGCCCGTGGGTCCGGAAATCCAGCACACGGCCGAGAAGCCCGGGGCGCCTCTGACGCTGTTGGTGTTCACCGGCGCGGACGGCTCCTTCGACTACTACGAGGATGACGGAGTCAGCTACGGCTACGAACGCGGCGAATTCGCGCGCATCCCGCTGCGCTACGACGCCGAGAAAGACACGTTGACCATCGGCGCGCGCTCCGGCAGCTACCAGGGCATGCCCGGGAAGCGCACCTTCCGCGTGCGCTGGATTCGTGCGGGCGCGAAGCCGCCGTCCAATCTCGATGCGCCGGCCGATGCCACCGTCGAATACGTGGGCGCCGAACTTTCAGTGCCGGGCGCGGGTTCCCGGAAAAACTAGCGGTCGGGCGGCCAGGCGCCGCCGTATACTCGGGCGGCGAGGGGGTGTTCTCCACTAACAAGTGAGTACACCATGGCAAAGGTTCCGGCGGGCGTCGGTCCCCGCTTTCCGCAGGTCGTCATTCTGGTCGGTGCGACCGGGGACCTCGCACGTCGCAAGCTGATTCCCGGTCTACTGCATCTCGCGACCGCGGGCTTCATCCCGGGCTGCCGCATCGTCGGCGTTTCGCTCGACGAGTTCGACGCCGCGGGTTTCCGCGCATTCGCGCGCGCCGCGATCGATGAATTCTCCGCGCGCAGGATCTCCAACGACGACTGGAACGCGTTCGCGGGCTCGCTCGATTATGTCTCGCTCAAATCCGGACCCGCCGCGCTCGCGGCCGCGGTGGCCGCCGCCGAGAAATCCATCGGCGCGGAGAGCCGGCGTCTGCACTATCTATCCGTGCCCCCGGGCGCGGCGCTCTCCGCCGTACGCATGCTCGGGGAGGCGGGCCTGGTCGCCAACTCGCGCATCATCATGGAAAAGCCGTTCGGCGCCGATCTCGCCAGCGCCGTCGAGCTCAACGCGAAGCTCCACGAAGTGTTCGCCGAGCAGCAGATCTTTCGCATCGATCACTATCTCGGCAAGGAGCCGGCGCAGAACATCCTCGCGTTCCGGTTCGCCAACGGCCTGTTCGAGCCGATCTGGAACCGCAACTTCATCGACCACGTGCAGATCGATGTGCCGGAGACTCTCGGTCTCGGCAAACGCTCCGCGTTCTACGAATCCACCGGCGCCTATCGCGACATGGTGGTCACGCACCTGTTCCAGATCCTCGGCTTCATGGCGATGGAGCCGCCGACGCATCTCGCGCCGCGGCCGATCAGCGAGGAGAAGAACAAGGTCTTCCGCAGCATGGTGCCGATCGCGCCCACGGACGTCGTGCGCGGCCAGTACAACGGCTACCGGAGCGAGGAGGGCGTCTCGCCCGATTCCGACACGGAGACCTTCATCGCGCTGAAATGTGCGATCGACAACTGGCGCTGGGCCGGCGTGCCCTTCTATCTACGCACCGGCAAGCGCATGGCCGAGGGCCAGCGCATCATCTCGATCGCGTTCCGCGAACCGCCCAAGAGCATGTTCCCCGCGGACTCCGGCCTCGGCGCGCACGGACCGGATCACCTGACGTTCGACTTGGCGGACGCCGCGCGCACCTCGCTGTCGTTCTACGGCAAACGCCCGGGCCCCGGCATGAAGCTCGACAAGCACAGCCTGCAGTTCGCGATGAACGACACGGGCCAGATCGGCGACGTGCTCGAGGCCTACGAAAGGCTCATCCTCGATGCGATGCGCGGCGATCACACGCTGTTCACGACCGCCGAAGGCATCGAGCGCCTGTGGGAAATCTCCGGGCCGCTGCTCGAATCGCCGCCGCCCGTGAAGGGTTATGCGCCGGGCACCTGGGGTCCGAACGCCATTCACCAGCTCGTCGCGCCGCACGCCTGGCGGTTGCCCTTCGAGCGAGCCTGGCGGGATCCGAACAGACAGGGCAGCTAGGGATCTCCGTCCAGTTAACAATCATTCTCAGTTGTAAACGCGAATGATTCGCAATAAGATTCCGGCCGCATCACCCCGGAATCTGGGCTGTCCCTTGGGATAGCGGCGCTTCCGGGGCCAATTCAGACCTTGGGAGCATCTCGTGCCGACTTCCGATTCCGACCTGAACTTGCCGGGCTTCGCCCGCCGTCGCCTTACCGTGGCCGTCAGCCTCGCGCTCGCCGCGGGCGCCGTCCACGCGCAGACGACCGCGAGCGCATCGACCACCGAAGAGGCCAAGACCCTTTCGAAGATCTCCGTGGAAGCCTCCGAGCCCGAGCCCACCCCGAAGGTCGATCGGCCGTCGTCGCCCAAATTCACGCAGGAGCTGATCGACATTCCGCAGACGATCACGGTCGTCAGCCAGGAAGTCCTGAAGCAGCAGGGCGCGACCACGCTCTCGCAGGCGCTGCGAAACACTCCCGGGGTCACGTTCCTGTTAGGCGAGAACGGCAACACCGCCACCGGCGATTCCGTCTTCATGCGCGGCTTCGACACCCAGGGATCCATCTTCATCGACGGCATCCGCGACCTCGGCACCGTGTCGCGCGACGTCTTCAACACCGAGCAGGTGGAGATCGCGAAAGGTCCCGCGGGTCCGGACTACGGTCGCAGCGCGGCGTCCGGCTACATCAACCTCGCGAGCAAGGTTCCGACGGCCGACAGTTTCAACGCCGGCGCCGTCAGCTACGGCACCGCCAACAATGCGCGCATCACGGGCGACGTGAACTATCGCGTCGAAGGCACCGGCACGGCGTTTCGGCTCAACGTCATGGGGCAGGACGGCGAAGTCGACGGCCGCGATTTCGTCGAGCGCAAGGGCTGGGCGGTCGCGCCCTCGCTCGCGTTCGGCCTCGAAGGCGACACGCGCGCCTACTTCTATCTACTGCACACGGAGCAGGACAACATTCCGGACGGCGGCGTGCCCACGATCGGGCTCGAGGGTTTCTACAACGCGGCGTTCGATACCGGCGGCGCGCATGCGGGCATGGATCCGGCGCGCGTCGACCGGAACAACTTCTACGGTGTCACGAGCGACTTCGAGGACATCAAGGCGACGATGTTCACGGCGCGCTTCGAGCATGACTTCAGCGAGAACGTCACGCTGCGCAACACCTCGCGCTACGGGAAACTCAACCAGAACTACGTGCTCACCGGTGTGAACGCGCTCGACGTGTCGGCCGCGGATCCCGCTGACTGGACCGTGGCGCGCAACCGCCAGGCCAAGTTCCAGGACAACACGCTGCTTACCAACCAGACCAACGTGACCGCGAACCTGCAGACCGGCGCGGTGGGCCATGCCATCACCGGTGGCGTCGAGTTCATCGATGAGGAGCAGTACACGCCCACCTACCTGGCTGCGAGCCTGGGAATGCCGATTCCGCCGGCCAATCTCTATGCGCCGAATCGCAACGACGTAATGCCCGGTTATGGGCCGGTGCGTGACGGCCGTTATGTGCGCGGCGAGACTCAGACGGTCGGCGCCTATCTGTTCGACACCTTGAGCTTCGGCGAACGCTGGCAGGTAACTGCCGGCTTCCGCGTTGACGACTACGAAACGAATGTCGACAGCGTGGTGTTCTCGACGGCGCTCTCACACCCGACGCTGCCGCTCAACACGCTGGTGCCGCAGGTATTCCAGATCGACGACACCTTGTTCTCGTACAAACTCGGCGTGCTGTTCAAGCCGGTCGAGAACGGCAGCATCTACCTGTCGCACGCCACCTCGCAGCAGCCGCCGGGCGGCGCGAACTTCGCGTTCTCGACCAACGCGAACAACCAGAACAACCCGGCGCTGGATCCGACCGAAGGCTCGAACCTCGAGCTCGGCGCGAAATGGGAATTCCGCGACGGCGCGCTCGCGGTGACGGGCGCTCTCTACGACAGCAGCAGCAAGAACGAGATCGCGCAGGATCCGGTGGACCAATCGCAGTTCGTGCAGATCGGCGAACGCGAGGTCAAGGGCATCGAACTCGGCATCGTGGGCAAGCTCACGGATGCCTGGGAACTCAGCGCCGGCGTGTCCAAGATGGATACCGAGGTGAAGCGCGGACTCGCGAACCAGGGCGGGCTGCCGATCACCTGGTCGCCCGAGTTCACGTTCACGAGCTGGACCACCTATCACATGCCCTTCGGTCTCTCGATCGGCGGCGGTCTGCGCTACGTAGACAGCGTGATCCGTCCGGTCTCGAGCAACAACGTCCCACCGCCGCCCAACCAGACCAACATGCGCACCGCGCCCGACTACTGGGTCGTGGATCTCATGGCGTCGTATGAGCTCAACGACAACGTGACGCTGCAGCTGAACGGCTACAACCTCACCGACGAGCTGTACGTGGCCACGCTCAACAACAGTGGCGCCCGCTACGCGCCGGGCGCGCCGCGGTCGGCGATGTTGACGGTCAACTTCAGCTTCTGAGCCGGACTGTGCGAGCATCCGGCCCATGCTGATCCATGTGCCGAACCTGTTGAGCGCCGAGCAGGTGGCGGAGTGCCGCCGCCAGCTCGACGCGGCCGAATGGACCGACGGCAAGTCGACCGTGGGCGAGCAGGGCGCGCGGGTCAAACGCAACCGCCAGCTTCCCGAGCTCTCGCCGGTCGGCCGGCAGCTAGGCGAGATGATCCTTACCGCGCTCGCGCGCAATCCGCTGTTCTTTTCCGCGGCGCTGCCGCTCAAGACCGTGCCGCCGCTGTTCAACCGCTACGAGGGCGGCGAGCACTACGGCATGCACATCGACGGCGCCGTGCGCGCCGTGCCCGGCAGCTCGCACTTCATACGCACCGACCTGTCCTCGACGCTGTTCCTGACCGACCCGGCCGACTACGACGGCGGCGAGCTCATCGTCCAGGACACCTACGGCGAGCACTCGGTCAAACTACCGGCCGGCGACCTGATCCTCTACAACTCCGGCAGCCTGCACCGCGTGAACCCGGTGACGCGCGGCGCGCGCGTGAGCTCGTTCTTCTGGACGCAGAGCATGGTGGCCGACGAGCGTTATCGCGAGCACCTGTACCGGCTCGATCAGACAATCCAGAAACTGCGCGGCAAGGTCGGCGAGACCGACGAGACCGTCGCGCTCGCCGGGCACTATCACAACCTGCTCAGGATGTGGTCGGAGATCTGAAGCGGATCTCGCGGTGAAGATCACCGCGGTCTTCACTGCGAATGCTCGAACCCCGGCGGCGGCATCTCGCGGATGCTGAGTCCCTTCAGCGGCGCCAACAACTCATCGACGCTGAGCAGTCCCATGCAGGCCATCGCGCCGCGCGGCGGCAGGAATCCCGCCGCCATCTTGTTGGCCAGCGCGATGGCGGGGGCGCAGGGGATGTTGGGACCGTGATTGTCGCGCGCGACGAGATTCCAGGTGAGTTTCAGTGGCGCACCGTCGCCATCCACGCCCTGCAGCGTCACGAACATCGCGCCACGGTCGCTGAAGAACGGTTCGGTCCACTTCGCGATCCTCGCGAGCGGACGCGCGAACGGCAGCGCGCTGCGCAGCCGGCCGTCGCGCACCCAGCGCGCGAGTAGTTCGACGAGGCGATGCCCGGTGTCACTCGCGAAGCCGGCATGGAAGCTGACGGTCTTCACGCCCGGATATCGCGCGGGCAGCAGATCGAGATCCGGAACGTCGCAGCGTCCGAGCCGCCGCGCGCCCACGGGTTTCGGAAACTCGTGTACTTGCGTGTCGAGCCAGCCGCACACGTCGGTCCACGCGCCGTTCTCGAGCGCGGCGAACGATTGACCGCAATAGCCGAGCACCGCGCGCAGGGTGGCGATGCCGGGCACGACCGCGCCCGAGCTGATGCCGAAGCGGATCGCATCGAGACGCGAGAAATGTTCGCGGTAGCGGTCGACGACCGCGGAGGACAGCGCGGGCAGCGAGCTCACGCCGCTCACGACCGAGATACCCGCGGCGCGCGCCGCGCCGTCGAGCGCGCCGATGCCGTTGACGAAGGCACGCCCGTCGGCGAGATCGAGGTAATTGCAGCCCGCGCGGATCGCCCCCTGCGCTACCGCATAGTCCTGATCCTGGAACGGGCCGGCCGTGTGGATCAGCGTCGCGATCTCGAGCTTGCGGAGCTTGTCGCCGAGCCTGGGGTCCCTTGCGTCGAGAGTCTTGGCGTTCTCGGCTCGCAGGCCCACCTGGTAGACAAGGCCGGTCGCCTTGTCGGCGCTGCGCCCCGCGATGATCAGGTGGATACGGGGATTGCGGGCCAGGGCCGCGCAGATGCGGCTACCGAAGAATCCATAACCGCCCAGGACCAGGATCCGGTGCATACGTGCCGAAGAGTATTCCAGAGGTTACGCGGGGAATCTCCGCCCCGGTCGCGCGGTTAAATGATTTGGCGAAGATTCGTACAGCGAATACGCCCCGCGAACGTGCAGATACGCGGCTACCAGCTTCGACGCCGCAGCCCGTACAATCCCGCCCCAGAATTATTTCGATGAAGGGCACGACATGGCGCGGGGAATCAACAAAGTCATCCTGATCGGCAATCTGGGCGCAGACCCGGAAACCCGTGCCATGCCTTCCGGCATGACGGTCGCGAACATCCGCGTTGCGACCAGCGAGAACTGGAAGGACAAGCAGTCCGGCGAGAACAAGGAGCGCACCGAGTGGCACAACGTCGCCATGTTCGGCCGCCTCGGTGAGATCGCCGGCGAGTACCTCAAGAAGGGCAGCAAGGTTTACATCGAGGGGAGCCTGCGCACGCGCAAGTGGCAGGACAAGCAGGGGAACGACCGCTACACCACCGAGATCATCGCGAACGAGATGCAGATGCTCGACTCGCGCGGAGGCGGTGGGATGGGTGGCGGCGACTATGGTGGCGGTGGCGGTGGCGGTGGTGGTGGCGGCGGCGGTGGCCGCGGACGCCAGCAGAGCAGCCCGCCGCCGGACGACTTCGACCAGGGCGGCCCGCCGGCCGGCGGCGACAAGGGTGGCGGCGACTTCGACGACGACATCCCGTTCTGAAGTACGGCTCGATACCGGAAGGGCCCCGCGACGCGGGGCCTTTTCACTTATAAGCCATTGTTTTAACAGATAAATATTGCGGGCTGGGGAAGTGCGATACCCTATCGCCCGCTATCCCCCTCGCCCTGCAATGCCCGGCCGCTACTACATCAAAACTTTCGGCTGCCAGATGAATGAGTACGACTCGACCCGTATGGGCGACGTGCTCGGCGCTGGCGCGGGCCTCGAGCCCACCGACGATCCGGCTCAGGCCGACGTCCTCATCATGAACACCTGCTCGGTGCGCGAGAAAGCCGAGGACAAGGTGTATTCGCTGCTGGGCGAATGGCGCGCGATCAAGAAGCTCAAGCCGCATGTGCTCATCGGCGTGGGTGGCTGCGTCGCGAGCCAGGAAGGCGAGGGCATCACGCGCCGTGCGCCGTACGTGGACCTGGTGTTCGGTCCGCAGACGCTGCATCGGCTGCCCGACATGATCGGCGAGCTCAAGAAGACGGGCCGTTCGGTCATCGACGTGTCGTTCCCCGAGATCGAAAAGTTCGACAACCTGCCCGAGCCCCGCGCCGAGGGTTCGAGCGCGTACGTCTCGGTGATGGAGGGCTGCAGCAAGTACTGCACGTTCTGCGTCGTGCCTTATACGCGCGGTGACGAGGTGAGCCGCGGCTTCGAGTCCGTGATGGACGAGGTGCGGTCGCTCGCGGCGCAGGGCGTCGGCGAGATCACCTTGTTAGGCCAGAACGTCAATGCGTATGCCGGCGCGATGGCCGACGGCACGGTCGTCGATCTCGCGACGCTGATTCATTACGTGGCGGCGGTGGACGGCGTCGAGCGCATCCGCTTCACGACTTCGCACCCGGTGGAGTTTGGCGATTCGCTGATCGAGGCGTACGCCAACGTGCCGAAGCTCGCGAACCAGCTGCACCTCGCGGTGCAGTCCGGCTCCGACCGCATCCTGGCCGCGATGAAACGCGGCTACACCTCGCTGGAATTCAAGGAAAAACTGCGCAAGCTCCGCGCGGTGCGCCCGACGATCGCGGTCTCCACCGACATCATTGTCGGTTTCCCCGGGGAGACAGAGCGCGATTTCGAAGCCACACTGAAACTCGTGCGGGAAGCGAATTTCGATCAGTCGTTCTCGTTCATCTACAGCCAGCGTCCGGGCACTCCGGCGGCGGCGCTCCCCGACGACGTGTCGCTCGAGGTCAAGCAGCAACGGCTCGCGCGGCTACAGGCGCAACTGAACGAGCAGGCGCGCGCCATCAGCGAAACGATGGTGGGCACGACGCAACGCGTGCTCGTCGCCCGTCCGTCGAAGAAAGATGCGAACGAGCTCGCGGGCCGCACGGAAAACGGCCGCTGGGTGAACTTCGCGGGTCCGCACGCGCTGATCGGCCGCTTCGTCGACGTCGACATCGTCAAGGCATTGCCGCAGTCGCTGCGCGGCCGCCTGGCCACAATGGAAGACACACAGCCGCGCCTCGCGGCGAACTCCTGATGTCCACACCCGCACCCATCGAACCCGCCCGCGAATTCGAGCTCGCGCCGCCGGACAACACGCGGCTTGCGAACCTGTGCGGCCCGCTCGACGAGAACATACGGCTCATCGAAGACCGCATGGGCGTCTCGGTGAAGCGGCGCGGCGCGCATTTCCGCATCGCGGGCGATCGCGCGCATGCCGCCGAAGACGTGGTGCGCGACCTGTTCGCCGCCACCGCGAAAGAGGACGTGTCGCTCGATCGCGTGCACCTGGCGCTGCGCGATTCGCGCGACCTGCCGGGCGCGATCGGCGCCGACGAGCCGCGCGACGAGAGCACGGTGCGCGTGATGCGCGGCACGATCCGCGCGCGCGGCCGCAACCAGCGCGACTACCTGAACAACATCCGCTCGAAGGACCTGACCTTCGGCATCGGTCCGGCCGGCACGGGCAAGACCTTCCTCGCCGTGGCCTGCGCGGTCGAGGCGCTGCAGGCCGACAAGATCCGCCGCATCGTGCTCACGCGCCCGGCGGTCGAGGCGGGCGAGCGGCTCGGCTTCCTGCCGGGCGATCTCACGCAGAAGGTCGATCCGTACCTGCGGCCTATCTACGACGCGCTCTACGAAATGCTGGGCTTTGACCGCGTGGTGCGCTACATCGAGCGCAACGTCATCGAAGTCGCGCCGCTCGCGTTCATGCGCGGCCGCTCGCTCAACGACTCGTTCATCATCCTCGACGAGGCGCAGAACACGACGCCCGAGCAGATGAAGATGTTCCTGACGCGCATCGGCTTCGGCTCGCGCGCGGTGGTCACGGGCGACGTGACGCAGACCGATCTGCCGGCCGGCAAGATGTCCGGCCTCAAACACGTCATCAGCATCCTGCGCCAGACCGATGGCGTGGCGTTCACGCATTTCGCGGCGGCCGACGTGGTGCGGCATCCGCTGGTTCAGCGCATCGTTCAGGCGTACGAAGCGCATTCGCCTGACGAACGGGCATGAATGGATCGCGCGGCCTCAAGCTGGACCTCGCTTGCGGCACCCGCGCCTGGACGCCGTCCTCCGCACGCATGGAACGCTGGGCCGCGGCGGCGCTCGGGCGGCGCGGCGCGGGCCGCGAGATCGCGGTGCGCATCGTGAAAGCGGACGAGAGCCGCGAGCTCAACAAGCTGTGGCGCGGCAAGGACAAGCCCACGAACGTGTTGTCGTTTCCGATCGGTGCCTGGCACGGGAATCCCGGGAGAAGCGGCAGAAGGACGCGGGATGTTCGCCTGCCGCTCGGGGACCTGGTGATCTGCGCCGAGGTCGTGCGCCGCGAGGCCGAACGCGACGGCAAGAAGATAGAGGCGCATTGGGCGCACATGATAGTTCACGGCGCGCTGCACCTGGTCGGTTACGACCATGAGCGTGGCGAGCCGGACAGGAAGAAGATGGAGCGGCGCGAGATCGCCGTTCTCAAAGGTTTTGGTTTCGGGAATCCGTACACATGAGCGCGAAGGAAAAAGAAAGGGACAAGGAAAAGGATCTCGGCGCGAGCGGCAAATGGCTGCGCCGCCTGTCACGGAGGATGTCCGGCGAGGCGCAGGACCGCGGCGAGGTGATCGAGTACCTGCGTGAAGCCGCGTTGCAGAACATCATCGAGGGCGACGCGCTGGCGATGCTCGAAGGCGTGCTCGGTGTCGCCGACATCCAGGTGCGCGACATCATGGTGCCGCGCGCACAGATGACCGTGCTCAACCGCGACGATGATTCTGAAGCGCTGCTCAAGACCGTGGTCGAAAGCGGGCACTCGCGCTTTCCGGTCATGGACGAGGACCGCGAGAAGATAGTCGGCATCCTGCTGGCCAAGGACCTGCTGCGACTCACGTCGCAGGAAGACGGTGCGCATTTCGACATCAAGGAATTCACGCGCCCGCCGGTGTTCGTACCGGAATCGAAACGGCTCAACGTGCTGCTGCGCGAGATGCGCCGCTCGCGCGTGCACATGGCCATCGTCGCCGATGAATACGGCGGCATCGCGGGCCTGGTGACCATCGAGGACGTGATCGAGCAGATCGTCGGCGATATCGACGACGAACACGACATCGACGAGGAACAGAACATCCGCAAGGAAGCGGACCACCAGTTCATCGTGCGTGGCCAGACACCGATCGACGAGTTCAACGAGTACTTCCAGACGGACCTGTCGGACGACGAATTCGACACGGTCGCCGGGCTCGTGATGAAGCAGCTCGGGCGCCTGCCGCGCCGTGGCGAGACGCTGCAGCTCGCCGATTGCGAGCTCAAGGTGCTGCGCTTCGACCGGCGCCGCATCGATACGCTGCGGCTCGTGACGGCTCGCGAGATCGTGGCTCCGGAAGACCGGCCGCTCGAAGACGAGTGAACCTGCGCAATCTCCTCGCGCAGCGTTACGTCGGCAGCACCATCGCATTCGCCGCCGGCGCACTTCTTTCCCTCGCATTCGCGCCCGCGGGCTTCTGGCCACTCGCGATCCTCATGCCCGCGGCGCTGTTCCTGCTGTGGGATGACGCAACCCCGCGCCGCGCGGCCGTGCTCGGCTTCTGGTTCAACGCGGGCACGTTCGCGGCTGGCACCTACTGGTTATACATCGCGATCGCGCAGATCGGGGGCGCGCCTCTCTATCTGACCGCGTTCCTCATGATCGGGCTGGTCTCGATCATGGGCGCCTATCACGCGTTGTTGGGCTGGTCGGTCGCGCGCTTCCTGCCCGAGCGCGGTGCGTGGCGCTGGCTCGTCGGCATCCCGGCCGCGTGGCTGCTCATCGAATGGTTCCGCAGCTGGTTCCTCACCGGTTTCGGCTGGCTCGCGCTGGGGTACTCGCAAACGGACACCTGGCTGGCGAGCCTCGCGCCGGTGATCGGACAGTACGGCATCGGTTTTGCCGTGCTGCTGCTGGCCGGTGCGCTCGCGACACTCGTGCTCGGCAACACGCGCGAACGCATCGCCGCGGGGGCGGTGTTCGCGCTGATCTGGATCGCGGCATTTTCACTGCGCGGCATCGAGTGGACCCAGCCGACGCCGCATCCGCTCGCCGTGGCGGTCGCGCAGGGCGCGGTGCCACAGGATGAGAAGTGGATCGCGGAGAACCTGACGACGACGCAGGAGCTGTATCGCAGGCTCACCGCCGAAGCGCGCGGCGCGCAGCTCATCGTGTGGCCGGAGTCCGCGGTGCCCGACTACGCCAACAACCTCGTGCCGTTCTATCGCGACGTCTATCTATCGGCGAGCGGACATGGCGCGGCGCTCGTCATGGGCACGCTGCGCGCGACGCCGAACGAAAAGACCGGCGAGCTGGATTATTTCAACTCGGTGCTGTCGATGGATCCGGGGACGGAGGGCATCGGCTGGCACGACAAGCATCATCTCGTGCCCTTCACCGAATTCGTGCCGGTGCCGCAGTTCGTGCGTGACTGGTTGCGTCTTATGAACCTGCCGAACGCGGACTTCATGCGGGGCGCCGCGCGCCAGAAGCCGCTGCGCGCGGCGGGACACTACATCGCCGCGACGGTCTGCTACGAGGATGCCTACGGCTCGACCCAGCTGCCGGCGCTGCGCGACGTGACGCTGCTCGTGAACGTGACCAATGATGCGTGGTTCGGTCGTTCGAGCGCGCGCTACCAGCACCTGCAGATCAGCCGCATGCGGACCCAGGAAGCTGGCCGCCCGATGGTGCGCGCGGCCAATGACGGCGTTTCAGCCGTGATCGATCACCGGGGTACGGTCATCGCCCGGGCGCCGGAATACCAGCCGACCGTCCTGCGCGCCGAGCTGCAGCCGCGCACGGGTCTGACGCCCTACGCGCGCGTGGGAAACTGGCCGGTGGTTGTTTTGTCACTCGTCCTCGGGCTCGCCGCCGTGGCCTACCGGCGGTTCAGGCCCGCGCGGCATTAGGTTCCGGGAAACCGATTAAGGAGACTTCATGAAAATGCGCTTGAAACTCCGCCTTCTGAACTTCAATAAATCGGCCCGGTCTACTTCCGCACCTCCGTACCCTGACCTTCGAGGACTAGCTGATATGTCGCTTTCAATTGCGAGACGCCTCGCGGGCGTCGCGATCGTGGCTTTCGCGGTTGGCGCCTGCTCTCCCCAATCTTCCGTCGCCGCGTCCAAGAACGAGGCGGCCCCCGTGGCGGCCGCCACGCAATCCGCTGCACCGCCGCAGCCTGTCGGAACCCTGAACGGTCGCGTCCTCCCGGACTTCTCGACTCTGGTGGAAACCGTCGGCCCCGCGGTCGTGAACGTATCCGTGGTCGAGAAGGCGCAGCAGCGCACTCGCAACCGCGCGGGACAGCCCGACGCGGACGATCCGATGCAGGAGTTCTTCCGCCGCTTCGGCATTCCGACGCCCGATCAGCGCGGTGGCGAAGTTCCCCAGCGTCAGGGTGAAGGCTCCGGCTTCATCGTGAGCGCGGATGGCTACATCCTCACCAACGCGCACGTCGTCGGCGACGCGGATGAAATCACCGTGCGCATGACGGACCGCCGCGAATATCCCGCCAAGCTCATCGGCGTCGATCGTCGCACCGACGTCGCCGTCATCAAGATCGAAGGCAAGAACCTGCCGGTCGCGAAGCTCGGCAATCCTGAAAACCTGCGTCCGGGAGAGTGGGTGCTCGCCATCGGCTCGCCGTTCTCGTTCGAGAACAGCGTGACCGCGGGCATCGTCAGCGCGACCGGTCGCGCCATGCCCGGCGAGGATGGCCTGGTGCCGTTCATCCAGACCGATGTCGCAGTGAACCCCGGCAACTCGGGCGGACCGCTGTTCAACCTCAACGGCGAAGTCGTCGGCATCAACTCGCAGATCTACAGCCGCAGCGGCGGCTACATGGGTCTGTCCTTCGCGATCCCGATCGACGTCGCCGACAACGTGCGCGAGCAGCTCGTCGCGACCGGCAAGGTGACCCGCGGCCGCATCGGCGTGCAGATCCAGGAAGTGAACGCGCAGTTCGCCGATGCGTTCACGCTCGATCGCCCGCGCGGCGCGCTCGTCACGCAGGTCGTCTCCGACGGTCCGGCCGCCAAGGCCGGCATCAAGACGGGCGACGTGATCCTGTCCGTCGACGGCAAGGTCGTCGAGCGTTCCGCGCAGCTGCCCGGCGTCATCTCGGCCATCAAGCCGGGTGAGAACGCCAAGGTCGAAGTGTGGCGCGACAAGGAGAGCAAGACCTTGAGCGTGAAGGTCGAGGAATTCGCGGAAGAGCCCACGCGCGTCGCGAATCGCCAGGTCGAAGAGCCGGCGAAGGCCGACAAGCTCGGACTGTCCGTCCGGCCGCTCGGCGCGGAGGAGCGCAAGAGCGCCGACACGCAGGGCTATCTACTGGTGGAAGACGTGACGGGACCGGCCGCGCAGGCCGGCGTGCGCCCGGGCGACGTCATCCTCGGCGTCAACGGCAAGTCCGTGAAGTCGCTGGCGGAGCTCAAGAGCGCCACCTCGGGTGGTTCGAAGACCGTCGCGATCCTGCTGGAGCGCGAGGGCAACCAGGTATTCGTGCCGATCCGGCTGAGCTGACGGTACCGCTGATCGAGAAAAAGGGCGCCCGGAGGCAACTCCGGGCGCCTTTTCTTTTCGCCGCCGGCCGCTGGGTTTCAGGCCAGCGGTAGATAGATGTCGGTGATCGCTTCGGAGTCCGCGACGTCCGGGAAGAACGTCACGCGTTGCATGAACAGCGGGAATTCGCGCGGCTCCTCGCCGCTCGCGGGCAACCACTGCGAATACAGGTGACGTATCGACCGGCCGAGCTGATCGTCGGAACCGTGATGGCGCAGCAGCGCGCAACGCCCGGCCGGAATCAGGAAGTCCACGACGCCGGCGTCGTTCGGTGGGACCGGCCGGTCGATGCCCGCGCACAGCCCGAAACGAAAGTCCGCCGGCGGCGTCTCGTCGGGATCGTCGTAGACGATGTTGAACGTGGCGCTGCGCGAGGGGGGCAGCCGATTCTCCCGGCGAAATTCGATGAAGCGCCGGATGCTCTCGCCGAGCCGCAACGGATCGCCGCGGTGCTCGAGCATTGCGAGGCGTGTGGCGGGAAACGTTACGACTCGCACGCTCGGCGCGGCGATCATGTTCATCGTGGTGGTCCTCAGGTGCGTGAAGGGGCGGAAGCGCGAATGCCATTCCGTCCAGGCCGGAGCCGCGCGAAATTCGCTGGGCGACTGCCCGGAGAACTGGCGGAACGCGCGCGCGAAGGCTTCCGGTCCCTCGTAGCCGCTCGCCAGCGCGATGTCGGCGATCGATTGCTCCTCGCGGAACGCGAGGCGCCAGGACGCCCGGCGCATGCGCAGGTGCTGCACGTAACGATACGCGCTCATGCCGAGGTAGCCGGAGAACTGCCGGTGAAAGTGGTAGCGCGAGAACGCCGCGATGCCGCTCAGCGTGTCGATCGACAGGGACTCTTCGGCGTGTGCCTCGATGTATTCGAGCACGCGGGCGAAGCGCGCCTGGTAGCGCTCCATGGTCGACGGGATTTTTTCGCATTCACCCATGGACTCGAGGATACCGGCGCCTCCGCCGGGCGGCCTTGCCGATGTTGCGGTCCGCGGCGCACGGGTCAGGCGGCGCGCAGCCGCATGGAGCGGCGGGACGCCGGATTTCGCCGGTGCCCTGACAAACGCGCACGGTTTCGCCAGCGAAGCGCGCCTCGTGTATTCTTCCCGGCCTTCTCAAGCACCTGAAAAACCAGCTTTTCCCGATGCAAGAACGATACGAGCCGGCCGCCGTCGAGCGCGCCGCCCAGGACTTTTGGGACCGCGAGCGCGTCTTCGAGGCGCGCGAGGACGCGAGTGGCACGGCGGGCAAGTTCTATTGCCTCTCCATGTTCCCGTATCCGTCGGGCCGGCTGCACATGGGCCACGTGCGCAACTACACGATCGGCGACGTGCTGACGCGTTTCCACATGATGCAGGGCAAGACCGTGCTGCAGCCCATGGGCTGGGACGCCTTCGGCCTGCCGGCGGAAAACGCTGCGATCAAGAACAATGTGCCGCCCGCCAAGTGGACGCGCGACAACATCGCGTACATGAAGGGGCAGTTGAAGCAGCTCGGCTTCGCGTTCGACTGGTCGCGCGAGATCGCGACCTGCGATCCGTCTTACTACCGCTGGAACCAGTGGCTGTTCCTGCGCATGCTCGAAAAGGGCATCGCGTACCGCAAGACGGGAGTCGTGAACTGGGATCCAGTCGACCAGACCGTGCTCGCGAATGAACAGGTGATCGACGGGCGCGGCTGGCGCACGGGTGCGCTGATCGAGAAGCGCGAGATCCCGATGTATTACCTCGCGATCACGAAGTACGCCGACGAGTTGTTAGGCGACCTCGAGAAGCTGCCCGACTGGCCCGAGCGCGTGAAGACGATGCAGGCCAACTGGATCGGCAAGTCCGAGGGCTGCGAGATCTCGTTCCCCTATGCGCCGGATACGAAGGCGCTGATGGGCCACGACGGCGCGCTGAAGGTCTTCACCACGCGCGCGGACACCTTGTTCGGCGTCACCTACATGGCGGTCGCGGCCGAGCATCCCATCGCGATGGCCGCCGGCGCGAAGAATCCGGCATTGCAGGCGTTCATCGACGAGTGCCGCCGCGGCTCCACGATGGAAGCCGACATCGCGACGCAGGAAAAGAAAGGCATGCGCACGGGACTGTCCGTGCTGCATCCGTTCACCGGCCGGATGGTCGAAGTCTGGGTGGCCAACTACGTGCTCATGGCCTACGGCGAAGGCGCCGTCATGGGCGTGCCCGGGCACGACGAGCGCGACTACGAATTCGCGCTCAAGAACAAACTACCCATCGTCCAGGTCATCAAGTCGAAGACCGACGCGTACGCGAATCTCGATCCGCCGTGGCGGGAAGCTTTCGGCGAATACGGCATCACGACGAACTCGGGCGAGTTCGACGGGCTCGAGTACCCGGCCGCGGTGGATGCAATTGCCAAGGCGCTCGAGAAAAAGGGTCTCGGCAAGAAGCGCACGCAATGGCGGCTGCGCGACTGGGGCATCTCGCGGCAGCGGTACTGGGGCTGCCCGGTGCCGATGATCCACTGCGCGGCCTGCGGTGAAGTGCCGGTGCCGGACAAGGATCTGCCGGTCGTGCTGCCGGAGGGCCTCGTGCCCGACGGTCACGGCAATCCGCTCAACAAGACGCCGTCGTTCTACGAGTGCAAGTGTCCGAAGTGCGGCGCCGATGCGCGCCGCGAAACGGACACGATGGACACCTTCGTCGATTCGTCCTGGTACTTCCTGCGCTTCACCGGCGCGGATGCGCAGACCATGGTCGACGGGCGCGCGAAATACTGGATGCCGGTGGACCAGTACATCGGCGGCATCGAACACGCGATCCTGCACCTGCTGTACTCGCGCTTCTGGACCAAGGCGATGCGCGACCTCGGGTTGATAGACATCGACGAGCCGTTCAAGAACCTGCTGACGCAGGGCATGGTGCTGCACCACATCTACTACCGGGAACCTGCGCCGGGCCGTCGCGATTACTTCAATCCCGCCGACGTCGAGGTCCTGCTGGACGACAAGAACCAGCGCAAGGGCGCGATCCTGCTCACCGACAACCAGCCGGTGGAATGGGACGGCCTCGGCACGATGTCGAAGTCGAAGAACAATGGCGTCGATCCCACCGCGCTGGTGGAACAGTTCGGCGCGGACACCGCGCGCATGTTCATGATGTTCACGGCCCCGCCGGAACAGACGCTCGAGTGGTCGGAAGAGGGCGTGCAGGGCTCGTTCCGCTTCATCCGCCGCCTGTGGAAGGCGGTGTACGACCAGGTCAATGCGCCGACGCCGGCGGATACCATGAGCATCGAGAAGTTCGACAAGACCGTGCTCAATGCCGCGCAGAAAGACCTGCGCCGCATCGCGCATCACACGCTGGAAAAGGTGACGGACGATATCGGCCGGCGCCGCAGCTTCAACACGGCGGTGGCGTCGGTGATGGAGCTGCTCAACGCGGTGGGCAAGCTCACCGACGATGGGCTCGTCACGCGCGTGGTGAAACACGAGGCGCTCGAGATCGCGGTGATGTGCCTGTCGCCGATGATTCCGCACGTCACGCACGAACTGTGGGGCCAGCTCGGACATTCGACCGCGCTGATCCACGAGCGCTGGTGGACCCCTGATCCGGACGCGCTGGTGCGCGACACGCTCGAGATCTCCGTGCAGGTGAATGGCAAGATGCGCGCGCGCGTCGGCGTTTCCGCCGAGGCGTCGCAGGAGGACGCGATCGCCGCGGCGCTGGCCGACGCGAACGTGCAGAAGTTCGTGGAAGGCAAGCCGATCAGGAAGGCTATCTACGTGAAGGGCAAACTGGTCAACATCGTCGTATGAGCGGCAAGGCAGCGCACGGGCTCAGGGTCGTCCCGGTACTCCTGTCGTTGATGCTGGGCGCCTGCGGGTTCCACCTGCAGGGCCGCCAGCCGCTGCCCGCCGCATTCGCCAATACCTACATCGACACGAAAGACGAGCAGACCGACTTCGTGCAGGACCTGCGCAAGGCGCTGCTGGCCTCGGGCGTGAAGGTCATTCCCACGGAAGGGTCCGCGGGCGCGACGATCCAGGTGCACGAAGACGAGCTCACCGAGAAGATCCTCTCGGTCTCGGCGCGCAACATCCCGGCCGAATACGAGCTCACCTACCGCGTGAAGTTCTCGGTGAGCTCGGACGGGAAGACGCTGATCGAGGACGAAGAAGTCACGGCGACCCGCGACATCAGCTTCGACGAAGCGCAATTGCTCGCCAAGGAACGCGAGCAGGAAATCCTGCGCGAAGCGCTGGCGCGTGACCTGGTCGCGCTCGTCATGCGACGCATCTCCGCGTTGTGACCGACGTGATGCGCGTGGGCGCGGTGGCGGATGCGTCCGTCCGCGCGCTCACCGCGCGTTATGGCGCCGAGCTCGCGTTGCGCGAGGAATCGGCGGCCCTGCCGGGTTCCTACTGGGGCGATAGCGAAGCAGGGCTGCGCGGCAACGTCGTCTACGTGCGCGCGGATACGCCGCTGCACTCACTACTGCACGAGCTGTGTCACTTCGTCTGCATGACGGGTGCGAGACGCGCGGGCCTGGACCGCGATGCGGGCGGCGATGATGCCGAGGAATGCGCCGTGTGTTACCTGCAGATCCTGCTCGCCGACGAGCTCGCGGGGTTCGGTCGCGAGCGCATGCTTTCGGACATGGACGCGTGGGGGTACACGTTCCGGTTGGGCTCGGCGCGCGAGTGGTTCGAACGCGATGCCGCGGATGCGCGTGACTGGTTGCGCGGAGAGGGCCTGATCGACCCCGCCGGCCGGCCCACGTTCGTCGTCAGGGCCTGACCGCGTCGCGCATCGAAGGATGTGGAGGCGGGTCGCCGCCTGAAAGGTTAGGAGTCGTTTCGGAAGTCACTCCCGCCTCCACCATCCATATCGACCGACGGGTCCCGCGTTGAGCAGGCGCAGTTCCCGGCAAGGGCTGTATCGGCGGCGGGCTGTTGGACTTTAGGACGAATTCGCGACGCCGTTTTACAGAACGCAGGATTCCGGCCTGGAAACGCATCAGGTCTGTCCCCGTTTGCTAGGAAACGGGGAATGTCCCCATTAACGCCGGGCGAAGCGGTCGGTGGCTTTGACGAGTTCGCGGGCGATGCCGGGTTCGAAGGCGGAGTGGCCGGCGTCGGGGATCATGCGCAGGTCGGCTTCCGGCCAGGCCCTGTGCAGGTCCCAGGCGCTGCGCGCCGGGCACACGACGTCGAAGCGTCCCTGCACGATCACGGCGGGGATGTGCCGGATCTTCGACACGTCCTCGAGCAGCTGATCGGGCCGGTCGAGGAAACCGCCGTTGATGAAATAGTGGCATTCGATGCGCGCGAACGCGGCGGCGAACTCGGGATCGCCGAAGCGTTTCACGTAGTCCGGGTTCATCTTCATGAACGACAGGGCGCCTTCCCAGATCGACCAGGCGCGTGCGGCGGTCAGCAGCGTGGACTTGTCGTCGCTGGTGAGGCGCTTGTAGTAAGAGCCGATGCAATCCGCGCGCTCCGCGGGCGTGAGCGGCGCGAGGTAGTGCTCCCAGAGGTCGGGGAACATCGACGCCGCGCCTTCCGGGTTCTGATAGAACCACTCGAGCTCCGAGCGGCGCAGCAGGAAGATGCCGCGCAACACGAGTTCGGTGCAGCGTTCGGGATGCTTCTGCGCGTAAGCGAGCGCGAGCGTCGAGCCCCACGAGCCGCCGAACACCTGCCATTTGTCGATGCCCAGGTGCTCGCGGATGGCCTCGATGTCGGCGACCAGGTGCCAGGTGGTGTTGTCAACCAGGCTCGCGCTCGGCCGGCTGCGGCCGCAGCCGCGCTGGTCGAACAACACGATGCGGTATTTCCTCGGGTCGAAGAAACGGCGCATCTTGGGATCGGTACCGCCGCCGGGTCCGCCATGCAGGAACACCACCGGCTTGCCCTTCGGGTTGCCGCTCTGCTCGTAGTAGACCTCGTGGACGGGCGAAACGCGTAGATAGCCCGAGTCGTAGGGCTTGATCGGTGGATAGAAGTCGCCCGCCTTGCGCGCGACGCGCACGACCTTCTTCTTCCGGAGCTTCTCGCGCGACTTCGCGGGCGATTGTTTCTTCTTAGCCATGTTTACCTCCGGCGAGCATCGGGCCGAGCGTGTGGCCGCCCAGCAGGTGCATGTGCAGGTGGTACACCACCTGACCGCCGTGCTTGTTGCAGTTGATGATGAGCCGGAACCCGTCGTCCGCGATGCCCTCGGCGCGCGCGATGTCGCGCGCGACGATGAACATGTGACCGAGCATGCGCTCGTCCTCGTCCGAGACGTCGTTGACCGTGGGTATCGGCTTGTTCGGGACGATCAGGATGTGCACCGGCGCCTGCGGACTGATGTCGCGGAACGCGGTCACGCGATCGTCCTTGTGGACGATCTTGGCGGGGATTTCTCCGGCAATGATCTTCTCGAAAATCGTGCCCATGGTTTCGCGAGCCTCGGTCGGTAGTCGCAAAAGAATACGCGGTCAGAATTCCATCCGCACGCCCGCGGCCACCGCGCGTCCGGGAAGCGGGGCGAACTCCTTGAGCGGAGAGGTATGCCGCCGCGCATCCTCGTCGAGGAGATTCTCGCCGCGCAGGTACGCGAACAGCTTCCGGTTGCCGAAGGGCGCTTTCCAGGAAACGTCGGCGCCGAGCATCGTGTAGCCGTCGGTCGGCGCTTCGTGAGCGGCGATGCGGTCCTGGTCGGCGAAACGATGCGCCGCGATCCCCGCGGACCAGGCCGGGCGCGAGTAGCGGATTTCGCCGCCCACCCGCAGCGGCGGGATTTGCGGCAGATCGCCGCCGTCGACCAGCCGCGCGCGCACCAGGTCGGCGAGCAGCCGCGTGGACAGTTTGCCGCCGGCGATCTCGAATGCCGGTAGTTGGATCTCGGCCTCTAGACCGCGGAACCGGGCGTCGTCCTGCCGGTACATCGCGACCGGAAGATCGTCCTCGATGTCGCCGGTGAAGTGCGCGTGGATGTAATCGCGATAGTCGCTCTGGAACGCCGTGAGGCTCATGCTCCAGGCCTCGTCGTGGGGTTCCCCGTGATATCGCAGCGA
Organism: Pseudomonadota bacterium; assembly: GCA_023457495.1. Taxonomy (GTDB): domain Bacteria; phylum Pseudomonadota; class Gammaproteobacteria; order Steroidobacterales; family Steroidobacteraceae; genus CADEED01. The sequence goes on from JAEWLQ010000107.1 coordinate 82,234, forward strand.
TGCATCGAAGGTCGTCGCGTGCTCCGGGCGCAGCGTCGCGTCGCCGAACTCGAAGCGTTGCACCGCGATGTGCGGGCCTTCGGCGTACAGCTCGGTCGACGTCGGGTGACGCTGGGTCGAGGTCACGTTGAGCGCGCTGCTCCAGCCAGTGGCGAATCGCCACACCAGGCCGCCCGCGAAACTGGCGCGCGCGGCGTCGTAGCCGGCGAGATCCTCGTCGCCCGTGATGCGCTGAGTTTCGAGTCGCGCGCCGAGCTCGACCGTGAGCGGACCGAACGCGCGCTCCTCGTACGCGAACAATCCCGCATTGCGCGTGATCGAGGCCGGCACGAAGGCCTCCTCACCCACCGCGACGAGGTCGATCTCGCGAAACTGCACGCCGAAGCTGCCGCGCCAGTCGGCCAGCGGCGCGTGATCGAACGCGAGCCGCACGGTGAGGCCGTCCTGATCGAACCGGGTGCCGACTTCGCCGTCGTCTTCGAGCTCCGCGTGTTCGTACCGATTGAACGAGGCGCGCAGCCGCGCGGAACGCAGCCAGGAATTCGCCGGCCGCCAGTCGGAGTTCAGATCGAGGCGCGTCTGCTGCAAGTCGATCGCTACGCCATGCTCGGGACCCGGGATGCCGTAAAGCGTCTCGTAACGGCTCAGCGCGACGCCGGCGAATCCTGCCGCTCCTGTGCGCGAGATCCCGAGCGCGCCGCCGGTCAATTCACTGGCGGAGCCGGCGATACGTCCGCGGGACTCCGCGATTTCCTCCGGTGTGAACGCACCGGATTCTCGTGCTCGCCGGGACAATGCGTAGCCGGCGACCTCGACGTCGTCAGTCCTCCGCTGGTACGCATCGCCGTGAAACGACCAGCCTTCGATTCCGCCGTCCACGCGCAATGCCGCGGCGCGTTCGTCCAGCGCGGTGTTTCCGCGCAGCTCCGCGGCGCCCTCCATCGCGCCGTCATAGGACTGCTCGGGTACGCGCCGCACGAGCACGTTGACCAGTCCACCGGATGCGCCGTTGCCATGCAGCAGGGTTGCCGGTCCGCGCAGTACTTCGACGCGATCCGCGAGCAAGGGGTCGATGGTCACCGCGTGGTCGGCCGACAGCGCCGCGGCATCGAGCGACTCGGCGCCGTCCTCGCTGACCAACACGCGTTCGCCGGACTGGCCGCGGATGATGGGGCGGCTCGCCTGCGGACCAAAATACGTGGCGGTCACGCCCGGCGTGTTCGCGAGTGCTTCGCCGATGCTGGTGCCGCGTTCGCGGATCAGTTCCTCGCCCGCGAGCACGGCCGTCGGCTGTGCAACCTCGAGCGAGGATTCCCGCAGTGCGCTGGCGGTGACGACGATTTCATACAACGGATCGTTCTGATCCCGATCGTCGCCCAGCGCGATCGCGGGAAGGGTCAAACAGGAATAGAAAAGAATCTCGGCGGGCATACGCCGCGCGGCACGGGAAATTGGAAACACGGTCCACCTGAATCCTGCAAAAAATAGAAACGCGCCAGGCCGCGATGCGGCTGGCGAGGACGTCTCAGCAGGTCAGGGCAGGCGGGGCTCGGGCAGGAGGCCAGAGCCGTGGCGCATCGGGCGCCCACGAGGCCGGTTCGGCCGAATCGATATGGGAGACGGGAAAGTAAAGCGCGACGGGCGTCGACGTGGCGGCGGGGGGCGCCGGCAAACGGTCGAACTGGACGCACAGGCTGCAATGTTCCGGGGCCGGATGGCCGCCGGCATCGTCGATCTGGGCCGCCTGCGCGCTCGCCGGCTGCACGTGGAAGTGCGCCAGGTACTGGCTCGTGGCCCCAAGCAGCGCCAGGACCAGCAGCGAGCAGAGGTTGGCCTGGAGCCGGGCGATTCGATTGTGGCGGACGCGGCGCATGGCGGTATGGCCGCCAGCCTATCGGGTGGTTTTCAAGCCCGCAACCCGTCCATTCTTGGCTCATAATCGCCCACAGATTGAAGCTTACTTTCGACAGCCTCCGAACCCACCTCCAGGGTGAGCCAGCCAGGGCCTATCTCGTTTCCGGTGACGAAGCGCTGCTCGTGGGCGAAGCGGCCGATGCGATCCGGGCGCGCGTCCGGCGCGCGGGCTTCGAAGAACGCGAAGTGCATTTCATCGAACGCGTCGCCGATTGGGATGACGTGCGCGCCGGTTCCAACAATCTTTCGTTGTTCGGTTCGCGCAAATTGATAGAGCTGCGGCTGCCGTCGGGCAAGCCGGGCACGGGCGGCGCGAAAGCCATCGTCGATCTCCTGGAGAACGTGAGTCCCGACAACGTCTACCTGATGATCACGGGCAAGCTCGAGCGCGAGCAGAACAATTCCGCGTGGGTGAAGGCCTTCGAATCCGCCGGCGCGTGGCTGCCGGTTTATCCGGTCGAAGTGGCGCGCCTGCCGCAGTGGCTGCGTGCGCGCGCCGCGACGGTCGGCATCGAGCTCGACGACGAGACGGTGCAGTTCATCGTCGATCGCACCGAGGGCAACTTGCTCGCGGCGCAGCAGGAACTCGAGAAACTCAAGCTGCTCGCGCCAACGTCGCGCATCGGTCTCGCCGCGGCCCAGGCCGCCATCGGCGACAGCGCCCGCTTCGATGTCTTCCAGCTCGGTGAAGCGGCGCTCGCGGGCGACGTTACGCGCGGCCTGCGCATCCTCTCGGGCCTGCGCAGTGAAGGCGTGGAGCCCACGCTCGCGCTGTGGTCGATCACCCGCGAGATCCGCAACACCTGGGGCACGACCCAGTCCGACGGTGCGCGCGGCTGGCAACGGCCTTCGCCCGCGCTCGAAAGCGCGAAGCGGCGCGCCAGCCGCTTGCCCTACGCGCGGCTCGCGGTGCGCAGCTCGCGCGCGGATCGCATGATCAAGGGCCAGCAGCGCGGCGATGCCTGGGACGAGATGGCGCTGCTGCTGGTCGAATTCTCGGGACGCCGCGTCCTGCCACTCACTGGAACCCGCAACGCTTGAATACTCCTGTCGGCCGCAATTCGTCGGACGAGGGCCCCATCGGCCTGTTCGGCGGCACGTTCGATCCCATCCATTACGGTCATCTGCGCACGGCCTTCGAGTTGTGGCAGTCGCTGAGACTTTCCGAGGTCCGCTTCCTGCCGACCGGCAATCCGCCGCATCGCGAACGCACGCTCGCGGATGCAGCGCTGCGGCTCAAAATGGTCCGCGCGGCGGTTGCCGATCAGCCTGCATTCGTCGTGGACGATCGTGAAGTGCGGCGCGCCGGCGCCTCCTACACGGTGGACACGCTGACCGAATTGCGCGAGGAATTTCCGGCGCGCTCGCTGTGTCTGCTCCTGGGCATGGATGCATTCCTGGGTCTTCCGAGCTGGCATCGCTGGCGAGAACTGTTCGATCTCGCGCACGTCATCGTCGCGCATCGGCCGGGCTGGAAGGCGCCAACGCAGGGCCCCCTAGGCGAACTGATGGTCGACCGCGGCACCGGTGCGGTGAACGACCTGCACAAGTCGCGCGCGGGGCGCATCTATGTCCATGCCGTGACCCAGCTCGAAATATCGTCGACCGAATTGCGACAGATCATCGATGCCGGGCGCGACCCGAGATTCCTCGTCCCCGATGCCGTTCGCGCGATCATTCGCGAATCGGGGTGTTATGCTCGAAACGACTCAGTCACCCACGGAGTGAAATGACCACAAAAGCTCGTTCCCGCCGTGCTCCCGCGCCGGCCAAGTCCTCCATCCCGCAGACTCTCCTGCGTCTCGTCAACACCGCGCTCGACGACATGAAAGCCGTCAACGTCAAAGTCATGGACGTGCGGCATCTCACCGACATCACCGACGTCGTCGTCATCGCCTCCGGCAATTCCGATCGCCACGTCAAATCCATCGCGGACCGCGTGGTGCAACTCGCCAAGCAGAACGACTTCCGCCCGATGGGCGTCGAGGGCGCACGCGAAGGCGAGTGGGTTCTCGTGGACCTGACGGATGTCGTGGTGCACGTGATGCTGCCGCGCGTACGGGAGTTCTACGGCCTCGAGAAACTCTGGGAAGACGTCGCTCCGCCGGCAGCGCCCGCGGTCAAGGCGGTCCCGACTCCGCCACCAGCGAAAAGGGCACCGCGCCGCAAGACTTCCGCGCGCGCGTCCAGATAAACGCCGCGCATGCGCGTGCGCATCGTCGCGATCGGCACGCGAATGCCCGCGTGGGTGACCGCGGCCTACGAGGACTACACGCGCCGCCTGCGCAGCTCATTGCGCATCGATCTCGAGGAGTTGCCGGTCGGGCGCGGCAAGGCGGACGAGCAGAAACGCCTGCTCGAACGCATCGGCGAGGACTACCTGGTCGCGCTCGACGAGCGCGGCAAATCCCGCACCACCCTAGAGCTCGCCAAATGGTTAGACGAGCGCATCCAGGACGGGCGGAACCTGAGCTTCGTCATCGGCGGCCCCGACGGCCTCGGGCCCGAGATCCTCGCGAAGGCCGCATTCCGCTGGTCCCTGTCCGCGCTGACCTTTCCCCACGCCATGGTGAGGGTGATCCTCGCCGAACAGCTGTATCGGGCGCACTCCGTCCTGCACAATCACCCCTACCATCGCGAATAGCGATTTCGGCTGAGGGGTCGATGGCCAAACAAGAACAAGAATCGCCGGTCGTGCTGCGGCTGGCATCCGCGTCGCCGCGCCGCCGTCAGTTGTTAGACCTGATCGGCGTACCCCACGTCGTCACCCCCGCGGACATCGACGAGACGCCGCGCGCGGCGGAAACCGCGGACGAATACGTCGTGCGGCTCGCGCGTGAAAAGGCCGAGGCCGTTTGCCGGCTTCACCAGGACCTGCCGGTACTCGCGGCGGATACCACCGTCGTGATCGACGACGAGATCCTCGGCAAACCCGAATCCGAAGCGGACGCGCACGCGATGCTCGCCAAACTCTCGGGACGCGAGCACCTGGTCCACACCGGCATCGCGGTCTGGGCGGCGGGGTCGACCGCGGTCGGACTCTCCACGTCGAAGGTCCGATTCGCGCCCTTGTCCGCCGCCGAAATCCACGCGTATTGGCAGAGCGGTGAACCGCAGGGCAAGGCCGGTGCGTATGCCATCCAGGGACTCGGCGCCGTATTCGTGCGCGGCCTTGCGGGCAGTTACACCGGCGTCATGGGACTGCCGCTGTACGAGACGGCCGAATTGTTGCGCAACGCCGGAATCCCGGTGTGGCACGGAAGAATCTGAAATCTCGAGGGGAAGGGCGTGACCACGGAAATCCTGATCAATGTGGCGCCGCGCGAGAACCGCGCCGCGCTCATCGAAGGTGGCGTATTGACGGAGCTGTTCGTCGAACGACAGAGCCGGCGCGGCATCGTCAGCAATCTCTACAAGGGACGCGTGCAGCGCGTGCTGCCGGGCATGCAGGCGGCGTTCATCGACGTCGGACTCGAGCGCACCGCGTTCCTGCACGCGGCGGACATCGCCTCGACGGTCAGCGACAGCACGCTGATCGGCGTCAAGGAAGGCGGGCAGGTCGAAGACATCCGCCGGCTGGTCAACGAGGGAGACGACATCCTCGTCCAGGTCGTCAAGGATCCGATCGGCACCAAGGGCGCGCGCCTCACTACCTTCGTCGCGTTGCCTTCCCGGCTCATGGTGTACATGCCGCGCGGTGATGGCGTCGGCATCTCCTCGCGCATCGAGGACGAAACCGAGCGCGCGCGCCTCAAGGCGCTGGTGGCGCAGGCGGTGCCGGAGCGATTCACGGGCGGTTACATCGTGCGCACCGCCGCGCAGGGCGCGACCCTCGAGCAGATCCGCGAGGACATCGAGTACCTCGGACGGCTCTGGGGCCACGTGAAGGAAAAGGGGCTGCGCGCCCGCGCCGGTGAGCTCGTGTACGAGGACCTGCCGCTGCCCACGCGCATGCTGCGCGATGAGCTCGCGCGCGGCGTCGATCGCGTGCTGGTCGACAATGCCGCGGCGCACGCGCGCATGCTCGAGTTCGCCGCGGCATTCATGCCGGGCAGCGACACGAGCATCGAGCTGCATGCCGGTCAGCGGCCGATCTTCGACCTGCACGGCGTGGAAGAGGAGATCGGCAAGGCGCTGGAGCGCAACGTGTCGCTGAAGTCCGGCGGCCACCTGGTCATCGACCAGACCGAATCGATGACCACGATCGATGTGAACACCGGCGCGTTCGTCGGCCACCGCAACCTCGAGGACACGATCTTCCGCACCAATCTCGAGGCGGCGGTCGCCATCGCGCGGCAGCTGCGCCTGCGCAACCTGGGCGGCATCATCATCATCGATTTCATCGACATGTCTGATGCAGCGCACCGTGCCCAGGTCCTGGAGGCGCTGGAGCGGGCCCTGGCGGGCGATCATGCGCAAACGCACATCGCGAGCGTCAGCTCCCTGGGACTGGTCGAAATGACCCGTAAACGCACCCGCGACAGCCTGGAACATTTGCTTTGTGCGGCCTGTCCCAGTTGCGAAGGTCGTGGCTTCGTACGGACACCCGAAACGGTCTGCCACGAGATATTCCGTGAAATTGTGCGACAGAGCAGGCAGTTCCAGTCCAGGGAGCTGCTGATACTGGCGCATCAGAATGTGATCGATCGCCTGCTCGATGACGAATCGACCGTGCTCGCCGAACTCGAGCACCAGGTGGGCCGGCCGATCCGGCTGCAGGTGGAAGCGCTCTATGGCTTCGATCAATACGACGTGGTGCTGGCCTGAATTGACGAACGAGAGGAGATGAACGAAACCACCCTTGTCCATGGGGGAGCCTTTCCGCACTGGGTGCGGCGAACGGCGCTGGTTGCGTTCAGCCTGCTGCTACTCGGCGTCATCGCGCTGGTGTTCACGCGGCTCATCGCCGCCCGCGTTCCCGAGCAACGCGCGACCCTCGAGCAACTCATCACGGATCGCACCGGCCTCGCCGTGCGATTCGAGAACGTGCACTTCGCGTGGAACCTGTCCGGCACCAGCGCGGTGTTCACGCGCGTCGAGCTGACCGATCCGGGCGCGGGTCGTGTGCGCGTCATCGCACCGGAGCTGCGCGTCGAATTCGACACCTGGGATTTCCTGCGCCACCAGCAGTTCTCGCTGGGGCACGTCACGCTGCGCTCGCCCGACATCGAGATCATCGGCGACGCCCTGACCGCCGAGGAGACGCGCGAGCAGCGGCCGGACGCGCGGCGCGAGGCGCAGCGCAGGCGTGCTCCGACGCGCGACGAGGACGAACGCGCGCTGATACGCCGGTTCACCACCTGGGTCGAGCTCATGCCCAACGGGCGCATCGAGGTGGAAGGCGCGCGCGTTCACCTGCGGCGCCGTGGGGAGTCCGGCGCGCGCCACACCTTCACGCTCAGCCAGGCGGTAGTTAGCCGCGGCGCTTCCAAGTTCAACGCCTACGGCACGATGCTGCTGGCGCGCGACGTCGGGCAGTCGTTGTTCGTCTCGACGAAGCTCGAGGGCCTCGCGGCCAATTCACAACCCTCGGGGGACCTGCGACTGATCGCGCGGCGCGTGTTCCTCGAGAAGCTCGGAGTGCCCGGGGTGGGCGGGCGGGGCACGATCGATGCGAAGCTGCATCTGAACGCTGGACTGATCGAGTCCGCCCACTGGCAGGCCAGTGCACGCGAGCTCGAGCTCAACGGCGAGGAAACCGGCAATGCCGGCACGCGTTTCGATCACGTGACGCTGACGGGCAAGCTCGAGCGTGACGCTCACGACGTGTTGCTGAGCTTCGACGACCTGCAGTTCACGCGCGGGCCGCGGCTGGAACGCGCGCCGAATCTCACCGCCCGCCTGGCGATCGAGCCGGGCGCGCTGCGCATCGCGCGCACGACCGTGCAGGGCGAGCGCGTGCCGTTCATGGCGGCCGAGTTCATCGCGGGGGTGCTCGCGCCGCAGCTCGCGAATGGATTGCCGTCGTTGCCCGGCGGCTGGACGCCGACGGCCGGCGAGCTGCGGGCCCTGCATTTCGATTCCGGTTTGCGCAAGACGTCGCGCGACCAATGGACCTTCAGCGCCGACCTGGCGGGCACCGAAATCACGCGCGCCGCGGACAACGCGACACTCGCCGGCGTCACCGCGAAACTGCGGCTCGATCCGCGCGGCCTGACGCTCGAGTTCGATCCGGCGCACGCGGCGCTGATGAAAACCAGTCCCGCTGCGGAGCCGCGCTCCATCCAGGCGGGCGGCACGCTCACGTACCAGAACGATCCGGACTCGCCGCGCTGGAAACTCGAAGCGCTCGCCCTCGCGAGCGGCGATTCGAACCTGCTGGCGCGTGGCGAGTGGAATGCGGATTCGTCCGAGCCGCTCACGCTCGAAGTCGCGCGCGTGGATCGCGATCTGCTGCGGGACGCCTGGGCATTCATCAACGGCGCGGCCGAGCCGCCAGCGCTGCTCGCCGGTGTCGCGAGTGGAAACCTGACCCAGGCGCGGCTGCAATTGATGCCGCAGCGCGAACAGGACGCCACGGGAATCGACTGGCGTCGCTCGAGCGGCGAACTGCTGCTCTCCGACATCAACCTCGCGACTGAAGACCTGCCGGGCATCACCGGTCTCGGCGGCTCGCTGAAGTTCGCGCGCGGCAATTCGACGTTGCGCGTCGAGGCCGGCAGCGTCGAGGAACTCGAGATCACCAACGCCCGTCTCGACTGGCCTCGCGGCGGCGTCCCGCGCATGCACGCGAATCTCGCGGGCGAGCTGACCTCGCCGGTATTGCAGCGCGCATTGCAGGTCCACGGACTCGATCGCATGCGCGGCAAGGTCACGCTCGAGGCCGACGCGCGGGGCGAGCGCGAATTGCGCTCGCCGGAAACGTGGCGGATCGCGGCGCGTCTGTCCGAAGGCGAGATGCTGCTCGCCGAGGGCGTACCGGCGATCAAGGATCTGGCGGGCACGCTGCGCTACGGCGATCGGCAGATACGCGGCCTCGCGCTCGAGGGCGACTGGCTCGGCGGACCGATCGAGATCGAGGCCCGACGCGTGAACGCGCGCGCCGCGCCCAGCCTCGCGATCAATGGATCGGCAGATGCCGCCGTCCTGTTGCGATTGTTAGGCCGCGGCGAGGCGGCCAACCGCGTCACCGGCCAGCTCGCCTGGAACGGCGTCGCGCAGCCCATGAGCCAGGGCGACGGCTGGCAGGTAACGCTCAACAGCAATCTCGCGGGAGTAGAAAGTCGCCTGCCCGAACCATTCGCCAAGCCGCGTACGCGCCAGGTCGCGGTGAGCGCCGACCTGCGGATCGCGGACTCCGCGATTCGCGACTTCGAAATCGAAAGCGGGCGCTCCCGGGTGACCGGACAGGTGCGTCCGGACGTCCTGAACGCGCGCTTCGAGATCGCGGGCGTGAAGGGTGAGCTGCGCCGTCCCACCGCGGAGGGCGCGCGGCCGGTGGTCGAGATCGATCGATTGTCGCTCGAGGATGCGCCGGCACTCCTGGCCATGTCCGACGCCGTCCTGCCCGCTTCGGGCGATGTCGCCGTCACCATCGCGGATCTGCGTCACGACGGCCAGGGTTTCGGCGCACTCGACGCGCACTTTGCACGCCGCGGCGACGGCGTGGAATTCTCCTTCGAGTCGCGTGCGCAGTCGCCGCACATGATCTCCGTGCAGGGCACGTGTCCCGATTCACCGTCCGGGCAGTGCGAAGCCGAATTCACGGTCGCGACGTCGCAGCTCGCCAAGGTCCTGGATGCGAAGCTGCCACCCGAGTGGCCCACGGCATCCCTGCGCGCGAGCGGCAGGATTTCCTGGCCCCTCGAAATACGCGGTGAGCCGGCTCGCGCTCTTCGCGGGCAGTTCGAGCTCGAGACGCGTGGCGCGGATCCGAATCACCAGTTGTTCGCGAATGCCTCATTCGACGAGGGTGATGTCCGCCTGACGAACGTGCAGGGTTCGGGACCGGAATCCGACGAGGTGTTCCGCGGCGACGGCCGCGTCGGGCTCCTGGCGCGCGACTACGACGTCACGTTCGAATACGAAGAGGTGTCGCTGGCGGCCAGCGCCGCCATGCCAACGCCCGCGCGGGCGCGCCTGTCGCGCGCCTGGAGCCTGTTTCGCGGTTCGGTGGCGCGCCAGGGATGGGCCGAACCGCCCGAAACTCGTCGCGTGCAATGGCATGGCTTCTGGGATTCGGCGCCGGCCAGCCCGGCGCCCTAGGCGCTGCGTGATAAATTGATCGCATGCGAGTCGCGGCGATCCAGATGACCTCCGGCCCGGATATCGAGGCCAATCTCGAGGCCGCCGGCCGTTTTGTCGCCGAGGCGGCCCGCCAGGGCGCCGTGCTCGCGGCCCTGCCGGAAAACTTCGCATTCATGGGGCTCGACAGCGGCGACAAGCGCGCGATCGCCGAGCCCGACGGCTCGGGAAGGATCCAGAACTTCCTTGCAGATACCGCCCGGCGTCACAAGATCTGGGTCGTCGGTGGAACGGTGCCTCTGCGCCAGGACACCAACGGTCGCGTGAGCGCCTCGTCCCTGGTCTACAAGTCCGACGGACAGCGGGCGGCGCGCTACGACAAGATTCACCTGTTCGACGTGAACGTGCCGAACAGCACGGAGTCGCATCGGGAATCGGCGCATACCGTTCCGGGACGGGACGCGCGCCTGCTGGATTCCCCGGTGGGGAAGCTCGGGCTCGCGGTGTGTTACGACATGCGATTTCCGGAGCTGTTCCGGGTGTTGTCGCGCCAGGGCGCCGAGGTGTTCGTCCTGCCGAGCGCGTTCACCGTGCCCACCGGGCGCGCGCATTGGGAAACGCTGCTGCGCGCGCGCGCCATCGAGAATCTGTGCGCGCTGATCGCACCGGCGCAATGGGGCATGCATCCGAGCGGTCGCGAGACCTTCGGAGACTCGATGATCATCGATCACTGGGGGAAGGTGCTGGCGCGTATGCCTTCGGGCACGGGCTGCGTCATCGCCGACCTCGATCCCGCGGCGCGCATGAATGCGCGCACGGCCTTTCCGGTGCTGGAGCACCGGACGATCTACAACACGTAGTTCAGGAGTATTCGACACACATGACATCCGTAACCGACGAACCGCTCGCCATCGCCCGCGATCTCATCCTGCGCCCAGGCGGGCTCGACGATGCGCGGCTCGACCGGGCGCTCGGGGAGGTCATGTCGAGCTCGGTCGACGCGGCGGATCTGTATTTCCAGCTCTCGCGCGAAGAAAGCTGGGCGCTCGAGGATGGCATCGTCAAGGAGGGCAGCGCGAGCATCGAGCAGGGCGTCGGCGTGCGCGCGGTGGCCGGAGAGAAGACCGGCTTCGCGTATTCGGACGAGATCGTGTTGCCGGCGCTCGAAGAGGCCTCGCGCGCGGCGCGCGCGATCGCGGCGCGCGGCGACGAACGCGCGGTGCGCAGCGTGCTGCCGACCAATGGTCACAAGCTCTATCTGCCCATCGACCCGGTGTCGAGCTTCTCGTCGAGCGAGAAGGTCGCGTGGCTCGAGCGCATCGATCGCGAGACCCGCAAGATGGATCCGCGCGTCGCGCAGGTGATGGCGAGCGTGGTCGCCGTGCACGAGGTCGTGCTGGTCGCGAACAGTGATGGGCACCTGGCCGCGGATGTGCGGCCGCTGGTGCGCATCAACGTGTCCGTGATCGTCGAGCAGGACGGGCGGCGCGAGCAGGGATACGCCGGCGCCGGTGGACGCATCACGCTGCCCGAGCTCGTCGCGGGCGACAAGCCGCTGGCGCTGGCGCGCGAGGCGGTGCGCCAGGCGCTGGTGAACCTGGAAGCCGTACCCGCGCCCGCGGGCCCGATGACGGTCGTGCTCGGCGCCGGCTGGCCCGGCATCCTGCTGCACGAGGCCATCGGTCACGGACTCGAGGGTGATTTCAATCGCAAGGGCACTTCGGCATTCGCGAACCGCGTGGGTGAGCGCGTGGCGTCCGAACTCTGCACGATCGTCGATGACGGTACGCTCTCGAAGCGGCGCGGCTCGCTCAACATCGACGACGAGGGCACGCCGACCCAGTGCACGACGCTCATCGAAAACGGCGTCCTCAAGGGTTACCTGCAGGACAAGATGAACGCGCGGCTCATGGGCACGGCTTCGACCGGCAATGGGCGGCGCGAATCGTTCGCGCACATCACGCTGCCGCGCATGACGAACACCTACATGCGTCCCGGCAAGACGCCGCCCGAGGAAATCCTCGCGTCGGTTCAGAAGGGCATCTACGCGGTGAACTTCGGCGGCGGACAGGTCGACATCACCTCGGGCAAGTTCGTCTTCTCGGCGAGCGAGGCGTATCTGATCGAGAACGGAAAACTCGGCGCGCCGATCAAGGGCGCGACGCTGATCGGCAATGGCCCCGACGTCCTCACGCGCGTATCGATGGTCGGAAACGATCTGAAGTTCGACGAGGGCGTCGGCACCTGCGGCAAGGAAGGGCAAAGCGTGCCGGTGGGCGTCGGACAACCGACATTGCGCATCGACGGCCTCACGGTCGGCGGCACGGGCTGATCTTCGGCGGGAAACTGCGTGGACACACCGGGAATGCCCGCTGTGTGACGCACTTCCGTGGCGCACCATGACGACGCGCGGCCGACAAGGATGTCGGGGAAGGGCGTCAGACTTCGCAGCGGATTGATTCGCTCCGCGCCTACACGCTATCGGACGCGAACATAATCGCGTTCGCATTTTGCGACATTGGAAACTGTGTGAACCAGGGCACATCATGTGCCGCATATGGCACAGCACACTGCACGCGCGTTTCCGAACGACGCAAACCAACAAGAGCGGAGTCAAGAGAAAATGCGCAACGACACGGGTGCAAGTGGCGAATTCCGGATCAATCTACCGCCTGATGTGCTCGCGGAAATGCGCCGCCAGAGCGGCACGGTGCGCAATACCCTGCAAGTCGATGGCTTCCGTCCGGGCCTCTTCGGCCGACTCATTGATCTCGTGACGGGCCGCCGCCGCTAGTCTTCAGGCACAGGTCAGAAGGGCGCGCAGCCGCGAGGCTCCGCGCCCTTTTTCATTTCCGGGGGGTGAAACTCAGCGGGCGCCGGCGGCGTCTTCGTGAGACTCGTCTTCGTCGGCTTCTTCGCTGGGTTCTTCGTTCGCGGCAAGCGGCGTGACGCACGGCAGGTCATCGTGCGTGTCGTCGAGATGCGCGGCCGCGTGCTGGTCGACGTACAACATGTCGTGCTGCCCCATCGAAATCACGTCGCCATCGCGCAGCGTGTGCCGGCGCACCCGCTTGCCGAGCAGCATGATGCCGTTGGTGCTGTTGAGATCCTCGATGACGGTGACGCCATCGCTGCCGGTCACGAGCTGGCAGTGATGCCGGCTGATGTACTTGCTGTCGATCTGCAGATCGTTGTCCGGCGTGCGCCCGACGACCTTGCGCCCGGGCACGAGGTGCAGTTCGGCGATGGTCTGTCCATCACTCGACAGCACGATCTTCGAGGGACTGCGATGCGGCCGGTCCGCGCCCGGCATGTCGCCATCCATGGATGGCTTCACCGGGTACGTGCGCGCGCGTGCGCTGAATTCCGTCCATTGCAGCTCGTCGATCGCGGAGCGAACGTCCTTGAGCGTCACCTGGTCGCGGTCTTCGTTGAAGGCCGCCATCATCGCGGTGTCGCACAGGGTGTTCACGAGGCGCGGGATGCCGCCGGAATACCGTGCGAGCTCGGGGAACGTTTCCTCGTCGAAGATGTTCCTGCCGGCCGCGCCCGCGACTTCGAGGCGATGCAGAACGTAGGCCCGCAGGTCGTCGCGTGACAGCGCGCCGAGGTGGAATCGCAGGCGCACACGCTGTGTGAGCTGCGCGAGTTCGGGCCGGTCGAGTTTCTCGTTGAGCTCGGGTTGGCCGGCGAGAATGATGCGCAGCACCTTCTCCTTCGTCGACTCGATGCCCGAGAGCAGGCGGACTTCTTCCAGGACCTTCTGCGAGAGGTTCTGGGCCTCGTCGATGATGAGCAGCACCTTGCGGCCGGCCGCGTACTGTTCGATGAGGAAGCTGTTGAGGGTGGCGATCAACTCGGCCTTCTTCATCTTGAAGGGCGAGAAGCCGAACTGCACCAGCACCGATTGCAGGAACTCCGCCGCGGACACCTGCGTCTGGCTGATCTGCGCGACCACCACGTCCGAATCGAGCTGGCGCAGGAAGCTCTCGATCAGCGTCGTCTTACCGGATCCGATCTCACCGGTGATGATGACGAAGCCATCCGTTAACCAGATGGTCGACTCCATGTACGCCTTCGCGCGCGCATGGGCGCGCGACAGGAAGAGGAACTGCGGATCCGGACTCAACCGGAAAGGCAATTCCCGTAGTTTGAACGTGTCCAGGTACATGTCTGGCACGATATTACGGTAAAGCCGGGCCGGTGGCCCGGGTTACCCGGAATCGTCTTACCGAAGTGCGAGCCAGGTCGCGCGGTCCACCCGGCTCAGGACCTTGAAAGCCCGCTGGTCCCGCTTGCGCGGGGTGGCCTCGGAAATCGTGATGTGCCCCAGCTTGCGGCCCGGCCGCGGGCTTTTTCCATAGTCATGCCAATGCAGGGCGGGTTCGCGCAGCAGTTTGTCGCGGGGTGGCATCTCGCCGATGAGGTTGATCATCGCGGAGTGCCCGCGGGAACGGGTGCTGCCCAGCGGCAGGCCCGCGATGGCGCGGACGTGATTTTCGAACTGGCTGGTCTCGGCGCCTTCGATGGTCCAGTGCCCGGAGTTGTGGACCCGCGGCGCCATCTCGTTGGCGACGAGCTGGCCGCGGCGCACGAAGAACTCGATGGTGAGCACGCCGACGTAGCCGAAGTGCTCGGCCACGCGCTTGGCGGCGTTCTGGGCGCGGCGGGTGAGCGTGGCGCTGCCGAAGGGCGCGCGCGTCAGCCGCAGGATGCCTTCGCGGTGGACGTTGAGGTTCAGTGGATAGAAGGCCATTGCACCGTCCGTGCCACGAGCACAGATCACCGAGACCTCGTAGTCGAAGGGAACGAGATTTTCATAGAGCAAGGGCGCGGTGCCGAGCGCTTCCCAGGCGCGCGCCACGTCCTTGGGCTTGCGCAGCACGAATTGTCCCTTGCCGTCGTAGCCGAGCTTGCGGGTCTTGAGCACGCCCGGCAGGCCGATGCGCTGCACGGCGGCTTCGAGCGCGGCGAGGGAATCGACCGCGGCGTATTTCGTCGTGGGGATGCCGAGTAACTCGAAGGTGCGCTTTTCGGCCAGGCGATCCTGCGCGGCAGAGAGCGCGCGCAGCGGCGGCGAGATGCGCGCCTTGCCCGGCAGGTCCTCGAGCGCCTCGACCGGGATGTTCTCCCAGTCGAAGGTCAGCACGTCGCAGCGCTGCGAGAGCTCGCCTAACAATTTGCGGTCGGTGAGCTCGCCGCAGAGGATCGGGCTCACCTGGCCGCCGGACGTGCCCGCCTCGCGGTCGAGGAACAGGAAATCGAAGCCGAGTGGATAGCCGGCGAGCGCCATCATGCGCCCGAGCTGGCCCGCGCCGACGATGCCGATGGTCATTTCGCGGGAACGGCGGGGTCCGGGTTGGAGAGCACCTTCGCCGTCTGGTCGGCGCGGAACTTCTTCAACGCCGCGTCGATCTCGGGACGCTTGTTCGCGAGGATCGCGGCGGCCGCGAGGCCGGCGTTCGTCGCGCCGGCGATGCCGATCGCGAAGGTCGCGACCGGGATGCCGGCGGGCATCTGCACGATGGACAGCAGGGAATCGAGGCCGTTGAGCGCCTTGGACTGCACGGGCACGCCGAGCACCGGCAGCGTGGTTTTCGACGCCACCATGCCCGGCAGATGCGCCGCGCCCCCGGCGCCCGCGACGATCACCTCGATGCCGCGCGATTGCGCCGACGAGGCGTATTCGAACAGCAGGTCCGGAGTGCGGTGCGCTGAGACGACGCGCGTCTCGTAAGGAACCGCGAGCTTCTCGAGCGCCTCGGCCGCGGCGCGCATCGTCTCCCAATCCGAAGACGACCCCATGATGATGCCGACCAGTGGTTTCATCGCGGAATACTAGCCGAAGTCGGTGCCGGGTGAGAAAACGCGGAGTTAGCGCGTCAACCGCGCACTCCGACGCCCGCGCCGCTAACTCCGCGTTTTCTCACCCGGCACCAACAAGGTTCGCAAGGTGCGGAAAAGTTCGCGGGAGGCGCCGTCGCGGCTGCCGGAATCCACGCGTTCGCTGGTGGCCTTGGCGATGAGCGTCTGCAGGGCCTTGCGGTCGGCGTCCGGCTGCCATTTCATCAGGTCGTCGAGAGCCGACGGGCCTTCGGTGAGCAGCCGGGTTCGCCAGGCCTCGATGCGCTTGTGTTTTTCGGCATCGAGGGCCGCGCCGCGCGAACTGGCCTCCAGCGCCTTCTCGATCGGGGCCATGTCGATGTCGCGCATCAGCTTGCCGATGTACTGGCGCTGGCGAGCGAGGCCGCCGCGCGCGGTGATGCGTTTGGCGAGCAGGATCGCATCCTGCAGCTGTTCCGGAAGGCCGAGCGCCGTGATGTCGGACTCCTTGAGCGCAATCAGACGTTCGCCGAGATCCTGGGCGGCGGCGGCCGCGCGCTTGCGGGCGCTTTTGCTGGGGCGTTCGAATTCTGCGTCAGGGTCCTCGTGCATCGTACAATTCTGCCATGCAAGCACTCGTTGAGCCCCGTCAGGAAGTCGACGGCACCCGGATTCCCGAACTCAAGAACATCGTGGCGGATTCGCTGCGCCGGGCGCGTGAGCTCGGCGCCACGCAGGCGGAGGCCGATGTGAGCCTGCAAAAGGGCCTCACGACCACGGTGCGCCTGGGAGAGGTCGAGACCGTCGAATACCAGCGCGACCGGGGCATGGGCATCACCGTGTATTTCGGGCAGCGCAAGGGCTCGGCGAGCACCGCCGACCTCTCGCCCCGCGCCGTCGCCGAGACGGTCGAAAAGGCCTGCGACATCGCGCGCTACACGGCCGAGGACGACTGCGCCGGGCTCGCCGACCCAGATGAGCTCGCGCGCGACATTCCGGATCTCGACCTCGACCACCCGTGGGAACTGTCGCCCGAGGAAGCGGTGGAAACCGCACGGGCCTGCGAAGCCGCCGGGCGCGACGTGGACAAGCGCATCACGAACTCCGAAGGCGCCAGTGTCGGCAGCCACCGGGGCGTGCGCGTGTACGGCAACTCGCACGGATTCCTCGCCGGGTATCCGTCGACCAGTCACAGCGTGAGCTGCGTGCTGCTCGCGCAATCGGGCGAGGACATGCAGCGCGACTACTGGTACTCCTCGGCACGCGATGGGCGCGATCTCGAGTCCGCGATGGAGATCGGCCGCAAGGCCGGCATGCGCGCCGTCGCACGCCTCGGCGCGCGCAAGCTCGCCACGCAACGCGCCCGCATCCTGTTCGCGCCGGAGGTGGCCCGCGGTCTCATCGGTCATTTTCTCGGCGCCGTGCGCGGCAGCAGCCAGTACCGCAAGAGCTCGTTCCTGCTCGGCGCGGCCGGCCAGCAGGTATTCCCCTCGTTCCTCGAGTTGCACGAGCGGCCGCACATCCCGAAGGCGCTCGGCAGCTCGCCCTTCGACAACGAAGGCGTCGCGACGCGCGACCGTGAGCTCGTGCAGGGCGGCGTGCTGACCGGCTACGTGCTCGGCAGTTATTCCGCGCGCAAGCTTGGATTGAAAACCACGGGCAACGCCGGTGGCACCCACAACCTGCTGGTCGAATCACGCACCGGCGGGGTAGAGGTGGGCGCGCTGATGCGCGAGCTCGGCACCGGATTGCTCGTGACCGAGCTCATGGGACAGGGTGTCAACGGCGTCACCGGCGATTACTCACGCGGCGCTTCGGGCTTCTGGGTCGAGAACGGTGTGTCTGTCTACCCGGTGCACGAAATCACGATCGCGGGGAATCTCAAGGACATGTATCGGAACATCGCCGCGATCGGCAGCGACGTGGACCTGCGCGGCGGCGTCCGCGTGGGCTCGATCCTGGTCAGCGAAATGACCATCGCCGGCGAATGAACCCGACGACAGGGTTATCTGGCCCTGTCCGCGTCCTCGACGAGATCGCGCAACGTGAGCCCGGCGCAACTTTCCCGCCAGGCTTCGTCCATTTTCGCCGACAGCCGGTCGACCGCCGGTAGTTTGAGGACCTGCGGCGCCACCTGGCCGGCCTTCTCGTTGCGCGCGATGTCGATCACCTCCTGCGCGGTGATGTTGCCGAGATCGCGCGCCGGCAGCAGGCATTCGTCTTCCGCGCACAGGATGAGTCCCGAGGCCTCGAGCGAGTTCACGATGCGCGACACCGCGATGCCCGGCATGCCGAGCTCGTGCGCCAGCGAGTCGACCGTCCAGCGCCGCTTGCCGTCGTGGTACGCGCGACCGATGAGATACATGATCTTGAGCGTGAGCTCCTCGCGCTGGACGGCCGAGAGGCGCAGCTCGGTGAGGCCCATCCTGAGGTAGTTGCGGTTCTGCACGTAGAACGAGAGCTGCGCGCCGATCAGCAGGATCAGCCAGCCGACGTAGGTCCACAGCAGCGCGATCGCGATGACGACGAAGCCGGCATAGACGATCGTGAACCGCGTCGAGAACACCACGAAGGTGGTGAAGATCTTGCCCACCGCGGCCCACAGGAAGCCCGCGGTGACGCCGCCGATGAGCGCGGGCTTCCATTTGACCTTGGTGTTGGGCACGAACATGTAGACGAACGTGAAGATCGCCGCGACCATGAAATACGGCGAAAGCTCGATGCCCAGCGCGAACGCGCGCTCCGCGAAAGGCATGTACCGCTCGATGCCCGCGGTCGCGGTGATCACCGCCTTGTGCGACAACCCGAGAAAGCTCACCACCACGATGGGGCCGACGATGAGCAGCGCCACGTACTCGGTCACGCGCCGCGTGAAGCTGCGCGCGTGTTCGACGCGCCACAGGTAGTTGAAGCTGTCCTCGACGCGCTTGATCGTGCCTAACAACGTCCAGAGCAGCAGCGCCAGACCGACCGAGCCCACGATGCCGGTGCTGACGCCGTCGGCGAACTCCATGACCTGGTTGGTGAGCTGGTGTGCGCTCGCGCCGACGGGCTTGAAGAATTCGTAGATCAGCGGCTCGAGCTCGCGGTGCGCGCCGAATGCCTTGAGCACCGCGAACGCGAGGGCGACCAGCGGCACGAGCGACAGCAGCGTGGCGTAGACCAGACCCATGGCGTGCAGGTTGATGTCGCCGCGCCAGAGATCGCGCAGGATCGCGTACGGGTAGCGCAGCAGTCGCAGGACTCTCGCGCCGGGCGACGGCCCGTTCGACCATCCGCCGAACAGGTATTGGTCGAGCCAGTTCCACAACGCCGCGATCATGCTGGTCCGGAGGATAAGTGGCTGACACCCCGGTGTCACTGAATTAGATTCGCGCGCATGCCCGGCAGCTTTCCCACTCGCATCGTCTGTCTCACAGAGGAGACCACCGAGACGCTCTATCTGCTCGGCGAAGAGCGCCGCATCGTCGGGATTTCCGGTTTCACCGTGCGGCCGGCGCGCGCGCGGCGCGAGAAGCCGCGGGTGTCGGCGTTCACCAGCGCGAAGATCGACAGGATCGTCGAATTGCGGCCGGACCTCGTGCTCGGCTTCTCCGATCTGCAGGCCGATATCGCGCGCGAGCTGGTGAGCACCGGCATCGAGGTGCACGTGTTCAACCAGCGCAGCGTGGCCGAGATCCTGCGCATGATCGCGATGCTCGGCGGCATGGTGGGTTGTGAGGCGAAGGCGCGGGCGCTCGTCGAGCGGCTAGAGGCGGGAATCGAGGATGTGCGTCGCCGCGCTGAGCATTTCGCGCGGCGGCCGCGCGTGTACTTCGAGGAGTGGGACGAGCCGCAGATTTCCGGCATCCGCTGGGTATCGGAACTGATCGGCATCGCCGGCGGCGACGATTGCTTTCCCGAGCTCGCGCGCGAGCCACTCGGCAAGAACCGCATCATCGCCGATCCGCTCGAAGTGCCGCGCCGCGCGCCGGACGTGATCTTCGGTTCGTGGTGCGGCAAGAAATTCCGGCCGGAGCACGTGGCCGCGCGAGAAGGTTGGGCCGCCGTGCCGGCGGTGCGCGCAGGCGAGCTTCACGAGATCAAGTCGTCGATCATCCTGCAGCCGGGACCCGCCGCGCTGACCGACGGCCTGACCGAACTCCACGCCCACCTTGCGCGCTGGGCGGCGGTAGGTGCCGGGTGAGAAATCGCGGAGTTAGCTGAGATCGGCAGACCGCTAACTCCGCGAT
>JAEWLQ010000108.1 GCA_023457495.1 Pseudomonadota bacterium
GGCGTCGGCACCATGCGCTCCACCTGGTCGGCGAGGCTGCCGCGCCGCCCGGTCAGGACGACCCGCGCGGTGGCCAGCAGCAACGCGCGCGTCTCAGCGGAGATGAGATCGGCGCGCAGCACGAAGATCTTGCCGCGGGTGTCGGAGCCCGCGATCCGCGGATGACCCTGGGACACGCGCACCAGTGTTTCGAGCGACCCCTGCAGGTCCTGTACATATGAAGTGGCGCGGTCGTTGATGATCACGAGATCCACCGCCAGCCGCTTCAGGGACCAGTACTCGTGGGCCTGCAGCAGCTGGCGCGCGATGGCGAGATCTTCGGCTTCCTCGATCCGCAGCAGCACGATGGGGTAATCGCCCGAGATGCCGTGCGCCCACAGAGCGTGTGGTCCCCCGGCGCCGCGGCGGATGTTGTCGCCTGCCGGCCGCGCGGCGGCATCCGCGAACAGGATCCGGCCCGCGAGTTGCTGGAAGAGGTTGGCCTGCGAGGCGTCGATGTCGAGATGACGCAATTGAACCTGCGCCTGGGTCCAGGCCAGCGTCGCGGCCCGCACGTGCGCGCTCACGTCGCGGTGCTTGTCGAGCAGGTCGATGAGGTGGGCGCGACTGTTGGAGATGCAGGTCCAGAAGGCGATGCGCGCGCTGCCGCCGGCCGGCACGCGGATCCGATAACGCAATGCGAATACGGCATCGAGCACGGTGCCCGTGGTGCCGGACAACGCGCGGCCTTCGAGCACCGCGAGTGGGTCGCGCAGGTCACGGCCGCGGCCGATGAAACGCGCCCGGTCGGTTTCGTATTCCGGTCCGGCGATGAGGGAGTTGCCTTCGACCACCGCATGTTGCGAGGCCCACAGCTCCGGCTCGTCCGGCGCGCGACGCCGGCGCGTCGCCACGAGCGCGCCGTGCCGCGACAGGTGTTCCGTGCGCACGAACAGTTTCGAGAACGCCGGGTGCGCGACATCCGAGGTCTGTGGCGCGAGCACGATCTCCGAGTACGAGGTGATCTCCACGTCGCGCGCGCGGCCGGATGCGTTGCTGACCGAAATCCGCCGCACTTCGGCGTCGTCCTCGGACGAAACGCGGATTTCGAGTGTGGTGACGAGATCGCCATCGCTGCGGATGATTTCGGCGCGATCCTCCGTGAAGCTCACGTCATAAGAGTCGGGCGGCGTCGCGAGCGGCTGAAAGCCCGCGGACCACACGCGCCCCGATTCCAGGTCGCGCAACAGGAAGTAGCTGCCCGTATCGTCGCGGGTCGCGTCCTCGCGCCAGCGCGTCACCGCGATGTCGTTCCAGCGGCTGTAGCCCGAGCCTGCCGCCGTGACCATGACCGAGTAGCGGCCATTCGACAGCAGGTGAGTCTGCGGCGCGGATTCGTGCGGAGTGCGGATGCGCCGCACCTCGGGCATCTGCAGGTCCGCGATGCGGGCGGCGGTGCCGACTTCCTCGGCGCGCGGGTGAGCCACGGAGACGTCGCGCGGCGTGCGCTCCTGCAGCAGCAGTTCGGTGGCTTGAACCGCGACGTCGGAATGGAAGCGTTCGCGCATGCGGCCATCGAGCAGCGCATTGGCGATCGCGACGATGCTCATGCCCTGGTGATGCGCCATGTACGCGCGCACGCGCGCGCAGGTTTGGCCCTCGGGCACCCGGCTCGACGTGAAGTCCAGCGCCTCGTAGTAGCCATAGGCGCCACGCCCGCCGATCGTCGCGAGCGCGAGGTAGTTGGCGAGCGCCGCGTCGGCATCGATCATCGCGGCAAGGCCGGTCGCGTAGGGCGCGATGACCTTGTTCTCGGAAAGGCCGCGTTTGAGGCCCAGTCCCGGTACGCCGAAGTTGGAATACTGGTAGGTGAGCTCCAGGTCGCGCGCGTTGTACGCGGACTCGGAGATTCCCCAGGGCAGTCCGAGCTCGGCGCCGTACTTGATCTGGCGCCGCACGACGAGCCGGCTGGTCTGCGCGAGCAAACTACCGACCGGCGCGCGCAACACCAGGTCCGGCATCAGGTATTCGAACATGGAGCCCGACCAGGACACGAGCGCCGCGCCGGCGCCGATCGGCGTGACGGTGCGGCCGAGCCGGAACCAGTGCCGCGCCGGGATATCGCCCTTGGCGATCGCGACGAAACTCGCGAGCCGCGCCTCGGAGGCGAGCAGGTCGTAGCAGCTCTCGTCGAGCGTGCCGTCAGTCGCGCGGTAGCCGATCGACAGCAACTTGCGCTGGCGGTCGAGCAGGAAATCGAACTCCATCGCGGAGGCCAGTTCGAGCGCGATGTTCGCCAGCCCCTCGAGGTGTTCCACGATGTACCCGGCCGGATCGCGCGCGAGCAGGTCGCTGCGCCAGCTGTCGATGGTGCGGCGGGTGGCTTCCACCCAGTACACGAGATCGCAGTCGCGTTCGACGTGCGCCTCGTGCGCGAGCGCGCGGACCATGTCGACCAGTGTCGAGGCGCGTTCGGACGCGGCGGCGAGGTCGTCGAGCGTCGGGTCGATCATGCCCGATTCGGTGCGCAGCTCGCCCTCGATGTCCGCGAACGCGGTTTCCAGCAGCGGTCGCGAGACTGTGAGTCCGGGAACGAAGGGGAAGTCCCTCAGCGCGCGTCGCGCGAGATCGAGCGCGTCGGTGAGCCCGGCGATCTTCGCGGCATCGGGCCGTTCCTGCGCCTGCCACTGGCGAAACGCGCCGGCGAGCGTGATCAGGTGCGCGGCGAGGTTGCCCGAGTCCACCGACGACACGTACGCCGGATCGAGCGGGCGCAGGTCGCGCGTGTCGTACCAGTTGTACAGGTGCCCGCGATGCTTCTGCATGCGCGCGATCGTCCCGAGCGTCGCCTCGACGCGGTCGAGCGCATCACGCAGGCCGCACCAGCCGAAGTCGTGCGCCGCCACGGTGGATAGCAGATAGAGCCCGATGTTCGTCGGCGAGGTCCGATGGGCGACGACCGCGTGCGGGTCCTCCTGGAAGTTGTCGGGCGGCAGGTGGTGATCCTCGAGCGTCACGAAGGTCTCGAAGAAACGCCAGGTCTGGCGCGCGATCAGGCGCAGCTCGAGCTGCTCCTGCGCCGACAGCTCGGATCTCGCGGCGTGCGGCGGAACACGGCTGATGCGCCACGCGACCAGCGGCGCCGCCAGCCACGCGAGCAGGAAGGGCAGCGCGACCGTCGGTAGTTGGCCGTCGTTGAGTGCGATCGTGATCACCGTCAGCACGAGCGTCAGGATGACGCCGCGGCCCATGCGCACGTAGAAGCTGCCGAAGTCGGCGCTCGTGCCCGACAGCAGGTCCGCGGGAATCCACTCGAGCAGGCGGCGCTTGCTCACGAACATGCGCCACAACGTCCGCGCGATGGCATCGCACATGAGCCATGCCTGGTAGGCGAGGGTCGTGACCAGCAGGGCGGTCTGCGCGATGGCGAGGCCGAGGTCGAGCGCGAGCGCGCGCAGGTGACTCAGCCAGGTCACCGTGGAGCGGCGCGGCACGATCGCGGCGAACACCGGCAACAGGGTGGGTGTCGCGAGCGCGAGCACGATGAAGCCGCACCAGGCGAGCGCCGCGTTCGTCGGCAAGGTCCAGGCCACCATCAGCGCGGCGACACTGGCGGGCGCGGACAGCGACCTGCGCAGATTGTCGAGCATCTTCCACAGGCCGATCAGCGGCAGGCGCGGATCGCCCCGGCCATGCGCGGCCGCGCCGAAGTCGCGACGCCCGAAGATCCAGGGCAGGAGCTGCCAGTCACCGCGCACCCAGCGGTGCTGGCGCAGCGAGGCCACATCGAACCGGGCCGGAAATTCCTCGACGACTTCGACGTCCGAGGCGAGACCGGCGCGCGCGAACACGCCCTCGAACAGATCGTGCGACAACAACGTGCTCGGCGGCACGCGGTCGGCGAGCGCGGCCTCGAATGCGTCGACGTCGTAGATGCCCTTGCCCGCGAATGAACCCTCGCCGAGCAGATCCTGGTAGACGTCGGAGACCGCGGCGGCATACGGGTCGACACCGGCGGCGCCCGAGAAGACGCGCTGGAATGGCGTCGCCTCGACGTTCACGGGCAGCGAGAACGCCACGCGTGGCTGCAGGATTGCATAACCTTCCAGGACGCGGCCCGCCCGCGCATCGAAACGCGGCCGGTTGAGCGGATGCGCCATCTTTCCGATGAGCCGGCGCGGCGCCTCGCGCGGCACGCGGGTGTCGGCGTCGAGCGTGAGCACGTAGCGCACGCCCTTCGGCACCCAGGGCGACTTGCCCGTGCTCGTCACGTACGTGGTGTCGGTCGCGCCGCGCAGCAGCCGGTTGAGCTCCTGTAGTTTGCCGCGCTTGCGCTCCCAGCCCATCCAGCGCTGTTCGCTGTCGCTCCACATGCGCTTGCGATGCAGCAGCAGGAAACGTTCGCCGCCCGCGGCCATTCCGTAGCGGCGATTGAGGCGCGCGATGCCGAGCACCGCGATGTCGAGCAGCGCGTCGTCGTTCGCGAGGTGCTCGGAATCCGCGTCCACCCAGTCCGAGAGCAACGCGAAATGCAGCTGATCGTCGGGAGATGCGAGGTAATGGATCTCGAGCCGGTGCAGGTGTTCTTCGACCGACTGCGGGGAGGACAGCAGCACCGGCATCGCGACCAGTGTGCGCATTTCTTCGGGAATGCCGTCACGCAGGGCGAGGCCTGGCAGGCGGCTCGCTCCCAGCCCGCGCGTCACCGCGCGGTTCACCAGCGCGATGGCGATATCGATCGCCGGGATGGCGCCGAACAGTCCCAGCAGCGCCAACGCCGGTCCGTGAACGCCGAGCCGCTGCACGACGGCGAGCGCGCCCACGAGGATCAGCGCGCTCGTGAAGCAGATGGCCGCGACATAGTCGGCGGCGCCGGCCGTGAAGGCGATGCGGCTCGGCCAGTCGCGCAGGCGCGGCCGGAACCCGATTGACCGTTCGAGAACCTCTCGCCCTTCGCCGATCAGATAGAAGCCGGGGTCGCGTTCACGGTCGACTTCGCCATTCCTCGCGAGGTCGAGGACCTGGTGGGCTATCTGCAGCTCGGAGTAGTTCGAACCGCGCCCCATTTCCTCGATCGCATCGCGGTACAGGTTGCGGGTCGCGAAGTCCATGTCCGCGAAATTGCTGGACGTGCTCAAGGTCTCGTCGACCAGGCTCACGCTTTCGAAGAACTCGGCCCAGTCCACGTCGGACATGAGCCGCATGCTGGTGATGATGTTGCGTACGGTGACGTTCGAAGCGCCCTGGCGCTGGTGCTCGTCCTGCACGAGCAACTCGGGCGTGAGCGAATGCTGCTGCAGGTGTGATTCCAGCCACACCAGCGCGGGTGTGATGGCCGGATCCTGATCGCGCAGTCGATGCACGAGTTGCACGGCGAACGCCGGCGCAAGCAGACCGTCGCGTTTCTTCCAGGCGTTCAGCGCGTTCGCATCGACCCTCTGCCCGTTGACGCCGAGCAACCGGTCGGCGATCGCATCAGCTTCCTCGCGCGCGGCGCGGCTCGTGCTGATGCGCTGCGCGACGCGCCGCAGGTTCTCCACCAGCACGATACGCAGCGTGATGGCCACGGCCCACAACTCGCCGATGGTGAGGGGCTCGACCTCCTGGTAGGCGCGCACGAAGCGGCGCAGCGTCTCGGGATCGAAGCGGCTGTCGGTGTGGGCGATATACGCCCACGCCAGGCCGAACACGCGCGGAAACCCGGCGAAGGGTCCTTCGGCGAGCTTCGGGAGCTGTCGATAGAAGCCGGGTGGCAGATCCTCGCGGATCTCGCGGATCTGCTCCTCCACGACGTGGTAGTTGTCGAGCACCCACTCGGCCGCCGGTGTGATGCCGCGTCCTTCGTCCACCGATTTGGCGATGGAGCGATACGCGGCGAGCAGCACCTTTTCGTTGTTGCGCAGGCGGGCGCCGAGCGAGCGTCCGAGACCGGGCTGGCGCGTGACCTGCTGGGCCGCCGCGAGGCTGCGCGCGTGCTCCTCCAGCCGCTCGATGCTGAAGATTTCCTCGCGCAGGATCTGCTCGTCGTTCCAGCGATAGCCGAACGAAAGCCGCTCGAACAGGCCTCGAACATGTGGGTGCAAAATGCCGTCCGCCAAGTAAGTGGAGAACGCCCATTACGCGAAACCTTCACCGGCCACGCCATGCCAACAGGCGCCGTGGCGCTGTCGGAATGCTCTGACAGCCCCGGTTGGCGCGCACCGGCGCAGGCAGGCCGGGTCGCGGCGTGCACCGCACGTGCGCGAAGACCCGAAGTAGTTAGCCGTCCGAGCGCATTACCGGGCGCGGCGGCGGTGTTCTTACAGGGCGGAGCGCCCGGGCTGCGTATGCTCGATCCATGTGGCCATTCCGCAAATCCCCCGCGCCCCACGTGCGTACGGCCGCGCCCTGGTGGTTGCGGCACGACGGCGAGGGCGACGCGGGGGAGGCACTGACCGAGTCCCGGCGTTGCGACATCGCGATCATCGGCGCCGGCATCACGGGCGCTCTCGTCGCCGACGCGCTGGTCGGAACCGGACGCCGGATAGTCGTGCTCGACAAGGGTGAGGCGGGGCAGGGCAGCACGTCGGCGTCGACCGCGCTGTTGCAGTACGAGATCGACACGCATCTCGTGGACCTGGTCCGCCGGGTCGGCGCGGACCGCGCGGCGCTCGCGTACCGGGCCTGCGTCGCGAGTTTCGCGCTGCTCGAAACGCGATTTCCCGAAATGCTGCCGGGCGCGGGCTATGAGCGCCGGCCGAGCCTGTATCTCGCGGCCGAGGAACGCGACGTGGACGCGCTGCAGGGCGAAGTGGCCGCACGCCGCGCGATCGGGATCGAATGCGAATGGCTCGATGCCGCGGAGCTCGGTCGGCGTTTCGGGCTGAATCGACCGGGCGGAATCTTCTCCGCGCTCGGCGCGCAGTTGAATCCACTGCAATTCACGCGCGCACTGCTGGGCGCGTGTCGGCGGCATGGCGTCGAAATCTTCGCCCGCACGCAGGTCACGGGCATCGAGCGCGAAAAGGGCGTGCTGCGCCTGCGCACCTCGCGCGGGGCCGACCTGATCGCGGACCACGCGGTGGTCTGCGCGGGATACGAGTCGCTCGATCTCTTGCCGGACACGATCGCCGACCTGAACAACACGTTCGCCTGCGTCAGCGAACCGCTCGCCGCGGATGACCCGATCTTGCGGTTGCCGATTCTCTGGGAGAGCTCGCGGCCCTATCTATATCTGCGGACGACGTCCGACAGGAGGCTGATCGTCGGCGGGGAAGACGTGGCGTTCTCGGGCGCCGTGGCGCGCGATGCATTACTGCCGCGCCAGGCCGCTCGGCTGATGCGCAAGTACCGCGCGCTGTTCGATCGTGACCCGCCGCGCATCGACAGCGCGTGGGCCGGAAGCTTCGCGGAGACACGCGATGGCCTGCCCCTGATCGGGGTTGCACCGAAGGGTGATCCAGCCGTGTCATATGCACTTTGTTATGGCGGCAACGGAATTTCGTTCGCGCTGCACGCGGGTGACATCGTGCGCGCCGGAATCGAAGGCCGCGCGCACGCGCTAACGGAAGTATTCGGTTTCGAGCGTCCCTTCGCCGAGGCAAAAAGATAGAATCGCGCGTCGTCGCACCGGACCCACCTGCCAGAGACCCGGACGCTCACCACTCTTGAATGCCAGGGCCATGTTCGTAAACGACACAAGCAGCCTCCCGGAATCGGGACGCGTGTGCGTCCAGGCCTTCAGTGGTTCTCAATTGGGCTCCGACCGCTTCTACAGTCTCACCATCGTCGCGGCCCGCGCGACGGTCGAGCCCATGGCGGAGCCGCGCAATCCCGCGCACGTACTCGGCGTCGGCGCGCGGATCGATTCGGTCAAAGGTGCGGTGTTCGCGGCCTATTTCGCCGCGACCCGCGAGCGCTTCGACCTGCAGCCTAACTACCGGCAGGGGTTGTACGTGCTCATCGACGGCGCGGTGTACGCGGTCGCGTCCGAGAAGATCTCGACTTCGATCCGCCGCGGCTTCAGCACGCGCGAATTCACGCTGTCGCGCGGAGACCGGCCGCAACGCAGCGTGGTATACCACTGGCCCTGGTACCGCGAGCCGTTCGCGTCGGCGAAACCCGGCTTGTCGCGGTCGAAGGATTTCCTGCGAGGACTCGCAGCCATGGTGGAGGCGTATCGATGAATTCTCTCGGCATGATCGGCCTCGGCCGCATGGGTTCGAACATGTCGCGCCGGCTCGCGCGCGCGGGAATCCGCTGCGTCGTTCACGATGCGCGGCCCGAGGCGGTGCAGGCGATGGTCGCACCGGGCATATCCGGCGCCGGCTCGCTGCGCGAGCTGGTCGCGGCGCTCGCGCCGCCGCGTGCGATCTGGATCATGGTGCCGGCGAACGTCGTCGATTCGGTGGTCGACGAGCTCGCGCCCCTGCTGCAGCCGGGGGACATCGTGATCGACGGCGGCAACTCGAACCATCGCGACGACGCGCGCCGCGGCGCTGCGCTCGCGAAGTCTGGCCTGCACTACGTCGATGTCGGAACGAGCGGCGGCGTGGCCGGACTCGAGCGTGGTTATTGCCTCATGATCGGCGGGCCGGAAGCACCGGTGCGGCAGCTCGACCGGATCTTCGCCGCGCTCGCGCCCGGCGGCGACGAAACGCAGGCGGGCGTGGGCACCGCTTCGCGCGGTTACCTGCATTGCGGCCCGCACGGCGCGGGTCACTTCGTGAAGATGATCCACAACGGCATCGAGTACGGCCTGATGGCCGCGTATGCCGAGGGGCTCAACATCCTGCACGAGGCGCCGGACCACGATTACGACCTGCCGCAGATCACCGAGCTGTGGCGGCACGGCAGTGTCATCACGTCCTGGCTGCTCGATCTCACCGCGAAAGCGCTGCGCGACGATGCGGATCTCGGGGAATTCTCGGGCCATGTCGCCGATTCGGGCGAGGGACGCTGGACGCTCGAAGCCGCGATCGACGAGGGCGTGCCCGCGCCCGTGATCAGCGCGGCCCTGTTCAGCCGTTTCCAGTCACGCGGCAACGCCGCGTTCGCGGACCGCGTGCTGTCGGCGATGCGCAAGCAGTTCGGCGGTCACGAAGAGAAGAAAGAGAAGGGCTGATCGCCAGGGCGCGAGGCGCGCCTGCTACTTCACCAGCGTGACGGGTCCGCGCGACAGGTGCACGACCTTCAGCGCGACCGAACCCATGAGCATTCCCTTGACGCGGCCCTGGCCGCGGGTGCCCATGACGATTTCGTCGCAGCCGTGACGCCGCGCGAACTTGACGATGGTCTCGGCCGGGTCACCTTTCTCGACGTGGAACTGCGGTTTCACGCCATGACGTTTCGCGGCCTTGCGGGCCGGTTCGAGCGCTTCCTCGGACTGGCGCTCCGTGTATTCGGCGATCATCGAGCGGCTGACGAATCGGCTCGGCGGCAAGGTTGGCTGCACGTTGAGTACGAGCAGGTCGTCATAGTCGCCATCCCGGTACCGGTCCGCCGCGATCTCGAGCGCCCGCAACGAACTCGACGAGCCGTCGATCGGGACGAGAATGTTCTTCCTGGCCATGAATCACCCCGCAGTCTGGACCTGCGAGGTTACACGGAGGCCGCTCGGGCAAAAAAGGGGGTGGACTCGTAGTCCACCCCCACCGAGGTCGGATCGATTCGCAGCCGGTTACGGCGTATTGCCGTAGCCGATCGCGCCGTTGCAGTGCATCCACTCGCTGTAGCCACCGCCGCCGCAGCTGCCGTTGGCATAGAGGCCGGTGTTGTAGCTCTGCTGTTCGGACTGGCGTGTCTGGCCATTCACGACGATGTAGTCCACCTGGACGTCGCGATTGCCGCCGTCATTGGTGAATGCCACCGTGATGCCGCCGCTCAGGTTCGTCGAGGCGGTGTAGTTCTGCATGCTCGTGCCCAGCGTCCAGGTCTGGACGTTCTGGTTGTTCACACGCAGGGTGATGGACTCACCGCCAACCGAGCCGCGCGCCCGCACCGTGAAGCTCTTGCTGCCGCCACCGCTGCTGCTGGACGACGAGGAACTGCTGCTGGAGCTCGAGGACGAACTACTGCTGCCGGAACCGACCGTGATGTCGGAGCTGCCGCTGCTCTGATAACCCTCGGTGGCCATGACCATGTAGTTGTGCGTGCCGAGGTTCATGCCGCGCGAGGCCCAGGCGTCGAAGTGGTTGCCCGTGGTGATGGTTCCGCCCACGCGCTTGCTCTGACGCACGCTCCAGTACTGGTAGAACGTCGCCGTTCCGATGATCGACGGCTGGTTGACGCGCTGCGTACGGTAGATGTCGTACGTGCCGCCATCGCTGTTGACCGTGCCCATGAAGCCCGAGCCCGGCGGACGCCAGGAACCCCAGCTGTCGACGATGTAGTACTCGACCAGTGGGTTGGTGGTCCAGCCGTACAGGGTCAGGTACGAGTTGCCGTTCGGGTTGAAGCTGCCCGAGTAGGTCACCGTGCGGCGGCCGCCCGGATTCCAGCCCTTGCCGCCGACCCAGTTGTTGATGTTGCTCCACTGGGACGTGTACCGGCCGCCCGACTGGTTGCAGTAGGTGACGTTGCCACTGTCCTTCCAGAAGGAGAAGTAGTAGCCGTCATGCGTGCCGGTGGCGTTGTTCGTCATACATTGCGCGTTCGCCTGCGATGCGAACAGGCCGGCTCCGCCGACCAGTGCCGCAAGCATGAATCGCTTTTTTAAACTAACAATCATGAAATCCCCCTTCTCATTGCGCCGGCTGCCACGATGCAGGCCGGCGCAAAAAACGATTGATTAGCTGGTGGAAAATCGCGGCCCAGGCGTCCTGAGCGATTACCTCCCGGAAAAATGTTACCGCTAACTCGCGGGCGCCTACTTAACGCCGATAGCGGTAACACAGTCAAGGAAAAGTTGTTAGGTGTTATCCGAAGTGCGGCGAGTGACAACGCTGCCAGAAACTCGCGGAGACGGGACGGATTGCGCTAACTACCTAGCGAGTAGTCAGAGCACGAGCGCCCAGGAGTGCGACAGGGGTTGGTCGCCGCGCGGGCTGACAACGCTGGCCCGCGATCCGGGAAGCTGGCGGGTTGTTGCCGGTGAATCACGCACGTGGATGACAGCGTGGGTCAGTGTACTCCCGGGCCATTGCGATGCCGCAAGCGACGATCCACGGATCCGGGCGGCATTTTCCCGCGCGGCCCTGACAACGCTGACAGGATTCGCCGCGACGCGGTGACGCGCCGCGGCGGAAGTTAGTCGATCCGCGTGGCCGCGCGGTGGTATGACCAGTTTGACAGCGCGCATCAAACTTCCGGGCAACGCGTCTTTCGAGCGGGTAGTCAGAGCGCCGAAAGAGGCCGGCGATGCGCCGCCGACATTCCGAGTGACAACGCGATCAGCCGGCTTTCGACCGCGATTCGGACCTACAACCAGTCCGACATCATCACGCCGATGCCGATCCGGTTGTTCTTGTGGTTGTAGTCGATCAGGTTTTCGCCATAGCCGTAGTACCACTGCATGAGGCCACGCAGCCGGCCCGAGATCGGAAAGGACCAGTCGAGCTCGAGGCCGGAGTGATCGTCGAGGAGATTGCGGAACGTGGCCGAGAAAACCTGGTTCCGGGTTTCCCAGGTCGTGCGGACTTCGAAGTTGCCGTAATAGTCCTCGATGTCGGGATTGTCGCCGCGATCGAAGACCGCGACCCAGGGACGGATACTCACCACGAATCCGCCGCTCGCGAATTGGAAATCCGCGAACACCCGATTCCAGCTGCGCGACAGCGTGCCGGCCTGACCATTCGAATCGTGCCGCAGGCCGATGGCCAGGTTGCGCAGCGTGATGCCGGGAAGCTCCACATCCGTCAGGAACGTGGCGCGTACTTCCGGGTTGTAATCGGTCGCCCGGAAGGGCGAGGAAATGTCGGTGTTGAAGACCTGCCAGTACGAGGTCTGCGTGTATGCGATCCAGATGTCTCCATCGTTACCGAACACGTCGTCGGCGAGCTTGGCCTGGAGACTGATGTTGAGCTTCAACTCGGTCGGGCTGAGTTGATTCTCCGGGTCGAAGGCGCGGTACGGCTCATAATTGAACGACTTCAGGTGCGAGATGAGCGCGTAATTCGGCTGGTAGGCACGGATGGTGAACGGCTCGCGCGCCGCATCGGTCACGAGGTGCCGTTCCCACCGGCTCCTGAATTCCGGCTTCGCGGCGGCCTCGCGCGATGGCGTGCGCTGCTCCCGACCGCTTATTCGGTCATAACATCGCAGCCGCGACTCGTCCTCGTCGATGTCGGCGCAGGGCGAGAGGTCCTGCGCGCTGGCGGTGGCCGCGCCAAGGATAACCATTCCGGCATGGAGCCAATGTCGCACACGGTATCTCGGCAAAGGGCGCGGGGCGTTATAGGCTCCTCCAGCGCGCTGCTTTATCAATAACCTCTTGGTCCAATCGATGCGAATACCGGTGCATACGGAAGTTAGCCGCCGTGCGACGCGCGCGGCGCGCCGTGGCGCCTATAGGTGTGCGCCTACACAAAACCGTGAACTGCGCAGGCACACTGCAAGGGGAATTGAACGAACCTGACGCCAGGGAGCGATTCAGGACGGCCATATATGTATAAGAAAGGTCGCCAGCTGTTCAAACGTCCTTACGTGCGCCTGAAAGGGTGGCTCACGCTGGGCAGCATCGGCATCATGCCGCGGCTGATCGTCGCGTTCGCTTCGGTTGGCGCGCTTGCTGCGACCGCCAATCTCATCGTCGAGAACGCCGTCGCCATCCTCGAGAAGCAGAAAAACGTGGCGATGGAACGCAGCGCGCAGGACGCGCAGCGGATCATCGCGCTGCGCGAGTCGATGGACCGCGCCCGGCGCGCGGCGATGTCCGCCGAGATTCTCGAAGCGCTGAGCGACTTCGACCGCGCGACGCAGGAACATTCCGAAGCAGACTCGCAGGCCTCCGCCGCGCGTTATGCGCAGGCCCGTCTCGCGCTCGATCGGGTGTTGGAAAAGCACGTCGATGAGACCGAGGCCGCTGGAAGTGAGGGGCTGACACGGCTCGTCGACAGCCACAAGCACATCGCCGATACGCTCGTGTTGTCCCGGCGCGCCCGCCGTGAGCTGCTGACGAACTACTCGACTTCGTTGTCGAGCATGGACGCGCGTGTCATGACGGCGATCGAGCAGACCTGGAAGGTGCCGAGCTGGGCCGCTGCCCGCGAACCCCTGCTCGACGTCCGTGCCAGGCTCGAGGTGGTGCGCGCGGCTTTCGCCGCTCGCAGCGCATTCGACGCGCGTGAGCTGGACACGAGCCCGCTGGCCCGCGCGGAAAGATCTCTCGCCGCCGCGCTGCGGGACGGCGAACCGACACTGCGCCGGGCGCTGGGAGCGGACTGGCACCACGCGATGGCCGGCAACGTCCAGGCGCTGACTACCACCCGCGTGGCGCTCTTCCGGAACGAAGAGCGGCGCATGGCGGCCATCGAGGCCTTCTCGCGGCAGCCGCGCGAAATCGCGGCGTTGTTGCCCGCGCGATTCCCCGAGTCATTGCCCGATGCGGGCCAGGAAGTTTCGCCGGCCTCGATCGCCGCCGACGACCCGGTCTCCGATCGCTCGCTGGTCGGGTGGGTCAGCGCCGTGGTGCTGCTGGTGTTGCTCTATCTATGTTCCGCGACGATCTTCAGCATCGTGCGGCCGGTGCGGCGCTTGCTGGCCGCCACGCGCCGCCTGGCGCGCGGCGAAAATGCCCGGGTCGTGGCGAGCGGTGGCATCCGTGAGCTCGACACGCTTGCCTCGGCGTTCAACACGATGGCGGAGCAGCTCGCCGTGGCGCGCGACGCGGCGCGCGATGCGCAGCAGCGGCTCGAAGCCAAGGTCGAGGAGCGCACACGCCAGCTGCAGGAGCTCGCGGAGCAGGATCCGCTCACTGGAATCGCCAACCGGCGACAGTTGTTCGGCGCGCTCAACGACGCGCTCGACCGGGCGCGCATTTCCGGCGAGCGCATCGGCGTCTTCTTTCTCGACATCGACAATTTCAAGACGCTCAACGACAGCATGGGACATTCCTATGGAGACCGCGTGCTGATCGCGATCGCGCGGCGCCTCGAGTTGATCACCGAGGAACGCGGCTTTGCCGCGCGTCTCGGAGGCGACGAATTCACCGTCGTGCACAAGGGCGCGCTCGACGCCGAGGGGATACTGGCCTTCGGCACGAATATCGTGCGCGCCTTCGACACGCCGCTGCAGGTGGACGATCGCGAAGTCATCGTGAGCGTCAGCGTCGGCGTGAGCGTGTTTCCCGACCATGAGCGGGATGCCGAGGCACTGTTGCGCGCGGCCGATGCGGCGCTGTTCCGCGCGAAGGTCCTCGGTCGCAGCCAGCTCGCGGCGTTCACCCCGGAGCTCCTGACCAATGCCGCGACGAAGTTCGCGATCGAACAGCGACTGCGACGCGCGTTGCAGGGCGACGAGTTCGAGCTCTTCTATCAACCGCTGATCGATACCGAGACGCTCGACGTCTCGCAGGTCGAGGCGCTGATCCGCTGGCGCATGCCGGATGGCACGTTCCGGTCACCCGACGAATTCCTCGTCGTGGCGGAGGAGTCGGGCCTCATCGTCGAGATCAGCGATTGGGTGTTGCGGACGGCCATCAGCACCGCGGCGAGCTGGCACCGGGGAGCGTGGCCGGACGTGCGCGTCGCGATCAACGTGTCGGCGCGTCAGTTCCTCGACTATCGTTTCGCGAGCCGTCTGGAAGGGCTGCTGCGCGAATTCAACTTGCCCGCGCATTGTCTCGAGCTCGAGCTCACGGAATCCGTCCTGCAGACCGGTGCGCACACCATCCGGACGCTGGAGCAACTGCGCACGATCGGTGTCGCGATCGCGCTCGATGATTTCGGCACCGGGTATTCATCGCTCGCGTCGCTGCAGAACCTGCCGCTGTCGCGCGTCAAGCTCGACCGCAGCCTGATCTCCGGCATCGATGACGGCGCACGATCGGCCGCGATCGCGCGCGCGACCATCGCGCTGTGCCGCAGCCTCGGGCTGGAAGTCACCGCGGAAGGCGTGGAGCGGGTGGAGCAGCTCGCGATGCTGCTGCCTCACAAGGCGATTTCGCTGCAAGGCTATCTATTCGCGCGCCCGGTTTCCGCGAGCGAGCTGCTGCCGCTGCTCGCGCAGGTCGGCGACCGATGCCGGGAGCTCGAAGCCGTCGCGCGCAAGCTGCCGCAGGCGAAGTTCACGACGCGGACGAGCGAGCGCCGTAAGGGCGGTCTCACGCTGGTCGGGGACTGAAGCGGCTTCACGCTACCCGCCGGGCGCCCGGCGCGAATATGATTCGACGTCATGCGGTCGGATACCCTCATACGAGTCTTCAAGGCCGCCGGGCAGCGCTGGCTGGAACGCGACGCCTTCGAACATGCCGGGTCGCTGGCCTTCTGCACGCTGTTTTCTCTCGCGCCGCTGGTGATCATCATCGTTGCGATCGTCGGCATGGTGTTCGGTGAAGACGCGGCAAGCGGCCAGATCTCGTCCGGGATAGCAGACCTGGTCGGACCGCGGGCCGCCGCGGCGGTCGAGGAAGCCGTGCGGCGCTCGCGCGTGGAAGAGGCGGGTCTGTGGCCGACGTTGTTGGGAGTCGGAGCGCTCATCTTCGGCGCCACGACCGTGTTCGCGCAGATGCAGAGCTCGCTCAACAAGTTCTGGGGAGTCCGCGCGAAGCCGACACGCAGCGGCCTCCTCACGTTCATCACCGTGCGGCTGCTGTCGTTGAGCATGGTGCTGATCATCGGCTTTCTCATGCTCACGTCCTTCATCGTGAGTGTCGCCATCTCCGGGATCATCGAGTACGCGCGCGACTGGATGCCGATTCCGGGCTACGCCGTCAGGTCCATCGATCTCGCGGTGTCACTGGGCGTGACCACCGTGCTCTTCGGCATGTTGTTCAAGGTGCTGCCCGACGTGCTGATCCAGTGGTCCGATGTCTGGCGCGGCGCGTTCTTCACCGCGCTGTTGTTCGCGATCGGCAAGTGGCTCATCTCGCAGTACCTGACCTACGTGGCTCCCGCCTCGACCTTCGGTGCGGCGGGATCGCTGGTGCTCATACTTCTCTGGGTCTATTACTCGTCGTTGATCCTGTATTTCGGGACCTGCCTGACAATCGCGACCATTCTCGAGCGCGGGGATGCGGTGATTCCGAAGAAGACCGCCGTGCGCACGAGCATCGTGGTCGAGCAGTCCGAGCCGTAACCGGCCGCTACAAAATCACGACAATTCGGTGCGCCGGCCGGGCGACCCTTCGAGCTCCAGCGCTGCGCGTCTTCCGGAGAAGTTCGAAGTGTCGATTCGTCTCGTTCCCAGCAACGGCTTTGTCGCCGTGTTCGCACTGTTGTTAGCGGCCTGCGGCGGTGGAGGTGGCGAAGGCCCCATATCGGGCGGCGCGGAGATCTTCGAGTAGTTGGAGTGCGCGGGGTTCGCGCGAATCACAAGAATCGAATGCAAAGGGGGGCGATGATGTTCGAGAGAATGCGAGCGATTGTTCTGTGTGTCTCGATCGCGCTGACTACGGTCGCGCAGGCCGAAGAAGGATTCGGCACCGTGAAGTTCACGGTCGAAGTGACCGGGACACACAATGTTCCGCACGCGGATGGCGGATTCAGGAATACGAAGAAGAGCCGCGTGTTTCGCGGGCAGGCGCGGGTCCGATACGTGGGAAGCGGCTTGTCCGCTCCGGCGACGCGCGGCTACGACCGGGCGAGCTTCGAGCGTCAGAAGGACGCCTGCGAACAGGCCAGTTCGGATGAGAATGACATTGCAAGCTGCCAGGACGAAGTGCAGAAGCGGCAGAACGCAGCGGAGCGCGCATCCCTGCAGGGCAACGTCGTGGGCGCCGCCATGAATGCGCCGCGCACCGACGTGTGGGCGAACGATCGCTGCTTCGGAGAAGTCGAGGTGGCGGACAAGGGAATCTACCGCCGACTCAATCCGCACGAAGGTGGCATGCGTGAAGTGCCGACTTCGGTGACGGCGAAACACACGGTCGAGGCAGATGCGCCCGGCGGTGATGGCTGCTCGTTCAGCTTCGTCTACAACCCGGCGAATCAGACGGTCGAAATCAATGTCGATCCGGGTCCGCTGAGAATACAAGTAACGGAAACGACGAACGTCTCGGCGGTGAAGGCGCACATCAATCCGTTCGCGTGGACGGCGCTGCGAAAGTTCGAGAAGTCGAATTTCAAGGTCAGCGGCACGCGTAATGGTCACACCGGCTCATGGAGTGAGAGTGGCGGAAATCCGATCGAGCTCGCCGGCCAGGCGCGCGGGGCGGGTGAATTGGTCGAGACGAGCACGCGGATCACGTGGCACTTCACCGGTGAACCCGTGCCGCCGAAAACGAGACCGCCCCAGGCGGTTCCGCAAGACAGCGACCCGCTGGGCGGCTGCCTGCAGGAAGAGAAGAAGGCGGGTCGGGCGCAGCCGGATCCCCTGAAGCTGATGGAGTGCGTCGAGAGGAAATCGAAGGGGCAGCGGTAAACCGGAGGGCGTTACGCGGGCGCGATGTTGGCGTTGAGCCGGAACAGGTTGCCTGGATCGTAGGTTTTCTTGATGGTCAGCAGACGCGCGTAATTGCCGCGCCAGTTGGCATTGATCTCCTTGGCCGTCACTTCGCGCGCCAGATCGTTGATATAGAACCCGTGCGTGAGCGGCTCGAGCGAGGACCAGTACTTGCGCGTGGCCTGGATGTGCGGCGCGGGATCATCGACTCCCTGGCGCCACGCGGACACGGTCATCAGGTTGGCCAGCGAGTTTCGCTGCGCGAAGGCCGTGGCGTTCTCCGCCACGCGCGAGGTGGCGCCGCCGCAATGCTGGAAGAAGACCACGGTAGTTCGGCTGGGATCGGCCGGGAAGTTGTCGACGAGGGCGCTGACCAGTTTGTCCGGCATGCTCGTGACGAATCCGCCCTTGAGATACGAGGCGATGACGCGCGCCTCGCCCGTGTCGTTCCAGCGTTGCACCTCGACGTAGTCCCGCGACTTGATCGTGTCGTTCGCGGGTGTGCCCAGCTTGCGCAGCGGCGCGAGCGCGGCTTCGGCTTTCTCGTGAGGTCCGCAGTAGCAGATCTCCAGGTTCACCCCACCGGGTGCGCCGCCGGGCGGGGCCACGACCGTCGGATCCATGTACAACTCGTCGGGCGCGGTGGCCGCGTACTCCGCGTACATGCCCAGCACATCGCGCATCCGCGAGATCGGAAAACTCAACGTTCCCGCGATCACCTGGCGTTGCATGGGATGCAGTCTGAATTCGAAGCTGGTCACCACGCCGAAATTGCCGCCGCCGCCACGCACCGCCCAGTACAGGTCCGGGTTCTCGCTGGCGTTGGCATGCCGAAGCTTTCCATCGGCGGTGACGATGTCGACGGATTCGACATTGTCGATGGACATGCCGAACTTGCGCGCCAGGCGACCGAATCCGCCGCCCAGCGTCAAACCACCCACGCCGGTGTGCGATACCGTACCCAGCGGCGCGAACAGTCCGTGCGGCGCGGTTTCGTGATCCACCTGGCCTAACAAGGTGCCGCCTTCCACCCAGGCGCGGCGACCGCGCGGATCGACGCGCACACCGCGCATGTTCGCGAGGTCGATGAGCAGTCCGCGATCGCAGGTGGATTGGCCCGAGGCGCTGTGGCCGCCGCATTTCACCGCCACCAGCAGGTTGTGAGCGCGCGCGAAGTCCACCGCCGCCTGCACGTCCGTCGCACCCGTGGGCTGGGCGATCAACGCCGGATGTTTGTCGAACGAGGGGTTCATGACCAGGCGCGCGCTGTCGTAGCCATTGTCGCCGGCGCGCAGCAGGGGCCCGCGCATTTTCGCGGCGAGGTCCGTGATCTCCGCGCCGCGCAGCGTGACCTCGCGACCGTCGCCGGTGACGGCGAGCAGATCGGCGACTTCGCCGGTCGTGACCACGGCGTACACCGGGCGGATGCTGGAAACCGCGGCGGCGGCGGCGAAGAGGGATGAGTTCAGGAAGTCGCGACGTTTCATGCGGCTCACTCTTGCGGTGATTGGCGGCGCGGCACCCCGATACCGCAGCGCGGAAGTATGCGCCGACTGTCGGCCGCAAGGGAAATCAATTGCGAAAACCCTGCGCATGGCGCAACCATTTGCCTCAAGAACAGCGGCACGACGTATGCCGCTGCATCAACAGGAAGGAAATCTCAATGCGTGGCAATAAATTCGTGTTGCTGTCCTCAGCAGCTGTGCTGACGTTTGCGGGCGCGGCGAGCGCGCCGCTCTCGTTTGCCGCATCCAACATGGCGGAAGTCCAACTCCTCGCTGAGACCACTCAGTCAAAGGCGGACTCGAGTTCGGTCTACATCGTCAGGATGTCGGAGGCGCCGGTCGTCGCCTACGACGGCAAGGTCAAGGGCTTCTCCGCAACGCGAGTTGGGAAAGGTCAGAAAGTGGATCCTGAAGATCCGCGGGTCGAGCGGTACTTCGGGTACCTCGCCGCCGGGCACGACAATGCGCTGCAAAAAGCGGGCGCCGGCGCTGCGAAGAAGCTCTACAGCTACGGCTACGTGTTCAACGGCTTTGCGGCGGAGCTCAACGACGCGCAGGCCGCGAAGCTCAAAACCATGAGCGGCGTGCTCAATGTCTGGAAGGACGAAGAGCGCACGCTGGAGACGAACCGCACCCCGGGATTCCTGGGACTCACGGCGTCGGGCGGTCTATGGGACCAGGTCGGCGGGCAGGGCGCCGCGGGCGAAGACATCATCATCGGTGTGGTCGATTCGGGATACTGGCCGGAAAATCCGAGCTTCTCCGATCGCAACGCCGCGGGGAAACTCGTCTATCGCAACATCCCGCACTGGAAGGGCAAGTGCCGCCCCGCGGAAGCATTCAATGCGTCGCACTGCAACCAGAAGGTCATCGGCGCGCGCTACTACAACACCGGCTTTGGCGGCCCGGCGGCCGTGAAGGCCCGGTATCCGAATGACTTCAACTCGCCTCGCGATGGTTCCGGCCACGGTTCGCACACCGCCAGCACCGCGGGCGGCAACGCCGGCGTACGCGCAAGCGTTGATGGGATCAATCTCGGCACGATCAGCGGCATGGCGCCGCGTGCCCGACTGTCCATCTACAAGTCCTGCTACGGCGATGGCCTGACTTCCGCGTGCTTCACCAGCGACTCGGTTGCCGCCATCGAACAGGCGGTCGCCGATGGTGTCGACGTCATCAACTACTCGGTGAGCGGTTCCACCAGCTCGAACGTCGATCCGGTGGAAGTTGCGTTCCTGTTCGCGGCCGACGCTGGCATTTTCGTCGCCAACTCGGCGGGCAACTCGGGACCCACCGCCAGCACCGTGGCGCACAACAGCCCGTGGATCATGACGGTCGCCGCCGGCACCCATGACCGGTTCTACTCCGCCAGCGTGACCCGCGGTGACGGGGCCGTTCACCAGGGTGCTTCGCTGGGCGCGGGCACTCCGACGTTGCCGGTCATCCTGGCAGTCGATGCCGGGCTGCCTGGCTTCCCGATCGATCAGATTCAACAGTGCTGGTCCAACAACACGGGCGGAGGCTTGTTGCCCCCGACGGGTCCGGATGGCCCACGCCTCGATCCGGCGAAGGTCGCCGGCAAGATTGTCGTTTGCGATCGTGGCGGCAGTGCGCGAACCGACAAGAGCGTCGCCGTCAGGAACGCGGGCGGCCTCGGCATGATTCTCACGAATGTCGCGGCGGGCACGGTGGATGCCGATCCGCACGTCGTTCCATCGGTCCACCTGCAGAGTACGGAACGCGACGCGATCTACGCCTATGTTTCTGGCACGGCGAATCCGACCGCGCGGCTGTCGGCGGGAGTCCTCACGCCCGGCGTGGTCGTCGCGCCCGATGTCGCTTCGTTCTCGTCGCGCGGCCCGGCCCTCGCGGCCGGCGGCGACATGCTGAAGCCGGACATCATGGCTCCTGGCGTGGCGGTCCTCGCCGCGGTTTCGCCGGCTTCGCCGGCGGCG
>JAEWLQ010000109.1 GCA_023457495.1 Pseudomonadota bacterium
GGGGGGCGCAAGAGGCGGGGGGGCCCCGGCGCCGAGAATGGGTATCGAGACGCTCACGGGATGAGGCTAGTCCCGCGCGCGCGGCGCAGATAGTAAGACCAATGGCCGATGCGAGCGTCAACGCGACGCGTTCCGAAGGCGTCCCAACGCCGGATGCATGTAGCTAGGCGCCGGGTCCCGGCGTGCCCTTTGCTATTTGCGCGTGTCCGGTTTTTGCGGATCCGGCGCTGATCCCGTGTTGGGCGGACGGATGCTGCCCGAGGGCGGACGGATCGACGGTTGCGGCGTCGCAGTGGAAGGTTGTGGAGTGGGAACCGATTTCTGAGCCAAAGGCGTGGTCGTCGTTCCCGGCGGCGTGACGCCACTCGCGGGCATCGATTGCGCGGGCGCGACGGGCATGACCGGCGCGGCGGCCAGTGGCGCCGAATTCACGAAGACCCGCATGTTGTCGACATCGGACGTGACCAGGCCCACGCCGAAAATCGCGCGTCCGCGCGGGTCCGTGACGAGCACGTTCGCGCCGGCACCCAGGCTCACGTTGAATTGATCCGATCGCAGTTGCGTGTCGAGCGCGCGACGAATCGCGCGTGCAACTTCCACGTCAGTGGCGCCCGAGAGCACCGGCACTGTGATCTCGACCGGATCGGAGCCGTCCGGCGGCGTCACCCGCAGCACGATTTCGCCGCTCGACGCGGCGACTCCGGCGGGACGGATGTTCCAGCCCTGCGCGAGTGGCGGATCGTTCACCGCATGGGCGTACGGCGCCGCGAGGACCAACAACAACCCACTAGCGAGGATACGAATGTTCATCGTCCTTCTCCGGGTCGTCCTCCGGGCCGGTGCGCCCCGGCGGATTCCGGGGCGCGCCTGCATCAGGTCTATTCGCCTTCGATCTTCACGCTCACGTTCTGCACCGTGGAGTCCACGAGCTCGAGCGAGAAGTCAGGCTGGCCTTCCTTCTTCTTGATCGTGATGTCGTTGCCACCGGCCTCGATGGTGTAGCGATCCGGGCTCAGCTTGGCGGCGAGCGCGTCGCGGACGTCTTTCACGACCTTGTGCTCGTCGCGGCCGGGCGTGACGTTCACCGTGATGTCGGTCGGATCGCCCTGGCGCGGCGTCACGCGGAATACGATGTCGCCGGCCTTCACCGGCTGACCTTCGAGCTCGATGTTCCATTTGTTGTAAACGAGATTGGACTGCGCGACGGCGGCCGTCGCCAGCAACATAGACGCAAGGAATCCAAAGCCAATCGCGCGTGAATGTTTCATCACAACCCTCTCATGCTGTACCAGTGGCGTACATGCTGCGCCGGACGCCGAATCGCGTGTGCCGGAGCGCGGGTCCGAAAGGGGTAAGACATGCGCACGTCGGATGTGGGGCTGGGTTGTGTCGCGCTGTCATCTCCAATTGCGGCGCACACCCGTCTAGTTCCACGGCCAGAAATCCGGCAGCGGAGCCTGGATTTCCCGAGAATCGACGTTCTTTCCGCGCATGAATTCGCCAACGGCGATCATCACTTCCGGCGCGCTCTCGAACACGTTGTGACCGCCGTTGCGAACGGTGACGAGTTGCCGGTTCGCGAGTCCGCTGACAGCCTCGAGCTGACTGTCGAGATACGTACGCCCGTCGAGCGTTCCGCTCAGGACCAGGACTGGAACTTTCGCGGCGGGGTTCTTGCGGAATTCGTCACCCAGGTCGAGCCGCGGCACGATCCCCTCGTAGTGAAACGTGTCATTGAGTCGGCTCCCGAGCAACGCCGTCTGCGCCTGCTCCAGGATCAGCTTGCGCTGCGCGGCGCCCGTCGCCGATGCGAGGTCCATCATCCACGGCATCATTTCGTAGCTCACCGGCTTGTCAGGATCGAAATGGCGCTTGAGCATGTCTTCGAGCGGCGCGTTGATACCCGCGTCGAGGGCGGCGTAGATCCCGAGCAGATTCACCGCGACCTGCGGATCCGAGATCATCCCGGCCGCCAGTTGCTGGAGGTCGCGGCGTTGAACGACGACCACGCGGCTCTTGCCTTCGGCGGACTGCAACGTGATCCGCAGGGGCGCCTGGTCGACCCGCGCGTGCACGCGCCGGATCATCGCGGCGA
Source organism: Pseudomonadota bacterium (assembly GCA_023457495.1). Classification (GTDB taxonomy): domain Bacteria; phylum Pseudomonadota; class Gammaproteobacteria; order Steroidobacterales; family Steroidobacteraceae; genus CADEED01. The sequence continues at coordinate 2,096 of JAEWLQ010000109.1, forward strand.
TGTCCGGCAACGCCTCGCGCGCTTTCGGCTGACTCCCGATGGCGGCCTGCAGCCGCGAAAAATAGGCATCCGTTTCCGCGGGTAGTTTGACGGTCTGGTCCAGCCCCTCCACACTCGCCAGCACGACGCGGTCGATGCGGGCCTCCATCTGCTTCATCGCAGCCAGCGCGAGATGCGTGCCGTACGAGATTCCCCACAGGGAAATCTTCCGCGCGCCGAGATGCGCCCGAAGCGCATCGAGATCGGCGACGCTCTCGGGCGTGGTGTATCCGTGCACGTCGATCTTCTTGCCGCGCCAGAATTCCAGGCACTCGATGAGCGCGGCCTTGCGCACGGCGAAATCTTCCGCGTCGGAGATCGTCGCGTCGGCGGAAATCGTGCGCGATGAAACACATTCCGGCGCATCGTTCGAAGCGCCCGTTCCCCGCTGGTCGAAGGCAATGACGTCCCCGAACTCGCGCATCTGCTGGAACAAGCCGAAGCGCCGCTCGCGGGCGGTGCCGATGCCCGAGCCGCCCGGCCCGCCCGCCAGGTAGACGATCGGCGAGCCCGGTTTCGGACCGGTGGCGGGAAACCGTACGTAGTGAAGGGTCAACATGCGGCTGCGGGGATCGCGCCGGTTCTCCGGCACCTGCAGGGTTCCCTCGAACGCGGGCGTCTCGCCACCGCGCGCGGTGAACGTGATCGGTCGTTCGCCCGGCGCGCATGCTCCTGGGATCGGAACGGCCAGGACAGCGACGACGAGCGCGCTTCGCAGGAGGTTCATTGCTTTCAATTCGGCTCTCCGGTTGGGAATGGTTCGATGGCACGCTAGAGCGCCTGCCTGCACGCCGGAAAGCGGAAGTCCGCGAGCGGTAGCGAATATTCCCTGGACGGCGCTGGCGGCGCGGCCGATTCCGTGTACGGTCGTGTCGATGATCCGACTCCATCTACCCGCGCGGGCCGCCGCGCTCGCCGCGATGTCCACCCTGGCGCTCATGGCCCACGCCGCGGCCGAACCCGAAGCGGTGGTCTGCGAGGCAACTCGCGCTTCTGCGACGCCGCCCGACTTCTCCGCGCCCGACTGCGCTCGCACGCCATTGGCCGAAATCGACCCCCAGGGCCGGCTGATATGGGTGAGGAGCGAGATGAGCGCGCCCGAGATCGAACCGGGTGACCCGCCGAACGCCCTACACGTCTCCGGCAAGTTCGCGGGAACGTATTTTCTGAATGGAACCCTGGTGGGCAGCAATGGCCAGCCAGGACCCGACGCGACCTCAGAGACCCCTGGCGCGATCGACGCGATTTTTCATCTGCCACCCGCGGTGGTAAGGCCTGGACGCAACGAGCTCACGTTTCTCGCCTCCGCGCATCACGGCTTCCTGCACCTGGACCGGCCGCTGCAATGGATCGGAATACGCCCGGCCGACGACGTGACCGACTGGCTGCTGCGACGCTATGTGCCGGCACTCGTGACCCTCGGGCTCGCGTTGCTGGGCGCGCTATATTTCAGCGTGAGCGCGGGCCTCGCGATCGACCGGGTGCGCTCCCTGTGGCTGGCGTCCGCCTGTGGATTCGCCGCCCTGCAGATCGTGGCGGAGACGTATCGCGGACTCGTCGCCTACAGCTATCCACTGCACGAGCTGCGACTGATCGTCATCGCCCTGTGTGCCGCGGGCTTCGGACTCAGCGTGGCTGGATACACGTTCACCAGCCTCGCGCTGCCGCGCCGGGGGACGATGCTGGTGGCGATCGCCGCGGTCACGCTCGCCGCCATGTCGATCGCCGGCGGCTTCGACCTCAAGACACTCGTCGCGCTGACGATCCCACTGATCGCCGCACTCGTCGCCTGCGTGATGCAGGCGCGCCACGAGAATCGAACCGGATGGACGCTCGGCACCGGCCTCATCGTGTTCATGTCGCTGGTCGTGGTGTTCTCCACGATCTTCATCGACGTCGTGTTCTACCTGCTGGTGTCGGCCTTCCTGCTGTTCCTGTTCGCCCAGCAGGGAATCTCGCTGGCGCGCGAGCAGGCGATGCGGCGCGAAGCGGCTGCGCGGGCGGATCGCCTGCAGCTCGCTCTCGACCAGGCGCGCGAGGAACAGTCGGATTCACAGATCAGCGTCACGTCAGCCGGCAAGGTGGAGAAGGTAGGCACCTCTCATATCGTCGCGTGCCGCAGTGACGGGGGTTACACCGAACTACTGCTCGACGACGGGCGCATGTTGTTGCACTCGGCGTCGCTCGCGGAGATGGAGACCTCGTTGCCGGGCAATTTCCTGCGCGTGCATCGCTCGTACCTGATCAACACGAGACTCGTGCGAAGCCTGGCTCGCGAGCCGGCGGGCACGGGGACTCTCACGATGAAGGACGGCCGCGAGATCCCGGTCAGCCGGCGGACGATGCCGGCGGTCAGGCTGGCGCTGCAGTAGACAGGCAGGCGGGATTCGCCCAAAAACAAGGCAGCCTCTCGGCTGCCTTGCTGAAGACGCGTACCACGCTTCCCTTCAGGGCTGGGAGGCGGCGGGGAACCCGCCGGCGGCACGCATAATGGAATTCAGTTCTCTTTCTTGACCTATCTACTCAACCGCACTTCGAATCGCCGCAGTTCAGGCAGGTCATGCAGCCGTCCATCATGACGACCGCGGCCGTGCTGCACTTGGCGCACAGCTGCGCGCCGTCCGGGAAATGCGACTTCGCGAACGCGTCGGTCTGCTTGGTGCGCTCCTCGAACTCGGCCTTCTTCTCGGCGATCAGCTTCTGCGCGTGTTCGTCGAGCTCCTGCTTCTTCAGCAGGCCGATCATCTGCAGGTGTTTCTCGATGACGTAGCCGAGCTCGGCGATGATCGACGGCATGAACTTGCCGCCGGCCTGCCAGTAGCCGCCGCGCGGATCGAACACGGCCTTGAGCTCGTCGACCAGGAACGTGACGTCGCCGCCCTTGCGGAACACCGCCGAGATGATGCGCGTCAACGCGACGATCCACTGGAAGTGATCGAGGTTCTTCGAGTTGATGAAGATCTCGAACGGCCGGCGCTGCTCGTACGGCGTGTCTTCATTGAGGATGATGTCGTTGATGGTCACGTACATCGCGTGATCGGACACGGGCGTCTTGATCTTGTAGGTGGCGCCGATGAGGAATTCCGGGCGCTGCACCTCTTCGGTCATGCGCACGACCTTGGCCGAGCGACCGTCCTTGCCCCGGGTCATCTCGACCTGCGGCTCGAGCTTCACGACCCCGGCGCCCGCGGCCTCGGGCTGCGCGGCGGGATCCGCCGGCTTCTGCACCCGGTACTTGGAGATCTTCTTGTCTATCTTGATGGCGGCCATGGCGATCCCTTCTCAGAACTTCCCGTAATACCCTTCTTTGAGCGCGTCGTAGAGATTCGCGGCGGTGTGTTTCTCACCGTCGTATTCGATCTCCTCGTCGCCCTTCACCGAGATCTCGGAGCCGTCCTCGAGCGTGAACACGTAGGTGGTGTTCTTGAGGTCGTCTTCCTTCACGAGCACACCCTGGAACGCTTCGGGGTTGAAGCGGAACGTGGTGCAGCCCTTCAGATCCTTCTCGTGGGCGTACAGGTAGATGTCCTTGAAGCTCTCATACTTGTAATCCGTAGGCACGTTCGCAGTCTTTGAGATGGAGCTGTCCACCCATCTCTGCGCGGCTGCCTGGATGTCCACGTGTTCCTTTGGCGTAATGTCTTCCGCAGTCGTGAAATACCCTGGCAACTGTTCGGCCGGGTTCTTTGCATTCGGCATCGCACCCGGATTGATGAGCTCGCGATAGGCGAGAAGCTCGAATGAGAAGACATCGACTTTCTCCTTCGTCTTTTTTCCGGGACGGATGACGTTGCGGAAATAGTGATGAGCGAACGAAGGCTCGATGCCGTTCGATGCGTTGTTCGCGAGTGAGAGCGAGATCGTGCCGGTGGGCGCGATCGAGCTGTGATGGGTGAAGCGCGCGCCGACATTGGCGAGCTGGTCCACGAGCCACGGCGCGGCCTCGGCGACGCGCTGCATGTAACGGCTATATCGCGCGTGCAGGATGCGGCCGGGGATGAGGTCGCCCACCTTCCAGCCGTCCTTCACCATCTCCGGACGCTTGCGCAGCATCTCGGCCGTCACGGTGAACTCTTCCTTCATGATGGGCGCGGGACCTTTCTCCTTGGCGAGATCGAGCGCCGCTTCCCAGCCGGCGACCGCCATCTCGCGCGAGACGTCCTCGGTGAACTTGATCGAGTCCTCGGAGCCGTATTTCAGGCCGAGACAGGTGATCGTGGAACCGAGCCCGAGGAAGCCCATGCCGTGGCGGCGCTTGCGCATGATCTCGTTGCGCTGCTGCTCGAGCGGCAGGCCGTTGATCTCGCAAACGTTGTCGAGCATGCGCGTGAAGACCTTCACGACCTCGCGGTATTCGTTCCAGTCGAACTCCGCGAAATCCGTGAACGCGTTCTTGACGAAACGCGTGAGGTTCACCGAGCCGAGCAGGCACGAGCCATACGGCGGCAGCGGCTGCTCGCCGCAGTTGTGCGCATGGAAGCCGTTCGCGTCGAACTCGTTGATGCCGGGGATCTGGACGTCGTAGACGTCTTCGACACCCGCCGCCTCGACGCTCTCCACGGTCGCGACGAAGCGCTCGCGGTTGAGCATGCGCTTGTAGTTGGACAGCAGGCCGTGCAGGCGCGCGCGCTTGGCGGTGTCCGCGAAGTCCACGAGCTCGGCGAAACGCGCCACGTTCGCGCCCGTGATCACGAGTTCGTGATCCGTCTCGCGGCGATGCTTGTAGATGGACGAGGCGATGCCCATCCGCAGCAGCATGCGCTGCGCGCCTTCGAGCAGTGACAGATCGTGCTGCGCGAGTCGCACCGACACGCCCTTGAGCTGCGTGCCCTGCACGCTGCCGTCGGCGTCGAACAGACCGCGCAGGAAGCCGCGGTAGAACTCGCTCGAGCCCCGCTCGATCTCCGGCGTGACGGTGATGCTGCCAGGGCGCATGCCGACGTCGCGCGCGAGATCGCTGATGGCGCTCATGCTGAGGCGGAACTCGCCGCGGCGGGACACTTCCTGCCAGCCCGAGAAATCCGCGCGATGGTTGAAGCCCCGCGCCGCGTGCAGCGCGGCGGCCATCACCGAATGCGGACCGCTGACGTCGACATCACTGTTGCCGACCGCCGAGCGCGCCCACACCGACAGCACGGCGCCTTCCGACGTGAGCCGGCCATCGCCGACCAGCAGGCCCATGAGGTAGCCCTCGGACTCGCCCATCCACGACTCGCCCTTCCAGGCCGCGGCCGCGCGGTGATCCTGCAGCAGTACGCGATCGCCGGGCGCGAGATCGCCGGCCGCGCACCACTCGCTGGCCAGGCGCCAGCGCGTCAGCGTGGAGATGCGGCGCACACGGTGATCGGCGGTGAGCCGCAGCGAATGGCCCGCATCCGTCATCACGCGCAACACCGGCTTGGTCGCCGTGCGGAAGAATCCTTCGGGCGCGCTCAGGTGATCCTTGCCATCGACGCGCGCGGTGAACTGGCGGCCGATGAGATCGGATACCTGGCGCGGACCCGCGGCGGTTTGCACCCACGTGTCCGCGGTGACGCAGGGGTTGGTCGCGCGAATGTTCTCGCACCACCAGTTGTTGTTCATCTCATTGACGCGGTCGATGAGGATGAAGCCCGGCTCCGCGAAGTCGTAGGTGGACGTCATGATGACGTCCCACATGCGCCGCGCCGGCAGCGTCTTGTAGATCTTGCAGCAGACAAGACCGTCCTCGCGCGAGACGTAATTCTTCGTGGTCGGCCACTCGCGCCAGACGAACTTCGTCGGATCGTCGAGCTTGTGCTCGGCCGGGTCGTATTCCTTCGTGAGCAGCGGGAAGGCGAGATTCCAGTCCTTGTCCTCGCGCACGGCCTGCATGAACTCGTCGGTCACGAGCAGCGACAGATTGAACTGGCGCAGCCGGCCGTTCTCGCGCTTGGCGCGGATGAATTCCATCGCGTCGGGATGACCGACGTCGAACGTGCCCATCTGCGCGCCGCGGCGGCCGCCCGCCGACGAGACGGTGAAACACATCTTGTCGTAGATATCCATGAACGACAGGGGACCGGACGTATACGCGCCCGCGCCCGAGACGTACGCGCCGCGCGGACGTAACGTCGAGAACTCGTAGCCGATGCCGCAGCCGGCCTTCAGCGTGAGGCCCGCTTCGTGGACCTTGTTGAGGATGTCGTCCATCGAATCGCCGATGGTTCCCGACACCGTGCAGTTGATCGTGGAGGTTGCCGGCTTGTGTTCGAGCGCGCCTGCGTTGCTGGTCACGCGCCCCGCGGGAATGGCTCCCCGGCGCAACGCCCACACGAAACGCTCGTACCACTGCTCGCGTACGGATTCATGTTCGACGTCCGCAAGCGCGCGCGCGACGCGCTTGTAGGTGTCGTCCATGGTCTTGTCGACGGGTGTCCCGTCCTTGGCGGACAAGCGATATTTCTTGTCCCAGATGTCGAGCGACGCTTCCTGGAACGGAATGGCGTCGACGTCCTTATGCTCGAGTTTGACCACACTATTCATGGATGGGTACCTGTCCCCCGTTGTTCCGGACCCGCTCTTTCGAAAGAGCCTTGTTGCCTTGTCCGAACCGGAGAGAAAGACGGCCCCGGCGCCTGCAGTCCTGCAGGTCAGGTGTCTTTTTGTGAGCGGTCTGCTGTCAGACAGCCGCTTTTCCTTACTCCCCGGCTCCCCAACCACGAGTTGCTGGCGCGTGAGTCGCGACACAACATCTTGTGTTGGGGTCGGAAGCCTAGGCCCGTGAAAACACCTCGTCAAGAAACATCGCTGTCATAATCGATGCTCGCTTTTTGATATATATCTCAACGCGTTACGGCATTTCGCCCCGCGCTGGACGTCTGTCAATACGAGGCTTTTTTCGGGATGCAGGAATCGGGCCGGACACTATATTTTGTGTCCACCTCATTCCCACCGGCTACACACAAGTCATCCACAGCTTGTTGATTGCACCGTGGAATCGGGCCCGCTGAGCGACGGTCAAAAGGCTCCCCCAGGTGGGCTTGAACCTCGTGATTTCAAGACTCTTGAACGTTCGAACGCGATCCGCAGAAAGGGGCCATCAGGACGCCGGGCTTACCCCGGTAGTTAGCCACCCACGAACGAGGAAGGAGATTGGACATGACTGTTGTGCGTTATGAGCCCTGGGGCCTGCTGAATCGGCTGCGCCGCGAGCTCGATCAGACCTTCGAGAATACCGCCCACGATGCGGCCTGGACGCCGGCCGTGGACATCCACGAAGAGGCGAAGCAGTTCGTCGTGCGCGCCGACCTGCCCGGCGTCACCGCGAAGGACATCGAGATCACTGCCGAGAAGGGTGTGCTCGCGCTGCGTGGATCGCGCAATTTCGAGCAGAAGAGCGATGACGGCCACTACTCGCGCATCGAGCGCGTGACCGGCAAGTTCGTGCGCACGTTCACGCTGCCCGAGAACGTCGCGACCGACCAGATCAATGCGAAGTTCAAGGATGGCGTGCTCGAGCTGACGATCCCGAAGATCGCGAAGCCGGAGCCGCGCCGCATCGAGGTCCAGGCGGCGTAATTCCGCGGACGACTTCGACCGGATGAGGGGACAGACCGACCAGTCTGTCCCCTCACGTTTCCGCCGGCCGCAATCTCACCCTCGTATCACGCGCGCTTCGCGGGCCGGCCGAGCGCGACACTCTTGTCGGCGATGCGCTGCAGGAGCCCATTCCAGGAATTCACGAATGACGCCGCGCCTTCGCGCTGCAACTGAAGCGCGAGATCCGCCACATCGATACCGGCCGCAGCGAATTGCGCCAGGACCTCCTCGGCGTCGCCGCCCTGGGAATCCATGACCTTGCCGACGCGGCCGTGAGCCGCCATCGCATTCAGGGTTTTCTCCGGCAACGTGTTGATGGTATCGGGCGCGGCCAGCGCCTCGACGTACAAGGTGTCCGACACCTGCGGATCCTTGGTTCCCGTGCTCGCCCACAACAGCTTTTGTGGCATCGCGCCCGCGCCCGCGAGGCTTTGCCAGCGCGGTGACGCTAGCAGGTCGCGATACGCGCGGTAAGTGCGCCCGGCGATGGCGATGCCGAGCCGGTTGCGCAGATCTTCCGGTGCGGACTTCGCGACGGCCCTGTCCCAGCGGCTCACGAACAGCGACGCGACCGAGGCCACGCGCGGATCGCGACCCGCGGCGAGGCGCCGCTCGATGCCGCGCATGTAGGCCTCCGCGGCCGCCAGATATTGCTCGCGCGAGAACAGCAGCGTGACGTTGATCGGCACGCCGCGAAAGATGCATTCCTCGATGGCGCGCTCACCCTCGGGTGTTCCGGGGATCTTGATGAAGAGATTGGCGCGCCCCGCCTCCCGATGGATGCGCTCGGCGGCCACGATCGATCCTCGCGTATCGGCGGCCAGCAGCGGCGACAGCTCGAGCGAGACCCAGCCATCGACGCCACCGGTCGCGTCGAATTCCGGCCGGAAGAGATCCGCCGCGCGCCGGAGATCCGCCAACGCGAGGTCGAGGAAGATGGCATCGCCCGACTTGCCGATATTCGCGTGCCGCGCGATGTCCGCGTCGTAGGCCTTGCCGCCTCCGATCGCGTTTTCGAAGATCGTCGGATTCGAGGTCAGGCCCGTGACATTGAACTCACGGACATAACGCTCGAGGGTGCCGTCATCGAGCAGGTCACGGGTGATCTCGTCGAGCCACAGGCGTTGGCCGAGCGAACGAAGCTGGTGCAGCGCGTTCATGGGTTCCTCCGAAAGGACGTCCTCGGGTCGGGAGCGATCCTCCTCGGACCCGCGCGCCGGCGAAACATTCCTCGGCGCGGACCGTGGCGCATGCCGATGCGGTGTTATCCGACGTCCTCACCGCGCCGGCCCACCGCCGAGGATTCTCGCCGGCAGCGTGATCAACGCCCGGAGAAAGCCGAAAACGCCCTCGACCGCGATGCCGATCAGACGGAACGGCAGCGACAGCAGCCAGACGATTGGCCATAACAACAACGCGAGAATCGCGATGGGCCAGCACAGCACCAGCAGCAGGAGCCACAGGAGAAACTTGATCATCGTTTGATATCCTCTTCCTCATGCAATCAATCCGTCGAAACCGCCTGCAAATCACCTCGTTCACCCTCTCGGTCCTGCTCGCCCTTACGAGCCAGGCCGCGTTGCCACAGGCCGAGGGAGCCCCGGTACCCACCCTGGCGCCCATGATCAAGCGCGTCTCGCCCGCCGTCGTGAACATCGCCACGCGCGGCACCATCCGCGAGCGCTCGCCCCAGAATCCTTTGCTCGAAGACCCGTTTTTCCGACGGTTCTTCGACGTGCCGGAAATGGGCCCGCGCGAACGCCAGTTCCAGAGCGCCGGTTCAGGCGTCATCTTCGATGCAAAGAACGGCTACATCGTTACAAACGCCCATGTGGTCGATAACGCAACCGAGATCACGGTGACGCTGCAGGATGGCCGGGATCTGGCGGCGACCGTCGTGGGCAGCGACGTGCCCTCGGACGTGGCGGTGCTGAAGGTCGCCCCGGAGAACCTCACGCAGGTGGCGATGGGCGATTCCACCAAGATCGAGGTCGGCGATTACGTGGTGGCGATCGGCAATCCCTTCGGCCTGCAGCACACGGTGACCTCCGGAATCGTTTCCGGTCTGGGTCGCTCCGGGATCAATCCGGACGGGTATGAAGATTTCATCCAGACCGACGCCTCCATCAACCCGGGCAATTCCGGCGGCGCGCTGGTCAACATCCGCGGCGAGCTGGTCGGCATCAACAGCGCGATCCTCTCGCGCTCGGGCGGCAACATCGGCATCGGCTTCGCGATCCCGGTCAACATGGCCCGCAGCATCATGGATCAGTTGCTCAAGTACGGCTCGGTCAAGCGCGGGCTGCTGGGTGTGAGCATCTACTCGCTCACGCCGGACACCGCCAAATCGCTCGACATCCCGAACACCCAGGGCGTGCTGGTCTCGCAGGTCACCGAAGGCTCGGCCGCCGAGAAGGCCGGCATCAAGCCCGGCGACGTGATCACCCACATCAATGGGCAGGTCATCAAGTCCAACAGCGAGCTGCGCAATGCGATCGGACTCGCGCGCGTCGGCGACAAGCTCGATGTCACGATCATCCGCGACCGCAAGCCGCAGCAGATCGTCGCGGTGATCACCGAACTGCCGGCGACGACCGCGTCCACTGGCTCGAAGGCGACACCCGCCGTGCCGGAAGATGCCTCGGCGGTGCACCCCGGTCTCAAGGGCGCGACGCTCGCGGATGCGCCCGAGGGCGGCGTGCAGATCAAGGCGATCGAGCCGCGCAGCGCGGCCTCGCAGCTGTTCCGCACGGGCGACCGGATCGAAGCGGCCAACCGCGTCAACGTCGCGAACCTCAAGGAACTGCGCGACATCGCCAAGCGCGGTGGCGCGCTGGTCCTGAAAATCCGCCGCGGCAACGCGGTGGTGCTCGTGCCCCTACGCGCTCCGTAAGCGCGGGCATGACGAACAACGGCGCCCCGTGAGGCACATGATCTGATGGACGTCCTGGTGATCGGGGCCGGTCCCGCCGGCTCCATTTCCGCGGCACTGCTCGCGCGCCGCGGATACCGCGTGCTCGTGCTCGAGCGCCAGAAATTTCCGCGCTTCTCGATCGGCGAAAGCCTGCTCGCCTGCAGCATGGAAATGCTGGAAGAAGCCGGCATGGTCGAAGCCGTGATGGCGCGCAATTTCCAGTTCAAGAACGGCGCGGTGTTCGACCGCGACGGCGAGTATTCCGAGTTCAACTTCGCAGAGAAGTCGAGCCCCGGTTACCCCTTCACGTTCCAGGTTCCGCGCGCCGATTTCGACGCGACGCTCGCCGGCGAAGCCGCGCGCCAGGGCGCCGAGATCCGCTACGAGGTGGAGATCACCGCCGTGGACTTCAGCGGGGAGCGCCCACGCGTGACCAGCCGCGCCGCGGATGGCGAGACCGAGGTCCACGAACCGCGCTTCGTGCTCGACGCGTCGGGGTTCGGACGCACCCTGCCCAAACTACTCGACCTGCACCGGCCCTCGGCCTTTCCGGCGCGCGCCGCGATCTTCACGCACGTGCGTGACGGCGCGGTGTCCGGCGCCTTCGACCGCCAGAAGATCCGCATCGGCATCCACCCCACGGAGCACGAGGTGTGGTCGTGGCTGATCCCGTTCTCCAACGGCACGGCCTCGGTGGGCGTCGTGTCGTCCATCGAGCATCACCGCGCCCGCACGGGCACGCCCGAAGAGCAGTTCTGGCAGGCGCTGCGCGCCGAACCGCGGCTGCACGCGCTGCTCACGACTGCGACCACGCTGCGGCCGGTCGGCGAGATCATCGGCTACTCGGCGACCGTGACGAAGCTGCACGGCCGGCACTTCGCGCTGCTCGGCAACGCGGCGGAATTTCTCGACCCGGTGTTCTCCTCGGGTGTGACCATCGCGATGAAATCCGCGAGCCTCGCGGCCGCGACGCTCGACCGGCAACTCAGGGGCGAGAGCGTCGATTGGGATCGCGACTTCGCCGAGCCGCTGATGTACGGCGTGGAGACCTTCCGCAGCTTCGTCGCCGGCTGGTATGACGGCAGCCTGCAGGACGTGATCTTCTTTCCGCGCCAGCAGCCCGCCATCCGCCGCATGATCTGCTCGGTGCTCGCCGGTTACGTCTGGGATCCCGAGAATCCGTACACCGGACCCAAGTCCGGCCGCAGGCTGCGCGCGCTCGCGGAGGTTTGCCGCCCGCAGGCCTGAGGCCGCGGCCGGCTGCCCGGGCTATCTACCGGGTTATCTATTGGGCTATCTGTCGGACGCGGCTTCCTGCGCCGCCGCGGCGTGCCGCTCGAGCACGCGCCGCCGCAATCGGGAGACGGCCAGATATACCGCGGGCGTCGTGTACAGCGTGAGCAACTGGCTCACCAGGAGCCCGCCGACGATGGCGATTCCCAGCGGCCGGCGCATCTCCCAGCCTTCGCCGAGGGCGAGCATCAGCGGCAACATGCCGAGCAGCGCCGCGACCGACGTCATGACGATGGGCCGGAAGCGCAGGCGCGCGGCTTCGAGGATGGCGGCGCGCGGCCGCAGCCCGCGCGTGCGTTCCGCGTCGAGCGCGAAGTCGACGAGCAGGATGGTGTTCTTCATCACCACGCCCACCAGCAGGAACAAGCCCAGCAGCGAGATCAGGTTGAGCTCGTCGTCCATCAGCAGCAGCGCGAGCAGCGCCCCGACCCCCGCCGCCGGAAGCGTGGACAGGATGGTGAGCGGCTGCACGAAACTCTCGTACAACATGCCGAGCACGAGATAGACCGCGAGCGCCGCGCCGAGGATCAGCCAGAGCTGGTTCTTCTTCATGTCTGCGAACGCGCCGGCTTCGCCGGAGGGTTTGGCGACGATGGACGAGGGCAGCATGATGCCCGCCATCGCGCCGTCGATGGCCTCGGTCGCCTGCTCGAGCGACACGCCGGGCGCGAGCGAGAAATCGATGCGCACGGAGGCGAACTGTTCGAGGTGCTGCAGCCGGTCGGGCGCCATGCCGTAAGCATATTTCGTGATGGCCGACAGCGGCACGCGCTGCCCGTCGCGGCCGATCGCGTACACCTGCTGGAGCGTCGAGGGGCTTTGCGTGTAACGCGGATCGAGCTCCATGACGACGCGGTACTGGTTCAGGTTGTCGTACAGCGTCGCCACCTGGCGCTGGCTGAAGGAATTGTTGAGGACGCTCGCCACGGTGCGCATGTCGATGCCGAGACGCCCCGCCGCCTCGCGATCGATCTCCAGCACCACCTGGCGCATGCCCTCGTCGCCCGCGCTCTCGACGTCCGTGAGCTCGGGTAGTGAGGCCAGCGCGTCGCTCACGCGCGGCGCCCATTGACGCAACTCGGCGAGATTGTCCGAGAGCAACGTGAATTCGTAGCTGCCTTCACCGCTACCGCCGCCCCTCACCTGGATGTCCTGGTCGACGAACAGGCCCAGCGACGCGCCGGGAATGGCCGGCGCCTGCGCGCGAATCCGGTCGATGATCTGCTGGCTCGACACGCGCCGTTCGGCCAGCGGCTTCACCTTGATCATGATCCAGGCGTTGTTCACGCCGGTGCCGCCGCCGCTGTAGCCGATGATGTCCTCGATCGCCGGATCGGCCATCAGCAGCTTGCGGTACGCCTGGATCTTGGGCGCCATGGCCTGGAACGACAGGCCATCGTCGCCACGCGCGAATCCGCGCAATTGCCCGGTGTCCTGGCGCGGCACGTTGCCCTTGGGCACGGTGTTGAACAGCCACACGTTGAGGCCCACCACGCTTACGAACACCAGCACCGGTATCCACGGACGGCGCAAGATGCGATCGAGCGAGTGCACGTAGGCGAGTTTCAGGTCGTCGAAGAATCCGGCCGCGAAGCGCTGCAATACGTTGCCACTGTCCTTCGGCTCGTGCGCGCGCAGCACGCGCGCGCTCAGCGCGGGCGTGAGGCTCAGGCAGATGACCAGCGACACCCCCATCGCCGCCACCAGCGTCAGCGAGAATTCGCGGAACAGGCGCTCCACGAAATCGTCCAGGAAAAGAATCGAGACGAACACCACGGCCAGCGCGACGTTCATGGACAGCAGCGTCGCGCCCACCTCGCCCGCGCCGCGCCGCGCGGCCTCGAAGGGCGGCACGCCGTCCTCGATGTGACGCGAAATGTTCTCGAGCACCACGATCGCATCGTCGACCACGAGTATGGCGGCGACGATGAGCGCGGTGAGCGACAGGTTGTTGAGCGAGAACCCACCCAGCCAGATGATGGCGAGCGCGCCGAACAGCACGACCGGAATGGCCAGCGTCGGCAGCAGCGCGGCGCGCCAGTTGCCGAGGAAGGCCAGCACCACCAGCATCACCAGCACCACCGCGATGACCAGCGTGAGCTCCGCCTCGTGCAGCGTGGCGCGGATCACGGGCGAGCGGTCCATCGCCACCTTCATGTCCACGCCCGCGGGCAACAACGCGCGCAACGTTTCCATCTGCGCGTGGATCGCGTCCACGGTCTCGATGATGTTGGCCTGCGGCTGACGGCTCACCGTGAGGATCACCGCGTCACGGTCGTTGTGGAAACCGGAGGCGTACCGGTTCTCGGTGCCCTCGGTCACGGTTGCCACGTCGCCGAGCCGCACGGGCCGGCCGTCGCGCCAGGCGATGATCAGCGGCCGGTATTCCTCGGCCGTGCGCAACTGCAGGCTGGCCTCGACCTGCCAGTTGCGCGAGCCGTCCGACACCGCACCGAGTGGACGCTGTGTATTGGCGGCGCGGATGGCATTGCCCACTTCATCGAGCGCGATGCCGTGATGATTGAGCGCGTTCGGATCCAGCGAGACGCGCACCGCGGGCAGCGAGCTGCCGCCCACGTCCACCGAACCCACCCCCGGGATCTGCGACACCTTCTGCGCGATGACGGTCGAGGCGACGTCGAAGAGCTGGCCCGGCGCAAGCGTCTCCGAGCTCAGCGCCAGCGCCATGATCGGCGCCTGCGTCGGGTTCACCTTGCGGTAGCTGGGCATCCCCGGCATGCCGCTGGGTAGTTGGGAGCGCGCGGCATTGATGGCGGCCTGCACCTCGCGCGCGGCCTCGTCGACGTTGCGGTCCAGCGCGAAGCGCAGGTTGATCGTGGCCTGTCCCTGGATGCTGATGGACCGGATCTCGCTGATGCCCGAGATGGTGCCGAGCGCGCGCTCGAGCGGCGTGGCGACCGTGGCCGCCATGGATTCCGGGCTCGCGCCGGGCATCTGCGCCTGCACCTGGATGGACGGATAGTCCACCTGCGGCAGCGGCGCCACGGGCAACTGCCGCAACGCGAGCAGGCCGGCGAGCAGGATGCCGACGGCGAGCAGCACGCTCGCGACGGGCCGCTCGATGAAGACGCGCGAGAAGTTCACCGCGCGCCCTCTTCCTGCGCGGCGCTCGTCGCCGCCCCCTCCTGCGCGCGCCGGCGCGTGAGCCGGTCGAAGAACAGATAGATGACCGGCGTCGTGAACAGCGTGAGCACCTGGCTCACGACCAGGCCGCCCACCATGACGATGCCCAGCGGCTGGCGCAGCTCGGCGCCCGAGCCCGTGGCGAACATCAGCGGGATGGCGCCGAACAGCGCCGCCAGCGTCGTCATGAGAATGGGCCGGAAGCGCAGCAGCGCCGCCTGGCGGATCGCCTCGCGCGGCGCGAGTCCCTGTTCGCGCTCGGCCTCGAGCGCGAAGTCGATCATCATGATGGCGTTTTTCTTCACGAGGCCGATCAGCAGCACGATGCCGATGACCGCGATGAGGTCGAGCCCCCGGTCGGCCAGCAGCAGCGCGAGCAGCGCGCCGATCGTGGCCGAGGGCAGCGTGGAGAGAATCGTCACCGGGTGGATGAAGCTTTCGTAGAGCACGCCGAGCACGAGGTACATCGTGACGACGGCGGCGAGCACCAGCCACAACGTGCTCGACAGCGAATTGCGGAACGCTTCGGAGGCGCCCTGCAGCCGCAGCTCGAGACTCGCCGGCGGCGCGAGTTCCTCGTGCGCCCGCTCGATCGCGGCCACGGCCTCGCCGAGCGAGGCGCCGTCGCCCAGGTTGTAGGAGATGGTGACGGCGGGAAACTGTCCGAGGTGATTGATGACCAGCGCGGCGGGCCTTTCGATCAGCCGCGCGACGGTCGACAGCGGCGCCGGCTCGCCGGATGCGGTCGCCACGCGGATGCGCTCGATGGCCTCGGGGCCGAGCTGGAAATCCGGACTGGATTCGAGCACCACGCGGTACTGGTTGGCCTGCGTGAAGATCGTCGAGATCTGCCGCTGACCGAACGCGTCGTAGAGCGCATCGGCAATCGCCGCCACCGAGATGCCGAGCCGCGCGGCCGCGCTGCGGTCGATCTCGAGATACGCCTGCAACCCTTCACTCTGCAGGTCACTCGCGACGTCGGCGAGCGCCGCCGATTCGCGCAGCCGCGTGACGAAGCGCTGCGTCCACTCGGCGAGCTCCGCGTGATCCGGGCTCGTGAGACTGAACTGGTATTGCGTGCGGCTCACGCGGTCTTCGATGGTCAGCTCCTGCACGGGCTGCAGGTAGAGGGCGATGCCCGGCACCGCCGCCGCGCGCTCGCGCAACCGGTCCATGACTTCCAGCACCGACGCGTCGCGTTCGCCGTGCGGTTTCAGTTCGATCAGGAAACGGCCGGTGTTGAGCGTGGGATTCGTGCCGTCCACGCCGATGAACGACGACAACGTGGCGACATCGGGATCCTCGAGCACGAGGTCCGCGAGCGCCTGCTGGCGCTGCGCCATCGCGTTGAACGATACGGTCTGCGGCGCCTCGCTGATGCCCTGGATGAGGCCGGCGTCCTGCACCGGGAAGAATCCCTTCGGTACCGCGATGTACAGCAGCACCGTGATCAGCAGGGTCGCGAGCACGCTGAGCAGCGTCGCGGGCTGGCGCGCCAGCACCCAGTCGAGGCCGCGCTCGTAGTAGGCGACCAGCCGCGTGAACGCGTCATTGCCATGCGAGGCGCCATGGCCCTGCTTGAGGAACAACGCGCACATCATCGGCGTGAGCGTGAGCGACACCAGCAACGACAGCGCGATCGCCACCGCGAGCGTCACCGCGAATTCATGGAACAGCTTGCCCACCAGGTCCGCCATGAACAGCAGCGGGATGAGCACGGCGATCAGCGAGATGGTCAGCGACAGCAACGTGAAGCCGATCTGCTCGGCGCCCTTGAGCGCCGCAGCCAGCGGTTTCTCGCCCTTCTCGATGTAGCGCGCGACGTTCTCCAGCATCACGATCGCGTCGTCGACCACGAAGCCCGTGGCGATGGTCAGTGCCATCAGCGTCAGGTTGTTGAGCGAGAAGCCGGCGAGCAGCATCACGCCGAACGTGCCCACCAGCGACAGCGGCACGACGATGCCGGGGATGATGGTCGCGGGCACGTTGCGCAGGAACAGGAACGTGACCATCACCACGAGACCGATGGCGATGACCAGCTCCTTCTGCACGCCGCGGATCGACGCGCGGATGGATTCGGTGCGATTGCTGAGCACCGTCACGTCCACGCCCGCGGGTAGTGAGGCGCGCAACTGCGGCAGCAACTCCTCGATGCGGTCGACCACCTCGATCACGTTGGCGCCGGGCTGGCGCTGCACGTTGATGAGGATGGACGGCGTGCGGCCGGACCAGGCCGCGAGATAGCGGTTCTCGACGCCGTCCTCGATGACCGCGACGTCGCCCAGCCGCAGCTGCCGGCCCTCGACGTTCGCGATGATGAGATCGCGATATTCCTGCGCACTGCGCATCTGGTCGTTCGCGTCCAGCATGATGGCGCGCGTGGGCCCGTCGAAACTGCCCTTGGGCATGTTGACGTTGGCGGCGGCGATGGCGCTGCGCACCTGCCCCATCGCGAGGCCATTCGCGGCCAGCGCCGTCGGATTCACCTGGATGCGCACCGCGGGGCGTTGGCCGCCGGCGAGCGTCACCAGGCCCACGCCGGGCACCTGCGAGAGTTTCTGCGAGACGCGCGTGTCGATGAGGTCGTACACCTTCGACAGCGGCAGCGTGCCCGAGCTGACCGCGAGCGTGAGGATGGCGGTGTCCGCCGGATTCACCTTCCGGTACACGGGCGGCACGGGCAGATCGTCGGGCAGCAGATTGTTGGCGGCGTTGAGCGCGGCCTGGACTTCCTGCTCCGCCACGCCCAGGTCCACGTCCAGCGAGAACTGCAGCGTGATCACCGACGCGCCGCCGGAGCTGGTCGAGATCATCTGGTTGAGGCTGGGGATGCGCCCGAGTTGCCGCTCGAGCGGCGCGGTCACGGCGCTCGTCGTGACCGAGGGACTCGCGCCCGGATACAGCGTGATCACCTGGATGACGGGATACTCGACCTGCGGCAGCGCGGCCACCGGCAGCAGCCGGTAGGCGAGCACGCCCGTCAGCAGGAACGCCGCCATCAGCAGCGTGGTGGCGACCGGCCGCAGGATGAACGGCCGCGAAAGGTTCATTGCGCGGCCACGGCCGGATCTTCGATGACCTTCACGTCACGGCCGTCGCGCAGCCGGTCGAGGCCTTCGAGGACGACCCGCTCGCCGGCGCGCACGCCTTCCGTCACCGACACGCGCTCGCCTTCGGCCGCGCCCAGCTTGACGTTGCGGACCGTCGCCTTGTTCTGCTCGTCCACGACGAAGACGAAGTTGCCCTGCGCGCCGAACTGCACGGCGGCGTTGGGGATGATGATCGCCGGGTCGTTGCGCACGCGCAGGCGCACGTTGACGAACTGGTTGGGGAAAAGCGATTCATCCGCGTTGGGGAACTCCGCGCGCAGTCGCAGCGTGCCCGTGGCGGTATCGATCTGGTTGTCCATGCTGAGCAGCGTGCCGAGCGCGAGGCGCGTGGCTTCGTCGCGCCCCCACGCTTCCACCGGCAGTTCCGGCTGCGCGCGCATCGCCGCGCGCACGGCGGGCAGCTGTGGCTCCGGCACGGTGAACAGGACGCTGATCGGCCGCATCTGCGTGATGGTGACGAGGCCCGCGGAGTCGCCCGCGCGGACCAGGTTGCCGGCATCCACGGTGCGCAGTCCTACACGCCCACTGATCGGCGCCGTGATCCGGGTGTACGCCAGTTGCAGGCGCGCGTCTTCCACGGCGGCTTCGTCGGTTTGCCGCCGCGCCTGGAACTGACGCACCAGTGCTTCCTGGTTCGCGAGCTCCTGGGCCGAGACGTAGCCCTTGGATTGGAGGTCCTTGAATCGCGCCAGCTCTCCTTCCGCGTTGGCCAGCTGCGCGAGGTTCTGCTTCTGCTGTCCCTCGGCCTGCGAATACATCACCCGGAACGGCCGGGGATCGATCTCGGCCAGCAGTTCGCCCTGCTCGACGAACTGACCTTCCCGGAATGCCACGCGCATGAGCTCGCCGTCCACCCGGCTGCGCACGGTGACGGTTTTCAGCGGGGTGACCGTGCCGAGCGCCTTCAGGTACAGGGCCAGTGGTTCCTCGACCGCGGTAACCACGCGCACGGGAACGGGTTGATTGTTCTGCCCGCGCCAGGGCATGCCGCCGGGCCCTCTCGTTGCCGTGGGCCCGTCGCTCGCGAAGTGGCGCCAGGCGGCCACGGCCGCGATCACGGCGCCCAGAAGGATCAGCCCGCCGATCAGCAGGCGCTTTTTGGAATCGAGGGTGGTGTTTTCGGTCATCAGGGGGCGCAGCCTGCCGCAGGGACGGGCGGGAAACCAATGAAATAAGCGCACGTCTGGATGCCGGATTCCCGTCAGGGCGACCCGGAATCCTGAACCTGTCCTGCCGAAGACGCACGGCGGGGGATTCTCCGTGTCTCCGGCGGCGGCGCGGTGGTGGAGGCCCTGCGGGGGTAGTTAGCGGCCGGCCGAGGTGGAGAGCGCGGCGAGGCTCGAGCGCAGGGCGCGTGCGCGCAAGGTGTCGGGATGTTGGCCCGAGAATCCGGCGGTGAGCGCCTGTTCCGCGCGCTGCGCGGCGTCCGCGGCTTCCCCCGCGCGCCCCAGCGAGGCGAGCGCCTCGGCATGGTAAAGGGCCGCCTGGCCGTAGTTGCCGCTGCGACGCCAGTCACGCGATGCTTTTTCCTCGAACGCGAGACCGTCGGCGGCCCAGCGCTCCGCGGTGGCCGCATCGGCCTGCGCCAGCGCCACCTGCGTGCCAGTAGCGAGCACGCTCGCGAGACCCGGGCCCGTCTTCTTCGCCGGGTAATCGAGACCCGCGAGCATCGAATCAACGAGGCGGCGCGCGGCCGCGAAATCGCCCTGCGCACGCAACAGGTCGGCGCGCGTCAGGTCCACCTCGTTGAGCAGACGTTCGTTGCCCTTGGGATTGGCGCGCAGCACTTTCTCGACTTCCGCCAGCTTCTCGAGCGCCTCTTCGGCCCGCCCGAGCTTTCCGATCGAGCGCGCCTCGATGAGACGGGCCAGCGCCACGACGCGATTGTTGCCCGCCGCCTGCGCCCGCACGACCTCCTCGCCCGCGAGCCTGGCCGCTTCGCTGTAGTTAGCCAGCCGCATCTGGCTGGTGGCGAGGTGATTCGCGAAGCCCACCGGCGGCTCGCTACCAGGCTCGACCTGCGCGGCCAGCACCATCGCCCGTTGCTGGTCCTTCACGGCCGCGCCGATCTCGCCCGCGCGCGACAGCGTCGCCGCGTGGTTCATGAGCATGATCACCATGTTCATGGACTGGTCGCGGCCGGCGGCATCGAGGAGTTCGATCGATTCGCTGAGCGCAGCGAGAGTGCCCGCGACGTCGTCGTTCTTGTAGCGCAGGTGCGCGAGATCACCCAACAACGCGAGGCGTATCTGCAGCGGCATGCGCGCGGACTCCTTGCCGTCCACTTCGAGTTCGCGCGCGAGCAGCGCGATCGCGCCGGGAGTGTCGCCGTCGGCTTCCAGCACGGCCGCGCGTGACCGCGCGCAGGCCCATCGCGACGCGGGCTCCAGCGTGCCGCCGGCCAGCAACGTGTCGATTTCCGCGAGCCGTGCATCGGCGGCCGCGCGATCGGATTCGATCAGCGCACTCGCCGCGGAGCATTGCGCCGCCGCCAGCAGGCTCAGATCGCCGAGCTTGCGCGCGCTGTGTATGACGCGCTCGAGCAGCTGCATCTCGCGCTCCGTCTTGCCGAGCGTGGCGTAACGGCGCGACGCCTCGTACAGCATCTGCGCATCGGTGATCTCCTGCCGGCCGTACGCGCGCTCCAGGATGGCCGTGCTGCGGTCGAGGCTGTCGGCGAGCGTCAGGGGTTTTCCATCGCGGCCGAGCTCGTCGAGCATCGTGTCGAGGAATTCGCTGGTCGCGACCGCGCGCGCCCGCATGCGCTCGGCCTGATCGCGCTGGGCGCGCGCCTCGAGCATCTGTCCGAAGGCGAGCCCCGCGGCGGCGATCACCGCGACGCTGGTGCCCGCGGCCGCGCCGACCGCGACGCGGTTGCGCCGCACGAACTTGCGCACGCGGTACCAGGCGCCGTCGGGCCGCGCCAGCACCGGGCGATGCTCGAGATGCCGCGTGATGTCATCCGCCAGGGCGTTGACGGTCGCATAACGCTCGCCGGGCGCCTTTCTCAGCGCCTTGAGCACGATGTTGTCGAGATCGCCGCGCAATGCGGCCGAACCCGCCTGCGCCACATCGCTGGGGCGGCGCGGTTCACTCGAGAGGATCGCGTCCTCGAGGGCGCCGCGCGAATCGCGCGTGAGCCGGTAGGGGCGCTCGCCGGTCAGCAGCTCGAAGAGGATCACGCCGAGCGAATACACGTCGCTCGCCACCGTGAGTGGTTCGCCGAGGATCTGTTCGGGGGACGCGTAGTCGGGCGTGAGGGCGCGGCCCGCGAATTCCGTGAGGCGCGTGGCGCGCGCCTCGCCGCCGGCCAGTAGTTTGGCGATGCCGAAATCGAGCAGCTTCACGCCGCCGTCCGCCGTCACCAGGATGTTGTCCGGCTTGAGATCGCGATGTACGACGAGCCTGCCGTGCGCGCTGGCCACCGCGTCGGCCACCTGGCGGAACAACTTCAGCCGGGTTGCGAGATCCGCCGGCGGCGCTCCCGGTGCGCCTGCGCAGTACTCGTCGATCGGCACGCCCTCGACGTATTCGAGGGCGAGGTAGGGCTGGCCATCGGCCGTGATGCCGGCATCCAGCAGGCGCGCGATGTTGGGATGGTCGAGCGTCGCGAGGATCTCGCGTTCGCGCGCCATGCGCTCGGCGAGATCGGCGCGGCGCGCGCTCACGTGCGGTAGTTTGAGCGCAACCGCCCGGCTCATGAGTCCGTCGGCACGTTCCGCCAGCCACACGGTGCCCATGCCACCCGCGCCGAGCTCGCGCAGCAGGCGATACGGTCCGACCGTTTCACCGGGCGCGCCGCGCGAGATCACCGCATCTTCCCCGGACGCGGCGAATTTCGGCAGCGTCGAGAGGAATTCGCGGGTTTCCACCGACGCGGCCCGTGACAGCAGCTCGCGCAACCGCGGTTTGAGACTGTCGAACCGCGGCGCCAGCGAGTCGAGCCAGGCCGCGCGCTCGGCGGGCGCGAGGTCGAGCGCCTCGTCGAGCAGCTTGTTCAGCTCCAACCAGCTCGCCGCGTCGATGTTCATTCCTGGCAAGGATTTCTCCCCTGACTCAAGGCCGGATCCGCGTCATGGCGAACCATTCGCTCGAGCCGTTGCGCGCCGCGCCGACGGCGATGATGCCGCCATCCGGGGCGACGGCCAGCGCACTCGCGCCATCGCGTGCTCCATGAAAATCCACCGTCACGATCCCGCTGCCGCCGAAGGTGACATCGAGGGTGCGATCGGGGTTGTAGCGCAACACGCCGAAATCGGCCACCGTGCCGCTCGACACCTGCGCCGCGAGCAGCATCCGGCCGTCGGGCAACCTCAGCAACTGGTTAGCGACGTCGTTGTCCGGTCCCACCGGCGTCATCGTATACAGGCCCGTCGCGCCGGTGAGGCCATCCGGCGAGCACTCGACCAGCTCGATCTGCGAGACGAAACCGAGCGTCGCGTGCGGCACGCTGACGGAGGCCGCGACGATGAAGCGGTCGTCATCGAGCATGACGATGTCGCGCGCGGGCCCGAGCCCGCCCTGCGGCGCTTCGTCCATGAACACGGTCCCGGCGCCATCCCGGCCGAAGTTGCCGACCACCCGTGGATTGTCGGTATCGAGCTGGCCGTTGGGCCGGAAGCGCGCCAACCCGAGGCCCATGCTGTTGTTGGCCGCCCCGGCCACCACGAGCCTGCCGTCGGACTGCAGTGCCAGGCCGTACGCGACATCCGAGCCGTTCGTGACGGGCGCCGCGCTACCGTCGCCGCCGAAGCCGGTATCGATGCTCCCGTCCGCCAGCAGCCGCGCCACGGCGAAGTTCACGTGATTGACGACCTGCAGGTCCCGCCAGCCCGCGACACCCGCCATGTAGATGGTCCCGTCCGGCACGATCATCACGCGATTCGCCTGGTGATTGAGCACGGTTCCGTCCTCAGGCCTGACGGATAGATAGGGGTTGACGGTGCTGAGCCCGGCCACGCCGAAGCCCGTGTCGAGCGTGCCGTCCGCGTTGTGACGCACGGCGGCCATATCGTAGCGGGTGCCGGCGCGCGCGCGGCCGACGACGACGAGCTTGTCGTCGGGCTGGAGCGCGAGCCCGTTGGCCTCCTCGCCGAAGCCGCCGGTGAACACCACGGGCACGCGTCCGTTGGTGCCGAAGGTTGGATCCGCGGTGCCGTCCGGCATGAAACGCGCGAGCCACAGGCCCGCGAGCACCACGATGCGCCCATCGCTCTGCACGACGACGGCGCGTCCCGTTGGCAGGTCCGCGAGCGACACCTTGCCTTGCACGCCGAACGAAAGGTCCAGCCCACCCGTCGGCGGTGGCGTCTCGCAGCTCACGTCGACCGAACGCACATCCGCCGCGGCGACCCGCCCGCTGCCTCCGCTCACCGTGCAGATCTGGTCCGGCGTCAGCGGCTGCGAAAGCACGCGCACGTCGTACGCACCGCCGTCGGAATACGGGTAGCCGAGCGCATGCGCGCCATTCGTGGCCGGCAGGATGTTGGCGCCCGTCACGGCGTCTTCGATCACGAGGCCGGTGCCGGCGAGCCCCGAGACATTCACGTACACCGTGTAGATGGGCGGCGGCGGCGGATCGTCGTCGACGATGGTCAGCGACGTCGAGGAGTTGGACCCCAGCGCCGCGCAGCCGCGCGGGTTGGTCAGCCGCAGCACGACGATGCGCGCGTCCTCGGTGACATCGTCGGCGATGATCGGCACGCGGATGCGGCGCGTGCCGCCCTGTCCGTCGGCGAACGCGACGGTGGTGCTCACGGCCTCGTAGTGCGTGCCGGCAGTGCCCGTATCGTCCTCCGTCGAGAACGTCGCGCTCACGAAACCTTCGGTTCCGCCGCTGCGGCTCACGAGAATGCTGGCGTAGTCGTCGTATTCGTTGACTTCGAATCCGCTGTCCCGGAATTCGATGACGCCGGCGGCCGGATCCGCCGGGCCCGTGCATTCGGACGCCTCGGGCACCTGGTAGTCAGGCAACGCGCCCGCGGGCGCGTCCACCGGCGTCAGACCCGAGTACGACATCCCGACTCCGCCGCTGGCCTGCGGATCGCGCAGGAACGCCGCGGCATAGGTGTAGCCATGCCGCTCATCGTTGGCCAATGCGCTCGCCTTCGTGTGCAGGACGAACATGTCGCCGACGGGGATGTCGGCCAGCGGCACGTTCACCGTGATGGGCGCGCGCAGCGTCGCGCGCGCGTGATCACCGATGCCGTTGCCGTCGACGTCCCTGTCGAACTCGAAGTCCGCATTCGTCCAGATGGCCTGTGGGACGTTGTCGGTTTCGAACGCTCCGCCCCAGTGCCGGTGATAGCCCGAGAAAATGCCAACACTCGCCGCCATGAAGACTTCGCGGTCGGTGTCGTAGTTGTACGCGCGTACCGCGAGCGAGATATCGCCCTCGACAACCGCGCCGCAATAACGGTCGTCAGCGAAGTTCAATCCGCACTCCTCTCCGTGCGGCTGGACCGGAACGAGATCCTCGCCACGGTCGATCAGCTCGATGTAGGCCTGGCTCACGGTGAAATTCAGCGAAGCGTTGGGCGCGCTCTTGATGAAGTACTGGTATTGATTGAGCTCGCTGCGCACGGAGGCGACACGCGTGGGATCTTCGCGATCCTGGTCCGGCGCCTGCGCGCCGACCCAGTAGGTGTGGCCGTCGTTGCTGCTGTAGACGTGCACGCGCGCGCCGGGCGGCACCCCATCGGGCAGCGGCGACAGGCCGCCGAGGATGCGTTCGTCGTTGACGACTCCGGTGCCCGTCAGGAAACCCAGGTCCCCCACGTCGGTGAAGGCGGGCGCGGTATGTGTGATGAGCTGGAATTTCCAGTCGCGCTTGATCCATTCCAGGGCAACCGGCGTCGGAGGCGGTGGCGGGGAAGGCGGTGGCGGCGGCGGTTCCGGGTCGCTCCCGCCTCCACAGGCAGCCAGCATGAGGGTGGCAAACAAGCCGGTCAGTGCGATTCGTGTGCGCATGGTCGCTCCGCGGAAAAGGTCTTCCTGGAGCAATACGCAAAGGGCTTGGAAATCAGGACAGCGTCAGGCGCCGAGACTTTGCGCCAGCAGCAGGCGCGCCTTCTCCCAGTCCCGCCGCACGGTGCGGTCAGTGACGCCGAGGACCTCGGCGATTTCGGGCTCGGTCAGCCCCGCGAAGTAGCGCAGCTCGACCACACGCGCGAGGCGCTCATCGAGCGCGCTGAGTTCTTCGAGCGCCTCGTGTACGCGAATGACTTCTTCCTCACCGGAAGCCGCCGAATCGGCGATGGCGGTATCGAGAGTCGCGTGGCCGGCGCCACCGCCCCGCCTTTCGGCGAGCCGCGCGCGCGCGAGGTCCACGATGACCGAACGCATGACGTGCGCCGCGTAGCGAAAGAAGTGCACGCGATCCCGCAGCTGAAGTTCGCCCGCGTTCGCGAACCGCAGGAAGGATTCATGCACGAGCGACGTGGTGTCGAGCAACGTGCCACGGGCGCCCTGGTTGAGCCGGCCGCGCGCCATGCGGCGCAGATCCTGGTAGGTAGTGTCGAAAACGCGCCGGAGGGCGTCTTCATCACCGCCCTGCGCGCGCTGGATGAGATCCGTCAGTGCGGGCGTTTCGGCCATGCGGGCAGTGTATCCGCCTCAGCGTGCCGAGGGTCTCGTCTGTTCGGCGGACTCGGGTTCGAGGCCGAACACCAGCCGCAGCTTCTGGAACCGGACCTCGTGTTGCGCCAGGTCGCGCGTCGCGAGTCTCAGGTACTTGCGCAGGTGCGGATTCAAGTGAGCGTCGATGCTCGCGGGATCCACCTTGCGCAGCAGGCAGAACATCGCGAGCGCGTTCGCGAACTCGCCTTCGTTGAGGGAGTAGCGCGCCGACGATAACGTCGCGTTCGCCATGAACACGCCGAAGCCCATGAACACCGAGGCGAGATCGATGGCCTGTTCGTGCAGCGGCTCGCCGCCGGGCGAGGCTTCGTCGAAGGTCTCGACCAGGTAACGCGCAAGTTCGTGCGCGAACGTGGCGACGAGCGCGCCGGGCTCCATGTCTTCGGGCCGATACGTGATGACCGGGATGCGGTCGTCGCCGATCGTGAGCGTGGGCGGGATGTCCGGCCGCGGCTCGACGACGCAGGGCCAGTCGGCCATGCCGGCGTGATCGCGCACCTGGCGAAACAATGCCGCCGCGCCGGCGTGACCTGTCATCCCGCGCTCGGGGAAATGCTCCTCGGTCGGCAGCACCAGCGACGTCTCGAGAAATTTCGCGTATCCACCGCAGTTGCGCAGCAGCCAGGCGAACGCGTCGAACTGCCAGTCGCGCCGCGACGCGTCGAGAAAGGTTTTCGTTTTGAATGCGCCGCGCATGATCGAAGGCGAACGATCATGACACGACCGCACCCCCGAGCCGCACCCCGATTTTTCATAATCGGTGCTTGGCAGGGGAATCCCGGGATAACGATGAGCGGCGGTGGTGACTACTGGCAGAGGCGCGCGCGGCGTTCAGCGCGCGGTAGTTTGGCGAGCGCGCGCGCGGCTTCGTAGAAACGCGGCAGGTCGTGCTGCTGGTCGGCGAGCAGACGCTCGAATCCGGGGACGCAGTCGTAGTAGGTGGCGAGCGAGGCGAGCCGTGCGTTGTTCGGTTGCTCCGCGAGCTCGGCGACCAGCGCCGACTTCGTGCCGTGCCGCGCATCGAGCGCGCGCAGCTCGGCGACGAGACGCGCGAACACTTCGCCCTTGCGCGCTCGCATGTCCTCGTCCGGAAGATCCGACGCATAGAGCGTGGCCAGCTCGCGCCGATAACGCGCCACGATCCGCATCCCCTCCGCCTGGCGCTCACGTCGCTTGACGTATTTGTCGAGATCCGCCTCACGCCCCCGGTACGCGAGCCAGCGCGCGAGGCCCTCGCGCTCGACGGTCACCGCGAAGGCTTCGTTGAACGCGCTGTCGTCGGGGATGTAGACCACCTGGTGGGAGAGTTCGTGGAACAGGATGGAAGCGAGCTCGTCGTCGCCGTACCCGAGCATCGTGCTCAGGATGGGATCGTTGAATTTGCCGAGCGTCGAGTAGGCAGGCACGCCGCCAACCATCGCATCGAAGCCCTGCGTGCGCAGCGAAGCGGCGAACTTCTCCGCCTTGGCTTCCTTGAAGTAGCCGCGATACGCGACGCAGCCGACGAACGGAAAGCACCACTCGTGCGGCTCCACCGAAAATTCCGGCGTCGCCACCACGCTCCAGACGACGAACTCGCGTTCGAGGTTCGCGAAGGAGGTGTAACTCTTGTTGTCGGGCAGGCCGAGCTCGCGCGCCGCGAATTCGCGCGCCGCGCGCACCGACTCGAGCCGCTGCTTGAGCTCGGGCTCGGCCTTCGGATCCGCGAGTACCTTGGTGATCGGGCGGCGCGCCGTCAGGATCTGCGCCTGCCCTTTGGCGGCCTGGGCGACATACGCGGTGCCGCACCCCGCGAGGGTGAGGCATGCGGCGATCGCCGCCAGGACGGCGAGCGGCTTGCGGACTTTGGTTAACATGGGTCCATGCAAGTGTACTTGGTGGGTGGCGCGGTTCGGGACCGCCTGCTCGGGCGGCCGGTCGCCGAGCGGGATTGGGTCGTCGTGGGCGCGACACCGGCCGAGCTCGAACGCGCCGGCTACATCCCCGTGGGCCGCGACTTTCCCGTATTCCTGCACCCGAAGACGAAGGAGGAGCACGCGCTCGCGCGCCTCGAACGCAAGGTCGGTCCCGGTTACCGCGGCTTCACCACCGAATATTCACCCGACGTCACCCTCGAGGACGATCTCAAGCGGCGCGACCTCACCGTCAACGCGATGGCGGAAGACGAGGACGGCAAGATCATCGATCCGCACGGGGGGCAATCGGACCTCGCCGCGCGATTGCTGCGACACGTGTCGGACGCGTTCATCGAAGATCCGGTGCGCATTCTCCGTGTTGCGCGTTTCGCCGCACGGTATGCGCCGCTCGGATTCCGCGTGGCCGACGAAACGATGGAGCTGATGCGGCGCATGGTCGCGGACGGCGAGGCGGACGCGCTGATCGCCGAGCGCGTGTGGGCGGAAACCGAGAAGGCACTGGGCGAACCCTGCCCCGACGTGTTCGTCAGCGTGCTGCGCCAATGCGGCGCGTTGCGCGTCGTGTTCCCGGAAATCGACGCGCTGTTCGGCGTGCCGCAGCCGGAGAAGTGGCACCCGGAGGTCGATACGGGCGCGCACCTGCTGCTGAGCCTGCGCGAGGCCGTGAAGCTCGGCGGCGGCGTTCCCGTGCGCTTCGCGGTGCTGATGCACGATCTTGGCAAGGGTGTGACGCCGCCCGGGGTGCTGCCCTCGCACCACGGCCACGAAGACGCGGGCGTCGCGCTGGTCGAAGGACTGTGCGCGCGGCTGCGCGTGCCTAACCACCTGCGCGAGCTGGCGATCATCACCTCGCGTTACCACACGCACGTGCATCGCGCGCAGGAGCTGCGCCCCGCCACCGTGCTCAACACGCTCGAGAGCTGCGATGCCTTCCGTCGTCCGGAGCGTTTCGCGGATTTCCTGCTGGCCTGCGAGGCCGATGCGCGCGGCCGCACCGGGCTCGAAACGCGGCCCTACCCGCAGCGCGAATACTTCGCGCGCGCGCGCGAGCGCGCGGCCGCCGTCGCGCTCACCGCCGAGGAGCGCGCGGGTCTCTCCGGCGCGCAGATCGGCGAGGAACTGCGGCGCAGGCGCATCGGAGCGATCGAAGAGCTGAAGTCGACGTTGACGTCCTGACCCGCGCCACGGACGCATCCTTTACACTGCGCGCCCGGATAAACAAGAACCTCGCATGTCCTATCTCGAAGCGATCATCCTCGGCCTCGTCGAAGGCATCACCGAATTCCTGCCGATTTCCAGCACGGGTCACCTGATCCTCACGCAGTCATTGCTCGGGCTGCAGGGCGCGGCGGTCGACGCGCTGGTCATCGTGATCCAGGGCCCGGCCATCCTCGCGGTGTGCTGGGAGTTCCGGCAGAAGCTGCTGCACACGGCCTTCACCCTGCATAGCGAGCCCACGTCGCGGCGTTTCGTGACCAACCTGCTGATCGTCTTCCTGCCGCTCGCGCTGCTCGCGTTGACCTTCGGCGATCAGCTGAAGGCGGCGCTGTTCAACCCGGTAACCGTGGCGATCGCGCTCGTCGTCGGCGGCGTCATCATCCTCTGGGCCGAACGCCGCAAGCATCCCGAGCGGGTGCAGGAAGTCGATCAGCTCACGACCGTCGACGCACTCAAGCTAGGCGCGTTCCAGGCGCTGTCGCTGATTCCCGGAACGAGCCGCTCCGGCGCGACCATCATCGGCGGACTGCTGTGCGGCCTGTCGCGCAAGACCGCGGCGGAATTCTCGTTCTTCGTCGCAATTCCCGTGCTGGTGTCCGCGACCGTCTACGAACTGTGGAAGGAACGCGAGGCGATCGCGCAGTTCGACACCGGCCCGCTGATCGTGAGCTGCGTCGTGTCCTTCATCAGCGCCCTGCTCGCCGTGAAATTCCTGATCCGCTTCGTGAGCCGGCATTCATTCGCGATGTTCGCCTGGTACCGCATCGTGTTCGGCCTGCTGATCCTGATCACCTCCTATACCGGCCTCGTGAAGTGGTAATGGGGACATTCCTCGTTTCCTAGCAAACGGGGACAGACCTGGGGGGCGTGGGTCGTATCGGAAAGAGCTTCGATGAGTCCCTGAAGACGACTTGTGGGGTTCGCGCGTGGCAAGGCCGGCGCCCACGCTGACAAACCATCGCCGGGACTCATCGAGCCCCCTGAGGTCTGTCCCCGTTTGCTAGGAAACAGGGAATGTCCCCATTTCCCCATTTCGTCACTGCGAATCTCCAGTTCGTCAAAATCCGCTTCGCGCCGGGCGAATCCTGGTGCAACTTTGGGCCACGATGAAATTCGACTTCCAGAAATTCTACGAAGCGGTCAATGCCAAGCGCACCGCGCGCGCAGCCTCGTGGCGCCAGGTGGCGCGCGAGATCGGCATTGGCAAATCCACCCTGGCGCGGATGGCACAGAACAAGCGGCCCGACGCGGATGGCCTCGCGGCGCTGTCGTTCTGGGCGCAGCTCAATCCCGCCGACTTCGTGTTCATCGAGGCGCCGCCGGCGCCGACGATGAGCCTCGGGTCGGCCGCGCTCAGAACGGATTCGCCGCCCAGCGCTTGATCTTCTCGTGGTAGGTGCGGCTCGACTGCAGCCGCGCCCCGCCCTGCAGCACCACGACGAACTCGCCGTGCGGCCCGGTCTCGAGCTCCGCGATGTGCCGCACGTTCACGATCAGCGAACGGTGGATGCGCAGGAACTTCTCGGGATCGAGCGACTGCTCGAGTGTCGCGATCGGCACGTGCAGCAGGTGTCGCGAAGCCTTGAGGTGCAGCTGCACGTAGTTCTCCGCGGCCTGCACGAACAGGACGTCCTCGACGTTCACGAACGAGATCTTGCCGGCCGAACGCAGCGCGACGCGCGCCAGGTGCTTCTTCGGCGCAGCGAGCTGCTGCAGCAGCGCGAGCACGTGCTGGTTGTCGGCGCCATCGCCGCCATCGGCGACGCGCTCGCGCACGCGTGCCAAGGCCTGCGAGAACCGCTCGCGGGTCACCGGCTTCAGTAGATAGTCGACGGCGTTCACCTCGAACGCCTGGATGGCATAGCGGTCGAACGCGGTCACGAAGATCACCGGCGGCATCCGCTCGGCGCCGATCTTGCGCAACACGCCGAACCCGTCCATCTCCGGCATCTGCACGTCGAGCAACACGAGGTCGGGACGTTCCGCGCGAATCTTCTCCACGGCCTCGGCGCCATTACGCGCCTCGCTCACCGAACCGATCGCCGGTTCCTCCCGCAGCAGCAGCACGACGCCCTCACGCGCCAGCGGCTCGTCATCGACGATGAGTACGTTCATGGATGCGTTCATTCCCCTTCGACGATGCGGAACGGAATCACGAGCGCCACCTCCGCGCCACCGGCCGGGCCGTCGCCGATGCGCAGCTCGGCGGCGTCACCATAGAGCTGCTTGAGGCGCGCGCGCGTGTTGGCGAGTCCGAGGTTCAACCCTCCGGGCGCGCCCGACACTCCGAATCCCGGGCCATTGTCGCGCACGACGATCCGCAGCGACTCTCCCACGCGTTCCGCCTCGATGTCGATGATGCCGGGACTCGCGCGCTGCCCGATCCCGTGGCGTATCGCATTCTCCACGATGGGCTGCAGCGCCATGTGCGGCACGGCCGCATCGAGCAGCGCCGCGTCGACATTCGTGTTGATCCGCAGCCGGTCCGAGAACCTCAACTGCTCGATCGATAGATAGAGCTTCAGGTACTCGAGCTCCCGCCCGAGCGTCACCTCCTGCGCGTCCATGTCCGCGAGCACCGCGCGCAGCAGGTCCGAGAACCGCTCCAGGGTCTCCTCCGCCTGCCGTCCCTTCTGCTGGCGCACGAGCACCACGATGGCGTTGAGCGTGTTGAACAGGAAGTGCGGCTGCAACTGCGCCTTGAGCGCGCTCAGCCGCGCCTGCGCAATCTGGGTTTCGAGTTGCGAGGCGCGCAGGTCCGCGCGCAACGCGGCCTGCTCACGCTCCTGGTAGCGTGCGTAATTTCGGAAGGCGGTCTGGATCGACAACACCACCCAGTAGGCGACGATGGCCGTGTGGAATCCGAAGATGAACAGCAGCGTGATCTCGCCCTGCAACGTGATGGGTGGCTCGATGGGCCAGAACTCGTTCCAGCTCAGGTGGAACGCGGCCTCGAGCGACAGCCGCATGCAGGCCCACGCGATGCTCAGCAGCGCATGCAGCGCCAGCAGCCGGCCGATGTGGCTACGTTCGAGCGGCCAGCGCTTGCCGGCCCAGACGATCAGCGGGGTCAGCAACGCGGAGATGTAGATGTTGACGGACCAATAGCGGATGTCCTGCCAGGGATTCGGATCGTCCCAGTAGAACCGCCGGGTCACGTTCTGCGCGAAATAAATGAGCCCCACCACCGTCCATGCCAGAAGGTAGAAGGCGTAGGGCCTGAGCTTGCGCAGGTTCATGACGAGAACGCGAGCTTAACCCCCGGCGCACCGGCGCGATGCAAACAACCTCGTGGTTGTTTGACGAACCGGCCGGAATCGTTGACGAACACCCGGAACTTTTCGCGAAACGAGTAGTGAATTCCCTAGAGACTGGCGCGCAGGTCCTGCGTCGCGAAGCCCGCGAGTGGCGCGGTGAACCTGCAACCGAGCGCGATCACCTTGAAGATCTCGCCCATCTCCCCCGGCAGCATCAGCCGCCGGGCTTCGCCGGCCAAGCGTGCCTGGGTCTTCAGGTCGTCGCCCGCGACCTG
The DNA here is from genome assembly GCA_023457495.1 of Pseudomonadota bacterium. Classification (GTDB taxonomy): domain Bacteria; phylum Pseudomonadota; class Gammaproteobacteria; order Steroidobacterales; family Steroidobacteraceae; genus CADEED01. Next base: position 34,460 of record JAEWLQ010000109.1, read on the forward strand.
CATCTCGGTAGTTAGCAAGGACTCCATCCCCGCGCCGATCAGGAACGCGGCCTGCGTCGCGAATCCGAGCACGTCGAGGCCGGCCGTGTCCGCGGCTTCGGCCACGCGCGTGAAATCGACCCAGGCGGTGATGTCCTGCAAGCCCGGGTGCAGGAACGGATCGTCGTGCGCGCGCTGGCGGAAATGACAACGCAGCGTGCCCTGCGCGCGCTCCGGGTGATACAGGTGGGCGCGCGGCAAACCATAGTCGATCAGCAGCGCCACGCCATCCTCGAGATGCTCCGCGAGGCTCGCCATCCAGGGCTGGTACGCGAGGCACGCCTCCGACACGTAGCCATCGGGCAGCGGCGCGGGCAGACCCTCGACGATATCCGCGACGGCATGCATGAGCTCGGGCGACGGCGACATCTCGCGCCATTCGAACTCGTCGCCTGCGAGTCCGACACCGAGCGCGCGCACGTCGAGTCCATCCGCGCGGTGGCGCAGCACGAAACGCTCGACGGGCATCGCATCGAGCACCTCGTTGGCGAGCACGACACCACGCATCGGCGCCTCCGGCCAGCGATCCAGCCACTCGACCCGGTTCGCGAGGACCGCGGGCAACTGCGCGATGCGCGCGCGCTGGCGGTCGGCGAGGTCCGCGCTGACTTCGAGGATGCGGTACCGCGCGGGCAACGCATCGAGCGATTCGAGCTCGAGCAACACGTCCGCGGCCATGCGGCCGGATCCAGCGCCGAGTTCGAGCACATCGCCGCCCGTCTCGCGCAGCACGTCCGCGGCCTGGCGCGCGAGGCAGCGCGAAAAGAGGCTCGACACTTCCGGCGCCGTGACGAAATCGCCCGCCGCGCCGAACTTGGTCGCGCCGGCGCTGTAGTAACCGAGTCCCGGCGCATACAAGGCCAGGCGCATGTAGGCGTCGAAGCCGATCGTACCGCCGTGCTCGCGGATGAAGTCGCGGATGTGAGCCGCGACGCGTTGCGAGTGCGCGCGTTCCTCGGGCGAAAGCGCGGGCAGGGTTGAGGCGGACGCGGCAGAAGTCATAGAGTGCGGAGGATGGGGAACGAAGCGGCGAGTCTAGCTGGCAAGACCGTACTGATCACGGGTGGCGCACGCCGCGTGGGCGCGGCCATCGCGCGCGAGCTGCACGGCGCCGGCGCGAACGTCGCGATCCACTACCGCAAGTCCGCGAGCGAAGCCGCGGTGCTCGCGCGCGAATTGAACGACCTGCGCCCGGGTTCCGCGGGCACGGTGCGCGCCGAACTACTCGACCTCGCCCAGCTGCCGATGCTGGTGGATTTCGCGAAGCGCACCTTCGGCGGCCTCGACCTGCTGGTGAACAACGCCTCGACGTTTTATCCGACGAAGATCGGGGAGATCACGCCGCAGACCTTCGACGACCTGATCGGCACGAACCTCAAGGTTCCGGTGTTCCTGGCGCAGGCCGCGGCGCCGCTGCTCAAGGCCGCGCGCGGCTCCATCATCAATATCGTCGATATCCACGCACTGCGTCCGTTACGCAATTACACGGTGTACTGCGTCGCCAAGGCGGGATTGCACATGCTCACCCGTTCGCTGGCCAAGGAGCTGGGACCGGAAGTCCGGGTCAATGGCATCTCCCCCGGCCCGGTGTTGTGGCCCGAGAGCGGCGGCGACGAGACCCAGCGCGAGAAGATCATCGAGCGCACCATCCTCAAGCGCATGGGCTCGCCGGCCGACATCTCCCGCACCGCGCTGTTCCTGGCCGCGGGCGCACCCTTCATCACCGGCCAGATCCTCGCGGTCGACGGCGGCCGCAGCGTGGCCTGGTAAAAAGAAGGCCGCGATTCAGCGGCCCAAGTGTTGGTTCAGCAGGGATTTCATTGACTCGTCCGGGCTGCCCCTCCCCGTGGCGGGAGCATGCGCGAACGGCGTTGTGAGTTTCCCGTCGACCGCGTCCTCGCGCCAGCACCATTTGACGAACCGGCCGATCGACTAGATAGAGCGGGGTCAGATCTCCACGGCGGTCATGGTGTGGCCGTCGCGATCGAATTCGCGCCACAGGACACCGATGGTCTTGCCGGCCGTGGGATGGACCACTTCCGGGGCGATCTCCGCCATCGGCCCGAGCATGTAGGGGCGCTTGAGCAGGTCGGGCCGCGGCAACGTGTACTCCGCGGTCTTCTCCACCAGGTTGTCATACAACAGCACATCGAGGTCCATCGTGCGCGAGGCCCATTTGGGCGCGTAACGCGGACGGCCGCACTGGGTTTCGATCGCGTGCAGCCTCGCGATCACGGCCACCAGCGGCTGCGCCGTCGTGAACCCGACCACGAGATTGATGAAGTCGGGTCCGTCGAAGCCGACCGCGGCGTTGCGATAGGCACGCGAGAATCGCGCATCGGGCCAGGAATGCGTGATCTCGGCGCAGGCGCGCGCGAGATTCTTCTCCGGATCGACGTTGCTGCCGGCGGCGACGAATACCCGCACGTGGCCGGGCTTGAGCATGTTCACCGGGAGACCAGGTCCGCTCGGGTGCGCAGCACCGCGACACCCACATCCTTGCTGCCGCGGATGGCGCCGGGCTTGTTGACGGACAGCCGCACCCATTCGACGCCGAATTCCTCGAGGATCAGCATCGCGAGTCGGTGCGCGAGCGTCTCGACCAGCTTGAACTCGGACGTCTCGACGAAGGCGATGAGCCGCTTCGCGACCTTCTTGTAATCGAGCGTGTCTTCGACCTCGTCGGTTTGCGCGGCCCGCGCGCAATCGACCGGCATCTCCACGTCGATCACGATGGTCTGCTTGACGCGGCGCTCCCACTCGATGAAGCCGATGATGCAGTCCACCGCGAGCCCGTGCAGGAAGATGCGATCCCCGGCATCCGGCGTCGCCGCCGCGCTCGGGAGCGTGAATGTCTTCGGACCGCTGGTTACCTTGGTTCGCGCCATGCCGACGTGATTCTCCTGAACGATTCGACTGTCTGACTACGCCGCCGCGAGCGGCCCCAGGTCCTGCAGGGACCAGGTGGCGCGAGCGCGGATCGCGGCGGGTTCGTGAGCGCCCGCCTTGAGGCGCGCCATGCCCGCCACCGCGATCATGGCGGCATTGTCGGTGCAGAACTCGATCCGCGGGTAAAAGACTTTCGCGCCGCGGCGCGCCGTCTCCCGCGCGAGCCGCTCGCGCAGCAACCGGTTCGCCCCGACGCCGCCCGCGACCACCAGCGCGTCGTACCCGGTCTCCTCGAGCGCGCGCAGCGTCTTGGCGGCGAGCGTATCGACGATGGCTGCCTGCACGCTGGCGGCGATGTCGTTGCGTGTGGAGTCGGCGAGCGCGCCTTCGGCCGCCACGCGGTCACGCACGGTCAGCGAAACGGCCGTTTTCAATCCCGAGAAACTGAATTCGAGCCCGGCGCGGTCGAGCATGGGTCGCGGGAAATCGAAGCGCCCCGCGTTGCCCTGCGAGGCCAGCCGCGCGAGCTCCGGCCCGCCCGGGTACGGCAAACCCAGCAACTTCGCGGACTTGTCGAAAGCCTCACCCGCCGCATCGTCCCGGGTCTCTCCTAGCACGGCGTATCGCCCGGGCGCGGCGACGTCGATCAGCATCGTGTGTCCGCCCGAGACCAGCAGCGCGAGATGCGGAAACGGCGGCGGCTCGGCTTCGAGCAAGGGGGCCAGCAGGTGCCCCTCCAGGTGATGGATGGCCACCGCCGGCACACCCCAGGCGAAGGCCAGCGACCGGCCGAGGGCCGCGCCGGTCAATAGCGCGCCGATCAACCCCGGACCCGCCGTGAAGGCCACCCCATCCAACTGACCCGGAGCCGTCCCGGCGTCGGCCAGCGCGGTTCTAACCAGCGGCAGCAACCGGCGGACGTGATCCCGCGATGCCAGTTCGGGCACGACCCCCCCGTAAATCCGGTGCAGGTCGATCTGGCTGTAAAGCTCGTGGGCGAGCAGACCCGCCGAGTCGTCATAGACGGCGACCGCGGATTCGTCACAGGAGGATTCGAGGGCCAGGATGCGCATGGTCGTTAAGTGAGAAGCACGGCTTGATTACTGCTTTGATTTTTAGGGGCCGATGTATAGAATCGCCACCCCTGCCCCAGGCAGGTTGTGGCAAAACTCCAGATAGATCAAAGGTTTGAGGTTTCGATGCCGAGCGTTCGTGTACGTGAAAACGAGTATTTCGATGCCGCCCTGCGCCGCTTCAAGCGCGCGTGCGAAAAAGCGGGCGTGCTCACGGAGCTTCGGCGCCGCGAATTCTACGAAAAGCCGACGCAGGAGCGTAAGCGCAAGAAGGCTGCCGCCGTGAAGCGTCACCTGAAGCGCAACAGCCCGCGCGATTACTCGGCGCGTCCGCGCCCGAGCTGATCTCTCTACGATGACGCTCAAAGAGCGCATCTCCGAAGACATGAAGACCGCGATGCGATCCGGCGAAAAGGATCGCCTCGCGGTCATTCGTCTTTTGCAGGC
>JAEWLQ010000110.1 GCA_023457495.1 Pseudomonadota bacterium
GCGGGGGCGGGGGGGCGGGGGGGGGGGCCCGGGGGGTGTGTGCGGATTTCTCATGCCCTAACACGACTCCTCGGCGAGCAGCGCCGACCGTGGCGAGATCGTCGCCCGACAGCTCGGCATCGAATTCCGTCTCGAGCACATCGGCGAGACCCTGCGCGCCATCGGTTGTTATCGCTGGCGGGACGAGGCGATCCTGCGCCTGTTCCCTGACTACACCCCGGAGTGGAAGCTCAAGATCGCCATCGCCGGCGGCGCAGCGGGCGGCGTCAACTTCTTCAAGCTGGTGGTGCAGAACCCCGCGGGCGAGATCTTCGAGAAGAGACTGCCGCTCAAGGAATACCTGCAGATCGTCGCGTCCACCAACAACAAGCAGCGGATCCGCAAGGCGGTGGAATATTTCCATGCCGACCGGCTCAACTACGCGGTGATCGGCACACCGAACCGGCTCGAATACGACCAGGGTTTCTTCGTCAAGAACGGCGACGGTTCGGCGGATCTCAAACCCATCGCGCACCTGTACAAGACCCAGGTCTACGTGCTGGCGCGCCATCTCGGGCTGCCCGAGGAAGTGTGCACGGCCGCGCCCACCACCGACACCTACAGCATGGCGCAGGGCCAGGACGAGTTCTATTTCGCGCTGCCCTACGACCGCATGGACATCGCGCTCTGGGCACACAACCACCAGGTGCCCGTGGCGGAAGTGGCTGAGTATCTCGGCCTGACCGAAGACCAAGCCCGCTTCATCTATGGCGACATCGAAGCCAAGCGGCGCACCACCCATTACCTGCATGCCAGTCCGGTGCTGGTCGAGCCCGTCGGGGAGATCAACCATTGAGCGCCACGGCCGGCTACGCGGCGCACCTGGCGACGCTCGAACGCGGATTCACGGGTCTGCCGGACAAGCCGGAGGAAACCGCCGTCGCGACGCTCGCGGCGCTGTGGCACCTGGCGGCCGGCAATCCGCTTTCGGCGGCGGGTGCGGCTGAACGCGCCGAGCTGCCGGCCCTGGATGGCGCAGCCGAGGAGCGCCTGCGGGCGCTGATCCAGCGCCGCCTTGCGGGCGAACCGCTGGCGCACATCACCGAGCGTCAGCAGTTCATGGGCATGGAGATGCTGGCCGGCCCCGGGGCGCTGATCCCGAGGCGCGAGACCGAACTACTTGCCCAGGCCGCCATCGACCGCGCCCGCGAGCTGGTGCGCGACCGGGCCACCCTCACGGCCATCGACGTGTGCACCGGCTCCGGCAACGTCGCGCTGGCGATCGCCCGGCACGTGCCCCAGGCGCGGGTGTTCGCCGCGGACCTGTCCGCCGAGGCGGTGGAGCTCGCGCGGCTCAATGCCCGGTTTCTGGGTCTCGAGGATCGCGTAAGCCTCGAAGCGGGCGACCTGCTCACCCCCTTCGATCAACCCGAGCTGGTGGGCCAGGTCGACGTTCTGACCTGCAATCCACCTTACATATCTTCCGGCAAGCTCGAGCACATGCCCACCGAGATCATCGGCTTCGAGCCGTCACTGGCCTTCGATGGCGGGCCGCTGGGCATCCGCATCATCCAGCGGCTCATTTCCGAGGCCCCGCGCTTTTTGCGCAGCGGTGGCTGGCTGTGCTTCGAAATCGGCCTGGGGCAGGGGCCGGCGGTGAAGTCCCGCGTCATCAAGACGGGAAATTTCGACCAGGTCGAATCGGTGGTCGACCACGCCGGGGACATTCGCGCAATCAGCGCCCGCCGCAAGTAGGTCGGGCTGGGGGTGGGACCAGCCCCCCTGTTTCCGATCTCTGGCAAAAAATCAAATGGTTCCTTGCCGCGCGAGCCGGCAATTGCTCCTTACTTCAAAAATATCGATGCCGATGACTCCCGCGAAGTTTCGCCGGAAGAGGTGGACGCGCAGACTGTCGCGCAGATTGGCCGCGTTTGCGTGGACAAGGATCGGACATATTGCGAGCATCTGCCCGAGTGCCGGGCTCGCAGCAAAACAAACCGGGGAGATCAGGTTGATGCACCGCGGATGGGTTTTTTCGCTGCTGGCCGCATTCGGGCTGGCATTGTCCGTGGCCGCGCCCGTGTGGTCCCAGGATGGAGCCGTTCCACCCGCCGCGCCGACACAGCCTGCGCCGGCCCCTGCGGCAAGCCTGGTGGGCGACGACTACGTGATCGGCCCCGGCGACACGATCCAGATCTACGTGTGGCGCAATCCCGAACTCTCCGTTTCCATGCCGGTGCGCCCCGATGGCCGCATCTCCGCGCCGCTGGTCGAGGACATGGTCGCCGTGGGCAAGACGCCTTCGGTGCTGGCGCGCGATATCGAAGTCGTGTTGTCGAAGTTCGTGCGATCGCCGCAGGTGAACGTCATCGTCACGCAGCCCGCGGGACTGCTGAACCAGGTGAAGGCGGTCGGTCAGGTGCAATCGCCCCAGGCCGTGCCTTACCGGGCCGGCATGCGCGTGCTCGACCTGTTGCTGGCCGCGGGCGGGCTCACTGACTACGCCGCGGGAAATCGCGCCAAGCTGGTGCGCAGCGAAAACGGCAAGTCCGTCGACATACGGGTGAAGCTCGACCGGCTGATCAACAAGGGTGACATGGAGCAGAACGTGCCCCTCAAGCCGGGCGACGTGCTGGTCGTGCCCGAAACCCGGCTGTAAGGACTCGCGACGATGAAAGAGATACTGCAGAACATTCTGGATCAGGTCCGCGGCGTCTGGCGCTTTCGCTACCAGGCCGTGCTCGCCACCTGGATCTCGGGGATGCTGCTGATCCTCATCGTGCTGATGTGGCCGGATTCCTATCGCGCGACCGCGCGCGTCTACGTCGACACCAGCACCGCCTTGCGCCCTCTGCTGTCGGGACTCGCGGTCGAACAGGACATCGAAGCGCGCATGAACATCGTGCGTGAACAGATGCTCGGCGCGGACAAACTCGAACGCGTGTCGCTCGCGGCGAAACTGTATGAGCCTGGCGCGGATGACAAGACCCGCAATGCCGTGCACGCCGCGCTCGCCGACAAGGTGATCATCGACACCACGCTGCCGACCTCGGCGCGCCGCGATCGCGCGCCCACGGCCGACCGCATCTTCAGCATCACGTACGAAAATCCTGATCGCGAGAAGGCCTTGATCGTGGTCGACACCTTGCTCAAGTCCCTGGTGCGCGACACCCAGGGTTACACCAGCGCCGGTTCCGAAGATGCGCGCGAGTTCCTGCGCCAACAGATCGCCGAATATGAAACCCGGCTTTCGGCGGCCGAGGCGCGACTTGCGTCCTTCAAGAAAGACAATGTCGGTCTCGTGCCCGGAGAGAGCCAGTCGGATTTCTTCTCGCGCCTGCAGACGGAGATGGCCGAATCCAAGCGCGCCGAAACCGCGCTGCAACTGGCGACGCGTCGTCGCGCGGAACTGCAGCGTCAATTGCGTGGCGAGCAGCCGTTCACGGCAAGCTCGGCGACCCTCGGTACGCAGCCGCATGCCGGCGCGGGTGGCGCGGTGGACACCGCTTCGCGCATCGCGGAAACGCAGGCGCGCCTCGACGAGTTGCTCTTGCGCTTCACCGATTTGCATCCCGAAGTGGTTGCCGCCCGTGAGCAACTCGCTTCGCTCAAGGAGCGTCAGCAGACGGAGCTGGACGCTTTCCGCCGCGGAGATGCGGCCGCGGTGGCCAACTCGGGGCTGACGGCGAATCCGGTTTACCAGAGCATCCAGTTGCAGATGAATCAGACCGAGGTGGAGATCGCCACCTTGACGGGGCAGCTCGACAATCATCGGCGCACCGAAGCGGATTTACGCCGCATGCTGTCGACGGCGCCGCAGGTCGAGGCCGAGTTCGCGCGCCTCACGCGCGATTACGACGTCAACCGCGCGCAGTACACCGCGCTGCTGGAACGCCTGGAGAAAGCCAAGATTTCCGACGATGCATCGCAGACCGGGCTTGCGAAATTCGACGTCATCGAGCCGCCGAATGCCGCCAACAAACCCGCGTCACCCAACCGGCCGCTGCTGCTGGTCGTGGCGTTGATGTTTTCAGTCATGCTCGGCGCCGGCGTTGCCTGGCTGCTGTCGCAGCTGAAGCCCGTATTCACCAATGCCAGCCATCTCACCGCGACGACCGGCTTGCCGGTGTTCGGCGTCGTGAGCAGGGCCTGGCTTCCCGTCCACGCAAACGTGGCGCGCGCCGGGCTGTACAAGCTGGCGGGCGCTTCGGCCGCACTACTCGTGGTCTTCGTCGCCGCCATCGCGACACACGAGACGGGTTCACGTTTCCTGCATGGACTTCTGTCCTCCTAGCTTCGAGGTCACATGAGCATCGTCGAACGTGCGCTGAAGAAGGCTCAGGACCGCGATCCGGGCAACCCGCGGCAACGGCGTGAACAGCCGCAGACGCCTGAGTCCGGGTCGCCGGATAGTCTGCCTCCGGTGGTTCATCGCCAGCTGAAGCTGGATCGTGAGCGCCTGCGCGAGACGGGGGCGTTGCCGCCGCTCGAGCACGAGCGTCAGCTCACCGAACAATATCGCCGCATCAAGCGGCCGCTGGTCGCCTACGCACTCAATTCCGAAACGAAGGGCGTCGGAAATCCGCAAATCATCATGGTGGCCAGCGCGGTTCCCGGCGAGGGCAAGACTTTCACCGCCATCAACCTGGCGATCAGCCTCGCGCAGGAGCGGGACGTCAACGTGCTGCTGGTGGATTCGGATATCGCCAAGCCGCACGTGTCCGACCTGTGCAGCCTTCGCGGCGAGCGCGGTCTCTTCGATGCCCTGGCGGACGAATCGCTCGATGTCGAATCACTGGTTTTCGACACCGGCGTCGCGGGTCTTTCCTTCCTGCCGGCCGGCATCGTGCGCGATGGCTCGGCGGAGTTGCTCGCCAGCCATCGCATGCATGCGTTGATGAATCAGCTGCTCGCGCGCGACGCGCGGCGCCTGGTGGTGATCGATTCGCCGCCGCTGCTGCTGACCAACGAATCGCGGGAGCTCGTCAACATGGCCGGGCAGGTGGTGCTGGTCGTGCGCGCCGGAAGCACCGAGCAGCAGGCGGTGCTCGATGCGATCGCGCTGATCCCGGAAGGCAAGAACACCGGCCTGATCCTCAACTACGTCAACCCGAAGTCTTCCGATGTGCAGTTCTACGGCTATGGCCAGTACGGCACTTCATCCGCGCCGGCCACGCAGGCCTGATCGTATGAAGACGAGCAAGCGCGTCCGCGCGGCGGCCATCCTCGCGGCGCTGTTCGCGCCGCCATTGCTGGCCCAGTCGCCGATCCAGGACTTTTCGCTGTCCGGCACCGTGGGATGGAGCGACAACGTTCGCGGCGAATACGTCGATCAGGTGAGCGACACGATCGTCGGCGTGGGTCTGCAGACGCGGATTTCCCAGGAACGCCGCAAGTTCAACTTCGGCTTGACGGCCGACCTGCAGTATCTGGAATACCTCGACGACACCTTCGACAACGAAGTCACGGGGCTGGCTTCGTTCGAAGGCAGCCTGGTGCTCGTGCCCGAAATCCTGACCTTCGAAGTGAACGACAACTTCGGGCAGACGCAGTCGGCGGCTTTCGCGCCGCAAACGCCGGAGACTCGCCAGAACGTCAATGTCTTCGCGGCCGGCCCCGATATACGTCTGGAGATGGGCGACGCGCTGGTGCTGTTGGGCAGCGGCCGCTACATGAACGAGCGGTACGAGGTGACTCCGGCAGACAACTCCCGCACGCTGGCTCAGCTCGGGCTCTATCACGAATTCTCCGCCGACTCCGCGCTGGGCATCCTCGGCCAGGTTTCCGACGTGGATTACGACGACGATACTTCTGGCGCCTACGATTTCAAGCGTACGGAATATCTCGCGCGTTACCGGTTGGCCGCGCGTCGAACCGCGATCATCCTGGAAGGCGGACAGTCGCGGTTTTCCGCGGACGACGGCACCGATCGCGATGAAGTCCTGTATCGCGTGAGCCTGGCGCGGCAGCTCACGTCGCGCACCTCGCTGACGCTGGCGGCTGGCCGCGAGCTCACCGACAGCGGCAGTCTCTTCGTGTCCACTGTCGATGCCATGGAACCGCAAGATGGCATCGGCGGCAGCACGATCGACGATCTGGGTCTCGGCTCCACGCAGCTGATGGGCACGGGAATCGTGGCGTCAGTCGATTCGCTGATCGTTCAATACGCGCGCGGTGCCTGGCGATTCTCGACGCCGCGCACCCGTGCCTACGTCAGTGCCGACTACCGCAAGGAGCGCTACATCCAGGGTGTTTCCTCGGACCGCGACGTGAATACGCTGGCCACCGGAATCGAGCGCAATCTCAGCCCGGCCCTGCGGGTGGGACTCGACGTTGCCTACTACACACGCGAATCCCTCGAAGAAGATGACGTCGTGCTGCGCGACCTGTCGATCCGGCTCTCGACTTTCTGGCGGGTGTCGCGCCGCGTCGAGCTTTCGGTGGCCGCGGAGCGCGCGAATCGTAGTGACAGCTCCACTGGCGGTGGCTTCGACGACAACCGCGTGTGGGCGCGCCTCATCTGGTCGCCCCGCGGCACGGCAGCCGACTGATGCTCAATGCGCTGACATTCGACGTCGAGGACTATTTCCAGGTCGCGGCGCTGGCGGATTCGTTCAATCCTTCGAAGTGGGACGACATCCCGCGCCGCGTGGTCGGTAACACGCAAGCCCTGTACGAAATGCTCGCGCGTCACGACATCAAGGCGACGTTCTTCTTTCTCGGCTGGGTGGTGGATCGCCATCCCTCACTGGTGCGAGAGGCCGCGCGCGCTGGCCATGAGGTGGCCTGCCATGGCTACAGCCACCAGCTGATATATCGGCAGAGCCGCGAGGTCTTCCGCGAAGAAACGCGGCGTGCGAAAGGACTCATCGAGGATGCGCTCGGCGCGCCGGTGCTCGGTTACCGCGCGGCCAGTTATTCCATCACGCGCGAATCGTTGTGGGCGCTCGATGAGCTCATCGACGCGGGCTTTCAATACGACTCGAGCATCTTCCCCGTGCATCACGATCGCTACGGCATTCCCGATGCGCCGCGCGAACCGCATCGGGTGCGTTCGCCGCAGGGACGCGAGCTCGTGGAATTCCCGCCGTCGACGGTGCTGTGGGCTGGCCGCAAGCTGCCCGTGGCGGGTGGCGGCTACTTCCGCATCTTCCCGTATGCCCTCACGCGCTGGGCCGTGCGGCGCGTCAATGCCGAGGGCCTGCCGTTCAACTTCTATCTGCATCCCTGGGAGATCGATCCCGGGCAGCCGCGCGTGAAGACCAGCCTGTTGTCCAGGTTCCGGCACTACACGAATCTCGATGTCTGCCAGCGGCGGCTGGAAGACCTGATCTCGCGCTTCGAGTTCACCACCATGGCCGAGGTGTTGCGCATCGCGGGATTCCTTCCGGCCGCGGAGCAGGCGCGCGCCCCGGGGCAGGTGCCTCCCGCACGCATCGGCGCGATGGGTTGAGCCGGTGAAGATCCTGTTCTGGATCTGCCTCACGGCGATCGTCTATCCGTATCTGATTTATCCCGCCGTGCTGGTGGCGATCAACCGTCTCGCGCGGCTGAAGCCGCACGCGCCGGCGCCAGACTATCTACCCAGCGTGACCGTGCTCATGCCGGTGCACAACGAGGCCGGACGCGTGCCGGCCAAGATCGCGAACCTGCTCGCGCTCGATTATCCGGCCAGCCAGCTGCAGATCGTCGCGATTGCCGATGGCTGCACCGATGACTCCGTGGCGCGCTTGCGCGCGGCGGCGTCGGGTCGCGTGGAGATCCTCGAGCTTGCGCACTGGTCGGGCAAGGCGGCGGCGCTCAACGCCGGACTCGAGCGCGCCGGCGGCGACATCGTGGTGTTCACCGACGTGGGCATCCAGCTCGAGCGCGGCGCGCTGAAGGCGCTCGTGGCGCATTTCGCCGATCCTGCCATCGGCTGCGTCTCGGGCGAGGACTACATCGCCGGCGCCGACTCCGAGGGCCTGTACGGCCGGCTCGAACTGCTGCTGCGGCGCGAAGAGGCGAGGCTGCATTCCATCGCCGGGGCCAGTGGTTGCTTCTACGGCCAGCGGCGCGAGTTGTGCAAACCTTTCGTCCCGGGAATGGCGCCGGATTTCCTGTCGGTGCTGGTGACGGTCGCGGCGGGGCGGCGCGCGTTGGCCGAGTCCGCGGCGCGCGGCTCGATGACCTCGACGTCGAGCCAGAAGGCGGAATTCACGCGCAAGACGCGCACGTTCCTGCGCGGCATCACGGCACTCGCCGGCAATGCGCGGTTGCTGAATCCCTTCGCATATCCGCGCATGAGTTTCATCCTCTGGTCGCACAAGGCCATGCGCTGGCTGGCGCCCATCGCCATGCTCGGCTGCCTGGTCGCCGCCTGGCAGCTGCGCGCGGAGACTTTCTACGCCGTCGCGCTCGCGTTGCAGGTCGCGGCTTATTCCGTGGCGGTGGCGGCCATGTTGTGGCCGCGCGTGATGGCGCGGCTGGCGATGGCGCGACTCGCCGGGTTCTTCCTGATCGTGAATCTGGCCGCGCTCAAGGCGTTGTGGCAGTGGATCACGGGAGTGCGCGTGGAAATCTGGGAGCCCACGCGTCGGCCATGAACGCGTCCGTCGATCAAGAGAATGTAGCCTCGCATCCGGCCCGACGCACTCCGCTGCGTGTGCTGCATCTGCGAGATTCACCCTGGCTCGACGGGCCGGGCCGCACGATTGTCGAGACGGCGGCTCATGTGGATCCCGCGCGCGTGGATTTCCGCATCGGAGCGCTGGTCTCGGATGACGCCGTGCATCCGCTCCTGGCCGCCGCGCGCGCGCGCGGCCTCAAGGCCATCGCCATCGCGGACCGTGGCGGAAATCCGCTGCGCCTGGTCGACGAAGTGCTGACCATCGTCGATGCACACGACATCCAGCTGCTGCACGCCAGCGATTTTCGTACCGGGCTGGTCGCCTTGCTGTGCCGACGCCGTCGGCCGCAACTGCGCGTGGTCGCCACCGCCCATGGCTGGATCGCCAACACGCCGCGCCGACGTGTGTTTCGATTTCTCGACAAGTTCTTGTTGCGGATGTTCGACCGGGTGATCCTGGTCTCGCACGCCATGCGCGCCCTGGTGCCGCGGTGGTGGTTGCCCGACAAACGCGTGGTCGTCATGCACAACGCGCTGGTGCTGGAGTCGTACGGTGAAGGGGTGGTTGGCCGGGCGCGCCGCGCCGTGACCGCCGGACGCGACGTGGTGCTGCTGAACATCGGACGGCTGTCGCCGGAGAAGGGGCAGTCGATGCTCATCGACGCGCTGGCGCGGCTTCGGCCGAAATGGCCCGCCCTCAAGCTGCGCTTCGCCGGCATCGGTCCGCTCGAATCGGCCCTGCGTGCGCAGGCCGAAAATCTTCGCGTCGCCGACCGCGTGGAGTTCCTCGGCTACATCAAGGACATGCCGAAGCTTTACGAGGACTGCGACCTGGTGGTGCAGAGCTCGTACACCGAGGGATTGCCGAACGTGATCCTCGAGGCGGCCTACCTGCGCGTGCCCATCGTCGCGACCGCCGTGGGTGGCACGGACGAAGTGGTGCGCCACGCGCATTCGGCCTGGCTCACGCGTCCCGATCTCGACGAGCTCACCGCCGGCATCGATGCCTTCATGAGCGACCCGGCGCGTTTCGCCGCGATGGCCGAGCTGGCCCATGAGAACGTCGTGCGCGAATTTTCGTTCGCCGCACGCACCGCGAACCTCATGCGTTTCTACGACGAGCTCACCGCGGAGCCGCGCTGAATGCCCGCGCTGCCCGTCAAGACAGAGGTGGATCCGGAGAAGGCCGGCAAGTTTCTCTACTGGTGGCTGCTGCTGGCGCTGTTCTTCGAGTACGCACGGCCCAGCTACCAGTTCACCTTCCTGCAACCGCTGCGATTGAACACCCTCATACCTCTGGGGTTGCTGGCCGTCTCGATGCTCTCCGGAGGGCAGCGGCCCTGGAAGCAGATCATGGCCGACCGGATGTGGATATGGCCGTTCGCCTTCGTCGCATTCGTGATGGTTTCGATGGCATGGGCGGACGTCAAGACCTACACCTACAACACGTTCACGCTGATCCTGGGCTACGTTTTCCTGTACCTGCTCGTGGTGCGGATCGTGACCACGCGCAAACGGCTGTACGGCGTCTTCACCACGCTCATCATTTCGCACATCTTCCTGATCTTCTTCAATCCGCTGGTCATCTTTGATCCGTACACGCGGCACTACATCACGGGCGCCACCTTCCTGGGCGATGGCAATGACTTCTCCTGCTCACTGGTGATCCTGATCCCGTTCGCGCTGGAGCTCGTGCTCAACGAGACGCGCAAGCTGCACAAGATGTTCTACGCGGCGCTGCTCGTCGCCATGCTGCTGGCCATCATCGGCACTCAATCGCGCGGCGCCACGCTCGGCATGGTCGCGGTGTTCGGCTATCTCTGGTGGCGCAGTCCGAACAAGGGACGTGGCGTGGCGGTGCTGGTCATCGCGCTCTTCGGCGTGTTGTTGTATGCGCCTGATGTCTACTTCAAGCGCATGAGCACGCTCAAGGATCCCCATCAGGAAAGCTCGGCCGAAGCGCGCCTGCAGGCCTGGAGCGCCGGCACTCGCATGGCGCTCGACAACGTGCTCGGAGTGGGCGCCGGAAACTTCCCTCACAATTTTCCGAAGTACCGCTCCTCCAACGCCCCGGTGCGCTGGATGACCGCACACTCGATGTACTTCCTGGCGCTCGGCGAACTCGGGTTCCTGGGATTGTTCTTCGTGCTCTGGTTCATCTTCGGCAACGTGCTGACCAGTGCGAAATTGCGCACCCATATCGCCAAGCTCACGACCGGGCCGCCGGAGAAGGTGGCGAGCAATGTGCGGGTGCTCAACATGATGAACGCGAGCTTGCTCGGGTTGGCGGTGGCGGGCGCCTTCCTGTCGGTCACCTATTACCCACACCTGTTCATGGTCACCGGTATGTGCATCGCCCTGCGCTGCATCGTCGCCCGCGACTTTGGAATCTCGCCCGAGGAATCGAAGAAGAAGCCGGCGTTGCGCCGGCGTCCGGCGCCGGTGGCCTGAAGTCTGCGTTCAGTGCGCCTGGCCGGTGAGCCGGCGCCGCGTTTCCAGCCACCAGGGACCGAGGTCCGAGAGGCGTTCCATCTCGTAACGTAAACCCGGCCTCCACAGCACGAGGAAGCTCGCCAGCGTGCGCAGTCGCCCGGGATGTGAGGCCGGCAGGTGCAGTTCTTCGGGCGACTTGCGCAGCACGGCGAGCAGCGAATCGAAGTCACCCCACAACCAGCGGGAACGCACGCCGATGCGGTACTCGGGCGGCGTGGCCGGCGGCGATCCCTCGCGCAATGCCACCAGCAGCTTCGGAAAATCGACACCCGCGTCGATGGCCAGCTGCAGGCTGCCCCAGAAGCGGCCGTTGATCTCCATGAGCTTCAGGCTGCCATCGCGCAGGTCGCGTTTGAACTCGACCATGGCGACGCCCTCCCAGTCGAGGCGCTCGAGCAGGCGTGCCGCGTAATCGAGCGCCGCCGGTTCCACGGGTGCGCTCTCGCACAACACGCTCTGACCTCCGGAAGGTGGCTTTTCGCGCAGGCGTTTGTGGGCGAACTGCGCCACCACCCGTCCTGAATGGCAGCACAGGAACACGCCCACGCCGGGGCCGTCGATGCGTTCCTGCGCGAGTACCGGGAAAACCTCGGGCGGCATCGCGGCGAGCCGGACCTGCAGTTCTCTTGCATCGCGCACGTAACAAACCGAAGTCGACAGCCATTCGCGCCCGTTCCACACGCGCGATCGGCCGGACTTGAGCACCGCCGGATACTCGAGCGTCGCGCCCAAGCGGTCGCCGTGCTCGTGGCTCTCGATGCGAACCGTGCGCGGGATCGGCACGCCGAGCTCGCCGGCCAGCTCGAGAACCGCGGCCTTGTTCGCGGCGGTCGCCACCGCGCCGTTGTCGGGGAAGGGCAGGCGGCAGCCGGGCGGTAGTTGGGCGCGCGCCTCGGTGAGCAGCAGTGTGCTGATCTCCGTCATGGGCAGCAGCAGCTCGGCGTCGCATTGCCCGGCCGCCGCGACCACGGCGCGCACGAAGCCGGCAGGATCACGCACCGGCGAGGGGTATGGATAGTGTCCGGCGCAATGGCGCGAAGCGGCCGCCAGCGACTCGGGGAGATCGCCCGCGGTGAACACGCGGTGACCGCCGCGACCGAGGGTCCGGGTCGCGGCCAGTGTCTGCCGATTGTCGCTGTCGGTGATCAGTATGCGCATCGGGTTCAGGTCCAACTACAGGAGTCCGGCGATGCGCGCCAGGAACGTGCCGTCGGTGTCGGTGCTGTGTTCGTGGATGTTGTAGCGCCGCAGCCGGGTGCGATGCGCGCCCCGGTCGACGAAACCGCGTTCCGTGGTGAACGCCAGCGAATAGGTGTTCCCGGTGAGCTCGGCGATCGCGGCGTCGTGGTCGCCGTTCGGATATGCGAGCGCCTGGGGCGCGGCGCCCAACTTCTCGCGGATGACGTCGCGTGAGCGTGTGAGCTCGGCCGCCACGTCGGCCGGCGCCAACTTGGTGAGCGGCGTGTGCGTGCAGCAGTGTGATCCTATGGTCACGACGCCGCTGCGCGCCAGCGTGCGAACGCCATCCCAGTCGAGGAAGCGATCGGGATGACCATTCGCGACCGCGAGTCCCCGCGATGTCACGTACGCCTCGACCCTGCCGATCGCGGCATCACGCTCGGCGACGCTCGCTTGTTTGAGGGAATCGACGATGCCGCGCACGGCTTCCCGTCTGCGTGCGGCATCGAGGGCCGGAATCCGGGGATGGCCGAATCCCGCGAACAACTCGCGCGATGCTTCGCCCGAGCCGGCCGCCACGAATAACAGCCGTGACAGGCGTTCCTGCCAGAAGCAGGCGCCGGTGCCGATGTAGTCGACCGCGACGAACACGACCGCCGGAATCCTGAATTCCTCCAGGATGGGCAGCGCGTGCTCGAGGTTGTCATACCAGCCGTCGTCGAAAGTGACCACGCAGGCGCGCGGGGGAAAGCGGCCTTCTTCGAGCGCGCGCTGCAGTTCGTCCACCGACAGCGGACTTGCGAGTCGGCGCAACAGCCGCATCTGGCGCCGGAAGGTTTCCGGAGTGACCGTGATGCTGCGCGCGGAGAACGATTCTTCCAATCGGTCGCGAGGCAGTACCCGGTGGTACATGAGCACGACGGCGCGGCCGCGTAGTCGGCGCGTCGCCAGGAGCCGCAAGAGGCCACTCGAATATGCAAGCGCCGCCAGCGTGGCTTTGACGTACTTCTTGATCCAGGTCAGCAAAGACGTTCCTCGGTGCGCGGCGTATTTCGCCGTGGATGCGGCGCAAGCATAGAATGCCGGCCTGATTCGCAGGTGGGAGACACATGAATTCGGTCAAGGGGAGCGGACGCAGGTTCCTGGTGATGATCTCGTACGAGATCGACATCGGTTATGCCATCGGCCGCCTGATCAGCGTATTTCACGAGATGTGTCTGCGGCTGACGGATTCGCCGCAAGCCATCCACTTCTCGTTCAGCGGCATTCGCGGCCGCCACTGCGCCAACCTGCCGCCCGGCTTCGGCAACCTGCTGGAGTTCGATTATCTCAATCCGGATCGCGCGGGGAGCGAGCGATTCGTCGCCTACATAAGGCAGCATGGGATCACCGACCTGTTCGCGCTCGACATGAAAGTGACGGCGCCGTTCCTGGCCCAGGCGCGTGCCGCGGGTGTGCGCGACGTGGTGGCGTACTGGGGTGCGCCGATGAGCTCCGAGAATCGCGGGCTCAAACTTCTCGCCAAGCGACTGGAGGTCGCGCTCCTGCGGCGGGACCGCCCCGATCTGTTCGTGTTCGAGTCCGAGGCCATGCGCCACCTGGCGGTGAACGGCCGCGGCCTGCCGCGCTCCGCGACCGCGGTGGTGCACACCGGTGTCGACGATCGAAGATTCTCGCCGCGGCCCGATGACACCGATGCGGTTCGTGACAGCTTCGCCATTCCCGACGAGCGTCGCATCATCTGCTTCATGGGTCATCTGCACGCGCGAAAGGGAGTGCAGGTGCTGATGCGCGCCATGCGATTCATCGTGACCGTGCTCGGCCGCCGGGACGTTCACGCGTTGTTCCTGGGAAATCGCAATGGCGAGGAGGCTGCCTTCGCCGCCGAGTACGCCGGTGCGGAGGGCTTCGTCACGTTCGGGGGATATCAGTCGAACGTTCCCGAACTGCTCGCCGGCTGCTATGCGGGATGTATCCCATCCACCGGCTGGGACTCGTTTCCGATGTCCTCCCTCGAAATGCAGGCCTGCGGTCTTCCGGTCATCGTCAGCGACTGGCAGGGCGTGCCGGAAACCGTTGCGGATGGTGTCACCGGCATCGTGACCCGTACCGGCGATACCGAATCGCTGGCGCGCGCCATCGTCGCGCTGGTGGACGATCCGGCGCTGCGCGAGCGCATGAGCGCCGCGGCGCTGGCACGCACCGCGGCCGGCTTCACGCGCGAACATCAGATCCGCAACCTCGCGCAACTGCTGGCGCATCGTTAGACCGCCCGCAGGATGGTGCGCACGCGCTCGCCGAGATCGCCGGGCACATAGGCGTGCGTCGGCAGCGTGACGATGCGCTCGGCAACGGCCCGCGCGCCGGGCAGCGGCGCCTGATCCGACGCGAGCAATTCGACGACCTGCGGCACGTCGCACAGCGCGCGCGGGTAGGAGAGGGTTGCGCCGATGCCCGCGGCCTGCAGTGCCGCCACGGCGCGTTCGCGGCGAGCCGGGTCGAGGAACATCGGATACCGGGCCCAGGCCGGATTCGCACCCGACACGATCCGTGGCAGCGAGACGCCGGGAGCGTCTGCCAGCGCATCGCTCAACCGCGCGGCGTTCGTCGTGCGCATGCGTGTCAGATGCTCGAGCGATCCGAACAGCCGCCAGGTCATGCCCGCGAGCGTCGGGCTGTAGTTGGAGACCGGAAAGTCGTCTTCCCAGGGAGTGGCGCCGAGGCCGAGCGGCAGCCGGTTCATCAGTCCGTATGCCACGGGGCGCAGCATCAGCGAGTACACCAGCAATTTCGCCGCGGTGATCGCGGTGCGCGCGGCGCGAGGCGCCGGCAGTGAGACCTGGTGGCGCGCCAGCGTGTCCCCGAGCGCACCACTGGCGACCAGGGCGCCACCCTCGATGCTGGTGATGTTCTTTCCCTTGTCGAAGCTGTACAGGCCCGCGTCGCCGAAGCCACCCACCGGCCGGCCGGCGAGCGTGGCGCCGAGCGCCTGCGCCGCATCGTCGAGTAGATAGATGCCGCGCGCCCTGGCGAAGCCGGCGAGCGTCGTCAGATCGTTCGGCAGCCCGTAGAGATTCGCGCTCACGATCGCCAGCGAGCGCGAAGTGTCGATCGCTTCTAGCGCGCTCGGCGAAGGCGAGAGCGTCGCGGGATCGATGTCGACCAGCCGCGGCCGCAGGCCCGCGAGCTTCACGGCGGCGGGCACCGAGTAACAGGTGTATGCCGGCATCAACACGTCGGTGCGCTGCGGGGCAAGATCGCGCATGGCGCGCAGCGCCAGGGTCATCGCCGCACGCCCCGTGCTCATCAGGAAGGCGCGATCGTGGCCGGAATGCAGTGCCAGCGCCGACTGCAGGTTACGGTATGCGCCGCGATGAGTGGCGCCGCGGAGTAGGGAGACTGCGACGGTATGGGGAGCGATCGCCGTGCCGGCGGGCGCGATGTAGCTCACGGTATACCGCGCGCGATGTGTGGCCCGAGCACGCGGGTCATCCACAGCGGCATGCGGCGCCAGGCGGAAATCGCCATGCGGTATTTCGGATTGTCGACATTGAGCTCGGGCGCCGCCCCGCCGTCCGGTCGATGCTGGTACCAGTAAAGCTGCAGCGCCTCCGCGTTCCATTTCTTCTTGAAGTCCTCGGCGCCGGAATCCGCGGTGGAGCGGCCGAGATGGAAGCGCTTGAAACCGCGCTGGCAGGCATCCTGGATCATCTCCCAGTAGAGCGCGTAGTTGGCTTGCAGGCCGCGCGCCGCGGGCGTGCCTCCGGCCCACATGCCCTCGACGATTCCATTGAATTCACCATTGAAGGCAACCGCCACCGGTGTGCCGCGCTGCGAACAGACGAAGATGCGCGTGTTGTCCGGGAAGGTGTCGAGAATCTTCTCGAAGTACGCGCGCCGGTAAAGAGGCGTGCCGAGGTTGTGCCACGATTGTTCGAGCACCGAATAGAACTGCGGCAGCAGGTCGCGGCCGCCCGATTTCACGGTGAGATCGTTCTTGAAGCTGCGGCGGATGTTGGTGCGGTGCTTGGAGGAATATTTCTCGAAGAGCTTTTCGGCATCGGGCTGCAGCGACAGCGCCATGCTGATCTTGCGGGTCGAGGCGGGGATGTCGGTGTCGAGCGCCGCGGGGCAGCGCAACTCGAGGTACTTGGCCCGGGTGGTGGCGGCGAGTTCGCGCGCGCGCGCGACCAGGCGAGCTGCGGCATCCGGCCCGTCGGCCAGCGGTCCTCCGTAGTTGACGAAGGGCATGGAACAGAGGATC
Source organism: Pseudomonadota bacterium (assembly GCA_023457495.1). Classification (GTDB taxonomy): domain Bacteria; phylum Pseudomonadota; class Gammaproteobacteria; order Steroidobacterales; family Steroidobacteraceae; genus CADEED01. The sequence continues at coordinate 16,524 of JAEWLQ010000110.1, forward strand.
CGGCCGAACACCGGGCTGGATACCAGCGTGAGCGGCAGGACGCCGGCGATTCGACCGCCGGCGCGGGCGGTCAACAGGTGGCTGTCGTGGCCGAAAAGCTCCCGGTTGATCCCGCTCCATTCGTGCAGGTGATAGAAGGTGCCGCCGGCATGGCCGCCCACATAGGCGTTCCAGGCTCCCGCCGCGGGGGACTCATCGAGGGTGAGCGGCGGGCCATCGGTCCCCGCGAGGGGGGCAATGGCATCGGTAGGCGTCGCGGCGGTCGGCTGCATTCTGTGCCCAGTTGCGAGGGAAGCTCCGGATTATAGGTCCGGTATCTTCCCCGCGACTGTGGCAACCGCCGGAGGCTGCCGCAAATGCGAACCACATCAACCGCATGGGCGGGAAATCGCCCCGCAGGCTCCCGGGGCAGCGTCAGTTGACGCTTTGAAGCACCGGGGGGTTCGGCCGGACGGTATTGACCTCCGGGTCGGACTCGCCCAGATACCAGTTGTCCCAACGCTGGATGCCCGAGGTGTTCGTCACGCTGACGTAGTTGGACATGATCAGCTTGTTGGGCATGTAGTTGGTGTCTTCACGCAGCGCGCAGTTGGTGTACTCGGTCTTGAGCACACCGTTGACCCACAAACGCACGATGCCATTCGACTGTCCGCGCGTGTTCGGCTTGACGAACAGCTTGAGGCGGTCCCATTGGCCCAGGCGCGCGGGCACCGGGGTGCCGACGTTCTGCGCCATGCCGGGCAGGGCGCGATTGAAACTGCCATCCGCATTCCACTTCAGGTGCTCGATGAAGTATTCGCGGTTGGCCGACCACAGGTTGATGATGATCTGGTAACGGCGGCGACCGCTCTCGTTCTCCAGATTGAGAATGGCGATCTTGTGCACGTTGCTGCCGAACTGAAAGCCGGTGTCGAAGCGGCTGTCGAACGTGAGCCAGATGCCATTCTGCTCGGTGACGCCGACGCCGCCGATACGCGGATGATCACCGAACACGTAGTCCTTGTAGTTGTCGGTGGTCTGTCCCGCGGTGTTCACCGAGCGCACCGAACGCGTGCCGTCGGTGGCGGTCTCGCTGGTCACGGTCATCGTGCTGTCGGCGCCGCCATTCCATTCGCTGAAATTGCCCTGCTCGAAGCTCGAGCGGAATGGCAGGCCGGTTGCGCCGTACGCACCGGCGCAGACCATCGACAGCAACGAAATCCACAGGGCGTGTTTCTGAACATTCATGGGCCGACCTTTACTGCGCGCTCAAGCCGGTGGGCGGGGTCGGTCGCGTGGCGTTGTTGAAGCCCGGCGGCGGCCCGATGCGCGAACTGGCGATCTGCAACTCGTCGATCATGAAGTAGTTGTTGGGATCGGCGCGCGACGCCAGGTTGAAGTAGCCGCCGATGATGTCGACGTGACTCCAGGTGCCGCCCGGGCCCGAATCGTCCATCGGGCGCTCGATGTAGAGTCCCGAGAGCCTGCCATCCATCGTGTCGACGTACAGGCGGATCATGCCGGTTCGCGTGTTGGCCTCGAACTCGATGCTGATCCATTCTTCTTCGCGCGCCACCGGCCGATTGCCGATCTTCAGCCGATCGGTGCCGTCGGGCCAGTAGTCGCCACCCTCGTAGCGGCACACGGTGCCGTCACAGGCGCCGAGCGTTTCCCACGTCTGTCCGCCCGAGCTGGACTCGCGCAGGATGATCATCGGGCGGCCGCCGTTGCCGTTGCGATTGAGGATGATGAGTTTCTCGCCGCTGGCGTTCTCGCGCCAGGTGGAGCCGTGATACTGCAGCCAGCGAACGTTGAGTTGCTCCGGGACGTTGCTGCCGAGCGCGAGGATGTACTGCCCAAGTCCGCCGTATGACTGCTCGCTGGTGGGAGGGAAGATCTTCGCGGCGCCGGTGCCATTCCAGCCGCCCGTCGATACCCATTCGTGACGTGCGCCGCCGGTGAGCCACAAGGCCGAGGAAGCGTAGTCGTTGCTGTCGAAGCGCTGCACGTACGGTAGCGACGAGACGCGCACTTCCGCGTGGGAGTAGTTAGTCACGGACAGCGCCGCAAGGCCCGCGGCGAGCCACAGTGCCAGTCGTCCGCGCGGTGCGAAGCGGGTCAGCGCGTGGGTAGCATTCTCTGGTTTCATCAATTCCTCTCTCGGGCGGAAGGTGAGCCCGGGTGTGATGAGGCAAGAGTAGTCCGCCCGTTCAACATAGAACAATGTCGAAGAATCGCGACAGCGCGCGAAAAGCCTATGGAATCGGGGTTTTTCTGCCTCCGATGTCTAGTGCGCCCGCGCCGATCGGCGTGCTGGCAGGCGTCACCTCGGCGAATCGAGTAGTCGTTCCACCATTACATAAGCGCTGGCCGTGATCCGCCGCGCAATCGGCAATTCTGTGACGTGTGTACGGTCGCCGTCGTTCTCGTTGGTTAGACGGCCGGATTTTATTCGGCCTCATCCGCGGCCGCGGGAGCCGGTGCGCGGCGGCGGCGAAGGAGATTCTTCGCGGATTCGAACGCGCCGTGCGCGCTTGCGAGCAGCGAGTTGCGCAGCCCCGGTCGCAGCACGACGATCGAAGCGTCGCTGATGTGCCGGTTGCCGAACACGCGCTTGTAGTTTGCGTCGGTGATTCCGAAGTTCATGTAACGCACGCCGGCGTTGTCGATCAGGTCCTGGATCATCTGGAGCAGGAGCACGGCGCCGGGAGAATACTTGGCGAAGTCGGCGTCGTAGCCGATGTTGGCGTAGTGATAGACATCGCGATGCCGATAACCGAGCGCGTATGCCACCGGGGCATCGTTCGCGCTCAGTAGATAGGCGCGCAGCAGGCCTGTGTCGGCGAGCGCGCGCAGCGCATCGGGATCGTCCGCCATGTCGGGTCCGGATTCTTCCAGTTCGGCCTTCCAGGATTTCACGGTTATGCGGCGCACGTCGTCGAGAAAGGAAGCGATCTGTTCGCGGGAGTCGACGAGTGTCATGCGCAGCGAATTGTCCACGCCCTCGTTCATGAGACGAACCTGGCGCTTGAGGTTGTAGCGCTGCTTCTTGCGGAACTCGCCGAGGTAGCCATCGAAGGTGTTCGGCAATTCCGCGTAGTGGAAGGGGCGTTCGCCGTCCAGCCGATAGGCACACGCGCCGTCCAGGCGCCAGTCGCGGGCGGCGAGCGCGTTCCACAGCGCGCTGTCGCTCGGGACGGATTTGAAATAGATGCCTTGTATTTCGGGCGACTGTTCGAAGATGCCGCGCACGATGGCGCAGTAGGTGGCGTAGTCCGGATCGCCCAGCACGCGACCTCCCAGCACCTCCATGCAACGCAGCTGCACGTTGGCGAATTCGCGTCGGGCGGCGCGGAAGCGCAGCGGCACGTTCTCCGGTGCGATGGGCGTCAGAACCGTGGGCTCCGGGTCGGCGCCGTTGCGGCTGACCAGCAAGCGCGGCTGCGCGCGCTGAGGGGTGGCCGTGCAGGACAGCCAGGTGAAGGCTTGATACAGGCCGTAGAGGTTGCGTTCCGCCGCCACCTTCTCGTTCCAGATCCGCAGGAGAGGGGAATCAGGGCCTATCGTGTTGAACGGGATGATCTCGATGCTCATTCATTTTGTAAGATGCCATCGGGGCAGTCTTGTTGGGTGGCCGTCGCATGGCGACTTCGCAGAATTGTGACAGCCGGGGCATAACTTATTGCCGTTCCAGAGGGGCGCACTAGATGCGCGCGTCGCGACGTGAGTGGCTGATGGCGCTGGCCGGGCTCGCCTTGGCTCGCGGCGCCGGATCGCAGGCGCCGGACGGGCGAATGCTGAGCCGACGTCCGCTGGGCCGGACCGGCCTGAGCGTTTCCGAGCTGGGATTCGGCGGTGCGGGCATCGGCGGCGTCGCTTTCGGCGCCGTCACGGAAGGCGAGGCGCTCGATGCGTTGGCGGCGGCGGCGGATGCTGGCTGCAATTTCATCGACACGGCGCGAATCTACGGCGCTTCCGAAGTGGTGCTTGGCAAACACCTGCGCAGCCGCAAATCGCACTGGATCGTGGCGAGCAAATACTCCGGTCAGAAAGCCGGTATGCGCGCCACGCTGGAAGAACAGCTGACACGTCTGGGCGTGGAGGCGGTGGACGTGTACCAGATCCACTGGGTGCCCAAGGGTAGCGAGGCGACGCTCTACGAGGAGCTGTACGCGCTGCGCAAGGAGGGGAAGGCCCGCTTCGTCGGCGTGTCGGCCGCCACGCGGGGTGACGTCGATTACGTGCTGGCCAATACGCGCCTCGACACCCTCCAGCTGCCATTCAATCTGCTCCAACCCGAGCCCATGATCGATGCGCTGCCCGCGCTGCGCCGCGCCGGGCTGGGTGTGATTGCGCGCTCGGTGCTGCGCGAGGGATTCCTGACGGGAAAGTTCGACGAGCGCCAGCGCTTCGATCCGAAGAAGGACGTGCGCGGCGGTCTTTCTCCCGAGAAACTGGCGGCACGCCTGGAGGACGTCGAGAAGTTTCGCTGGCTGCAGGAGACGACCGGATCGCTCGCGAACGCGGCGATTCGTTATGCCTTGTCCTTCGACGGAATCGCAACCGCGCTCATCGGCACCAAGACCGCGGCGCAGGCACGCGAGAATTTCGCGCCCGCCGCTCGCGGGGCGCTATCGCCGGAGCTGCTCGCGCGCATTGCAGGCCTGCAGCGGACGCTCACGTCCGCCTGATCAGGCCACCTCGCGCAACCACTCCCGGCACACCTCGAGCGCCTCGCGGCGCCACTCGGGCATCGACAACACGTGGTTGGCGTTGGAGATCGTGTGCAGCCGCATCTGGCTGCCGAATGGCTGCAGCGATTCGGCGTAGGGAGCGGTGAACTTCTCCTCGAACTCGGACGGCAGCCGGTCTTTCTCGCTGAACAGCAGCAGGGCGCGGCCGCCGCGCCGCAGGAAAGAAAAGAAGGCCGGAGGGAACAGCGGATTCGCGTTCTGAAGCGCCGGCGCGCTCAGCGGATCGGCGAGCGGTTTCGGCGGATCCTTGATGATGGCGCGCTTCAATGAGTGCAGGATCACGCCGTATTCGCTCTGGAAGGTGATCAGCCGCCACCACGAACGCAGCTTGAACAGGCGGTGGAAATACTTGCGGCGGCGCTGGTCCAGCTCGACGCGCGTCAGGTACTGCGCCGGCCTCGCCGCATCCGTGGACAGCGCGATGGCGAGCCCGATGCAGAGAAGTTGCACGACACTGGGATCGCGCTCCGCGGTCAGCGCCGCGGTTGTCGCGCCGCCGCACAGGCCGCCCAGCATGAAACTGTCGAAGCCGTGCGCTTCGCGCATCCAGCGCATCGCCGCCAGTGTGTCGTCGACGTAGCGGCCCACCTCGACGTGATTGTAGATGTCGATCAGCGCCGTCTCGCTGAGGTCGCCTTCGGAATCTCCGAGGCCGTAGAAATCGAACCGCAATACCGTGTAGCCGTAATCATTCAGCAGCTCGGTGATGGGTACGTAAAGCCGCCCCGGACCCACGCGCATTTTCACGCCCGGCGACAGCAGGATGACCGCCGGCAGGCCGGGACGCGGATTTACCGGGCGATGCAGCGTGCCGGCGAGTCTCAGGCCTCTCGCATTGAGAAAAGAAATCGGCTCAAACGGTGGCTGCATGTGCCTGCTCTAGCCAGCTATGTGTTGCGTCGGAGAGCCGTGGAGCTCGTCCATAAAACGTGCGGATCTCCTTCCAGAAAGGCTCCTCGATGCAACGCTTGAATTGTCCGCGCGGGTAGGCGGAGCTGAGCGCGTCCAGGTCGGTGCGGTTCTTTTGCGTTTCACTGGCGGCGATCTGCATCACGAGCGCCAGTCCCCCATGCGTCTTGGGCGCGCTGTTCAGCAGGTCCTTGCGATTGCATGAGTCGTACAGAGGCGCGGCCAGCTCGTAACCGTCCAGGTTGACGCATTCGCCGCGGCCGATGCGCTCGCGCAGGCTGTCACGGTTTTCGACGACCCTGCCGTACACGGCCATTTGCGTAGATAGGTGGGAGCGCAGCAATTCGCCCAGCCAGGCTTCGCCATCCAGCACCGGATCCCACAGGGCCAGCGGTGCGTTGGTCAGCAACTCGGAGATGCGGCCACTGGCGCGCTCGGCCGTCAATGCGGCGATGGTCGCACCGAAGCGCAGGCCGACCAGCCCGATGCTGCGCAACGCGGGACACTTGTCGGCCAGATGCAGCACGGCCGCTTCCAGGTCGGCGATGTGCGTGTCGACGCTGGCGGTTCCAAGCGAGCCGCCGCTGTCGCCGGAACCGGCATAGTCGAAACGCAGCACTGGATAGCCCTGCGACGCGAGCTCGCGCGCGAAGCTCACGAATACACGGTGAGACCAGAGCTTTTCCTCGCCAAAGGGATGGCTCATGACAAAGCCCAACGGGCGCGCAGTGCCCGCCGGCGCATGCCGGACGGCAAACAGGCTGACGCCGCCCCTTTGGAAGAACCCGGGTTGTTCCATGAGTGAATTGTCCGCGATCATCTGAATCTGTGTAGCGGCGGTTGCTGACACCGCCTCGCACTCACGATGCCCGCAATACTGGCACAATTTGCCCGCCGCGGTGCCTCACGCGGCCGACGGCGTTGACAGAATGTCGAGGCGTTCGCAGATTTCGTGACGTCCACGACAGGATCGGAATGACACCCCATCGCGCCAGGCGCCTGCTATTTCTCGAGCACAACACTGACAACACAGTGGGCGGGTCGCACTACTGCCTGCTCGAAATCTGCCGCAACATCGATCGTGGGCGTTTCAGCCCCGTCGTGGCATTTGCCCAGGCCAACACGCTCATGGACGAGTTCCGCGCGACCGGCGCCGAGGTCGTGGTCGTGCCACCTCTGCCGTCCGTGCATCTGGAGGCGCCGCACGCCCTGAGCCGCCGCCTGCTGGGCCCGGTGCAGTCGGTGGCCAATGCCTGGCGGACACTGGTGACGGCCGCCGCGCGCTGGAAACGCTTCCTGAGCGAACACAAGATCGATGCCATTCACCTCAACAACAGCTGTGGCGACGATCACGACCTGCTCACCGGTGCGATGCAGTTGGGCCTTGTCACGATCGCCCATCAACGTGGCTACCCGCAGCAGGTCGGTGGCATCGAGCGCTGGTTCGCGCGCCGCCTCGACGCCATCATCTCCATCTCAAGTTCTGTCAGCGACGACCTGCGTGCCAAAGGGCTGTTTGGTCCTCATGTCGCGCTCATCCACGATGGAATCGATCCGGCGCGGGTGACGGCCCATGCCGACGGCGCCGCGGCGCGGGCGCGCTTCGGCATCCCGGCCAACGCAAAGCTTGTTGGAGTGGTCGGTAACGTCAAGGCGTGGAAGGGACAGGACACCTTGATCCGCGCCATGCGTCACCTGGTGCAGCGATGGCCGGATACCTGGTGTCTGGTGGTCGGCTCCAACGCCGATCCGCCTTACATGGAAATCATGCAGCGCCACGTGGCCGAAGCGAATCTCGGCGGTCGCGTCATCTTCTCGGGATACGAACGATATCCGGCGGCCTGCATGGCTGCCATGGACGTGGTCGTGCACACTTCGACGCAGCCCGAGCCTTTCGGGTTGGTCGTGCTGGAAGGCATGGCGTTGCGCAAGCCGGTGGTGGCCACCGCGCATGGCGGCCCGCTCGACATCATCGAGAACGGCAAGACCGGCTTCCTCACGCGCGCGGGTGACGAGCATGAGCTGGCCGCGGTGATCGATCGCCTGCTGGGGGACGATGAGCTGCGCGCACGGGTGGGCGAGGCGGGGTACCAGCGCCTGCATGCGCAGTTCACCGCGCGCCACAACATCGCCGGCATCGAAGCCCTGTACGAATCCTTGTTCGCCGCGCGCTGAGTCCGTCAGACGTTCTCAGGCGGCGTGCGCGCGACGCCACGGCAGATGGGCGCGCAACTCGTCACGCTCCGTGCTCGTGAGCGCCATGAACCATATGGAAGCCGCGTAAATCACGCACAGCAACGCGATGCAGCCGAAGAACTGGAACAGGTTGCTCAGCGTGACCCACTCGCGCATCAGGAACAATCCGGCGAGGAAGGGCAGGCTCGCCAGGCTGGTCCTTCCATAGATGCCCCACCAGTACTGGCTGACACGCATCTTGAGCCGCGCGCTGATGAGGAACGGCAGGATGCCGGCGGCCACGATGAGGTGCGAAATGGCGGTGCCGATGGCGACACCCACGACTCCAAACTTGCGCACCAGCAAAATGCTGAGCACCAGGTTGGCGACCGCTTCGCAGATGCGCAGGTAACCCAGGATGTGATGCTGGCTCATGCCGTACATCACGCTGGAAACCACGTAGTGCGGCGCCGAGACGATCTGCGTGAGGCCGAGCACCAGCAGTACCTGTCCGGCGACGACGCGGAATTCATCGCCCATCCACAGATGCACGAATACGTCGCCCAGCAGCGCAAAGGTGAGCGCGATGGGCAGCGTCACCACCACCGCGAGCTTGCCGCCGCGCACCAGCAGCTCGCCCATTTCCGCGGTGCGGCGCTGCGCGAACAGCGAGCTGGACAGCGGGCTGAAAACTTGCGCGGTCGACACCATCAGTGAGCGCAGGTTGTCGATCAGCGTGCCGGCGATCGCGTAGGGCGCGATTTTGGCGACGCCCAGGTAGGCGCCGATGATGACCGCGTCGGAGGCGAAGATGATCTTCTGCGCGATGTTGTTGAGGAGCACGAACGCGCCGTACCCGAATATCTTGCCCGCGAGCGCCCGCAGCCGGCGACGCGCGGGAATGTGGAAACGGAAACGCACACCGGCTTCGCGCAACAGTCGGATTGCGTAAAAGGCGCCCAGCAATCCACCCGCGACCGCGAGCGCGAAATAAACCGCGGCCAGTGCCGCGAGCTTGTATCCCTGCGACAGCAGCACGACGACGAGGACCGTGCGCACGATCACCGCCCCGAGGCCGATGGTGTTGCCCACATCGAAGCGGTTCAGCCCTTGCAGGATGCCGGTGAACACATTGAAGACGAAGGTCTGGGCAATCGTCAGGCCCATGAAGATGACGGCGATGCGCGCTTCGGCGGCGTTCTCCTCCGGGATGTGGAACCAGTCGCTCACTCCCCAGGCGACCACCAGCGTCATGAGCACGGTGGCGACCGCGATGGGCACGTAAAGCATGATCGCCGTGGACAGCACCTGGTTGAGACGCTGCGGCTGCGCCCGCGCCACGTACTTGGACGTGTAGCGGATCACCGATTCGCGCACGCCGAAGTCGAGTAGATAGAGATAGCCGATGAACTGGTTGGCGAGCGCCCAGATGCCGTAGTAGACGCTGCCGAGACTCTTGACGACGAACGGCGAGAGGAAGAACGCCACGCCGACGTTCACCGAGAGCATCAGCCAGTTGCTGGTGATGCTGCGGGCGGTGCGGCTGCTAGCGGACATTCGCGGCCGCTCCGAGCGATTCGCGCAGCGCGCCGGCGGCCAGGGTCCATTGCTCGGCGAAACGCGGCGCTTCCGCGGTCAGTCGCTCCACCTGTTCGTCGTAGCGGGCGCGCGATTCGCGCAAGGTGTCGGCGATGTCCGCCGCGCGATCTTCGCGCGGGAACAGCGCTACCCGCCCGAACAGGTCGCGGCTGGCCGGATTGCCCGAGAGCACCATGGGTTTGCGCAGCGCCAGCGCCTCGTAAGCGCCGCACACGAGGCAGTTGGGCTTGAGCGTGAGATCGAGGGCGACATGACTGTCGGCCATGAGCTGCCAGTAATCGTGTTCGGGCAGGAAGCCCGTGAGCCGGACGTTCTGCGGTAGCGCGGCCCGCAGTTCCGCTGCGAGCTTCGCGGGATTGCCCGTGAAGGCGAATTGAAAGCCGGGGCCCAGCGTGCGCGCGGCTTCGATTATCTCGTCGATGGGCTCGTCCGCCGCGTACGTGGCGATCACCATGACCCGCAAGCTTTCATCCAGTGGCGTCGGCTGCGGTTGAACCGGCGTCGAAGGCAGCCGATCCGGCAGTACCAGCGGTCTGCCACCCTGGGTGCGCACGATTTCAGCGAGCGCGGCATTGGTGACCACGGTCGCATCCGCCTGCCGCAGGGCGCGGCGCGCAAGCCAGGTTATGGGCCAGCGCGCGTACGTGAACGGCGTGACCGCTTCATTGTGCGCATCGACGACGACGCGATAGCGACCCAGAAAGGGCCGCGCGGCGAGCACCAGCGTGGCGAGGATCAACGAGGGATTCTGGATGAATACCGTGCGCGGGCGTTCTCGTCGCAGCACGCGCAGAGTCTGCAAGGAGAGGGTCAGGTAACGCCGCAGAGCACGGTGCGGCGTGGTGAGCACGAGCAGCGGAAGGCCCAGCCACTCGCACAGTTCACGCATGCGGCGATGGTGTTCCCAGGTGAGCGCGAGCACCTGCGTACGCGGAGACTTCATGGCGTCGGCGCCGCTGCGGGTGCCCGACCCAACAGCCGGCCATACAAGGCCTCGTGATTCCGGACCATGCGCTCGATGGTGAGGGATTCGCGGAACTTGCGCCGCGCGGCTTCGCCGAGGCGTCGGCGCAGCGCGTCATCGTCGATCACGCGCGCGAGCGCCGCGGCCAGGGCCGCCGGATTGCGCGGTGGCACCAGGAGTGCATCTTCGCCGGAGCTCAGTACGCGAGCGTTTTCGCCGACGGTGGTCGCGACCACGGGCTTGGCCCCCGCCATCGCCTCGAGGACGACGACGGACATCGCTTCCCAATGCGACGACTGCACGAAGATGGCGCAGGCGGGCAGGGCGCGCGCCGAGGCGTCGTTCACCCAGCCGAGAAAATTCACGAACTCGCCGATTCCCAACGCGGCGGCGCGCTGTTCGAGGGCTTCGCGCAAAGTGCCCTGGCCGACGATCAACAACAGGAAGCGCTTGCCCTCGGCCTTCAGGATGGCCACGGCTTCGAGCAGATCCTCGAGCCCCTTCTGCGGGATCAACGTGCTGATGCTCCCGATGACCGGCCGGCCGTCGGTGGGCAGCAGTGCCTGCACCTCGGGCGCGACATCCGGACGCGGCGCGTCCGTGCCGTTCCAGATCACGTGAACCCGATCGCGCGGGATGCCATAGAACTTGCACATCGCATCCGCCTGTTCGTGGCCCACGCAGACCAGTGCGTCCGGCACTCGCCACAGCAATCGTTCGATCCGCTCGTACTGCGGTTCGATGACCGGATAGTTGCCCCAGTGAAAGGTGTGCACGTAACGCAGTCGCGGATACAGGAGCCGGCACACCGCCGCATCGATGAAGCTGTGCATGTCGTGCGTGTGGATGAGCTGGATGCGCCGCTGACGGATGAGCCGGAGCAGTTTGAATGCCGTGAAGTAGTCGGGCCTTCGGCGGCCATCGGGTGCCGGGCCTTTCAGCCCCGGGATCGGCACCAGATCGACGCCGTCGCGCTGCATCCGCTCGCCGACCACGCCGTTCTCCTTGAGGTACACCGCGGTGGTCTCGAAGGCCTGTCGGTCCAGGTGGACGGCGAGGTTGGCAGCGACCTTTTCCGCGCCACCAATATGTAGCGTGGAATTGGCGATGAGCACCCGCAGGCGGTCGGCGTTGCGGGTGTCGACGACTTCACTCAATTGAAAAATTCCCTTGCGGCGGCTTTTCTGGGGTGCGCGAGCCGATGGTAGTCTAATCGCGACGCTTGGCCCTGCGGTGCAGGAAATGTATTCGCGGCAGGGACTTGCTCGAGTAGAACAGTCATAAAAGTTGTAACGGATGAGTACCAGTACCAGTTCCGCGGCGATTCCCGCGCGCGGAGACTTGCTTTTGGCGGCGGCCCTGGTCGCCACCCTTTTCGCTGCCGATTTGACGCTACGCGCGGTCGACGACCGACTGTCTGGCAACATCGTGCACGTCGCCCGGATTCCGGCGATCGCCGAACAAATTGCCACGACGGGCGACTCCCGCAGCACGCTGGTGCTCGGCAACTCGCTGGCCAACAACGGCGTCGACGGCGACATGCTGGCGGCGGCGCTGAATCCCGGGCAGGTCGCCAAGATAACGCCTGATGGCACGAGTTTCTGGGATTGGCAATGCATTTTGAACGGTCAATTGCTCGGACCGGAGAACCGGCACGTGGGCACGCTGGTCATGCCCACCGCCTGGCATCTGCTGAGCGATGCGACGCGCGCCGATCCTTCGCGTCTCGGCGCATTGTTTTGCCAGTTCCGTGATTTGCGCGCGCCGGCCGACCTGGGCCTGTCCGGCCCGGCGGATATAGGAGAGTTCGCCGCCGCGCGTGTTTCGCGGCTTTACGCGCTGCGGGACACCGTGCGGAACGACTTGTTAGTGCATGTCGTTCCCCATTACGAACGCTTCGCGAACGAAATAAACGCCAAACAGGGTCGCGCGGACAAAGGCGCCGCCGCGGCCACTCCTGACTACAGTCATTTCTCCGCGCTCGCGGCCGCCATCGAAGCGCAGGGTACGCGGCTCGTGGTGGTGGCGATGCCGGTGCGCGAGCCTTACGAGATCGACGCGCCGCTGATCGAGCTTGCGGCGGCCGGCACGATCCGACTACTCGACTATCGTCATCTGCCCGGCATCGACCATTCGAGCTTCCTCGACCGCATGCATCTCGGCGAGCAGGGGCGCGCAATCCTGACCGCGCAATTGGCGCGCGATCTGACTACCGACGAAACCGCTCCGCGATGATATTCAACAGCTTTATTTTCTGGGCGTTCTTCGCCGTGGTGCTGGCTGCCTACTGGCGGTTGCCGCATCGCCAGCAGAACTGGTTCCTGCTGATGGCGAGCTACGTGTTCTACGGCTACTGGGACTGGCGCTACCTCTTCCTGCTCTGGGCGTCGACTCTCATCGACTTTTCCGTGGGCCGGGGGCTGGATCATTTCAAGGACCCGCGACGTCGTAAGCAGCTCATCACGCTTTCCGTCATCGCGAACCTCACCTTTCTCGGGTTCTTCAAGTACTACGGATTCTTCGTCACGCAGTGCGCCGACATGCTGCGCTCGTTCGGCTTCGAGCCCAGCATTCCCGTGCTGGCCGTCGTGCTGCCGATCGGCATTTCGTTTTATACGTTCCAGACGATGAGCTACACGATCGACGTGTACCGCGGCAAGGTGCCGCCGGCGAAGACGCTCGAACGGTTCGCGTTGTTCGTGGCGTATTTCCCGCCCCTGGTGGCGGGCCCCATCGAGCGCTATGGCCAGTTGGCGCCGCAGTTGTACGAGCCGCGGCAATGGCGCAAGGAGTACTTCGGCGAGGGCCTGTATCACATACTTTTCGGCCTGTTCAAGAAAGTCATCGTGGCCGACAACCTCGCGCCCATCGTCAACCACGTATTCAGTCAGCCGACCGATTCGCTGTCGGCGTTCGATGTGTCCATGGGAGCGGTCGCCTTCGCGCTGCAGATCTACGGTGACTTCTCGGGGTATTCGTCGATCGCCCAGGGCGTGTCGAAGTGGATGGGCATCGACCTGTCGTACAACTTCCGCATGCCATATTTCTCTCGCAACCCGAGCGAGTTCTGGCAGCGTTGGCACATCAGTCTTTCCTCATGGCTGCGCGACTATCTCTACATACCATTGGGCGGCAACCGCAAAGGCGCCACGCGAACCTACATCAATCTCGCGTTGACCATGTTGCTGGGCGGTCTGTGGCATGGCGCGGCCTGGACCTTCGTGTTCTGGGGCGCCTGGCAAGGACTCATGCTGGTTGCCTACCGAGTGGCGGGAGTCGAGACCACGCGGCCAGATGGCAGTCGCCTGGTTGCGGTTGGCCAGGCGCTGCTGATGTTCTGCCTGGTGTGCATCGGGTGGATATTCTTCAGGGCGGTCAGCCTCGAGCAGGCTTTGGGGATGATCGGCGCGTTGGCCGGTCCCTGGCACGTCACGGATTTCGGCGTGTATGCGCTCGGCATGATGGTCGTTCTCGCGTTGCCACTCATCGTTTACGAGTGGTTCGTGTACCGGTGCGACGACATGCTGATGCTGCTGCGCCGGCCGGCGTGGCTGCGCTACTTCGTCTATCTTTACCTCGCGATGATGCTGATCTTGATGCCGCCTCTGGCGCAGCAGGTGTTCATCTATTTCCAGTTCTGATGGTGGTCGCCACAGGGATGCGTGAACCATGTTAGGCCGAGTGTTGCAGGCGATTCGATTGCGGTTCGCGACGCTGCGTGCCCTGCGCGGCGCGCGGGCGCACAGCCGCGAAGTGCTGCGGCGCGCGAACATCCAGCGCGTGCTCGTGCTCTGTTACGGAAACATCTATCGAAGTCCGTTCGTCGCCCAGCTGTTGCGCGACACGACGACCTGCGAGGTGCGGTCCGCGGGTTTCCATCCGAAGGAGGGGCGCGCCTCGCCCGACACGCACGTGAGCATGAGCGCCGGGCTCGGTGTGCAACTGGCGGGACATCGCTCCGCGCGCGTGAAGGCGGAAGACATCGAGTGGGCGGACATCGTCGTGCTCATGGATCGCCACAACTGGGCCCGCCTGCACGTGATGGGGGCGCCCGAATCGAAGGTGGTATGGTTAGGCGCCCTGCTGGATGGCGCGGTCGAGATCGAAGATCCGTACGGTCTGCCCGAGGAAAAGATCCGGGAGATCCTGGATCGGCTGCGCATGGCCACGTTCGCACTGCGCGGCGTGGGACACACTCAGGGCTAGATCGCGCGCTGAGGCCGCTTCGGGGAGTGAGGGATGAACCTGGCGCTGTGGACCAACCTGGTGGCCGCATCGGTGTATGCCGGTGTCGCGCTGCTGATGATCCCGGGCGGCCAGGAGGGCAGGGCCGCGCGCATCGTTGCACCGGCACTGGCGCTCACGGCGATCTGGACCGCGGTCCTGGCGCTGGACGCGGCCGCAGGGCCCGTTCCGGCGCGTGTATTCGTCGTCCTAGATGCCTTGCGCTACGCGGCCTGGTGCGTGGCGTTGCGATCCCTTGCCGGCATGAGTCACGCGGGCTGGCTGGAGCGCGGGGTGCTGGCGGCCTGCGCCATCACGTTGCTGTTGGCCATGGTGCTGCCGTCTCCGCATGTCGAGCGGCTCGCCGATCACGCCACGCTCGCGCTTTCCATCCTCGGGTTGTTGCTGGTCGTGCAATGTGTGCGCCACGCGCGGCTCGCCAGGCGCGACGCCGTGAATGCGGGCGGCGCGGGAATCGGGGGCCTGTTCGCCGCTGACTTCTTCGCCTGCACTTTCCTGCTCAGCGCCGGATATGTACCGGAGGTCTCCGCGGCGCGCGGCCTGAGCGTGGCGCTGCTGTTGCCCCTGGTGGTGTTGGGCGTGCGGCGCGCCGTGCCCACAGGGTCGGTACTGTTCATCTCGCGCCATATCGTCCTGTACGCGGTCGTGGTCGTCGGCATCGCCGCCTACCTTGCGCTGACCGCACTCGCCAGTGTGTACCTGCATGCGCACACCGGTGGATGGGCCGAGGTGGCCGTGGTGCTGTTCCTCGCCGTCGCGGCCGCGGTGTTGGTAACCCTGCTGCTGTCGAAGAATGCATGGCGTCGGCTCAAGGTATTCATCGCCACGCATTTCTACAGTGGCAAGTACGACTATCGCGTCGAGTGGCTGCGCTTCATCCAGACGCTGTCGACCGGCAAGGCTGGAGATGCGCCCCAAACTTCCATCGTGGCGGTAGCGCAGATGTTTCACTCGCCCGGTGGCGTGCTCTTCATGCGCGAAGACGATGCGGACCAGTACTTGCCGGTGGCCGCCTGGCCGAACACCGCGCTGCGCGAGCATGCTCCGGCCTCGATCGCGCCGTCGGATGAATTGCCGAAGTTCCTGGCGGAGCGCCAGTGGGTGATCGACGTCGAAGAATACGTGGCGACGCCCGACGTCTATGGCGACGTGCAGCTTCCCGAGTGGCTGCGCGACGCTTCGATGTGGCGCGTGGTGACGCCGCTGTTGCACCTGGAGCGTCTCGTCGGCTTCATCGTGTTGCAGCCGCCTCCGCCGCCGTTTCACATGACCTTCGAGGATCGCGATCTATTCAAGACCGTGGGCCGCCACATCGCGCTGCTGCTGGCGCAGCACAGCGCCGATCGCCGTCTCACCGAGAGCCGGCAGTTCGATGCCTACAGCCGCTTCACGGCCTTCGTCATGCACGACCTCAAGAACGCGGTCGCGCAACTTCAACTGCTGGTGCAGAACGCCGCCCGGCATCGCAACAATCCGCTGTTCTTCGACGATGCGATCAGCACCATCTCGAATTCCGTCGACCGGATGACCCGCCTCATCGGCCAGTTGCAGGCACGCGAGGTGCACGGACAGGCGCGCGAGGTGGCGCTCGCGGCCCTCGTCGGCGCCGCGGTGTCGCGCGCGCGGGCGCGGGCGCCCGCCCCGGACTTCGAGCACGCGTCCGGGCCCGCCAACGTGCGCGCCGATGCGGAGAAGTTAGGCTCCGTGCTGGACCACGTGATCCGCAACGCGCAGGAGGCGACCGGCGAACGCGGTGCGGTGCGGGTCAGCCTGACCCACGACCAGGGTTTCGCTCGGCTGATCGTGCGTGACGATGGATCCGGCATGGACGCCGAGTTCGTGCGCGAACGCCTGTTCCGCCCATTCGACAGCACCAAGGGCTCCAGGGGAATGGGCATCGGCGCATACCAGGTGCGCGAGCACGTGCGGCAGCTCGGCGGCTTCGTGGAAGTGCAGAGCAGTCCCGGGCGGGGTACGAGCTTCTGTATTAACCTACCCCTGTGTCAGACGAGAAACCCAGACTCCCCAGACTGCTGATCGTCGAGGACGACACCGGGCTGCAGAGCCAGCTCAAGTGGTGCCTCGACGAGTATGAAATCCTGCAGGCCACCGAGGGCGCGCAGGCCATCGCGATGGTGCGGCGCTTCGAACCGCAGGTCGTGTTGCAGGATCTCGGTTTGCCCCCCGATGCCGAAGGTGTCAGCGCCGGTTTCGAGACGCTGAGCGAGATACTGCGCATCGCGCCGCGCACGCGGATCATCGTGATGACCGGAAACGCGGACCGCGACAACGCCGTGCGCTCGGTTGCGCTGGGCGCATGGGATTTCTATTCCAAGCCCGTGGACCTGGATGTCCTCAAGCTCATCGTCAGGCGCGCTTTCCACATCGCTGCGCTCGAGGAGGAGAATCGCCGCCTGCGCGATGCCCAGGCGACGGGCGCGTTCGAAGGAATCATTGCGCTCGATGTCGGCATGCAGAAGGTCTGCCGCAATGTCGAGAAGGTCGCGCCCACCAATGCGTCGGTGTTGATCCTGGGCGAGAGCGGTACCGGCAAGGAACTCATCGCGCGCGCCATCCACGGCCGCAGCGACCGGCGCGAGCAGCGCTTCGTGGCGATCAACTGCGCCGCCATCCCCGAGCAGCTGCTCGAGAGCGAACTGTTCGGCTATGAGAAGGGCGCCTTCACCGGCGCGGTCCGCCAGACCCCGGGCAAGGTCGAGGCGGCGTCGGGCGGCACGCTGTTCCTCGACGAGATCGGCGACATGCCGGCGGCGTTGCAGGCCAAACTACTGCGCTTCCTGCAGGATCGCGTCATCGAGCGGGTGGGCGGCCGGCAGGAAATCCCGGTGGACGTACGTGTGATCTCGGCCACCCATCAGGACCTGCAGGCGATGATCGCCGCGCAGCGGTTCCGCCAGGATCTCTATTACCGCATCAGCGAGGTCACGCTGACCCTGCCGCCGCTGCGTGCACGCCCGGGAGACGCGGTGGTGCTCGCGCAGGCCATGCTGCGCCGCGCGGCGGCCACGCAGCCGCGCGCGCCCAAGGGATTCAGCAACGAAGCGCTGGTGGCCCTGCAGCGGCACGACTGGCCGGGAAACGTCCGCGAGCTCGAGAACAAGGTCAAGGCGGCGGTCATCATGTCGGCCGGCCCGCTCATCGGCCCGGAAGATCTCGGACTCGAGCACAACAGCGGACAGTTCGAATTCCTCAATCTGAAGGCCGTGCGTGCGCAGGCCGAAAAGCAGGCGGTCGAACAGGCGCTCGCGCTCGGTGGCGGAAACATTTCGCAGGCCGCGGACCTGCTCGGCGTGACGCGTCCGACGCTCTACGACCTCATTGCCAAGTACGGATGCCGCGACGCCATCCGGGAAGCGGCCAAGACTGCCGGTACAGGCACGGAATGATCTCGCGCCGTGGATGGTTGTTAGGCCTGGGCGCCGCCGGGCTCGGCGTGGGCGCGGCGGCGGTGGGCTGGCGTCATTGGCCCGTGTACGGATCGCCCGGAGGCGACTTCGATGAGTCTGTCGTGACGAAGACGGTTGGAAAAATGCCGTACCGAAGATTCGGGAACACAGGCTTGCAGGTATCGGAAGTGGGTTTTGGTTCCTGGGCCACCGGTGGAGCTGCGTTCGGCGCGGTGAGCCACCAGGACAGCCTGGACGCGCTGGCACGAGCGGAGGAGCTCGGCTGCAACTTCCTCGACACCGCCATGAATTACGGCGACGCGGAGCTGGTCGTCGGCCAGTTCCTGCGCGGCCGCCGCGATCGCTGGATCGTCGCCACCAAGTACTCCGGTCAGCCAGGCGGCCTCACCGCGACGCTGGAAGAACAATTGCGGCGCCTCGGCACGGACCATGTCGACTTCTACCAGATTCACTGGGTTCCAAAGGATGCCGAGCGCTCGCTGTACGACGAGCTCGAGCGCGTCAAGCGTGCGGGCAAGGCGCGCTTCATCGGCGTATCGCTGTACAACTCCAATGACGTCGACTACGTCATCGATCACACGAATCTCGATGGCGTCCAGTTGCCGCTGAGCCTGCTGGACCCGGTCCCGTTCCTCGCGCGCGCGCGCCGTCTGCGCGAAAGCGGTCTCGCGGTGATCGCGCGTTCCAGCCTCAAGGACGGATTTCTTACCGGCAAATATTCGCGCGGCGTTGAGTTCAAGGATCCGAACGATCGCCGCAGCAGGATGCCTCGCGCAGACATCGATCGCATCATCGGCCAGGTCGATGCCATGCGATTCCTCGAACGCGAGCAGGGTTCGCTGCTGCTCGCGGCCGCGCGTTATCCGCTGTCTTTCTCGGAAGTTTCCATCGTCATCATGAGCACGAAGAACGCGCACCAAGCGGACAGCAATTTCGGCGAAGTGCCGGGCGCGCGGCTGTCGGCCGAGCAGCTCGAGCGGGTCGCGCGACTGCAGGACGAGCTCGGCCTGTGGGGATTTCGCGCCCGCCTCGATCGAGGCGGGCGGGCGCTATTGGGCCGCTAGAGGGGACCGGGGCTATCTGCCCTTGAAGTCTTCCGGCGTCAGCTGATGCCGCGACAGCAGCTTGTAGAAGTCCGTGCGATTGCGCTTCGCCAGGCGCGCCGCCTGGCTGACGTTGCCGCCGGTGATCTGCAGGATCTGCGATAGATAGGAGCGCGTGAACTCGTCGCGCGCCTCGTCGAAGGAGGGCAGCTTGCTCTGCGTGCCGCCGAGCGACTGCTGTACGAGTTCCACTGGGATGATAGGCGTCTGCGACAGCGCGACGTTCTGCCGCACCACGTTCGCGAGCTGGCGGATGTTTCCCGGCCAGTCGGCCGTGGCCAGCAATTCCACCGCCTCGGGCGCGTAGATCTTGCGCACGCCGCTCTCGTTGCTGATCTGCGCGAGGAAATGCGAGACCAGCAGCGGGATGTCCTCGCGGCGGCGATTGAGCGGCGGCATGTCGATGTGCACGACGTTGAGCCGGTAGTACAGGTCCTCGCGGAACTGTCCGCTCATCATGAGCTGCTGCAGATCGCGATGCGTGGCCGAGATGACCCGGACGTTGACGGGAATGGCATCCGTCGCGCCGATGGGCCGGATGCTGTTCTCCTGGAGGACGCGCAGCAGCTTGACCTGCAGGCGCATCGGCATGTCACCGATCTCGTCCAGCAGCAGGGTGCCACCGTCAGCGGCCTGGAACAGCCCCTGGTGATCGCGCACCGCGCCCGTGAACGAGCCCTTGATGTGCCCGAACAGTTCCGACTCGAGCAGGTTCTCGGCCATGGCCGAGCAGTTGATCGCGACGAAGGGTTTCCCACGGCGCGGACTCGCGGCGTGGATGGCGCGTGCCAGCAATTCCTTGCCGGTGCCGCTTTCGCCGGTGATGAGCACGCGCGCATCGGTGCCGGCCACCATGTGCGCCTGCGAGAGTTTTTCCTCGACGAGCGAGGAGCGCGTGATGATCTCCGAGCGCCAGTCCTCGTCCGAGTCCATGAATCCCGAGATGCGCAGCGCCTTCTGCACCTGGTCTAGCAGTTCCTGCTTGTCGACCGGCTTGGTGAGGAAGCCGAACGCGCCGAGCTGCGTGGCGTGCACCGCATCCGGAATCGTGCCGTGCGCGGTGAGGATAATGACCTTGAGGCCCGGGTAGCGCGATTGCAGCTCCTTCAGCAGCCCGATGCCATCCATCTGGTCCATGCGCAGGTCGGTGATGACCAGCTCGGGCCGGAAGCGGCTCGTCGCCGCGAGCGCGAGCGCCGCGCTTTCAACGGCCTCGACTTCGTAGTTCTCCGCGCGCAGGCGGATGGTTAGCAGGCGCAGCAGGCCCGGGTCATCGTCGACGACGAGGATGCGCGCCTTGCGCTTGGCTTGATGGGTCGGAGTGGTGGGCAGTTGCATGGCAGCTAACATCAGAAACCTCTACGGTTTCCGTCCCTCTGGCGTTGTGGGCCGCCGATCGTTCGACGAGCCTTCGATGTTCGCGATCGCATCCAGCTTGGCCTGCGCATCGGCGAGTGCCTTCTTGAGACGGGCGTTTTCGTCGCTCTCGGCGGTCAGGCGTCGCGTAAGTTGGGCGATTCGTTCATTCGCGGTTCTTTCGGCGCCTGTCTGCAGGCGCCGCACATCCGCTTGTAAGGATTGCTGGCGCTCGACCTGCTGCAGCTGCAGGAACGCGAGAGCACGTTCCGCAGGGAGCAGAGTTTCCGGGCTGGCCAGCACTTCGCGCAAAAGTCGCTGCGCGCCGACAGGGTCATACCCGGCGTGGCCGGGAGTAGAGAGAACCATGGCATAACGCAGAACGATGCTAGGCGTCGGCGCGGCGGCGTAGTCATTGCTCGCCCGGGTCAGGATCTCCGCCTGTTCGGCCGGCGTACCGCGCGCGAGCCGCAGCGAATTATCGAGATAGGAGGTGATGATCGTCGTTTCAGTGGAGCTGCGATCCACCGAGGGAATCGACTGCGAGTCGCGAGATCGGGGCGACATCCCGCTGCAGCCGACCATGGCCGTCCCCGCGAGGGCCACGGCGAGGCAACCGGCGATGAGGGGGTTATGCCGCATGCGCCTGGTTTCCGAGAGGGGTGGTGGCCGAAAGGACCGGCATGCGGATGCGGAAATGGGCGCCGGGGTGCTCGCCGTCGACGATCTCGATGGTGCCGCCGTGCGCGTTCACGAATTCGAGCACGACCGACAATCCGATGCCCGTGCCCTTGACCTGCACGCCCGCGGGCGGGCGGCCGGTGTAGAAGGCTTCGAACACGCGGGCGCGTTCGTCCGGGGGAATGCCGGCGCCGGTATCGGCGACATCGATCACGAGTTGGGTGTCCTGTTTCTCGGCGTGTAGATAGACAGTGCCGCCCTTCGGCGAATATTTGATGGCATTGGACAGCAGGTTCTCGACGATCAGGCGCACCTTGCCGCGATCCGCCCGGAGCATCAAGTCTTCCACCTTAACCTCGAGACGGACGCGTTGCGAGACCACCGTGAGTTGTTGGCTCTCGATGACCTGTTTGACCAGGGGACGAATCCGGAAATCGGACAGTTCCAGGCCCACGCTTTCCTTCTGCCAGGCGCTGAACGACAACAGGTTTTCGATGAGCCGATGCAGCTTGATGCCGTTATCGCGCAGGATGGCGACCACTTCGCGCTGGGAATTGTCCAGGGGTCCGACCGCCCCATCCATGAGCAGTTCCGCGCCTTCGCGGATGTTGGCGAGAGGGGTCTTCAACTCGTGCGACATGTGGCGCAGGAATCGATTGCGTTCCTGGGCGAGATCGAGCAGGCGCTGGCGCAACCACTCGAGCTGCGCCCCGAGGCGCTCGAGGTCGCGCGGACCGGCGACCTCGATGGGGCGGGAAAACGTGCCGCGCCCGAGCTCACTGATGGCCCGGTCGATGGCCCGCAGCGGACGGCCGATGGAAAGGGTCAGCGCGAGAATGGCGACCAGCGTGAGCGGCACCAGCAACGCCGATTGCCAGAACAGGCGCCGCTGCGTTCTCGCGGTCTGCTGCTCGAGGGCGGCCAGTCGCGCATCGATCTGACGGTTGCCCGACAGCGCGATGGCGCCCGCGAGATCGTTCAGTCGGTCGATACGCGTGAGGATCGCGGTGAATTCCGGACTGTCGTACGGCGTCACTTTCAAGGAATTCGCGATCTCGTCGTGTGTCGCTGCGAATTCCTCGAGGCTGTGCCGCGTGGGTTCTTCGGTGAGAAGCGCGGCGAGTTGAGTGCGCGAGGCCGCGAGCCGTTGATCGGTGGCGCGATAGGCTTCGGCTTCGAGCAGCTCGCGTTTTCCGATCACCTGGTAGAGGCGCACGGTTCGCTGCAAAGTGGTGATGTCGGCGAACATGCTCTGCGACAGGCGCGCGCTCTGCACGCCCTCGAGCACCAGTTCCTGGCTGGTCACGGAGAGCCTGCGGATCTGCAGGCCCGCATCGATCACGGCCACGAGCAGCGGACCCGCGATCAGCGCGAGTCCCAGCAGCATCAGGCTGCTCAGCGATTTGGGTCTCGGCCAGCGCATCAGTCCCGGTTACCAGCGTTCACGTTGCAGGCGTTTCTCCCACTCCAGCGACGTCCGCACGATGGTGTCGATGTCGTCGAGCCTGGGAGTCCAGCCGAGGACGTTGCGCACCCGGTCGCACTTCGCGACGAGGGTCGGGGGGTCGCCGGCGCGCCGCGGTTCCTCGCGCACGTCGAGCTTGAGTCCCGCGATCTTTTCGACGCTCTGCAGAACCTCGCGCACGCTGTACCCGTGACCATAGCCGCAGTTGGCGATCAGCGAGGCGCCGCCCGCGCGCAGGTAGTCGAGTGCCTTCAGGTGCGCGGCGGCGAGATCATCGACGTGGATGTAGTCGCGCACGCCGGTGCCATCGGGCGTCGGATAGTCGGTGCCGAACACCGATAGATAGGGGCGCTTGCCGACTGCGGCCTCGCACGCGACCTTCACGAGCAGCGTGGCCTTGCGGGTCGACTGGCCGATGCGGCCCTGGGGGTCCGAGCCGGCGACATTGAAGTAGCGCAGGATGACGTGGCGCATCGGCGTGACCGCGCACAGGTCGCGCAGCATCCACTCCGACATCAGCTTCGAGGAGCCATATGCATTGATCGGCGCGGTCGGCGATTCTTCCGACGCGAGACCCGAGGAGGGGATGCCGTAGACCGCGGCGGTCGATGAAAAGACGAAATTGCGCACGCCCGCGTTCGAGGCCGCCTCGAGCAGCGAACGCGTGCCGCAGGTGTTGTTGCCGTAGTACTTGAGCGGATTGGCGACGGACTCCGGCACGATGGTGTGCGCGGCGAAGTGGATGATGGTGTCGACGCCGTGTTCCGCGAGCAGCGAATCGACGAGCGCGCGGTCGCCGACGTTGCCGACCACGAGCGGAACGTCACGCACCGACTGGCGGAATCCGGTGGATAGATCATCGAGGACGACGACGCGCTCGCCGCGCGCGACCAGCTGCAGGACCGTGTGGCTGCCGATGTAACCTGCGCCACCGGTGACGAGGACTGACTTCTTTTCCGAGGATTGCTGCGTCATTCGGGAGAATCTTCACTAGGGGTTTTGGGACGCAGGATTTTACATTAATGTGCCCGCGTGGCTGTGACGCATTCTGCACTGACTCCGTTCGAGAATCTGACCCCTTTCGAGGTGGCCGCGGCCGCCGAAAGCATCGGACTGCGCCCGTCGGGCAGGCTGTTCGCGCTCAACAGTTACGAGAACCGGGTCTATCAACTGGGCGACGAGGACGGCGAGCTCTGGGTTCTCAAGTTCTACCGGCCTGCCCGCTGGTCGAACGCCGCGATCGGCGAGGAACATGCGTTCGCCTTCGAGCTCGCGGATGCGGAATTGCCGATCGCCGCGCCGTTGCGGCGCGATGGCGAAAGTTTGTTTGAGTACGCGGACCAGCGCTTCGCCGCCTTTCCCTACCTCGCCGGTCGCGCGCCCGAAATAGCGGATGCGGCCACGCTCACCTTGCTAGGCCGCACACTGGCGCGCATGCATGCGGTGGGCAGCCGTGGCCGCTTCCAGTTCCGGCCCGCGCTCGAGCTCGATCGGCTCGGCGTGCGGGCGCGCGCGGCGGTGCTGGCGAGCGGATTCGTGCCCGAGTCGCTCGAGGAGCAGTACGCGCGCGTGAGCGACCAGCTGATCGGACGAGTCCGACAGTGTTTCGAGAATTTCGGACCGATCCCCCGGCTGCGGATTCACGGCGACTGCCACTCCGGAAACATCCTGTGGCGCGACAACGGACCGTTGTTCGTGGACCTCGACGATTGCATGTCGGGTCCGCGCATCCAGGATTTGTGGATGTTCCTCGCCGGAGACGCCGCCAGCCAGCAGGCGTCCTGGGCCGCGCTCATGGAAGGGTACGAAACGTTCGCCGAGTTCGACTACGCGGAGCTCACGCTGGTCGAAGCCCTGCGCTCCCTGCGTATCGTTCACTACGCATCGTGGATCGCCACGCGCTGGCGCGATCCGGCCTTTCCGCGCGCGTTTCCCTGGTTCGCGGACGCCCGATTCTGGGAGCGACACATCGCGGACCTGTTCGAGCAGCTCGCGGCGATTGACGAACCTCCCATTCTTTCCAGATGAATCTTTGCTGGATAGTCAGCCTGTTAGTATAGGAAGCGGAGGTTTCCTCGATGCTAACCCGCCGAAGCCGCGTTTCTCTCGCCTTGCTCACCGTTGTGGGGCTCCTCTGCGCCTGCGAGGATTCGGACAAGGCGCCGGAAGTGGCTGTTTCCGCGTCAGCCGCGAAGCCTTCCCGGGCGAAAGAGGGTGAATTGCCGGCCGACATGGTCGCGGCGGTCGCGGCCAACCGCACCAGCAATGCGGTGGCCATGCACTTTTCGCTCGGTGCGAAGCCGGAGGTGAACAAGGCGCTTCCGGTCGAGATCGCCATCATCCCTGCCCAGGAGTTCGAGAAGGTCAGCGCCCTGTTTCTCAGCCAGCAGGGGCTCGCGGTGAGCGTGGGTGAGAAATACGGCCCGGTCTCCGCGCCCGCCGTCGGCAAGCCCCTTAAGCACCAGCTGGTTTTGCTGCCAGGGAAAGAGGGGGTCTTCGTGATCACGGCGAGCATCGAGACCAACGACCCGTCGGGCAACGTCACGCGCCTCTTCTCCATACCGGTAGTCGTTTCTCCGCCGGCAAGCGCGGAAGCGGCGGATAGCCAGGCCACTACGGCTCAACCACAATCGCCGAGTACGCCCGCGACGAACTAGTCTCCCCTTCAAAACCGGGAGCCGCTTCACGGGGGCACCTCGTACCCGGACATATCATGCAATTTGGTCCGCAGTTGCTCTGTTATGTCAAAATCGGTTGAAGGCAACCCCCAAGAAAGCACCGACCCCGGCGTTGTTTCCGCCGGAAGCCCGCCTTTCACCGCGACGGGCACTCGCCTCGATGTCAACGATCTTTCGATGCGCCGCCTGCATCCGCTGCTGCAGTCGCAGCTGCGCGAATTGCGCGCGCGCGTGACCGGCGGGCGCATCAGCGCCCATGAATTGCTCGAGATGCTGAGCCGCTACTACGACAGCGTCGATGACGAACGCCGCGCGATGGTGCGCTCGATGCAGCTCATGTCGGACGAGGCTCGTTCGCTCGGCGTCGAGATCGCCGAGCAGGGCGCGGCCCAGCTGCAGGTCATCCTCGATCACATCAAGGATGTCGTGATCACTGCGAACGTGGCGGGCGTGATCGATCGGGCGAACCCGGTGACCGAGCGCGTGTTCGGCTATCCACTCTCGGAGTTGCTGGGACTGCGCATCGACGCGCTCGTGCCATTCATCGCGGTGGACGGCTCGGTCACCGCCGGGCTGGACAAGCTCGCGGGCACCAGCGACACGTTCCGCGGTCATCGCGTGAGTCCGGAAGTCTCCGCGCGGCGCAGCGACGGAACGATGTTCCCGGCCGAGATCGCCGTCAGCCGCGCGCGCCACGGCCGTTCCGAAGTCTTCGTGATCTGCCTGCGCGACATCTCCGAGCGCCACATGACCCAGCAGGCGCTGCGCGACAGCGAGGCTCGATACCGTTCGCTGGTCGACAACGCGCCCGAGGCCATCACGGTGGTGGACGCGGAATCGCAGCGCTTCGTCGAGGCGAACGAACCGGCGTTGCGACTCTTCAAGAAGTCGCGCGAGCAGCTGCTCTCGTGCAACGTGCGCGACGTCAGCGCGGACGTGCAGATCGACGGCGAGTCCACGACCGCGCCGCATCGCCAGTACCTCAAGCTCGCGGCCGCGGGCGAGGCGCAGGTGTTCGAATGGATTCACCGCGATTCCACCGGCCGCGACATCCCCTGCGAAGTGCGGCTCGTGCGCCTGCAGGGCGGCAACTCCTCGCTGGTGCGTGCGAGCATCACCGACATCTCCGAACGCAAGCGCGCCGAGAGCATCATGGAAAACGAGCGCGCGTTCTTCGCGCTGCTCGCATCGAACGCCGGGCTGCCCGCGGTGCTCGACGTCATATCCGGGCTCGTGCAGGCGGTGTACCCGCGCTGCCGCTGCACGATCTCCGTGCTCGCGCCCGACGCGAGCCATTTCTCCCTGACCATCGCGCGCCAGTTGCCGCCGCTGCTCGCGGCGGTGCTCGAACGCACGCCGATCGAGCCGCGCCGCGGCTCGTGCGCCGCGGCGGTCTATTCCGCCTGCGACGTCTATGTCGCCGATGTCACGAACGACGCCCACTGGGCGGATCGCCGCCAGGTCGTCCTGGAGGCGGGCTTCCGCGCGGTCTGGTCGATGCCGATCAAGGGATCGAGCGGCAAACTCCTCGGCGCGGTGGCTATCTACCGTCCGGAACCGGGTCTGCCCGACGCGCGCGAACAGGTCCTGCAGTCGCACGCGACGCGCCTCGCGGCGCTGGCCATCGAGCGCAATCTCGCCGAAGAAGCGCTGCGCGCGAGCGAGGCCAAGTTCCGCGGGCTGTTCGAAGGCGTGATCGAGGGCGTCTACCAGAGCACGCGCGACGGCCGGCTGGTGTCGGTCAACAGCGCGTTCGTCGAAATGCTCGGGTACGGCTCGGCGGAGGAGATGTACGCATTGCCGAGTTCGGTGATGCTGTACTGGAGCCCGACCGACCGCGCCGACTTCGTGCGCAAGGTCGATGCCGATGGCGAAGTGCGCTCGATGGAAGTCGTGCTGCGCCGGCGCGACGGCTCGCAGGTGGTGGCGCTCGAGAATTCCCGCGGAGTGCGTGATGGCTCGGGCCGCATCGTCGGCTACGAGGGTACGGTTTCCGACATCACCGAGCGCAAGCGCGCGGAGCAGGCGATCTTCGCGGAGAAGGATCGCGCCGCCGTCACGCTGCAGTCCATCGGTGACGCCGTGATCACGACCGACGCCACGGCGAATATCGACTATCTGAATCCCGTGGCCGAACGTCTCACCGGCTGGTCCATGGACGAAGCACGTGGCCGGCCGATCGGCGACGTGCTGCAGCTCATCGATGAATCCACGCGCAAGCCGGTCGCCTATACGCTCGACCGGGTGCTCAACGAGGGCGAGACCTCCGTGCCGTCCGACCACAATGTGCTCGTGAACCGGCGCGGCGAGGAGCTCGCGATCCAGGAAACCGCGACGCCGATCCGCAATCGCGAGGGCGTTGCCGTCGGCGCGGTCATCGTGTTCGGCGACGTGACCAAGGAGCGGCGCCTCAAGCGCGCGTTGTCCTACCAGGCCAGCCACGACGCGCTCACCGGCCTCATCAACCGGCGCGAATTCGACTCGCGTCTCGAGGCGGCGGTCACCGCCGCGCAGCGCGGCGAGGGCGAATTCGTACTGCTGTACGTCGACCTCGACCAGTTCAAGGTCGTGAACGACACCTGTGGCCACAGCGCGGGAGACCGGCTGCTGCGCGACATCACGAGCCTGCTGCAGACGCGGGTGCGCGCCTCGGACACGATCGCGCGCCTCGGTGGCGACGAGTTCGGAATGTTGCTCGAGCGTTGCTCGCTCGAGCAGGCCGAACGCGTGGCCGACAGCATCCGCCAGGCGATCCATTCGTATCGGTTCCTGTGGGGGGCGAACAGCCTGTCCGTGGGCGCCAGCATCGGCGTGGTGCGTATCGCGCGCGACACGACCAGCGCCGCCTCCGTGCTGTCCGCCGCCGACATCGCCTGCTACGCGGCGAAGGATGGCGGCCGCAATCGCGTGCAGATCTACGAACGCGATCATGGCACCAGCCGTCATCGCGAAATGCAGTGGGTGGGCCGCATCGCGCGCGCCGTCGAGGACGGGCGGCTGGAGCTCTACGCTCAACGGATCGTGCCCATTACGCGTGATCCGGTCGGATCCGCATCGGGCGGCGGCATCGCACATGCGACCGACGCGCCGTTCTTCGAGCTCATGGTGAGGTTGCGCGACGAGGACGGCACGCTCGTGCCGCCCAACGAGTTCATCCCGGCCGCGGAGCGCTACAACGTGATGGTGATGGTCGATCGCTGGGTGGTGAATCGCGCGATCGAAATGCTCGCCGCCTGCATCGAGCAGGGCAAGCGGCTGCCGGTCGTGGCGGTCAATCTGTCCGGCACGTCGATCAACGACGAGGATTTCCTCGAGTTCGTACTCTCGCGGCTGCGCGATGAGCGCCTGGCGCGCGCCTTGTGCTTCGAGATCACCGAAACGGCCGCGGTCGCGAGCCTTTCCAAGGCGACCTACTTCATGCGCGAGCTCAAGGCGCGCGGCTGCCGCTTCTCGCTCGACGATTTCGGCAGTGGCGTTTCGTCGTTCGTGTATCTCAAGACGCTGCCGGTCGATTTCCTCAAGATAGACGGGCAATTCGCCGCCCACGTCGCGAGCGACCCCGTCGACCGCAGCATGGTCGAAGCAATCGCGAAGATCGGCGCCGCGATGCGTGTGGCGACCATCGCCGAAAAGGTCGAGAGCGCGGAAGTGCTCGAGGTGCTCAAGTGCATCGGCGTGGACTACATCCAGGGCTTCCACCTCGCCGAGCCCTGCGCCATCGAGGAAGTTTTCGGCGCCGATTGATCCGCGCGCGGCCGCTGCGGCTAGAATGTCCGCATGTCGACGCAGGGGAGCCCCGAGCCCGCTTTCTCGCTCGGGATAGAAGAAGAATACCTTTTGGTGGATCTCGCCACGCGCGATCTCGTGGCCGATCCGCCCTCCGAGCTGCTGCAGCGTTGCATCGCCGAAACCGATGGGCGCGTGAGTCCCGAATTCCTGCGTTCGCAGCTCGAGGTGAAGACCTCGGTTTGCGGATCCGTCTCGGCGATGCGCTCGCAGCTCGCGGCGTTGCGCCGCAAGGTCTGCGAGATCTCGGCGGACTACGGCATCGCGCCGGTCGCCGCCTCGACGCATCCTTTCGCCCGCTCGCCGAACCGGCCCGCGCACACCAACGAGCAGCGCTACTCCTCCATCGCGCGCGAAGTGCAGGGTGGGGCGGGCCGCATGATCATCTGCGGCATGCACGTCCACGTTGGCCTGGACGATGACGAGCTGCGCGTCGACGTGATGAACCAGCTGTCCTATTTCGTGCCGCACCTGCTGGCGTTGTCGTGCTCCTCGCCGTTCTGGCAGGGCGATGACATGGGAATGCAGTCGTTCCGGCTGATGCTGCTGTCGTCGCTGCCGCGCACGGGTCTGCCCGAACGTTTCGAGAGCTATGGTGAGTTCCGCCGCCATCTCGACGCGCTGGTGCGCAACGGGCTCATCGAGGACTCGACCAAGATCTGGTGGGACATCCGCCCGAGCTCGCGTTACCCGACGATCGAGACGCGCGTATTCGACTGCTGCACGCACCTCGACGACGCGGTGTGTCTCGCGGCCCTGAACCTGTCGCTCGTGCGCATGCTTTACCGGCTGCGGCGCGAGAACAAGACCTGGCGGCGATACCCACGCATGCTGATCGCCGAGAACCGCTGGCGCGCGATGCGCTTCGGCGCCGACGCGAGCCTGCTGGACCTGGCGCGCGGCGAGCTCGTGCCGTTCGCCGAACTGCTCGAGGAGTTGCTGTCGCTCACGCGTGAGGACGCGATCGCGCTCGACTGTCTGCCGGAGACCGAACATGCCCGGGTCCTGCTGAAACGCGGCACCAGCGCCCACCAGCAATTGTCCGTCTATCAAACGGCGCGTTCGCAGGGCGCGACCGACGGTGAGGCGCTGTCGGCCGTGGTAGGTTGGCTCGCCAGGACGACCTGCGCCGTCTAGATAGATGGGCGTTCCGGAAGGTTGCCCGCCAGGCGTCGTGAACTGACTAGTCTGCAGCGCAGACCGCGTCGCTCACGACTTGTGCCAGTGCGGCACAGGCATTCACCGACAGGAACGGTCCGTGCGTGGTGTCGTGCCGGCGCGTCGAACGCACGAGCAGGCCGTGCAGGCGCTCCACGCCGAGCTTCTGGTCGCGGGCCAGCAGCAGCGCGACCACGCCGGTCACCTGGGCCGTGGCGAGCGAACTGCCGGAGGCGAAATCGTAGTGGCCGTCGGGCACGAGCGTGACGATGTCGCGCGCGGGCGCCCGCAACGGATCTCCGTCCGGGCGCAGCCACGCATCCTCCGACTCGGCGACGGGCAGCACGTTCGGTAGTTTGGCCGGGAATCCGAATCGGGGATCCGTGGAGGTGGCGCCGACGATGATCACGCCGGCTTGCGTGGCCCGGTCGACCAGGGCCGTGAGCAGGGGATCGTCGGGGCCCACGAGGCTCAGGTTGACGATCTGCGCCTTCGCCATGAGCGCGTCCGCCAGCGCCTGCGCGATCGTGAAGGAATTGCAGCGTCCCGCGGCGCTGGCCGCGGGCTGCCAGCAGGCCTTGTACGCGAGCAGCCGGACGCCGGGAGCGACGCCCACGATGCCGATGCCATTGTTGGCCGATGCCGCGATGAGCCCGGCCACCTGCGTGCCGTGGCGGTCGGCGCGGAACGCAGTGGCGTCATCGTCGACGTAGTTGCGTGTCGCCTCGGTGCGTCCGGCGAGATCCGGATGCGAGGTGTCGACGCCGGTGTCGATGACCGCGACCCGCACCCCGACACCGCGGCTCACGCGGTGCGCATCCGCCACGTCGAGCGCGCTCACGTTGGACTGCAGCTTCGCGTATGGATCGTCGAAAGCGGCGCTCGCCGTCGACTCGAATTCATTGAGCGGTTGCGCGATCAGCACGCGTTCGTCGGACGCCAGGCGCTGCAGCACGGCTTCGCGCGTGGTGCCGGGCGGAATCCGGAACAACACGCAGTGCATCCGCAGCCGCTCGATCGGCCATTCGGACACGGGCGTGAGCGAATGAGCGCGCGCGAGGTCGCGGATCATCGAGGCCGCGGTCGCGCCGATGCGGTAGTTGGTGATCGAGCCGTAACCGTGCGCCGTGCCGCCGACGGCGGCGGCACGTGCGGCCACGGGATTGTCCACCGCCACCACGATGAACTGGGCAGGCGACATGCGCACTTCCGCCGGGGTCAGCACCGGCGGCGGCGCGGCGCAGACCGCAGCGGCGACCAACAAGAACATCGCCGCCAGGGCCGCGCAGGTCCGGCGTCGCAAGACGTGCACTGTGAACCCGCGGGTTTCAGCGTGCGACAGGTTGCGCAAAGTCGACATTCGGATCCTTCGCGATCACCGCGGCGACGGACTCCGCCGAGGCCCCCGAAGCCACGGCATCCGGCGACAGCTCGGCCGTGTAATTGCCCGACTTGCCCGGCCCCCCGACGATCGTGAGGCCCTGGTGAGCGAGCAATGTGTTGATGGTCCCGACCGGAGCTTCCGGCGCGAACACGATGCGCAGCGTGGGCGCGATGCGTGCCGGCTCGACCGCGGCCACCGTCGTGTAGCCTTTCGCATCGGCGATGCCGTCGACGAGTTGCGCGCCGCGCAGGGCGGCAAGCCCGAGCACTCCCAGGCCGATCGCCTGGATGACCACCGCGGCCGCGAGCCACCGGACCGTTCGCGAGCCGCGAGCACCCGACGCCGTTGAATTCGCCCCGCCGTGCCGTTGCGATGCGGTTTCGGATGCCTCGATGCGAGCCCAGAGCTTCTCGAACGACTGCTGCTCTTCCTCGGCCGCCGCGGGCGAAGGCACCGCGCCGACGCGATTCATACGGGCCGCGAGCCCGCGTTGCGACGCCAGCTCGGCGCGACACTCGGCGCAGGACTGCACATGTGCCTCGACCCATTCACGGTCGGGGAGCCCGATGCGGCCGTTGGCCAGCCAGGGCAGCAGCGCCCAGGCTTCGGCATGCGTGTCGGGGATACGGGGGTTCATGAACGATCTCCAGTCATTCCGGCCAGTGGTGGCAAAACTTGTTTGAGGGTCTCGCGCGCCCGGAACAGGCGGGTTTTCACGGTATTCACCGGACAGTCGAGGATTTCGGCCACTTCTTCGCAGGAGTGGCCGAGCGTGTAGGTGAGCTCGAGTGTCATGCGCTGTTCCACGGGCAGCCGCTCGAGACCCAGGGAAAGCCACTGCTGGTTGGTTTCGTCGTCCTCGGACGAGCCGACGCTCACGCAGTCCTCGTTGAAGGGTTCGTTGGAGACCGGGCGCAACTTCGCGCGGCGCAGTACGTTGAGCGCGCGCCGGTAGGCGATTCCGATGATCCAGGTCGAAAGCTGCGAGGCGCCGCGAAAATCGGACGCCTTGGTCCATACCACCCAGAAGGTGTCGTTGACGACTTCCTCGATGTCTTCCCGGCGCACCGACATGCGCGCCAGCAGGCGCGACAGGCGCTGGTAGTAGTTTGCATACAGGACACGGAAAGCCGCCTGGTCGCGGGCGCGCACGATGCGATCCAGCAGTTCGCGGTCGGGGAGGTCGGGGGTGGCGCCCGGCGCCCGCGGAGCCAGCGTTTCTAGGGTCTTGAGCGCCACGGCATCGAACCTCCCGGGGAGCGGCTGCCGTATGAGTACCGGGAACGGGGGACAAGGTTCCCCGCGGGGGTTACCGGGTCGTCGAAAAGCGCCACAGCGCCGTCAGGGCTACCCGATCACCGACCGACGATTCCGGGAAGTGCTCCGCGGCCCGGTCGTCGACCCCGAGATAGGCGAGCTGCAGCTCGAAAGGCGCGAGCGTCGCCGTGACGGTCGCGTTCCAGTAGTTGTAACTGTCGTCGTAGACCGCTTCCAGGTTGTAGTGCCCGAAGCCGGCCGATACCGCCCAGCGGTCATCGAAAGCGTGCCGTGCGGACAGCTCGAGCGCCCAGGTGCCGCCGTTCTCCCCATAACCGGGCGCGGTCCCGATGGCGTGGGTGTCGGGCGAGTAGATAGCCGCGAGGAAGACCCGGTCGCGGAATCCGAGCGTCGTCGTGAGCTCGGTACGGTCGTAATTCACGCGCCGCGGATCGTCGGGGTAGATGTACCGCGAGACGCGCAGGTCGAAGGAGTAGTCCTCGGAGATTCGCCAATACCGCCCGAGCCAGGCGTCCATCTCGACCGGCGCGCTCGGGCCGGGATTGGGATCCACGGTCGCGACGAATGCGCCGACATAGATCTCCCTCGGGAATTCGACATCGATCGAGCCTTGGGCCGCCGGCTTTCCGCGGGTCAACGACAGTCCGCGGAACACGAAATCGGAGGTCGCTCCCAGGCTGCCCGAGACGACGTGGACGTTTTCGGCCCGCGCTGCCGTGCTTCCGGCGAGCCCCGCGACGAGGGTCATGAACGGGAGCAAACTGAGTCGCATCCGGAAAGTGTGCGTCACTGTCGGAAGTTCCGTCAGGGCCTTCGATAGGCCAAAGCCAGTCTGCCCAGACCGCCCCCGGGCTGGCAAGCAGAGGACCGGGGGAGAACGTGAATCCGCCATCGCGCACGCGCGTGATCCCCCCGTGATCAACATGCTCGCCAGGCGCATTCGATCATCGGCGTCCAGCAACGCAATGTTGCTGGACGAACTGATCGCGATGCGAAGTAGTTTGTCGTCGTGCGGATGAGTCGCGCCGGCATGGCGGAATAACTACCCGGGCCGCGCTCGATCGGGTGGGCGCCTGCACCGCCGCTGGGCGCCCACCAGCTGACATAACGCCGTGAGGGGGTTCTCATAATCTGGCGCGTTCAAAGGCACTTCACGGAACCGCGGAAAAGATGCGACGTGCGTGGGTATTGGCCGGGTAGTGCTCGTCTAATCTCCTTGCGCGCCACGGAGGCGAGGACAAATTCAGGCGGAGTCACCGGTGAAGTCGGCGGAAGTCACATCGCTCGATGCGGGCGCTAATTCGGAGCGGAGCACGGAAAGCGTCCTGCGGGCCGTCTGTCTGCGTCTTGGTTGCACGGCTGCCGCCGCGGTGTTTCCGCGAGAACAGAACCGCGTGTTGTGGGGTCGCTCGACCGCCGACATCGAGTTCGCGCAAGCGCAAACCGGCATCGCCGGGGACGAACTCGCGCGACGTACCATCGAAACGCGCAAGCCGGTCGCGACAAATCGCCTGCGGCATCAGCGTGGCGGCGACGTCGCATGCAAGCTGGTCGCAGTGCCACTGATCGCGCGCGGTGGTCCCGCTGGCGCGCTCATCATTTTCAATCGGCCGGACGAGCCCAGCTTCGATGAGTTCACCGTGCGTCGACTCGCGCGCTTCGCGCGACTGCTGGCGCGCAATGCGACGCAGGATCTCGATGCACTCACGGGGCTGCTGTCGTGGGATGGGTTCAAGAATCGCGTCGATGCCTGGCAACGCGCGAGCGAACCGGCGGCGATGGTTTCGATGCTGTACGGCGACATCGATCGACTGCACGTCATCAACGACCTGGCGGGTTTCGCCGATGGCGACAAGGTCATCCGGCGCTGCGGCCTCGCGATCCGCCGTGCGCTGGTCGGCTCGGAGAGCTTCGCGTGCCGCCTGTCGGGTGACCGCTTCACCGTCTTCATTCCGCACATGAATCTCGCGCAGGCGCGACAGCTCGCCGAGCGCGTCTGCCGCGAAGTGAGCGCAGCTCCCGCGCAGGACGAAATGGATCATCCGGTTTCGATGTCGTGGGGCGTCGTGTCCACGCAGGTCGCAGACCTGCATCTCGACCACCGGATCGCCGAGGCCGAGATCGCCTGCAAGACCGCCAAGGACCGCGGGCGTGGCCGCGTGGAGGTCTACCAGGATACGGACCAGAGCATGATCCGTCGCCATGACGAGATCGGGCTCATCGGCGCCGTGCGCGAGGCGCTGCGTCTGCGGCGCATCGTCGTGTTCGCGCAGCCGATCGCGCCGCTGATCAACCGCAACCTGCCGACGACCTACGAACTGCTGGTCCGCATCGTGGATGCGAAGGGCAACATCGTCGAAGCGGCGGACTTCATGTCCGCGGCGACGCGTTACCAGATCCTGCCGGAGATCGATCGGGCCGTCTGCGAGCGCGCCTTCGAGCAACTGTCGAAGAGTTCGGCGCGCGGGCCGTTGCGCGTGTCGATCAACCTTTCGGGTCCTTCGCTGTCGGATCCGGAATTCCTCGAATGGCTGCTGTCCGCGATGGCGAAGTACCGCATCGACGGCACGAGCCTGGCGTTCGAGATCACCGAGGCCGCGGCGGCCGCGAACCTGCAGCAGGTTCAGGAATTCATCCGCCGCCTCACCAGTCACGGCGTGCGCTTCGCGCTCGATGACTTCGGCACGGGTGTGAGCTCGCTCGCCTACCTCAAGAATCTCGAGATCAACACGATCAAGCTCGATGGCTCGTACGTGCGCGACGTGCTGACGAATCCGCGCTCGCAGGCGCTGGTGCGGGCGATCGTGCAGCTCGCGGAAGCCATGGGGATCACCACGGTCGCCGAATACGTGGAGTCGAATTGCGTGCGCGATCGGCTCGCGTCGCTCGGCATCCAGTTCGGGCAGGGCTTCGCGCTCGGCCGTCCCGGTCCGCTCGATGATGTCCTGGCCGCGGTCGTCGAGCAGGCGCCGCAGGGCCGCGAACGGCCGTTCAACGACAGCACGTCGTTCACCACCGTCTCCGGCATCCCCATCATGTTCAAACACGCGTAATGGGGTCAGACCCCATTTCCTAGCAATCAGTGCCGGATCTGGCTTTGCGTGGACGCCCGGCCTCCACAAGTGATTGCTCGAGCCGCTCGCGTTTTACTGCTTCCGATACCCACTCCGGATCACCAAACGGGCGTTGACGATTGACGCTGGTGCGAATGGCCTCGAGCTCGACTGCCGTCTGTGGGCAATTCACCCAGTCTATCCAGCCCGAAGGCAGTGCTACGGGTGGATCCGCAAGCGCGAGTGCGTGATTTGCGCGGAGGCGCCAGCTAAGGCTCCCCCAATTCCAGTCCTCAGCCCTCGCAACTAGCTTCGCGCGCAAGGCGTTTCGCTCGACATACCTCAGAAGCGTCAACAGATGATGATCACCCTGGACGGGCACATGTTTGTAACGCCCCTGCCAGACATGGCCGGTGGTGCCGTATTTCTCGTGATAGTGACGTGCATGCGTCGTGAACAGCCATTGCATCCATCGCGGAATATCCTTGTCGCCAAGAGGTCGCAGGACCAGATGCACGTGGTTCGGCATCACGCATGCCGCGAGCAGCGGTATGCCGATTCGTTCCTGCGCTTTCTCAACAAGGCGGAGGAACAAGGAGTAGTCGGCAGATTGATGGAACACCTCCGCCTTGCGATTCGCGCGATTGAGAACGTGGTAACACTCGTTTGCGAAAAGCTGGCGGGGTGGGCGAGGCATTCGCGAAAACTAATGTGATTCGCATCCCTTTTACATCCGCGAATCTGCCGTGTTGGTCGACTTTGATAGCAGGTGAGTTCGTCAGGTCTGGCACCTTTTGCTAGCAAATGGGGTCTGACCCCATTTATCCTCGCGCGCGATGCTCAAACTCTCGCGTTACCAGTGGACCGTCTTCGCGGCGGCGTGGCTTGGCTGGGGCTTCGATATCTTCGACGGGCTGCTGTTCAACTTCGTAGCCCCGAACGCAATTCCCACCTTGTTAGGGGTGCCGATCGGCGGCGAGGAAGCGCGCGCGGCGTTGCCTTATTGGACGGGCATCCTGAATTCGCTGCTGCTGCTGGGGTGGGCCGCGGGTGGCGTGTTGTTCGGTCCCATCTCGGACCGCTTCGGCCGCAAGCGCGTGCTCATGATCACGATGCTGCTGTACGCCTTCGGCACGGCCGCCTGCGCATTCGTCACGGAGATGTGGCAGCTCATCATCTGCCGCATCATCGCGAGCCTGGGAATCGGTGGAGAGTGGGCCGCGGGCTCTTCGATGGTCGCCGAGGTGGTCCCCGAGGACCAGCGCGTCGAAGCGGGCGCCTTGCTCTATACGTCGGCGCCACTCGGCCTGTTCCTCGCCATGTACGTCAATGCGGAAGTCGCCGGCGACTGGTTCGCGCACGATCCGGCGATGTCCTGGCGCTATGTGCTGCTGTTCGGCCTGATCCCGGCCGGCGTCGCCTTCATCGTGCGCGCGTTCGTGCGTGAGCCGGAGCGCTGGGCCAAGGCCACGGCAAACGCCGCGCCGGCACGCGTACGGGAGATATTCGCGCCCGAGGTGCGCGGACGAACGGCCAGCGCGCTCATCGTCACGCTGGTGGCGCTGATCACCTGGTGGACCTGCAATGCCTTCCTGCAGGCGCTCGCCAACAGCCTTGCGGGCGTCGAAGCCGCGAACCGCGGACTCGACGCGGTCGCCACCGCCGCGCTCAAGCAGGAATGGATCAAGCTCGCGACGACCTGCTTCAACTGGGGCGGCCTGATCGGCACGCTGCTCACGATCCCGGTCGCCAAGTATCTCGGCCGCCGCAAACTCTTCGCGATCTACTTCACTGGCAGCGCAATCGCCGTCATGGCCGCCTGCGGGCTGGACATCCCCTCCGAGACGCGCCTCTACCTGTGGTTCTTCATCGGCCTCACTGTGTTCGGCGTCTTCGGCTGCTTCCCGTTCTATCTACCGGAGCTCTTCCCGACGCGCCTGCGCGCCACCGGCAGCGGCTTCTGCTACAACATCGGCCGTGTCATCACGGCCGGCGGCGTGTTCGCGGTCGGTGCCATCGCGCAGGGCGCGAAGGGCGATCCGCAGATCATCCTGCAAACGCTGTTCGTGATCGGCTTCGTGCCGATCGTGGGGCTGTTGCTGCTGCACTGGATCATCGAGACGCGCGGACAGAAGATGCCGGACTAGATAGCTAGGGTTGATAGGCGAGGAACCCGTCGTATTCGGCGGCGGCCTTGAACGTCACCGTGCCCGATCGCCCCGTCGAATGCGACGAATCCGTCGCCTGCAAAACCAGCGCGCCATTCACGTACCCACGCACCTGGTTGCCGATGGCTTCGAGTTTCAGGTCGTACCAGTTGCCCGCCGCCACGTCGAGCGGCGCGCTGCGCAGGACGGTGATGCTGCCGTTCACCAGCTTGCGAAGCGAAATCTGGTTGGAGCTGCGCAATGACAGGTAATAGTAGTTGCCGGTGTCGCGATAACGCGTGGAGATTCCGACCCAGCGTTCCTGGCTGCCCGATGGCGCGGCGAACGACGTCGCACGCACGCGCGCTCTGACGACCTGGTCGTCGGTAGACACGCCGGTGACGGCGCGCGCATCGCCCGCCACCGAGGTCTGCAACAGCGGTCCGCCATCGCAGGTCCAGGAGCCGCCGTTCGTGGTCCAGTGCGCATCGATCCGCGATTGCTCGCAGAGATCGTTCTGGAACTCGTAGATGGAGTTCTGGCCGATGTCCTCGACCAGGACGTTGTCGAAGTCGGCGCTCGTTCGATAGCCGACGAGGGCGACGCGGCCCGCGGGCAGCGCGTCGTCTTCCGACCACAACAGCAGGCGCCCATCTACGTATACGCGGAGATTCTCGCCCAGCGCCTGCAGGTGCACGCGGTAGTTGCGGCCCGCGACGATGGGCACTGACTGCAGCGCGAGCGTCGAGAAGACGCCGTCCACGATCCGGCGCAGCTGGATCGATCCGGAGCTGCGCAGCGTCACGTAATAGTAGTTCGACGGATCCACGTAGCGCACCGCGAGCCCCGCCCAGCGATCATTGCCCGAGAACGCTGTCGGTCGAATGTCGGCCTCGATCGCCTGGTCGGTCCCTTCGCTGCTCTCGAGTACCGCGCGCGAGTCTCCGGCGAGGCTCGACTGGCGGTAGACGCGATTCCCACCGCTCGCGACCACCGCGAACTGGCTCCCCGCCGCGGCGGTCCAGCCGGTCGCGCTGCCCGATTCGAACGTGTGCTGCCGGATGGCCTCGGGATCGAAACTTTCGGGCAGATCGAAGGCGTACACCGCCGTGTTGCTGCTGTCGAAATCGAAGTACCCGCCTGCCAGGACGCGTCGACCGCTGGCGGCTAACCCTTCGGTCAGCGAACCGTTGCCCCGGGGCATCAGGATGGCGGCGTGTTCGTAACGTCCCGCATCGTTCTTGCGGAAGGTGTCGACCACGAGCGTGCGATCCTTATCGTCGATGATCTGGTGGATCGAATCGCGCGACTTGCGGATGAGATGTGTTCGGCCCGAGTCCAGGTACAAAGCGCCCGCGGCGCGCAGGTTGTCGACGATCGTTTGCGAGCCATCGTTGCGGTACACCGCGGTACCGTCCCGAGAACCGGTCGCCACGAAAATATCGTCGCCAAGCACCGCGATTTCCCCGTTCCTGCCGGGCAGCGTGAATGCCGACTGCCAATTCGTGGAACTCCTGCGATAAACGCGAATGGGCGGCGCCGGTAGCATGGGACCACTGGCCTCGCTCGAAACCGCCAGCGTGTTGCCGTCGATGTCCAGGCTGCGCGGTATCTCGCGGTTGCAGTCGACGTCGCCGCTCGCAAGCCGCTGCGGCGTCGGCCAGGCGCCATCGCTCCCGCGGGTCGCGACCAGGACCCCCCAATCCAACCCGAACGGGCCGCCATCGGCAAAACACGTCCCCGCGCCAGCGACGGCCGCGAGCGTCGAACCCGACCACTGCATCAGTGGACCACTGACCCAGTTCGCCGTGTTGGGCGGCGCGGTGAACGGATGCGAAACCTCCATCCAAGTGCTTCCGCTGCGTCGATACATCCGCAAGGGCGAAAGCGAGATCGCCGCGTATCCACCCGCCATGGCCACAGCCGCGCCGACGTAAGGGTGCGAATCATCCACGCGATCGCGGACGAGCTCGCGCACGAAGCTCCATCCCGAGGTCGTCCGCCGATACAGCAGCGCGACCTGGTCATAGGTGTTGCGGCTTTCGGACGGATACGAGACCGCCATGATGATCGCCCAATCTCCGTCGACGGCGATTTCGGTTCCGAAGTATTCAAATGCCGGATCCGGCGGGAGCAGCTCCTGCGACTCGTGGACGAGGATGGGACGTGCGAATGCCGCCGTCGCGGACAGCAGAGTGGCGCAGGCGAGTGCGCCGAAAACCGGGGAGCGAAGCATGGCGAGACCTCTGGGGCGAATGCGTTGTAGTTAGACTTTGCTACTGCAATTCGCGGGCCAGCCGATCGGGGGTGTGGGTATGCCACTGCCGGGCGCGCCGCGTGCCGAAGCGATGGCATACAGTGATATCCAGCCGGCCCTAGGGCGGCAACACTTGCATCGAAGCGGGAAGAATCTACCGTGCTTCGGGATCGCGCGCGGTGGCGCGAGCCCGCGGGAAGCCGCAGGTCAAAGTCGCGCGCTAACTTCCGCGCTGTAGGTGCGGCGCGAGTAAGGGTGGAATGCCCAATAACGCTCGTTGCCGACGTTGTCGATCCCGAGCGCCGCGCTCCAGCCGCGAGCGATTGCGCAGTGAACGCGCGCGTCGGCGACGAGAAAGCGGCTCGTTCCCGTAAAGCTCGTCCCATGCGGATCGGAGTTGTCGAGCGTGTTGAATTGCAGCCCGCTGTAGCGGGCGCCGAGTGTTGCGCTCAGCCGCTCGTTCGGGCGCCAGGTCGCGAGCGCGGTGGCGCGCCACTCGGGCACGCGCGGCTGCCAGGCGCCTTCGCTGGCTGGAAAGTTGCGGTTCTCGATGATGCGCGAATGCGCGTAGGTGACGCTGCCGGAAAGCTCGATGGAAGCGGGAGCGTGGTAACGCGCGGCGACCTCGACTCCGCGCGTGCGGATGTGGTCGACGTTCTGCACGGTGCTCACGGTCGATCCACCCGCGACATTCATCTGTGTGTACAGGGCGTCGCGCGTGTCCTCGAAGAACGCCGTGGCGCGAACGTCGCCATGGTCGAACGTCGTGAGCGCGGTGAGCTCCTGCGTCCATGAACTTTCCGGCGCAAGGTCGGGGTCGTTGTTGACGATGCTGCCCGCGACCAGCGAGCCCTGGTAGAGCTCCGCGACCGTCGGCATGCGTACGGCGTGGCCGAGCGAAGCGCGCAACGTGAGCGCCGGCGTCACGCCCCAGGAGACCGCGAGCTTGGGAGATAGATAGTCGTCGGCGCGCGCGGGGAATGACGCTGGCTCTCCCGCGTTCGCGAGCGCGCCGTCGAATGCGCGCCAGTGTTCGAATCGCAGGCCGAAGGTCGCCTGCCATTCCCGCGCGAATGCCCAGGTGTCCTGCGCGTAGAGGCTCGACAGCGCGGTGTCGCCGCGAAACGCGGACACGCGCGCGCCAGCGGATCCGCCGCGCCAGTCAAAGGTTTCATGAACGATGGCGCGCAGGCGATATTGGTCGTGCTGCACGCCGAGCTCGATCACGTGACCGCCATCGCCCCGCGACTGGCGCACCGCGCGCACCGCGAGCGTGGACCATCCGGTGCCCGACTGATCGGCGATGCGTCCCGCGCCACCGGCGCCGGCAGCCGGCATCGCAACGGTCGGCGACCGGGTTTCATCGCCGCGGTATTGATAACTGCTGGCTGCCGCCTCGAGGTCCCACGCGCCCAGGTGCCGTCGGCGCAACGACAGGCCTTGCATCACGTGGAGTAGTTCGCCGGTGGCGGGCGACAGGTCCGACGCGGCGATGCTGTATCGGCGTCCGTCGATGTCGACCGGTCCGCTCCAGACGGGCGACCCATTCGCATCGCGCAACCAGGTATTCGAATGGCGTTGCGCATCGTTGCGCCAGACACCGAGCGTGTAGCTGGCGCGCCAGTCCGGGCCGAAATCCTGCGCGAGCTTGAACTTCGCATGGTCCTGAATGGTGCGGATGATGTTGGTGTCGCCGATCAGCCACCAGTCCTGGTTGCGCGGATTGCGTCCGGCCACGGCGCCCGTGACGGGCGTGCCATCGCTGCCCGCCACGCCGGAGGAATGCAGCTTGTTCGCGAAGCCGATGGGATGGCTCTCGCTGTCGAGCCGGTTGAAGTTGATCCACCAGGCCGTGGAGTCACGGCGGTCGCCGTACGAGGCGCTGGCCTGCCAGCCACCGAAGCTCTCCTGCGCGCCATAGATGCCGAACTCTTCGATGAAGGTAGTCAGGCCGGCGCGCAGCTCGAGAGACTCCGGCATGCGCGTCACGTAGTCGACCACCGCGCCCACCGAATTGCCGGGGTAGGCCGCCGAGAACGGTCCGTACAAGACGTCGACGCGCTCGATTTCCTCGGGCGTGACGAGTCCCCAACGCGGTGTGAAAGTCGCGCCATTGCCGAGCAGGTTCGACAGCAGGATGCCGTCGGCGTACACCAGCGAACGCGCGCTGTTGCCGGTACCCGAGGCGCGGCTCGCCAGCACCGCGTGATCGTAGTCGCCGATGTAGCGCTTGCGCACGTTGAGGCTGGGCAGGTACTTGAGCGCGTCCTCCGCATCGTTGGCATTGATCACACGCGCCACGGTCTCGCCGGAAATACCCTCGATCGTCGTCGGGATCTGTCGGGGCAGGGAGCTCGGGCGGCGCGCGACCACGGTGACGACCCCGATGTTCTGCGTCATCGCGTTTTCCGCCGCGGGCGGTGACGCGTCACGCGCCTCGACCGCGAGCTCGACGGTGATCTTGCCCGCCTCGCGGAATTCGAGCGTGAGCGGAATCGATTTGCCGAGCTCGAACGGCGCCTGCAGCCCGACCAGCATGAGATGGATTCCGCCCGGCTGCAGCTTCACGGTTTCGCCCGCTCCGATGGCGACTTCCGTGAGCGGCCGCATCCGGGCCATCCCGTCGGTGATGCGCGTTTCGTGAAATTCCACCTTCGCGGCGGCCGGCGAACTGGCCGCGATCAGCGCATCCGGTGTCTTCGCCCGGTTGGTGATGGATAGATAGCCGACTCCCATCGACATGCCGGGCCGGGTCGGGCGGGACCAGGGGTGGCCGATGTCGAGATGGCCATGCGTGTATTCATGCGCGCCGGCCACCTGCGCGAGCAGGCAGGCGGCGAGCGCCAACAATGTTCGGAACACTTCGAAACTCCTGACGAACGCACGCGGCGCGTGGCGCGCGCGTGCCGATGCGCGGGGACGAGCCCCGGCGTTTATCGCGTGTCAGGTTATGGCGGGAGGCGCGCGCGCGGATTGCGCGCGTCGCAGCGGAGTCGCAGGAGCCTGGCTATCAAGCTCCGGAAGGTCCGTCGATGCGGCGGGGAACGACAACGCGGGCTGCGCCATCGCGAGCGGCGCGCCCAGCAACGGCGCGACGCAATACGCGCAGTGAGGCGCCGTCGACTCCTCCGCGGGGATCTCGAGGATTTCGGTCTTGCCGCGTTCGTTCGAGCAGACCGTCGCCTGCAACTGGAACCCGTTCGCCGTCGGAACGACGTCCGTCGGGATCAGCACGCGCAGGGTCAGCGCCGCGAGCAGCAGGGGGGATACGAGCGTGCGCAGGCGCATGGATCGCAGGCGGGTCACGCGGCGAATTCTAGCCGAATGGCCCGGCGGCCGGCGTTCACTTCGGAGGCGTGGCCCGAAGATGCTTCGTGGCTGTCGCGAGAAAACGGCGCCGCGCGACGTCGTGTTCGACGAACGGACGCGGATAGTTGGCGCCCAGGCGCACGCCGGCATTCGCGAGAACGTCGGCCGGCGCTTCCCAGGGCGCGTGAATGTAGCGTCGCGGCATCTGGGCGAGCTCCGGTACCCACGTGCGCACATAGGCCCCTTCCGGGTCGAACCGACGGCCCTGCGTCACCGGATTGAAGATGCGAAACCAGGGTTGTGCATCGCAACCGCAACCCGCGGACCATTGCCAGCCGGCATCGTTGTTGGCCCAGTCGCCATCGGTGAGCAGGTCGAGGTAATGACGCTCGCCGCGACGGAAATCGATCATCAGGTGCTTCGCGAGAAAACTCGCCGCGATCATGCGCGCGCGGTTGTGCACGAAGCCGCTGGCCAACAACTGCCGCGCCGCCGCGTCGACCACCGGATACCCGGTGCGACCTTCGGCCCAGGCGCGCCAGGCATCTTCATCTTCGCGCCAGGGGAAGTTCCGCCATTCCGCGCGGAAGGGCTCGTCGAGCAATCCTGGCCGGTCGAACAACGTCGAGTGCGCGAACTCGCGCCACAACAACTCGTTCTGGAAGACGCGCAGTGCGTCGGGAGACAGGTCGGCGAGGGCGCGCCCCGCGGCATTCCAGGCGGCGCGGACGGAAAGCGTCCCGCACTTGAGGTCCGCGGACAGT
>JAEWLQ010000111.1 GCA_023457495.1 Pseudomonadota bacterium
TCGCTGAGTTAGCTCCCTCGTCATCGAGCCTGGCGAGGTCGCTGGCAGCTAACTCAGCGATTTCTCACCCGGCACCAACCGCGCGTTCGAGCTCCGCGCGGCGCGCACTGAGCGCGGCGAAGCGCCGACTGGCGTTACGCAGCGCCGCCAGGGCGGCGATCAACATGACGACCCCGGTACCGAGCGCGCCGGCCGCGGCCGCACTTGCCGTCGCGATCCACATTGCGAGTGCGCCCAGCGTGAACACGGAAGTGAACGCTGCCGCCAAC
Organism: Pseudomonadota bacterium; assembly: GCA_023457495.1. Classification (GTDB taxonomy): domain Bacteria; phylum Pseudomonadota; class Gammaproteobacteria; order Steroidobacterales; family Steroidobacteraceae; genus CADEED01. The sequence continues at coordinate 270 of JAEWLQ010000111.1, forward strand.
CTTCCCGCGATCACCCGATCGAGTGCGAACAACATACGGCGAGTCGTGAGCACCCAGAGCGCGAGCGCGATCCACGACAGTCCGATCGCGCTCATGGCGCCGAACGCGACGTGCGTGCGCAGTGGCAGCACCGGCTCCGTCGCCCACAGTGCGACGATGACGGTAGTCATCGCGGCCGCCGCCAGCAGCAACGCGATGTACCCGATGCGGCGCTTCATCGAAGTCTCTTCCTTTACGAGCTTCTGGACGTGCGCCAGCGATTCGTTCTGCGAGGTCATGATCCTTCTCCTTCGATGGAAAGCTCGCACCGTAGTGTCTGGCGCGCGCGAAACAGGCGTGACTTGATCGTGCCGACCGGCGAGCCGAGCAAGTCGGCGATCTCTTCGATCGTGAACTCGCGCAGGTAGAAAAGCGTGAGTGCTTCGCGCTCGAAGACGGGGAGTTTCTCGAGCCCCGCCTCGAGCAATGCGATCTCGGAGTCGAGTCCTACCTGGGTCTCCGGTGCGATCAGCGCGTCGAGCTCGACGTCGTCGGCAACCGGGCGCGTGTAGGCCAGCCGCAGCCGATCCATCGCCACGCGCCGGGCGATGCCGAACATCCACGGACGAAGCTTCCCGGGCTCGCGCAGCGCGGCAATACCGCGCAATACGCGCAGCCACGTGTCCTGCACCAGGTCGCGCGCGGCATCGTCATTACCCGCAAGTCTGCGCAGATAGCGCCACAGCGGCTCGTGCCAGCGGGCCACCAGCGCCTCGAACGCGGCGCGCTCGCCGAGCTGGCAACGAATGGCCAGCAGCTCGTCCGCGCGGGGATCGGGGATTGCGGTTCCGGGGTTCACATCGAAGGAGTCGTGAAGGCCGGAAAAAGGTTCGCGTTGTTCGTAAAAAAAGGGACGCACCTGTCAGGTGCGTCCCCGTTTGCTAGGAAATGGGGAGTGTCCCCATTACCCCATTACTTCTCGGCGCCGTTCACGGCGACCGCCACTTCGGTGGTCTTGGCGTCGCCGAGGTATTTCGGCAGCTCCAGGCCCGCCATGGCGGCGACGTCGTGCAGGGGCGGCAAGCTTTTCACCATGCCCGCGAGGAAGTTCGCGGTGGTCGAGTTGCCGTTGCCATTCGCGCCGGCGCCGGCGTCCCAGACGGTGATCTTGTCGATCTTGATCGCCTTGATGGCCTCGACCTGCAGCGTGACGATCTGCTCGAGTTTCTCAGTGAGCAGGAGCGTCGCCGCGGCACGCGCGTCGTTGCCGGCGCTCTGGACCAGTGCCTGGTAACCCTGCGCCTTCGCCTCGAGCACCTGCTTGATGCCCTTCGCCTCGGCTTCGTATTTGAGCAGCGTGGCATCCGCCACACCCTGCGCCTCGCGCCGGGTCTTCTCGGCTTCGGCCTCGGCCGCGATCGTGATCTTCTGCTTCTCGATCTGCTGCTTCACGACCTCGGCGGCCGTGAGGCGCTGCAGCTCGGCCTTCGCCTGCGCCTTCTGGATCTCGGCCTGCGCATCGAACTGCGCGACCTGTCCGCGCTGCGAGGCCTGCGCCGCCTGCACCGTCAGCTCGGCGTTGGACGCGGCGATGAGCGCACGCGCGCGGTTTTCGCCCGCGATCGCCTCGGCTTCCTGGCTCTGCACGAACACGCGCTTCTCGGCTTCGGCCTTCTTCTGGCCCTTGGCCGACGTCGCCTCGTTCTCCGCCACCTTGATCTGCAGGTCGCGGCTCGACTCGGCCTCGCCGATGGTCGCGAGCGTTTCCTGCTGCTGCACGTAGACGCGCTTGTCGGCCTCGGCCTGCTTCTTGCCCTTCTCGGATTCGGCGAGGTGCTGCGCCACCTTGATGGTGCGCTCGCGCACCTGCTCGGCCTCACCGACCGAACCCTTGCGGTCCTGATCGGAGACGTCGATCTTCGCCTGGTTGATCGCCTCGGACGCCGCCTTCTTGCCGATGCTCTCGATGTATCCCGACTCGTCCGTGATGTCGGTGATGTTCACGTTGATCAGATAGAGACCGATCTTGTTGAGTTCGGGCGCGACGTTCCTGCGGATCGCATCCAGGAATTTCTCGCGGTCCTGGTTGATCTGCTCGATGGTCAGCGACGCGACCGTCAGTCGCAGTTGGCCAAAAATGATCTCGCGCGCCATGCTCTCGACATCGTCCTGCGCCAGGTTCAGCAGGCGCTCGGCCGCGTTGTTCATGATGACTTCTTCGGTGCTGATACCCACCGTGAACGTGCTCGGCACGTTGACGCGGATGTTCTGCAGCGACAGCGCCTTGGTCAGCGGGATGCTGATCGTGAGCGGCGTGAGGCTCATGTACGTGTAGTCCTGGAACAGCGGCCAGATGAACGAGCCGCCGCCGTGGATACATTGCGCCGACTGGCCCTTGCCCACCTTGCCGTACTTCACCAGGATCTTGTCGGAGGGGCACCGCTTGTAGCGGGACGCCAGGAAGATGATGGTGAACATCACCAGCACGACCAGAACCAGCATCGGCAACAATGCCATCGTGAGATCCATGAGACGCCCTCCGCGCGCGACTGCGCGCACTAACTATTGATCAGAGCCCGCTCGACGGGCGCGACGACCAGCGTATTCGCGGTCACGCTCTGCACGCGGATGGGCGTGCCCGTCGGAATCGTCGATCCGTCCGACGATACGGCTTCGAACTCGCGCAGCCGGTTGGCGAAGTTGATCTGCACCCGGCCGCCGTCTTTCGACACGGTGAGGTAGACCGATCCTTCGCTGCCGACCGCCGCGAACAGGCTCACCGTCCCGCTCGATTGCAGCCGCAGCATGCCGCGGAATATCTTGTGGATGATCCACATCGAGGCGACGCCGGCGCCTGCCGCGGCGAGCACCGCGAGCGTCGCGCCGAAGACTCCCCCGTGGAACAGCACGTATCCGGCCACGCCGAACATCGCGAGGAACGCAGACACGCCCTGGATGGTGAGCGCCTGGAACCCGATGTCGCTGTCGAGGTGGATTTCGTGGGTGTGATCGAGACCGGCGATCATGAGGATCATCCGGAAGAGAAGAATAAATCCACCGACGAAGCCGCTGAGCAGGAACAGCTGCTCGAGACCGTTGTGTGAAGCAAACCACTCCATCATGGTCGTTTCCCCCGCCGGTGTTCTGATTGCCCCGGCTGTTGCGACTATAACGAGGAATTCAACGCAGTTTTCGAAACTATTTTCACGGGATATGACAGGCCCGAGCGGGTCGTTCGAGGCCCCTTACCGTTCGCACCGCGCGCGCCGCGGGAGCGGCCTTCTGGAGGCCAGTAGTTTGATAAGGGCCGGCACCCCGACCACGGGTCGATCGCCCCGCGGGCAGCGCCGACTTCGCGGGAGTAGCCACACCCCGGGCGGGGTCACGGCCAGTGGCTTCTGGCGTGAGTACGCCCGCCGCGCGGTACCGCAATCCGCTGTGGACCAACCGCGCCGGTCTCGAGGATCTCCGCGAACTGGACGCCGAGGTGCTGGCTGATATAGAGATTGCGTGTCGGCCCTGATTTTGAATCCGTCGCCGCAACCGGCCGCCCGAATCGCGGATTTCCGCCCCCGGAACCTGAACGAACCTGAACGTGAGCGTTCAGGCTCCGCTCAGGTCGCGCGACCGATACTGGCCCCGCAACGGATCGAAGCCGATCCGCTAAGGAGAGATCGATGAAACGCCCCGTGACCTTGCTTCTCGTCGCCACCCTGCTCGCGAGCACCTCTGCCTTCGCCGCCAAGAATGACGATCAGGTGGGCAAGGCGATCAAGCGCGAGATCATTCGCGAAAACCACGGCAACCGCGGCAACGATCGCGGCAACAACCAGCGCAGCAACAATCAGCGCGGCAACAGCCCGCGCGGCAACAGCCCGCGCGGCAATGACCATCGCAACGACCGCGGGAATGACCGCGGCAACGACAGAGGCCATGACCGCGGCCACGACCGTCGGGACGACCGACGCCACGACAACCGCAACGACAACCGCCGCGACTGGAATGGTCATCGCGACAACCGCAACGACCATCGCGGCTGGGACCGTCATCGCAACGACTGGCACAACCATCCCAACTACTGGGACAACCGTCGCCACGACCGCCGTGACTACGCGCGCTATCGGTACCACTTCGGTCACTACCGCCCGCCGGTGGGGTACTACCACCGCATCTGGCACCGTGGTGACTACCTGCCGCGCGCCTGGTACGGCCACTCGTACGTCATCTACGACTACCGCCCGTATCGCCTGTATGCCCCGCCCTATGGGTATCACTGGGTGCGTGTCGGCAATGACGTGATATTGACCGCGCTCGCCACCGGCCTGGTCCTCGATGTGCTCTACGACATCTGGTACTGACCGCGTTATCGCCAGATATCCCCGCTAGCGGGTAATCGCCGGCGCCTCGGGAAGGATCCCGGGGCGCCGAGGGGACTGGCTCCATTTCCACCGCTTCCTTTCCGATTCGATGCCCAAGCGGAAATGGTGCCTGTCCCCATTCTCCACTACGCTAAGTCAATGTCCCCCCGCCTAGACGCCATCGAAGAAAAACTCGCGCACCTCGAGCGCGCCCTCGCCGAGATCAGCGACGTCGTCGCGCGCCAGCAGAAGGAGCTGGACCGCGCGGTTGACCGCAATCAACGGCTGATGGAAAAGCTCTCAGCGCTCGAATCCGACTTCGGCCCCAGCGCCACCGCGCACGAGAAGCCGCCTCACTACTGACCGTCGGCTTCCGGCCCTTCCTCTTCGAGCAGATGCCGGAAGAACCTCTCGGGGGCATTCAGGAAATCGCGCGTGAGCCGGAAGTGCTCGGTCTCGCGATAGTCCGTCTCGCACAGCACCCCGCCATCCAGGCTGAGGACCCGGGCGCCCGGCAGCGTCAACAGGATCGGTGAATGTGTCGCGATGATGAACTGTGCGACCCGCTTCGCCGCCAGGTCGTGAAGTATCCGCAGGAACGCGAGTTGGCGCTGCGGTGACAGCGCCGCCTCGGGCTCATCGAGGATGAACAGGCCATCTTCGAAGTTATGGCTGAAGAGCGAGAGAAACGCCTCGCCGTGCGACTGGTCGTGAAGCGACTTTCCGCCGTAAGCCTGGAAGGTACTGCCGACTTCCTCGAGATACGTCGCGAAGTTGAAGAATGTCTCCGCGCGCAGGAAAAAGCCGCCGGTGACACGCTGCCGCCAACCCATGCGAAAGGCGCGACCCAACGTGTGCCCATCTGCACCTTCCGCAAAACTCTGGTCGCGATGCCCACCACCCTGAGCGAACCCCGCGGCCCACGCGAGCGCTTCGAGCAGGGTCGACTTTCCGGCGCCGTTCTCGCCCACCAGGAAAGTCACGGGCGTCGTCAGCTTCAGTTCGAAATCATCGCCGATGACGGGAAGCGTGAATGGATAGACGCCGGCCTGGATCTTCTCCGGCTTGAGCCCGACGTGCGTGAGGAACGGGCTGCCCGGCAGCGCCGAGCCCTTCCCGACCACGACGCGTCGACGCATCGTTACCGCGGGTTCTTCACGAACCCGACCGTGAGATCGAGGGCATCGAGCGCGCCCTGCAGCAGAATCTCACCACGCGGCAGATCGCCCCGCTTCTGTCCCTGGTTGCCGAGCACGAAGTCGTGGTAACCGTGTTCGTACACTTCCATGCGCACGCGTTTGCCGTGTTTCGCGAGCTCATCGTGCAGGCGTGTGTCGAGCGGCAACAGACGATCCTCGGTGCCGACGAGGATCAGCACCGGCATCTTGATCGGCGCGATGTTCTCTTTCGAAATCACCGGATCGGGCGGTGTGGTCGCGAAATCCGGGCGCGCGCCGTTCGCACCGATCTCATAGCCGAGAAACCAGATCGGCGCCGGCGCCCCGGCGACGACGGCGTGCAAGGTCGGCACACGGGAAGCGAGGTACATCGCCAGATTGCCGCCGAGGCTTACGCCGTAGACGCTCACCTCGCCGCGCTTCACGTACGGCAGGTTCTGCACGTGTTCGACGACCGAGATGCCATCATCGATCGCGGTCACGAGACCGGTCGACGAGGGTTTGTTCATGAGATTCCAGTCGCCGCCGCGATAGTCGGCGACGACCACCACGTAGCCTTGCTGCAGGAACCGCTCCCACACCGGACCGCCGTGATCGCCGCGCGACCAGCCGACGAGCTGGTCCATGCCGCGCCCGCCGGGCGCGCCGTGGAGCATGATGATCGCGGGAAACGGCCCGTCGCCCTTCGGCTTGCGCACGGCGGCCGCGATGTACAGGCCGTCCTTCGCCTTGATCCAGGTTTTCTGAACGGGCGAATCGGCTTCGCTCACGACATGGATGTATTTGTCGTGCGGCACCGCTTCGTTGCTGCCCGGATGGCGCGTGATCTCCGCGTTCGCCATCGACAGGGCAGCAGCCCATCCGCATATCGCCATACCGCCGCGCTTCACCATCATTGTTTGATCGCTTTGCCCAGCTCTTCGAGCTTCTGGGGATCGAGATGCTTGCCGAAGCCGGCCATCATGTCGGCCACCTCGGGATTCGTGAACAGTTCGCCGGCCGCGGCCTGTCCGAGCACCTGGAACGATTGTTGAATCGCCGCGATGCCTTCGTTCTGGATCGCCTTTCGCGAAGTCTCGACGCAGCGGTCCGTGACCAGCTGCATGAACAAGTCCGCGACCGCCTTGTTGTGCTTGTCGACATCGTCGCGGGTCACCTTCGTCATCGGAGCCACCGTCGGATGCTGCGACATGGCCACGAAGATCCACTGGACCAGGGCGCTCTTGTCGTCGGGCGTGGTCTTCTCGACCAGGCATCGGGAAAGTTCATCGGTGTAGGGACCCGCGGACGCGGGAATCGAGGCCGCCAGCATCACTGCCGCGACACACATGCTCAGACTCTTCAAGTTTGTTCTCCCTGGATCGATCGTATCGACAATGAAGGATCAGGGCAGGACGCTGAATCCGCCCGTCTCCGCGAAATCCCCGCCGTCGGCCGAGCCGCTCACTGCCGCGCCGCGACTCAGGCGGTCGCGAATCGCTGTCCACTTCTCCTCGCTCGGCACGTCCTGCACGAGGATCTGCTCGCAGCCGGCCTTGTCGAGCGCGCGCAGGTTCGAATACAGGTCGTGCGCATAGGCATCCGGCCGCCGCCCGGCGTTGATCCAGGTCACCGAGGGGTAGGTCTTGAGCGGCAGGCGCATGGCGAGCACGGCCACGCGACGCCCGCCCTCGGAAATCTGCTCGGCGCGCTTGTCGATCTCGTCGACCGGCACGATGCTCATCGGCGTGAGCGGCGCGTAATGCGACACCTTCGCGCCCGGCACGCGTGGCGCGGTCGCGCCCGCGCCGACGATGACATCGCCGACGACTTCCTTGAGCTGCGAATAGGTGATGAATCCCGGCCGCAGCAGGCGCACCTGCTCGCCGTCGAAACTCACGATGGTCGACTCGAGGCCGATCTGGCTCTCGCCGCCGTCGAGCACCACGCGCACGGCGTCGCCGAATTCCTCGCGCACGTGCTCGGCGCGCGTCGGGCTCACGCGCCCGAAGCGGTTCGCGGACGGCGCCGCGATGCCGCCGCCGAAGGCGGTCAGCAACTGCTGGGCCATGGGATGGGACGGCACGCGGATGGCCACGGTGTCCTGGCCGCCGGTGACCACGTCGTGCACGCCCTCGGCGCGCGCCAGCACCATCGTCAGCGGACCAGGCCAGAAACGCGCCGCGAGCTTGCGCGCGTTCTCGGGCACTTCACGCGCCCAGCGGTGCAGGTACTTCGGGTTGTCGAGGTGCACGATGACGGGATGATCCGCCGGCCGCTCCTTGAGCTCGAAGATCCGCCGGACCGCCGCCGGGTTCTGGGCATTGGCGCCCAGCCCATAAACAGTTTCCGTGGGGAAAGCGACTAGCTCGCCGTCACGCAGTGCCGTGACGGCGGCTTCGAGCTCTACGAGGGTTGCACGAACGACGCGGACCATAATGGGCGCGTAGTCTACTCAAGATCGGTCCTCTCCCAGCCCTCACTCGTGCGACGCAGCTCATAAGTCGGCCAATAATGCTTGTCGAGCTTCAGGGTGATGACTTCCGGCGCGTTGTTCCAGGTGATGGTCCGCAGACGGATCGCCGAACGGTCCGGCCGCCCGGAGACGACCTTGAGGAAGGAATCCAGGTCCGGCGTCGGTTCCCCATCCACCTCGACAATCCGGCGCCCGGGGAACAACCCATACCGGGTCGCGGGTGAACCATAGGCGAAGTAGCCCACGTAGACGCCCTGCGGCGGTATTCCCCGCTGGGCGAGCATGGCGCGGTGCGGCGCCTGCAGCGTCGCTCCGGCCCACATCACGACACGATCGAGGTCGTTGCCGTCGAGCGCCGCCGTCGGCAGCGGGACGATGGCTTCGGCCCCGTCGCGCCAGACCGTGACATTCACCTCGGGCTTGTCGGCGACCGCGAGCTCCACCTCGCGGAACCGGGTGACCACCTTCTCGTCGATTGCGAGCACGAGGTCGCCCTGCTTCAGGCGGCCCACGGCCGGCGATCCGCCGACGATGCGCTGCACCGACAACACCTGGCGCTGGTTGGGATTGGATTGCTCGAGCTTACGGACCCAGGAGTCGGTCAATCCGAGGCGGCGAGCGACGGATAGCGGTTGCGGCACGAGCTCGGCCTCGAGCGAATAGATGGGCCGATCGCCCTGCGCGCGGCGCAGCATGTCCTGCACGATTCCGATGGGCACGCCGCGGTTTTCCTGTTGCAGCTCGCGGCCCTGCTCCCACGCGAAGCTGGACCACAACCCGGTGACGGAGCCGGCGGAATCGGTGAGCACGCCGTCGAAGTCGGTAGGCGGATTCACGAGCTGCACCGTTTCGAGATTGCTGTCGCGGAATTGCATGGTGCGCGACAGCGGCAGCTGGATGGGCGACAACGTCGCCACCTGCGTCTGGCGTACGTTGACCTCGCCTTCGGCGTCCAGGCCCACGGCCCAGACGGTTTCTCCCGGCGCGATGCGCCGGTCGAGCAGCTTCGCGGCGCGCACCGGCGTCGTGCCGATGAGCTTGGGGTCGTAGCTCACGAGGGCCAGGTTGTGCAGCGGATGCACGAACTCCACCTTGCCGGGAATTTCGAGCGTTCCCGCGAAGATGACGCGCACGTCGCCCATCGACACCGGCACGGTGTTCCGGTCGACGACGACCAGGCCGCGCTTCGCATCGACCACGAGTCCGGTGCCACGGTAGTTGCGTTCAGTGATGCCCGAGATCGAATACGGCATGTCGAAGCCCACGCCCACGAGCGAGGACACGAGCTGTGCGGCGCGCGGATCTTCCGGCGTGCTGAAGCGCGTCGAGCCCCCGACGTCGGGCTTGGTCGAGCCGAGCGCGGGCAGCGGCACGCACTGCCAGACACCCGCCGCGTCGTCACGCAGGCAATGCCGCGCGGGGAACCAGCGCCGATCCATGCGCGCACTGCGCACGCTGGAGCCGTTCGGATCGTCGACGGTCGAGTAACGCACCGTGAAGCGTTCGCCATCGGCGAGGCCCGTCACGACGGCCTCGAAGGCCGCGAGATCCGGCGTGGGTTTGCCATTCGCGCTCGAGATGACGGCGCCGCGCGGCACGCCGGCCGCGCCGAAGATGTAGCCGGGATTGGCGACGTAGACGCCGCGCACCGCGACATTGAAATGCCGCGCCTGCTGATAGGACACGGTGTGCACGACCGCGTCGCCGAACTCGAGGTACGCGTTCGGCGTGATGGCGTGCAGATCGCCGACCTGCAGCGATGCCGTGATGGACTTGCCGCCACGCTCCACCTGCAGCTCCACGTTTTCGTCGACGGAATCGTCGAGCACCTTCTCGAGCGGCTCGAACTCGGAGACGAGCTTGCCGTTCACGTGCGTGAGGATGTCGCCGGCTTGCAGGGTGCCGTCCGCGGGACCGCCGGGCAGCACCTCGTTGACCACCAGCATGCCGGTGAGCTCGGGGAACGCCTTGCGCGCGGCTTCTTCGGTCTTCACGTTGAGGCCGAGACGCCGCAGCTCGTCGTAGGGCGTGTACTTGAACAGCACCTGGAGCGCGCCGCGCGTCACGGGCTTTCCGGCCTGGATCAGCTCGAGCGCGCGCTTCACGCGGCCCAGCGGTAGATAGAAGCTGGAGGCCGCGCCCGTGGCGCCGCCCGCGTTGAGCGCGACCACGCGCCCCTGGATGTCGATGACCGGCGAGCCGGACGAACCACCCGAGGTGCCCGAGGCCGCCTGCAGGTAGAACGTGTTGAAGTCGTTGTATTTGCCGATGCCGTACTCGGGCGCGTCGCGGTCGAGCTTGGCGATCGTGCCGGCGAGGATCGAAAGTTGCTCGCCCGCGTTGTTGCCGATCACGCGGATCTCGCGGCCGATCTGCGCGCCGTCCGGATACAGCGGCAGTGAGCGCGGCTTGATGAAGCGCAGCTTCTTCGGGTCGTAGCGATAGATGCCGAAATCGTGGATCGGATCGCGATACACGGGATAGAGCTGCACCTCTTCACGATTCAGGAACGTCGCCTCGGAAGTCACCGGGCCCGGCGTGACGACGTGGCGGTTGGTGAGGATCAATCCGCGCTCGGCATCCACGACGAAACCCGTCGCCTGCGAGGAGGAATTCCACTCGGTGTCGAACGCGCGCGTCTGGTCGATCTCGATCGCGACCACGCTTTGCGCGACCCGCTCGAGCGTACCGCGCCAGGCGGAGCTTTCGCCTTCGTATTGGGGGACTGCCTGCTGCACCGGCACCTGCTCCTGCGGAGCAATGACTTGCGGTGGCCCGTTCTGTGCGAGTGCGGGGACCGTGAGAAACATCGTGAGAACGGCGGCGGGTCCGGCAAATCGACGTACTTGCATGCGGTGTCCTTTCGGCAATCGAAGGTGCGATGTTCTCAGCGCCACAAGACGAGGATCCATACCACTGCGAGCAGCAGCAGGGACATGAGTACGGCGGCGGAACCAATGTCTTTCGCGAGGCCTGAAAGCGTGTGGCGCTCGAGGCCGATTCGATCGACCGTGGTCTCGATGGCGCTGTTGATGAGCTCAACGACCAGCACGAGAAACATCGGCGCGATCAGCATGGCCCGTTCGAGGCCATTGCGGCCTAACCACAGGCCCAGGGGAATGACCACGACCGCCAGGGCGAGTTCCTGCCGGAAGGCGGCCTCTTCGCGAAATGCGCCTGCCAGCCCTTTCATGCTCGCGCCGAAGGCGCGGAACATCCGGGTAAACCCGGTGGGTTTCAGTCGGTCGCCGACGTCGTTCATCGGAACAACTCTACCCGTTTTGCAGGCAGGAGGGCTGAACCCTGAAGGGACAGCCCTCCTTAGATCTAGTAATCCTACGCCGCGGGTTTCCAGCTGAGATCGAGCTGGCGCGCCGCGCGCACGTCATCGAGACGGCGGACCGTCATGTTGTGCGGGGCGGCCTTCACGATGTCCGGCTGCGCTTCGCCTTCTTTCCTGATGGCCACCATTGCGTTGATGAAACCATCGAGCGCTTCCTTGCTCTCGGTCTCCGTCGGCTCGATGAGCAGGCACTCGGGCACCAGCAGCGGGAAGTAAGTCGTCGGCGCGTGGAAGCCGTAGTCGAGCAAACGCTTCGCGATGTCCATCGCGGTGATGCCGAGATCGCGCGCCTCTTTCTTCGCGGTGATGATGAACTCATGGCTCGCGCGCCGGCCCGGATAGGCCGGATCGAAGCCCGCTTTCGCGAGGCGCGCCATGAGGTAGTTCGCGTTGAGCGTCGCGAACTCGCCGACACGCTGCATGCCGTCGCGGCCCAGCATTCGCATGTAGATGTACGCGCGCAGCAGCACGCCCGCATTGCCCATGAACGCCGAGAGCCGGCCGATGGACTGCGGCAGATCCTTCTCCGTGAGCCAGCGATACCGCTCGCCGTCCTTGCCCACATCCGCCTCTCTTCCAACAACAGGAATAGGCATGAACGGCAGCAGCCGCGCGCTCACGCCGACCGCGCCCGCACCGGGACCACCGCCGCCGTGCGGCGTCGAGAAGGTCTTGTGCAGGTTCATGTGGATGACATCGAAGCCCATGTCGCCCGGGCGCACCTTGCCGAGGATCGCGTTGAGGTTGGCGCCGTCGTAGTACAGCAGCCCGCCCGCGTCGTGGACGATCTTCGCGACTTCCTTGATGCGGCGTTCGAACACGCCGCAGGTGGAAGGATTCGTGAGCATGATGCCCGCGGTGTTGGGGCCCACGACCTGCTTGAGCGCTTCGACGTCGATGTCGCCATCGTCCTGGGTCGGGATCTCGCGCACCACGCAGCCGCACATGGTCGCGGTCGCGGGATTCGTGCCGTGCGCCGCGTCCGGCACGATGATCTCGTTGCGCTTGAGATCACCGCGCGCGCGGTGATACGCGCGGATCATCGCGACGCCCGCGAACTCGCCGTGCGCGCCGGCCATCGGCGAGAGCGCGACGCCCTGCATACCGGTGACTTCCTTCAGCATCTCCTGCAGCTCGTACATGCAGGCGAGGAAACCCTGTCCGGTGCTCTCCGGCGCGAGGGGATGGCGGTTCAGGAACCCGGGCAGCAACGCGTACTGGTTGCAGGCCTTCGGGTTGTATTTCATCGTGCACGAGCCGAGTGGATAGAAGTGCGTGTCGATGGAGAAATTGAGCTGCGAGAGGCGCGTGAAGTGGCGCACCACTTCGAGCTCGCTGACTTCCGGCAGCAACGCGGCTTTCTTGCGGCGCAGATTTGCGGGGATGTCGGCGGCCGTTTCATTCGCCGTGCCCTGTTCGGTCGGCCACTGCGCATACGCGCCGCGTCCCGGGCGCGAGTATTCGAAGATGATCTTTTCGGGATGTTTGAGCATTGCCATGGTGGTTCCTCAGGCGGCGCGCACGGCGGCCTTGAGCGTTTCGGCGAGCGCATCGGCGTAGGCCTTGATGTCGGCCGGCGTGCGCGTCTCGGTCGCGCAGACGAGCAGCGCGTTGCCGAGCTCTGGATAGTCGTTCGAGAGATCGAAGCCCGCGACGATGCCGCGGCGCGCGAGCTCGGCGACGACTGGCGCGACCGGGCGGTCGAGCTGCAGGACGGCTTCGTGGAAGCGCGGTCCTTCGAACGCCAGCTTTACACCTTTCACGCGAGTCAGCGCGGCGACGAGTTCGTTGGTGCGCTGGTGAGATTCATTGGCGACGCGCGCCAGTCCTTCCGGACCGACGAGGCTGAGGTAGATAGTCGCGGCCGTGACCAGCAATCCCTGGTTCGTGCAGATGTTCGAGGTCGCCTTGCCGCGGCGGATGTGCTGCTCGCGCGCCTGCAGCGTGAGCGCGAAGCCCTGCTTGCCGTTGAGGTCCACGGTGCGGCCGACGATGCGGCCCGGCATCTGGCGCACGTATTCCATCCGCGTCGTGAGAAAGCCCGCGTACGGGCCGCCGGAAGACAGCGGCACGCCTAGCGGCTGGCAATCGCCGCAAGCGATGTCCGCGCCCTTCGTGCCCCACTCGCCAGGCGGCTTGAGAATGCCGAGCGACGTCGGGTTCACCGAGGCGATGACCATGATGCCGTGCGCATGCGCCCAGTCCGTGAGGGCGTCGACGTCCTCGAGCTGGCCGAAGAAGTTCGGCTGCTGGATCACGATCGCGGTGACGTCCTCGCCCTGGTACTTCGCGAGATCCGCGACGGCGATGGCGCCGCGCGGGCACGGGACTTCCTCGAACCGCACGCCCTGCCCGCTTGCGGTGGCCACGGCGACCTTGCGGTAGTTCGGATTCACGGTGGTCGGCACGAGGATGCGCTGCGACTTGGATTTGCGGTGCGCGCGGATCGCCATCAGCGAGGCTTCGGCCACGGCCGAGCCGCCGTCGTACAGCGAGGCGTTCGAGACTTCCATGCCGGTCAGCGAGGAAATCATCGTCTGGTATTCGTAGATGAGCTGCAGCGTGCCCTGCGAAGCTTCCGCCTGGTACGGCGTGTAGGCGCTGTAGAACTCGCCGCGCGTGGTGATCGCCCACACGGCGGAGGGGATGTGATGCTCGTACGCACCGGCCCCGATGAAGTTGAGCGGCGTGCCGTCCTGGCTCGCGCGCGCCGACATCAACCGGCCGACCTGCATTTCATTGAGCGCCGCCGGAATGCCGGCGAGCGACTCGATGCGCAGATCCTTCGGGATCTCGTCGAAGAGATCTTCTATCGACTTCGCGCCGATCTCACCGAGCATCTGCTCGATTTCACCGGGCGTGTGCGGAATGAACGGCATGACTCAACCCTCCGCGGCGAGATGCGCCGTGTATTCCTCGGCGGACAGCAGGCCGTTCGGCGTGCCGGACGGCTTCAGGCGCATGATCCAGCCCGCGCCGTAGGGCTCGGAATTGATGAGCTCGGGCTGACTGCCGAGCGCGGCGTTGCCCTCGATCACCGAACCCGCCGCCGGCGAATACACGTCGGAGGCTGCCTTGACCGACTCGACCACCGCGAAGCTGTCGCCGGCGCCGACCTGCTTGCCGGCCTCCGGCACGTCGACGAACACCAGGTCGCCGAGCGCGCCCTGCGCGTGATCGGTGATGCCGACCTCGAGGTTGCCGTCCGCGAGCGTGCGGATCCACTCGTGGGACTTCGTGTACTTGAGATCGGCCGGGATGTTGCTGCTCATTCTTGTGCTCCGCTGAATATTTATCTAGTTGACCAGGACCTTGCCGTGGCGCACGAACGGCGCCTTCACGACACGGGCCTTGAGTAGTTTGCCGCGCACGTCGACCTGGACGGTGGCGCCGACATCGCGCGGCACACGCGCCAGCGCGATCGATTTCTCCATCGTCGGGGAGAAGGTGCCGCTGGTGATTTCACCTTCGGATCCGGCCTGCCCGTCGACGATGACCTTCTGGTGTCCGCGCAACACGCCGCGATCCTCGAGCACGAGGGCGACGAGCTTGCGTCCGAGGCCCGCGGCCTTGAGTGCCTCGAGCGCCTTGCGGCCGATGAAGTCGCGCGCGGGGTTGTCGAAGGACACGGTCCAGGCGAGCCCGGACTCGAGCGGGTTCTGGCTCTCGTCCATGTCGTTGCCGTAGAGGTTCATCGCCGCTTCGAGGCGCAGCGTGTCGCGGGCGCCGAGGCCAGCGGACTTCACGCCGCGGGCGTTGAGCTCTTTCCACACGCGCTCGGCCTGCGCGGCGGGCAGCATGATCTCGAAGCCGTCTTCGCCGGTGTAACCGGTGCGGGCAACGAACCACTCGCTGCCGTCCTGCATGGCGAAGGCCCGGCCGGTGAATGCTTCGAGCGCGAGCGCGGCCGCGCGATGTTCCGCCGGAAGTAGTTCGGCGGCCTTCGCGCGCGCGTTCGGCCCCTGCACGGCCACCATCGCGAGATCGGTTCGCTCGGTGAGCTCGACGCCGAACGGCGCGGCGACCTGGCGCATCCACGCGAGATCCTTGTCGCGCGTGCCGGCGTTCACGACGATGCGGAAGAATGACTCGGTCTGGAAATAGACGATCAGGTCGTCGAGCACGCCGCCCTGCTCGTTGAGCATGCAGCTGTAGAGCGCCTTGCCGGGGGTGGTGAGCTTGGCGACGTCGTTGGCCAGCAGGCGCGAGAGGAAGTCGCGGACCCGCGCGCCGCGCGCGTCGATCACGCACATGTGCGAGACGTCGAACACGCCCGCGTCGCGCCGCACCGCGTGGTGCTCCTCGATCTGCGAGCCGTAGTTGACCGGCATGTCCCAGCCGCCGAAGTCGACCATGCGGGCGCCGAGCGCGACGTGCAGGTCATATAAAGGTGTGCGTCTGCCCAAGAATCTCTCCTCGGAAGCACCGCCTGGCGTCCAGAAATAAAAAAGGCGGCAGGGGAAGATGCCTCCCCCTGCCGCCCCTCTGTCCTTTGGACCTGAGAGATCGGGCTCCGGCTGGTCGAAACCGCCGCGAACCGCACCCCTTCGGTGGATGACAGCGGCCGAAGCCCTGCCATCGCTCTCCAGAGCTCGCCGTCAGACCCTGCCGTTCTTTTGCCTGAGCGTTTCCGGGCGGAAACTTGCGCCTTCGGCGCCCCGTGAGGGGTCTCTCGGACAGAGTCTGGTCAATTGGCGAACGGGTGGCATCATAGCAGCCCCTTCCCGGCCGGCCCAGCGAGAATTCGGATGTCCACTCGCCGCAACGCGTTAGCGACGGTTCTTTTTGCAGTCGTCTCAATGGCGTCTGCGCCTTTGTTCGCAAACGACACATCCACCGGAGACACGCGCGCGGCGGCGTTGCGCGCGGCCGAACTGGAACGATTCGAAGCGAACGTGAACGCGGACCCGAAGACGCTCGACCGGCTGCTCGACGACGCACTCGAGTACACGCATTCGAACGGCGTGTTCGACACCAAGAATTCGTTCATCGAGTCCCTTACGAGCGGCAAGCTCGATTACCTCGCGATGAAGGCCGACATCCAGAGCCTTCGCATCAAGGGCGACGTCGGCATCATCCGCGGCCACGCGAAGGTCACCGTTTCGGACAAGGGTCAGCCGCTCGATCTCGAACTGGCTTACCTGGACGTCTGGCTGTGGAAGGACGGGCGCTGGCAGATGACCGCGTGGCAGTCGGCGCGTCTGCCGGGTCCGGCCGCGCCATGAGTCATCCGCGCCGGCAGACCCTGACGGTGCGCGTCGGACGCGTCGCGGTCGGCAGCTCCGCACCGATCGTCGTGCAGTCGATGACCAATACCGACACCGCCGACATCGAAGGCACGGTGCAGCAGATCAAGGCACTGGCGCGCGCCGGCTCGGAGCTCGTGCGCATCACCGTGAACGAGGCCGCGGCGGCGGCCGCCGTCGCGCCGATCCGCGACCGACTCGCGCAGCTCGGCGTCGGCGTGCCGATCATCGGCGACTTCCATTTCAACGGGCACAAACTACTGCGCGAGCATCCCGAATGCGCCGAGGCGCTCGCCAAGTACCGCATCAACCCGGGCAATGTCGGACGCGGGAGCAAGCGCGATCCGCAGTTCGCGGAGATGATCGAGCTCGCTTGCCGCTACGGGAAGCCCGTGCGCATCGGCGTCAACTGGGGCTCGCTCGACCAGGAACTGCTCACGCGCATGATGGACGAGAACAATGCGCGTCCGGAGCCGCTTTCCGCGCAGGAGATCATGCGCGAGGCGGTGGTCGCGTCGGCGCTCGAAAGCGCATCGAAGGCGGTCGAGCTGGGCCTGCCGCGCGATCGCATCATCCTCTCCGCCAAGGTATCCGGCGTTCAGGATCTCATCGCTATCTACCGCCGGCTCGCCGCGCGCTGTGACTATCCACTGCATCTCGGCCTCACCGAGGCCGGCATGGGCAGCAAGGGCATCGTCGCCTCGACCGCCGGCATGTCCGTGCTGCTGCAGGAAGGCATCGGCGACACGATCCGGGTGTCGCTCACGCCCGAACCCGGCGGCGATCGCACGAACGAGGTGATCGTCGCGCAGGAGATCCTGCAGACCATGGGCCTGCGTTCGTTCATCCCGATGGTGGTGGCCTGCCCCGGCTGCGGCCGGACGACGAGCACGTATTTCCAGGAACTCGCGCAGTCGATCCAGTCCCACATCCGGCACCGCATGCCGGAATGGCGCAAGTCCTACGAAGGCGTGGAAGACATGACGGTTGCGGTCATGGGCTGCGTGGTGAATGGTCCGGGCGAGAGCAAACACGCGAACATCGGCATCTCGCTACCCGGCACGGGCGAGCGGCCGGTGGCGCCCGTGTATATCGACGGCGAGAAAGGCCCGACGCTCAAGGGCGAGCGCATCGCCGAGGAATTCCAGGAGCTCGTGGAGCAGTACGTCGCGCGGCGATATGCGCGCAAGGACGACGTCGCCACCACCGCGGAGGTCGTATGACGAGCATCGGCAGCAACGACGACACCCTGATCAACAAGAAGTGCGTGCCCTGCCACGGCGGCGTGAGCGCGCTGACCCCCGAGGAGGCGAAGCGCATGCTGAGCCGGCTCGTGAGCAGCGATAAGGACGGCTGGAAAATCGTCGAAGACGGGAAAGCGATCAAGCGCGAGTTCAAGTTCCCGGATTTCTATCGCGCGATGAGCTTCGTGAATGCAGTAGCGCACATCGCGAACGTCGAGGATCACCATCCCGACATCGAATGCGGCTGGGGCTACGCGCGCATCCGCTACCAGACCCACGCCATCGGCGGCCTGCACGAAAACGATTTCATCTGCGCCGCCAAAATCGATGCGCTTTAATGGGGACATTCCCCATTTCCTAGCAAACGGGGACAGACCTCATGGGGCTCGATGAGTCCCGGCGATGTTGGGTCAGCGTAGACGGCATGGCCGGCGCCCATGCGATGGGGTGTCGCTCCCGCGGCGCACTCCAGTTGTTGGGTGCGCAAGGTTCTTAGTCCGCCGGCCGTGGGGGCGGGTTATCTGTCTCTGCCATTCTGGAGGGGCGCCTAACGCGGGCTGAGGGAGTCGTTTGCCGGCTCGGTGCCTTGCGCGGACGCCGGATGCGCCGCGTACGCGAAGCCCCATCGCATGTGCACCGTCCATGCCGTGCAAGGTTCGCGGCGCCGGGACTCATCGAGCCTGCGCACGAGGACGCAGAGTCCGCGTCCGGCAGGT
>JAEWLQ010000112.1 GCA_023457495.1 Pseudomonadota bacterium
CACGGACCGCAGTGCCGGGCGGCCGGGGCCCGCCCGCTCACTCCTCGGGTCATTGCGCCTCGGCAGGTCCGGGACCGATCAGGTTCACCTTCATTTGCGGCTGGCGGATCTTGCGCTGGTCGAACACACACTTGAGCCGCAACAGGAATTCACGGCGCACCGGGCCCTGATCGACGGCCGGCACGCGAAACCGCGCGCGCAGCGTGATGCCGCGCTCGTTCCAGGTTTCTATGCCGGAAAGCTCGAGTTCATCGAGGATCCGCGGCCCCCATTCGGCGTGCGCACGCATCTGGATGCCGATCTCGCGCATCGCATCGACGACCGGCGCAATTTCCTGATCCACCGCGATGATGACGTCCATCACCGCGAATGCGT
The DNA here is from genome assembly GCA_023457495.1 of Pseudomonadota bacterium. Taxonomy (GTDB): domain Bacteria; phylum Pseudomonadota; class Gammaproteobacteria; order Steroidobacterales; family Steroidobacteraceae; genus CADEED01. The sequence goes on from JAEWLQ010000112.1 coordinate 376, forward strand.
ACGTGCGGCTGGAGTTCGTCACCACCCCGATCTCGCCGTTGGGCACGAAGTGCACGTTGCCCTGGAAGTCACGCAACTGCACGTAACGCAGCGTCAGATTTTCGACCACGCCGGCCTTGCCGGCGATCTCGACCGCGTCCCCCTGCCGGATCTGGTTCTCCGCCACGAGAAAAAACCCGCGCAGGAAGTCCTTCACGAGCGTCTGGGCGCCGAATGCGATCGCGATGCCGGCGACGCCGGCGGTCGCGAGGAACGGCATGATCGAAATGCCGACCGTGTTCAGGATCGCGAGCGTGGCGAGCGCCGTCAGGATGAACGTCGTGGTCTTGTGGAGCACCAGGCTCACGGTGGCGGCACGGCGCCGTGAGTCGATGTCGTCCGCGTGTTTGGCGGTGAATCTCTCGAAGCCGGTGATGAGGCGGCGCGCGATGAAGATGAGGATGCCGGTGACGATCAATATGCCGAGCGTGCGGGTGCCGGCCTGGATCCAATCGATCGAGCTGAACCAGCGGACTAACTTTCCTTCGTCTTCCATCCGCGCAAATTATGGCACGGGCGGGGCGGACTGCATGCGGCGCTTGCCTACAGCGGCCAAATGCGCGGTCCGAAGGCAGCGCAACACCGGGGGCCGCAGTATCCCGTCGTGAAACCAGGGATTCGTCGAGTACTTCCGTCTGTCGCCGCAATCGGCGCGCTGCAATTCGCGAGCGGCGACGTCGACCGCGACATCGCCGCGGTGCACATCGATCTACCCCCCGAGGTAGCCGATGAAGTCTATTCCGGCGTCGCGCCGGGACGCGCAATTGCCTTCGTACAGAAAGGCCAGCTGTTCGTCGTCGACCCCGATGACGACATCATCTTCGCCCTCGAACCCGCGCACGGCGACACACCCCCCTTGGTGATGGCCATCGCCCCCGAGCTCGCCCCACCCCAGTCCCACGACCGCATCACCGTCGTCCTCGCGAGCCTGCGCTCCGAAGCCTGGTAGGTGCAGCTTGTGGGTGCCGGGTGAGAAAAGACTGAGTTAGCCGCCGCGTGTCAGCCGGCGCCGGGTGGACCGCCCTTACGAGCTCCGCGCGGCGAATCTTCTTTGGACATGTGGATGACGCTGATCTGACCGTCTCCCTCGAGGTACGCGGCCTTCACATCCGAAACCTTCTCGATCCCCTGCTCGCGGAGCTTCTCGTGAAGTTCCTCCAGCGTGACGAACTCGCGCCGCATGTTCTGCCGCTGCACGACCCCCGCCTTCACCAGGGTGAGACGGCGCGGATGCGCGAAGCGGCGCACCAGTGCATAGCGGAACGAGAGCCAGTCGAGCAGCCAGTTCCACGCGACGATCGTGAGCACGAGGATCGCGCCCTCGGAAAACGTGGTGTATCCGCCCGACATGGCGTTCTGCGCCGCGTCCGCCACGATCACCAGCAGCAGGATGTCGGCGATGCCGACCGCGCCGACGTCGCGACGCAGGACGAAGCGGAAAATGAGGAACAGCAGCCAGTAGACCAGCGTGCCGCGCAGCGCCAGCTCTGCGATGGAAACCCGGATGTCGAAGACGTCGGCTATCACACGCGGGAGGGCGTCGTGAGGGCCGCCGGCGGCATCGACATCCGGGGAGCGGGATGCGCGCTCAGCGCACCCGCTTGCGGGTGATCAGGTTGACGATCGCGAGCAGTACCACTGCGCCGAGGAAGGAAACGAACAAGCTTCCGACGCTGATTTCGCCCTGGTTGATCGTCCCCGCTCCCACCAGCGGGCTGATGAGCCAGCCGCCGAGCAGTGCGCCGACGATACCCACGACGATGTTCAGGAAGATGCCCTGATTGGCATCACGTTTCATGACGAGACTGGCGAGCCAACCGATGACACCGCCGATGACCAACCACAGAATGAATCCCATATCGCTGTCTCCTTGCTAGTTCACGCCCGTCGGCCGGGCACGTTCGTACGCGTGCAACTTGTTGTACAGAGTCTTCAGACTGCAACCGAGCACGTCGGCCGCGCGTCTCTTATCGCCCTCGAAATGGCGCAGCGTCGCGAGGATGAAGGTTCGTTCGACCTCGTCGAGCGTCGCACCAATGGCGACATTAACCACGTCCCCCTCACCCCCCGTCGACCCGACTCCGCCGTGTCGCAGCGTAGGCATTTCCTGCTCACTCAGGTCCAACTCGCCGTCACACAGGATGTAGGCGCGTTCGACCGCGTTGCGCAGCTCGCGCACATTGCCGGGCCACGAGTGCCTCATGAAACGTGTGCGCAGCGACTCGGAGAGCCGCTTGTTCGTCCCGTTGCGCAGGTTGAGCTCAGAGAGGAAGAATTCCGCGAGCACGAGGATGTCATCGCCGCGCTCCCGCAACGGCGGCAGCTGCACCGTGACCACGGCCAGCCGGTAATAGATGTCTTCGCGCAGCCGTCCCTCCGCGAACGCCAGCGAAGGCGAGCGATTGGTAGACGCGATGACGCGTACGTCGACTTCCAGGTCGCTCGATCCGCCGACGCGGTTGAGCCGCTTGGTCTCGAGCACGCGCAGCAGGCGCGATTGCAGGTCGAGCGGCATCTCGGTGATCTCGTCGAGCAGCAGCGTTCCGCCGCTCGCGCGCTCGAACACGCCCTCGCGCGTGCGCATCGCGCCGGTGAAACTGCCGCGTTCGTGACCGAACAGCTCCGCCTCGATCAACGTCGCCGGAATCGCCGCGCAGTTGATCGCGACGAAAGGTTTGTGAGCCCGCGGACTCATCGCGTGGATGGACTCGGCCACCAGCTCCTTGCCGCAACCGCTCTCGCCGCAGATGAGCACGGTCGATTCGGTGGGCGCCACGCGCGCGATGAGATCGCGCACCTTGTGCATCGCCGGCGCGTTGCCTATCAACCGCAGCGCGCAGTCGGAATGAAGATCCGCGGCCAGGCGCCCCGGCGCGGCCGCCGCGCCCGGTTCGGGCGGCGTTTTCAGTGCCGCGGAGGACAGGTCGCTGGCGGTGTTGTTGATGGG